>JBILGK010000008.1:0-128493 GCA_044351065.1 Cyanobium sp.
GCGAAAGGTCTTGGGGCTTTGCATGACCCATTCTCTTGCTCAGATCCATTGCTGTCACTGGGATCTGGGCAGATTCAGGGGTGTCTGTGGAGAGGCGCTGGGTGATCTATGCGCAACAGGCTCCTAGTCCAGGCTTTCTTGTACTTCTGCAGCGCCAAGCCTGAAGGCCCCCTCCCCCGCGGCGGACTCGCGACCGCCACCAGGACTTCCGCTCAGCCTGGATCGGGGTTGCGGTCGCTGATCTGGTGCAGATAGGCGCCGCTGCCACTGCCGCGTCCAGCCTTGCGGCGGGCGGGCGCAAGCCGTCGGCGCCAGCGATCCCAGGCGAGCGGCAGCTCCGCGAGCAACGAGAGCTCGCGGCCTTGACGCTGGGCCAGGCCTGCAAATCCGAGGGCCAGTGCCAGGCTGGCGAAGGCATTGCGGAGGATCTCAGGCACGAGGAGCAAGGGATTGGCGCTCGGCAGCAGCTTCTGCTGGCGGGCCACCTGGGCGGCGGCCTGATCGAGCAGGCTGCTCACTTCAGCCCGCAGAGCGGGCAGGGGCCGGGCAGGTGCCTGGGCATCGAGCACGGGGCCGCCGGCGCCGATCAGGCGTTCGCGCAGCTCCTGGCCGTTGCTGGCGCTGGCCACCACCTGGCGCAGGGCCTTGAGGTTGGCGGAGGCGCGGACGATCAGGGAGGCCTGGCTGCTGACGCGCTGCTTTTGCTCGCTGATGGCGGCCAGCGAGAGCAGGGGGATGAGCAGCAGAAAGCCGAGCGCCACCGCCACCGCGAGGCGGGCGGCGAGGCGGCTGCGGCTGCCCAGCAGGCGATCAGCGGGATCGAGCACGCGGGCCAGATGCATCGCCCCCAGGCCGATCAGGGGGAAGGGTGAGGCATTGATCAGGGCCGAGCCGAGCTTGAGCTGCCAGGCGGGGTTGAGCAGCTGGATGGGAAAGAGCGAACCGGCCAGGATCGAGAGGTAGAGGGCCACGAGCACCAGGCCGGCCAGGGAGAGGCCGCGGGCGGGAAAGAAGAGATCAGTCCCATCCGAGGAACGGGAAGCCATGGAAGAAGGCGGAGCAGCGGGAAGGCGAGGCCACCTGCCGCGCACCAGGCAGGCAGGGGGGACGACAGGCGGCAAAGCAACAAAAAGGCCCCACGGCGGTGGGGCCAGGGGATCACAAATCCTGCGTGTGCCCCTCAGGCGGCTGGCAGCGAACCGTTGCGGCGACGGCGCAAGCGGCGGCTGGCCTGGAAGGCAGCGACAGCGCCGAGCAGGGGAAGCGGGCCGGGGACGGCGGAAGTAGGAGCGCTGACGGGGGCGACAGATGAGAATGATGTATCGTAACCGGAAACAATTCTAGCGTTGTTTGGATTAAAAGATCTGACAAGGAAGAGTAAATTGCCATTAGGGGTAAACACGCTTGTGAGCTCTGCCGAGCTACTAGATCCATAATAAAACCTAACGGCATTTGCGAGAGGGAGGGCCATGCGGGAGTTGGGGCCTTCCCATGTGAAAGTGTTTTGCCCAGAGGGATCTAAGCCTGTAATTGGAGAGGGTATTCCTTGATAATTGAATGTTCCAGATATGCCGGTGATTGTATATGTCGTGTTCGCCGCAGGGGTCACATCGGCAGTGGTCCAGGTGCCTGAACCACTAAAGGAAGTGCTGGGCGAGCTCGGATTGGTATTAAAAGCCCAATTCCAGGTGGTTACAGCCAGGGCATTGCTGGGAGCCAAGGCAGCACCGAGGGTGGCGACCGCTGCGCAAGTCTTGAGGAGGTCTCTTGTGGCTTTGAAGCAGAACGGCATGACTTAAGGCAGTCAGTGATGCGCCTTATTGAAAAGCTGCAGCGCTGAACTCGGGGGGGGGGGGGGATGACGCTTTTGCAATTGGCCCGGATTGGAAGTGGAAGTAGCCGAGATGCTGGTAATCCTTGGCTCCTGCCAGGCCACCACTGCGTTCCTGGCGGCGCTGCTCCGCCTCTGCCGCCATCGGCTGGGGCCAGTCCGCGGCAATGGGCTGGGCTGATCAACCGTGAATCGCTGCCTCAGCGATCAGGCGCCGCTCTGTCCGCCAAGGGCGAGTGGCTGTGTATCCGGGACTACAGGGCTTCCCGGTGCCATCGCCGGGATGTGATGCTGATGCAGCCGGTTGGTGCCTTCTCCGCCAGTGGCCTGATCGTGTTGCTCCACCAGAGCCAGCTCCACCGGCGCCCTGCGCCCGAGCGCATCACACGCCAGCTGGAGGCCAGCAGATCACCAGAGGGTCTGACAGGGGAAGGCGGCGAGCTGGGGGTCGGCGGTGAGCAGCACCAGCTGCTCCACTTCCGCCTGGGCGGCCAGCATCCGATCAAACGGATCGCGGTGGGGCAGGGGGCGTCGGCACCAGCACCCAGGCCAAAAGCCGCCGCAGTGATTGCACCCAAGGTTGCGACCTGTCTTCCGCCTGCGCATCGGTCCTGATGCGTGACACCGGTCAGCCGTTCCTGTCGCCAGGTGCTGCCGCTCACCCCAGCGCCCGCAGCTCCGCCACCAGGGCCTCCACCTGCTCGCGCATGGCCGTGAGCAGGGGCTGCTCGGTCTTGCCCTGCAGCAGGAAAAAGGCCATGGGTTCGCGCACATCCACCACCCAGTAATTGGCGATCCCGTCCTGCTGATAAAGCCTCAGTTTGGTGTCAAGGTCGTAAGCGAGGCTGGCATCAGCCACCTCGATCACCAACAGCGCGGCGGCGGCACTGGGGTGCGCTTCGAGCCAGGCATCAGCGCGGGCTGTCACCACCGCCAGGTCGGGCTCCGGTTCCTGATGCTCCCCCAGATCCAGGGGGGGCCCCGATGCGCAGTTCGTAGCCGCAGGCCACCAGCAGGGGAGTAAGGGTTCGTGCCAACCGATGCACCACCGCCGTATGCCGGCTTCCCTTGGCGATCATCTCCAGCACCTCTCCGTCGATGAGTTCCAGCCGCCGCTCCGGCAGCAGCTCGCAGAGGCGGTGGAATTCCGCCACCGTGAAACGGGCATGGGGTCGGCTGGCGGTGCTGGATGCCATGGGCGCACGGAGGCTGCTGGGCCACCGGGCCAGCGTAGGGAGAAATGGCCGTTGGCCTGGCAACGCCGGCAGGATGCAGCGATTCCCCGCAAGCCCCTTGGACCCTTGGCCAGGTGCTGCGCAAGAGATGGGCCGCTTAAAATTTGAACACGGTGATTGTGGACGATGAGCATTGCCACCCGCCCAGCCAGCACCTCTACGGCTTTCGATGCCTTGGCGCCCCTGCGGTTGCCGCCAGATCTGCGACTCTCTCCGGAGCAGTTTGAACGGGTCTGTGCCGAAAACCGTGATGCGGTGCTGGAGCTCACCGCCGATGGCAGTGTGATTCCGATGCCACCAACGGGAAGCGAAACCGGAGCACGCAATGCGCGTCTCGAAATGCGATTGCTTCTCTGGGCCGATCAGCAGGGGGGCTGGAAAGTCTTTGGTTGTTCCAGCGGCTTCCGCCTGCCGGATGGATCCGTGCTCAGTCCTGACGCCTCCCTTGTCCGTTTGGACCGTTGGCAGGCCCTTGGCTCGGCCGCGCGGCGCGGATTTGCTCCCCTCTGCCCGGATCTGGTGGTGGAGTTGGCAAGCCCCAGCGATGAAGAACCGCGCGGCGTCATCGCCCTGCGCCGCAAGATGGCCGCCTATCAGGCCAATGGAGCCCGCCTGGGCTGGTTGATCTTGCCCGAGCGGCGCTCGGTGGAGCAGTGGCCAGCCCAGGGGCCTTCCACACGCTTGGAGAACGCCACCGTGCTCGAAGCGGGACCCGAGTTTCCAGGGTTGACCCTGGACCTGAGCGAGATCTGGGCGGACGGCGACGGTTGATGGAATCGCCATGCCCGGCTGGCTGGTGGTGGGTTTTGCGGAGCCATCACCGCAACACGAGGAGGGGTTGGGGTTGAGCTGGACGGGACGAAGCCCGCTCCGGGGAACGCGGCGCGCTGGGGGGCGGCGGTGAGCAGCACCCGCTGGTCCAGTGCCGCATTTCTTGGCTTGCCTGCGGAGCATCACCGCCTTTGTGCATCCTCGGCCTCCGCCTCCGCCTGTTCGCTCAGCCGCCGCAGGTAGGCGAAATCTGGAGGCGCCGGCCCTGATCCCCGCTGCGGGCTTTGCTTTGACCCGGGAAAGCGCAGGCGTCGCCAACCCCGCTGGAGCTCCTCCAGGAACGAATGGCGGCTGCGGCCCGGACGCTGGGCCAGGCCTCCAAATCCGAGGGCCAGTGCCAGGCTGGCAAAGGCATTGCGGAGGATCTCAGGCACGAGGAGCAAGGGATTGGCGCTCGGCAGCAGTTTCTGCTGGCGGGCCACCTGGGCGGCGGCCTGATCGAGGAGGCTGCTCACTTCCGCGCGCAGAGCGGGCAGGGGCCGGGCAGGGGCCTGGGCATCGAGCACGGGGCCGCCGGCGCCGATCAGGCGCTGGCGCAGCTCCTGGCCGTTGCGGGCGCTGGCCACCACCTGGCGCAGGGCCTTGAGGTTGGCGGAGGCGCGGGCGACCAGGGAGGCCTGGCTGCTGACGCGCTGCTGTTGTTCGCTGATGGCGGCCAGCGAGAGCAGGGGGATGAGCAGCAGAAAGCCGAGCGCCACCGCCACCGCGAGGCGTGCGGCAAGGCGGCTGCGGCTGCGCAGCAGGCGATCAGCGGGATCGAGCACGCGGGCCAGATGCATCGCCCCCAGGCCGATCAGGGGGAAGGGTGAGGCATTGATCAGGGCCGAGCCGAGCTTGAGCTGCCAGGCGGGGTTGAGCAGCTGGATGGGAAAGAGTGAACCGGCCAGGATCGAGAGGTAGAGGGCCACGAGCACCAGGCCGGCCAGGGAGAGGCCGCGGGCGGGAAAGAAGAGATCGGGACCATCCGAGGAACGGGAAGCCATGGAAGAAGGCGGAGCAGCGGGAAGGCGAGGCCACCTGCCGCGCACCAGGCAGGCAGGGGGGACGACAGGCGGCAAAGCAACAAAAAGGCCCCACAGCGGTGGGGCCAGGGGATCACAACTCCTGCGTGTGCCCCTCAGGCAGCTGGCAGCGAACCGTTGCGGCGACGGCGCAAGCGGCGGCTGGCCTGGAAGGCAGCGGCAGCGCCGAGGAGGGGGAGCGGGCCGGGTACTCCAGTGGGCGGTGGGCTGTAGGGGGCGAGAGAAGATGACGTGATAGATCCATCAGCACCAATAAAGCCGCCACCGTAAGTTTGATTCACTGGATTAAAACCCATGGCGCTATTCTGAATAAGGTTAATGTATTGAATGCCAGTTAAATTAAATCTGGGGTGAGCTGATAATCAGTATCGGTAAAGTCTATGAGGATTGGCGATGTTGTAGTACCATTCCATTGAAACTGATTTCTCCAAGATGTTTCAAGGCCAGTGATGGTGTAGGCAGTTCCTCCTCGATTGTAGGTGCCAGAAACCCCAGTGATTTGATAGGTGGTGCCAGCGGTGAGAACCACATCTGCGGTGGTGAATGTGCCCGAGCCAGATTGGTCGGCAATATTAGTTGTAAAAGACCAATTCCAGGTGGTTACAGCCAGGGCATTGCTGGGAGCCAAGGCAGCACAGAGGGTGGCGACCGCTGCGCAAGTCTTGAGAAGATTTCTTGTGGTTTTGAAGCAGGACGGCATGACTCCAAGTAGTCAGTATGTGGCTCAATTAAAAGGTGCAGCGCTGAACTCGGAGGGGGGATGACACTTTTGCAATTGGTCAGGATCGGAAGTGTGAGGTAGCCGAGATGCTGGTAATGCTTGGCACCTGCCAGGCCAGCACTGGTTTCCTGGCGGCCCTGCTCCGTCTCTGCCGCCATCGGCTGGGGGCAGTCCCTGGCGATGGGCTGAGCTGATCAACCGCGATTCGCCGCCTCAGCGATCAGCCACCCCTCCGTCCGCCATGGGCGGGTGGCGGTGTATCGGTGACTACACAGGCTCGCGGTGCCATCGCCGGAGGTTGATGCTGATGCAGCCGCTTGGTGCCTTCTCCGCCAGTGGCCTGATCGTGTTGCTCCACCAGGGCCAGCTCCACCGGCTCCCTGCGCCCGAGCGCATCACACGCCAGCTGGAGGCCAGCAGATCACCAGAGGGTCTGACAGGGGAAGGCGGCGAGCTGGGGGTCGGCGGTGAGCAGCACCAGCTGCTCCAATTTCGCCTGGGCGGCCAGCATCCGATCAAACGGATCGCGGTGGGCCTGGCTGTAGCCGCCCTCCAGCTCCGGCAAGCGGCCGCGATGGTGCTTGAGGCTCAGCTCCCAGACGCTGGGGGCACTGACATGAACGGGGCTGCGCGAGTCGGCCAACAGACTCGCCACGCTGTGGGACAGACGCTGCGGTTCGACCCACCACCACAGCAAGCCGATGCTGTCGAGCAGGTAGCCGATGGTCCCGTTCACTCCGCTTCTGGCAGGGAACTCCCCAGCGGCATCAGGGGAGCTGCCTCCCAATCCGCCAGCTCGTCTGCCGTGATCGGCTCCAGCAGCGCTTCCGGATCGCTGAGGGGGCCAGGGTGGCGCAGTCGTCCGGCTCAGCCGGGGGGGCGATCGAGCTGCTCCACCCAGGACAGCACAGCCTCCGCCGTGCGCAGGGCCTGATCGGAGTCACGGGCATCGAACAACTCGCTAGGCGGGGTGTCGTCGAGGGGGTAGCGACTGGTCACGGTCATCCGGCTCAGGGCCGTCAGCGGCAAGGGAGCCAGGGCCGTCACATCAAGACCCTCGGCCGCAAGCAGCTTGACCAACATGCCCAGCACATGGCTGCGGGGCGGTTCGCCGCCGAGTTCCAGGATCGCGCCCTTCAGCGCCTTCTCGGCCGCCTGCGTGGCAAAGAAACAGGCCTGGGCATGGAAGCCGTTGCGGCGTGCCAGGTCCGCGAGCTTCAGATCGTCGTTGGCCTGGCGCCACCAGGCCGATGTGCGGGCCTGACTCATGGCCGCGGGTGCACGCGGCGGGCCTGCGCATGCACGGCGCGCCAGTGCTGGGAAGGCGAATCGGCCATGGCTTGCCAGCGCCGCTGATCCAGGGCCAGCACGTCATCGCCCACCAGGGCGGCGCGCAGTTGATCGGCGGCTTGCTCCGCCAGCTCTGCACCGTCGGCTTCGACCAGCAGATCGGTATCCGAGAAGCCATCCCAGTCACCCCGGGCCCGGGAGCCGAACAGCCAGACTCGGCAGGGCAGATCAGCCAGTGTCTCTGCCAGCCTTTGCTGCAATTCCTCCAGCCAGCGTTCCTGCCGCCGGCGGCGCACCTGTTCGAGGGGGCTGAGCGGGTCGGTTGCCATGGCCTCACGCTAAGCGGCAACGCCGACGGCAGGCAGCACAGCGCTGCAGGCCTGCCGGTGAACCAGAACCGGGCGAGGCTGACGAAGGCATGGCGCTGGCCACCACCTGGCTCAGGGCCGTGAGGTTGGCGGTGGCGCGGGCGATCAGGGAGGCCTGGCTGCTGGCGCGCTGTTGCAGATCGCTGATGGCGGCCCAGGAGAGCTGGGGGATCAGCAAGAGAAAGCCCACCGCCACCGCCACCGCCACCGTGAGGCGGGCGGCGAGGGGGCAACAAAAAGGCCCCACAGCGGTGGGGCCAGGGGGGAAGAAGAGGAACTCCGCCGAGCGTTGATCCGAAAGGCGGTGGAGGCAGCGGATCAACTCCAGCGTGCACCCTTTCAGGCCGCAGGCAGCGAACCGCTCAGACGACGGCGCAGGCGGCGGCTGGCCTGGAAGGCCGCGGCGGCGCCGAGCAGGGGAAGCGGGCCGGGGGCTGCGGTGGATGGTGCTGGGGGGCTTACGGGGGCAAGAGAAGATGACGTAATAGCTCCATCCGAACCGTTAAAGGTGCTGGTAGAGTCATCCACTGGAGCATATCCGCCTGAGGCAGAGTTAAGCATACCCGCAAAATCGGTCCCAGTCCCAACATAAAATGAGATAACGTCGTCTTGGTATGTCAAGATTGGCGACGAAGAAGTGCCGTTCCATTGAAACTGATTACTTTCGTCACCGTTCAGGCCCGTAATGGTATAGGCAGTTCCGCCTCGATTGTAGGTTCCAGAAATGCCGGTGATTTGATAGGTGGTGCCAGCGGTTGGAGTCACATCTGCAGTGGTGAATGTGCCCGAGCCAGATTGGTCGGCAATATCAGTTGTAAAAGACCAATTCCAGGTGGTTACAGCCAGGGCATTGCTGGGAGCCAAGACAGCGCCGAGGGTGGCGACCGCTGCGCAAGTCTTGAGGAGGTCTCTTGCGGCTTTGAAGCAGAACGGCATGACATCAGATAGTCAGTGTCGCGCCTTATTGAAAAGCTGCAGCGTTGAAGTCGGGGGGGGGATGACACTTGTGCAATTGGTCAGGATCGGAAGTGGAGGTAGCCGAGAGGCTGGTAATCCTTGGCTCCTGCCAGGCCAGCACGAGCTTCCTGGCGGCCCTGCTCCGCCTCTGCCGCCATCGGCTGGTGCCAGTCCTCGGCGATGGGCTGGGCTGATCAATCACGATTCGCTGATTCAGCGAGTAGCCGCCGCTCTGTCCGCCAAGGGCGGGTGGGTGTGTATCGGTGACAACGCAGGCTCGCGGTGCCATCGCCGGTGGTTGATGCTGATGCCGCCGGTTGGTGCCTTCTCTGCCGGTGGCCTGATTGTGCAGCTCCAGCCGAGCCAGCTCCACCGGCGCCCTGCGCCAGAGCGCATCACACGCCAGCGGGTGGTCAGCAGATCACCAGAGGGTCTGACAGGGGAAGGCGGCGAGCTGGGGGTCAGCGGTGAGCAGCACCAGCTGCTCCAATTCCGCCTGGGCGGCCAGCAGCCGATCAAACGGATCGCGGTGGCCCTGGCTGTAGGCGCCGGCCCGCAGACCATGGGCCGGCATGATCGCCAAAGGGCGGAAACCATCCGCCTGCAGCAGCTTCTCAAGATCGCCGATGGCGCCCGCCAGCTCCGGCAAACGGCCGCGATGGTGCTTGAGGCTCAGCTCCCAGACACTGGCGGCACTGACATGAACGGGGCTGCGCGAGTCCTCCAACAGACTCGCCACGGTGGGGGACAGGCGCTGCGGTTCAAACCACCACCACAGCAGCCCGTGGCTGTCCAGCAGGTAGCCGTTGGTCCCGGTCACTCCGTTTCTGCCAGGGAACCTCCCAGCGGCCCCAGTGGAGCTGCCTCCCATTCCGCCAGCTCATCTGCGGTGATCGGCTCCAGCAGCGCCTCGGGATCGCTGAGGGGGCCCAGGTGACGCAGGCGCCCCGCCACCCGCCGGGGCGCCTCGGACTCCAGCGGCATCAGGCGAGCCCAGGGCTTGCCGGCTTTGGCCAGCAGGATCGTTTCGCCGCCATGGGCGGCATCGATCAGGCGCGAGAGATGGGTCTTGGCCTGGTGGACATTGACGATGCGCCGCTGGCCTGCCGGTGAACCAGGAGGATTCGCCGCCATCTCGATCACCCAGCGATTGGCCTTAGCTTAGTCGAGGACTAAGAACGGGGTGAGGCTGGCGAGAGTCCTTCAGCCGGCCCTGCCCTGACATGGCTCAGGCTGGGCGATCAGGGCATCAAACCAGCAGAGCTTCGCTGCCGACGACCTCGAAGCCGCTCCGGGCCTTGAGGAGAAGACTGATCTGCTGATCCGTGAGGGGTGGCCTGCGTTTGCGGCTGGGCCCTGAGTGCGATTCGATCAGCACCCGGTTCCTCCATCGTGGCCGGTAGCTCGCCTGTGCCCAGGGCCAAAGCCGCCTTAGGATGTGCTGATCATGCACAGGGCACCATGACCCCTGACCGTGCCACTGACCGTGCCACTGACCGTGCCACCGAAAGGGTCGCTGTATTGATGACACCCACGGAAAAGGCTGCCTTTGCCGATCGGGCCCACAGCCTGGGGATCTCGCTCGGGCAGTTTTTCCGTGAGGCTGGATCGGCCTACGCCAACCGCAACGCCCAATCCGACAGCCGCGCCCAGGCTGAGGAGGAAGCGCTGGAAGCTGCCCTGCAGCAGCTCGAGTTCAGCACCAACCGCACAGAACGGATCCTGGATGCGGCCTTGGCTGATGTGCGCGCTGCCCTGGACGCCCAGCTGTGAGCGTCACGGATCGCATCCTCTCGGCGCTGACCACCGTGATCCGGATGAACGACAAGGTGGAGGAGATGGCGTCGTTGATGAAGGAGCAGCAACGCCGCCTCGACGACCTCCATGGCCGGGTGATTCGCCTCGAAACCGTTCTCGAACTGGCCCTTCATCGAACCACCGGATCTGCTCGTCTGTTGGAAGGGGATGGGAACCCCCCTGTGGCCTGAGTCAAGGGAGGCCCCGCTGTGGCTGGCTTCGGCCACTTCGATCAGCAGCAACGTGTTGGTGGCGGTGGGCTTCCATAGGACGGCCTGGACAATCAATCACGAGGGCGTTCCGCGAGGTGATCCCCTGCAGGGCAGCCTCCAGGGCCCGCTGCCAGAGGACATCTTCGATGGCGAGGGTGAGATGGCCCATGGCCGGCACCTCCTGGGGAAAGGCGTCCCTCCGGTGCGGCTCCGGCCATGAGCACCCGGTTCCTCCATCGTGGCCCGGTGCTCGCTTGTGCTGTGCGCTGCAGCCGCCTTCCCCGGGTCGCGCTGCCTGATTGGACGTTCGCCAATCCAGACTTTTCGCTACTCCAGCAGTGCCAAGCCTGAAGGCCCCCCCCCGCGGCGGACTCGCGACCACCATCAGGACTTCCGCTCGACCTCGATCGGGGTCCGGTCGCTGATCTGGTGCAGATAGGCGGCGCTTCCAGTGCCGCGTCCAGCCTCGCGGCGGGCGGGTGCGAGCCGCCCGGGTGAAAGGGGATTGGCGTTCGGCAGCAGCTGCTGCTGGCGGGCCACCTGCGCGGCGGTCTGATCGAGCAGGCCGTTCACTTCAGCCCGCAGGGCGGGCAGGGGCCTGGGCATCGAGCACGGGGCCGCCGGCGCCGATCAGGCGTTCGCGCTGCTCCTGGCCGCTTCTGGCGCTGGCCACCACCTGGCGCAGGGCCTTGAGGTTGGCGTTGGCGCGGGCGATCAGGGAGGCCTGGCTGCTGACGCGCTGCTGTTGCTCGCTGATGGCGGCCCAGGAGAGCAGGGGGATGAGCAGCAGAAAGCCGAGCGCCACCGCCACCGCCACCGCCACCGCGAGGCGGGCGGCGAGGCGGCTGCGGCTGCGGCTGCGCAGCAGGCGATCAGCGGGAGCGAGCACGCGGGCCAGAGGCATCGCCCCCAGGCCGATCAATGGGAAGGGGGAGGGATTGATCAGGGCCGAGCCGAGCTTGAGCTGCCAGGCGGGGTTGAGCAGCTGGATGGGAAAGAGCGAACCGGCCAGGGAGATGCCGCGGGCGGGAAAGAAGAGATCGGACCCATCCGAGGAACGGGAAGACATGGAAGCGGGCGGAGCGGCGGGATGGCAATGGGGCCTGCCGCGAGCCAGGCAGGCAGGAGCGCCGTGGGTTGCAGGCCCTGGCCCTGCGCAGCGACCGCAGCCAGAGCGCCCTGATCCGCGAGGCGATCGATGCCTTCCTGCAGCAGCAGCAGCCCCGGGGGCGCCTCGCCCGGCTGGGTCAGGCCCGCGGTCTCCGGGCGGAGCGCAGCGATCTTCCCGACGGGTCGGCCCTGCGCCTTGGACTCGACCGCACTCCGATTGCTCAGGCGCCATGACCAGCCGATCGATGCCGCAGCTGTTGGTGCCCTGCGCCAAGAGCTGAACCCTGCCCCGCGCGGTCGTCCCCCCGGGCCTCTCGCCAGTTCCCTGGCCGCTATGACAGGCTTTGGCCACGCCCCGCGCCCCGCGATGACCGCCGCCCCGTCACGCCCCGACGCCGCTGCCACCGCCGGGAACGGCTCGGCCGCCTCGCTGGCCGACGATCCCCGCTTCGACACCGTGATCCGTCGCCGGCCCACCCGCCCGGTGCGCGTCGGCGACATCTGGATCGGCAGCCAGCATCCGGTGGTGGTGCAGTCGATGATCAATGAGGACACCCTCGACATCGAAGGCGCCACCGCCGGCATCCGCCGCCTGCACGAGGCGGGTTGCGAGATTGTGCGCGTCACCGTGCCGTCGCTGGCCCACGCCAAGGCGATGGGGGAGATTCGCCAACGCCTGGCAGACAGCTACATGCCGGTGCCGCTGGTGGCGGACGTGCACCACAACGGCATGAAGATCGCCCTGGAGGTGGCCCAGCACGTCGACAAGGTGCGCATCAACCCCGGCCTTTACGTATTCGACAAGCCTGATGCCAACCGCAGCGAGTTCACCCCCGAGGAATTTGCCGCCATCGGTGCGCGCATCCAGCAGACCCTCGAACCGCTCGTGAGCCTGCTCAAGGCGCAGGACAAGGCCCTGCGCATCGGCGTGAACCATGGCTCGCTGGCGGAGCGCATGCTCTTCACCTACGGCGATACGCCCTTGGGGATGGTGGAGAGCGCCATGGAATTCATCCGCCTCTGCGATCGCCTCGACTTCCACAACATCGTGGTGTCGATGAAGGCCTCGCGGGCGCCGGTGATGATGGCCGCCTACCGGCTGATGGCTTCCCGCATGGATGCGGAGGGATTTCCGTATCCCCTCCACCTTGGCGTCACCGAGGCCGGCGACGGTGATTACGGCCGCATCAAGAGCACCGCCGGCATCGCCCCCCTGCTCGCCGAGGGAATCGGCGACACGATCCGCGTCTCGCTCACCGAGGCGCCGGAGAAGGAGATCCCTGTCTGCTACTCGATCCTTCAGGCTCTCGGGCTGCGCAAAACCATGGTGGAGTATGTGGCCTGCCCCAGCTGCGGCCGCACCCTCTTCAACCTGGAGGAGGTGCTCCACAAGGTGCGCGCCGCCACCGCCCACCTCACCGGCCTCGACATCGCCGTGATGGGCTGCATCGTCAACGGGCCGGGCGAGATGGCCGACGCGGACTACGGCTACGTGGGCAAAACCCCCGGCACCATCTCCCTTTATCGCGGTCGGGAAGAGATCCGCCGCGTGCCGGAGGCCGAGGGGGTCGAGGCCCTGATCGCGTTGATTCGGGAGGACGGCCGCTGGGTCGACCCCTGAGCCGTGGCAGACGCCCGCCCAGCGCTAGCGTTGCGTTACGCATTCAGCAATTGAGGAACCCGGAATGGGAAACGCGCGCGTGACGCTCGTGGCGCTTGTCGGCCTGGGGGCCTGCGCCGCCACGGCGGTGATGGCACGCGACATGGTGATGACTCCCGCCGGCGTTGCGATCAGCGACAGCCCGAAGGAGGTGATGGATCAGGCCTGGCAGACCGTCTTCCGCGATTACCTCGACACCACCGGCCGCTACGACGAGGAGCGCTGGCGCAAACTCCGCCGCGAAGTTCTGGCCAAAAGCTATGGCACCCCAAAAGATGCCTACGAGGCGATCCGGGCCATGCTCGGTACTCTCGATGATCCCTACACCCGCTTCCTTGATCCGCGCGAATTCAAGGAGATGCAGATTGACACCTCCGGGGAGCTCTCCGGGGTGGGCATTCAGCTGAGCCTCGACAAAGACACCCGGGAATTGGTGGTGGTCTCCCCGATCGATGGATCCCCCGCCTCGCGAGCCGGCGTGCAACCCAAGGACGTCATCGTCTCGATCGACGGCCGCAGCACCAAGGGCATGACCACCGAGGACGCGGTCAAGTTGATCCGCGGCAAGGCGGGCACCACCGTCAAGCTTGTGCTGCGGCGCAAGGGCGAGAATATCAATGTGCCGCTCACCCGCGAGCTGATTGAGCTGCACGCGGTGAATCATCAGATCAATGTCGCCCCCGACGGCACCAAGATCGGCTACATCCGCCTCAAGCAGTTCAACGCCAACGCCACCAAGGACATGCGGGCTGCCCTCCGCGATCTGGAGGCCAATGGTGTGCAGGGTTACATCCTCGACCTGCGCAGCAACCCCGGAGGCCTGCTGATGGCGAGCATCGAGATCGCGCGCCAGTGGCTGAACGAAGGCATCATCGTTTCCACCAAAACCAAAGACGGCATTCAGAAGGTGGACAAGGCCACCGGTCGGGCCCTCACCACCAAGCCGCTCGTGGTGCTCGTCAACGAGGGTTCCGCCAGCGCCAGTGAAATTCTCTCCGGAGCGCTGCAAGACAACAAGCGGGCTGTGCTGGTGGGGCAAAAGACCTTCGGGAAGGGATTGGTACAGTCCGTGCGCGGCCTTTCGGATGGATCCGGCATGACCGTGACCATCGCCAAATACCTCACCCCCGACAACCGCGACATCCACAAGCACGGCATTGATCCCGACGTGTCGGTGAAGATGCCGGAAGACGAGGCTCGGCGCCTCACCCTGGAAGACATCGGCACCCGCAAGGACAGCCAATACAAGGTGGCTGAATCCACATTGGTGAAGCAGCTGCGCCTGCTGGGCAGCCTTCAGAAGCCCTTCCAGCCCGCCAGCTCAAATGTGCCCGCCGCCGTCGGCGGGCCCTGAAGCCCGCGGCCCCAGCGGTTCAGGCCACGGGCTGCATGAGGCCGCCGCCCGGACTGGAATCATCGTCGTCGTTCTTCGGCCGGTCGCTCAGGAGGGCGTAAACCACCACGGCCGCCACGCTCAGCAGCATCGGCCAGGGGGCGGCACCGGTGGCCAGGGAGGCAGCAGTGCCGATCAGACCCGATCCGAGCTCAGTCATGAAGGCTTCACAGAAGTTCTCATAACTGTAACGAACCTTGTCGGTGGTGGCGCCCCCTCCGCGCCGGCAGCTCCTCCCTCCTCACACCCGTAGCACCGCCTCGTCCCGTTCCCTGGCTTCCCTGGCGCGTTCCGCTTCGCTCAGGCGCGCTGCGCTGGGCAGCTGGGCCGCCATCGTCGCCAACCAGCCCTTCAACTCCTCCACCTGCCGCTCGATCGGCAGCACCCCCAGCCCCCGCGCCAGCACCTTCGCGCTGCTGCCGGCTCCGGCCTGATACACAAACCGCCCGTGCAGGTGCTGAGGCAGACCCTGGCGCAGCCGCCGGAAGGCGGGCTCCTCCATCGGCGTCTCCAGAGCGATGTTGGGCTTCTCCGGTCGGATGCGCGAGAAGCCGCAGCACCGCGCCAGCAGCTTGAGCTCCATCAGCTGCAACAGGCTCTGCACCGGCGCGGGGATTGCCCCGTAGCGGTCGGTCCAGCCCGCTGCCAGCTCCATCAGGTCGCCCTTGCCCGCGCAGGCGGCGGCGGCGCGGTAGGCGGCCATCTTCTCCTCATTTTCCGGGATCCACTCCGCCGGGATGAAGGCGGTGATCGGCAGATCGATCTGGGTGTCCTCCACCGCCGGGATGTCCTGGCCCTGGATTTCGGCCAGACACTCCTGCAGCATCTCCATGTAGAGATCGAAGCCGATCACCTCCATCTGGCCGCTCTGCTCCATCCCCAGCAGGTTGCCCACGCCGCGGATCTCCATGTCCCGCATCGCCAGCTGATAGCCGCTGCCAAGCTGGGCGAACTCCTGGATCGCCCGCAGCCGCTGTCGCGCCGCATCACTGAGGGAGGCATCGCCGGGATAGAACAGCCAGGCGTGGGCCTGGATGCCGCTGCGGCCCACCCGACCCCGCAACTGGTACAGCTGGGCGAGGCCGAAGCGGTGCGCGTCCTCCACCAGGATCGTGTTCACGCGCGGGATGTCGAGGCCGCTCTCGATGATCGTGGTGCAGAGCATCACGTCGGCCTCCCCGGCGTTGAAGGCCACCATCGCGCTCTCCAGCTCCCCCTCCGGCATCTGGCCGTGGGCCACCAGCAGCCGCAGGCCGCTCAACATCTCCCGCAGTCGGCCCGCCACCTCCTCGATCCCCTCCACCCGCGGCACCACGTAGAACACCTGCCCGCCGCGGTCGAGCTCCTGGCGAATGGCGCTGCGCACCGCCTCCTCGTCGCGGGAGCAGAGGTGGGTGGTGATGGGCCGGCGCTGGGGGGGCGGCGTGGTGATCAGGCTCATCTCTCGCACGCCTGAAAGGCTCATGTACAGCGTGCGCGGGATGGGCGTGGCGCTCAAGGTCAGCACGTCCACGTCCTTGCGCATCGCCTTGATCTTCTCCTTCTGCTGCACACCGAAGCGCTGCTCCTCATCCACCACCAGCAAACCCAGTTGCTGGAAGCGGGTGCCCTTGCCGAGCAGCTGGTGCGTGCCCACCACCACATCGATCGTGCCGTTCGCCAGCCCCTCCTGGATCGCCTTGCGCTCGGCGGCGGTGCGGAAACGGTTGAGCAAACTCACCTTGAGCGGATAGGGGGCGAAGCGCTCACTCAAGGTGCGCCAGTGTTGTTGGGCCAGAACAGTGGTGGGCGCCAGCATCGCCACCTGCTTGCCGGCCGTGACGGCCTTGAAGATCGCCCGAATCGCCACCTCGGTCTTGCCGAATCCCACATCGCCGCAAACCAGACGGTCCATGGGCGAGGGCTGCTCCATGTCCCGCTTCACCTCGGCGATCGCGCGCACCTGATCGGGAGTGGGTTCATAGGGGAAGGAATCCTCCAGCTCGTTCTGCCAGGGGCCATCGGGAGGGAAGGGGAAGCCCTCGGCCCGGTGGCGCTCGGCGTAGAGCTTCACCAGGTCCATCGCCACCTTGCGGATCGCCTTGGCGGCCCGCTCCTTGGCGCGACTCCAGGCGGTTCCGCCCATGCGGTTCAACTCAGGCGCCTTTTCTCCGGTGGCGCGGTAGCGCCCCAGGCTGCCCACCTGGTCCGCGGCCACCCGCAGCAGACCGTCGGCGTACTGCACCACCAGGTAGTCGCGGGATTCACCGCTGATCGCCAGCTTCTCCAGCTTGAGGAAGCGGCCGATTCCATGGGTGCGGTGCACCACGAAATCCCCTGCCACCATCCGGTTGGGATCCACCGTGCGGCTGGCGGCCCGGCGGCGGCGGCGCACCCAGCCCGCCGCCGACAGGCTGTGCTGGCCGAAGATCTCCCGATCGGTGAGCAGCACCACTTTCCAGGCCGGCAGCTGCAGACCTTCCAGCTCGGCGCTGCCACGGTTCTTGAGGGCCACCGGCGTGCCCTGCTCCACCAGCCGCTCGATGGCCGGCAGGTCGGCGGCGTTGGGCACGAAGCGGCAGACGCAGTCGTGTTCCTCCAGCAGGGCGACGGCGCGGGACGGTTGGGCCGAGACGATCCACACCCGCTCCCGGTCGCGCTGGTGGGCCTTGATCTGGTGGGCGAGGCGACCGAACTGATTGGGATGGGACGCCACGGAGCGGCCTGCGAGATCGAGGCTGTTGGGGTGGTTGTCGCTGTCGTGCAGCTCCGCCAGGTCGAAACCGCGGAAGCGCTCGGCCGCTTCGACCAGCGTTTCGGCCGGGGGCCGATGCAGGCGCGCCGGCAGCAGGGCATCCAGCCCCAGTTCGGCATGGTGCTGCCCGGCGTGCTCGAACCAGGCCTGCCCGTGGGCCAGGCAGTGGCGGCGCTCGTCGATCGCCACCCAGGTTCCCGCCGGCAGATAGTCGAGCAGCGAAGCGGGCCGCTCCCACACCAGCCCCATCAGCCGCCGCAAGCCCTCCGGCGTGCCCCCCTCCAACAGGTTTTCCAGCGCCTCGGAGCCCAGCAGCGCCTCCAGGCCTGCGGGAAGTTGGGCGCGCAAGGCGTCCGCCACCAGCGGCGCATGGCTGGTGGGGGTGATGCGCACCACGTCGATCGGATCGAGGGAGCGCTGGCTGGCGGGATCAAATTCCCGCAGCTTCTCGATCTCTTCGCCAAAGAACTCCAGGCGCACCGGCAGTTCGGCGCTCACCGGGAAGACATCGAGGATGTCACCGCGGCGGCTCCAGGTGCCCTCCTGTTCGATCGTCGCCACCCGCTCGTAGCCCAGGCGCGTCAGTTGAAGGCCCAGTGCCTCCACCTCAAGGACCTCGCCGCGGCGCAGGGACAGACAGCGCTCCGCCAGGGTGGCCGGTGGTGGCAGGTGGGGTTGCAGAGCCCGCTCGGTCGCCACGATCACCCCGCTCCAGCGGCCACCCCCATCCACCAATTCAGCGAGCACCTGCAACTGGCCCCAGGCGATCTCACTGGTGGGATCGAAGGGCTCGTAGGGGGAGCCCTCCGAGCTGGGGTAGAGCTGACAAGACGGCCAGCCCATCAGCTCCAGCAGGGCGCTCCATCGCCCCGCTTCCTCCAGGGTGGGCACCACCACCAGCAAAGGGTTGCCCTCCTGCCCCGCCAGGGCGGTGGCCACCAAAGCCCTGGCGGCCCGGCCGGCTCCGCTGAGCCGCAGGCGCTGGCTGCGGCTGCAGCGCTGTCGCACCTCGCCGGTGAGGGGCACCTGCTGCAGCTGTCGCACCAGGGCGGTGAGGGGCATGAAGGGAAAACGGCACCAAGGGGATCTTCGCAACCGGGGGCCCGAGCCAGCCCCATCGATTCACCCCGTCGCCCGCGCCTTGACGGAGGATTGGGGAGCCGGGCCGGGGTCGATGTCTCGCTACCGCTGTCGCCGCTGTCCGCATCGGCCCCCCTTGCCCCTCTCCACCGGACCGGGGGGATCGGTGGTCTGCGGCCATTGCGGCAGCCTGATGAAGCGTCGCAGCTGGCTTCCCGGGGGCGCCGCCCTGCTGGGGAGCACGGCGCTGCTCGGCCTGAGCCTGGTGATGCTGCCGGATGCCCTCCGCAACGTGGCTGTGCTGACCTCCAGCACCCCGGGCCTCTCACGCTTGGCCGCTCGTCTCGATCCGCCCCCGGATTTGGATCGTCGCCCGCTCACCCTGCTCAACAGCGATCTGCTGGAGAGACTCTCGGAGGCGGATCTCGCCTGGGTTCCCACCACGGAGCTGATCCCAGGCGGCGGCATCCGCTATCTCTACCGCCGCCGCCTGGGGGAACCACCGCCCAGTCTCGAGCAGCTGAAGGCGATGATGATCCAACCTCCCAACCACGCCGTGGAGCGGGCGGCGATCACCACTTTGCTACAGGAATTGGAGCGGGTGGGGGTGGCGATTGAGCTGGCTGGCACTCGCAAGCACGGCGCCGCCGGGGAATGGGACCACGGCCAACGCACGCTGCGGCTGCAGCCCATGGTGGTGGAGAAGGGCACCGTGGAGTTTCTGCAGGTGCTCAGCCATGAGGCGATCCATGTCGCCCAGAGCTGCGCTGGCGGAGGCCTGCGGGCCCGGCCGCGTCGTCTGGGGCTGCCCACAGCAATGCACCCGGAGCTGGCGAACCAGTTGGCGAATCCGATGTACACCGCCATTGCGCCCGAGGAACGGGAATTGGAGCGGGAGGCCTATGCCAATCAACACCGCATCGGTCTAGGCGCGGAGCTGGTGCGCCGGCACTGCCCCCCTCACCCGGCGCTGGCCATGTGGCGCATCAGCTCCAGACATTTGCCGGCGTAGCCCCACTCATTGTCGTACCAGGCGACAAGCTTCATGAAGGTTTCGGTCAGGGCGATGCCGGCGTCGGCGTCGAAGATGGAGGTGCAGCTCTCGCCGATGAAGTCGTTGGAGACCACCGCATCTTCCGTGTAGCCGAGCACGCCGCGCATGGGCCCTTCGGCAGCGGCCTTGATCGCTTGCTTCACCTGTTCATAGCTGGCGGGACGCTCCAGATTCACCGTCAGATCCACAACGGAGACATCGGGGGTGGGCACCCGGAAAGCCATGCCGGTGAGCTTGCCGTTCAGGGCGGGGATCACCCGACCCACGGCCTTGGCCGCACCTGTGGAGGAAGGAATGATGTTCTGGCCGGCACCGCGGCCGCCGCGCCAGTCCTTCGCCGAGGGACCGTCCACTGTCTTCTGGGTGGCGGTGGTGGCATGCACGGTGGTCATCAGGCCACTGGCGATGCCGAAGCTGTCATGCACCACCTTGGCGAGAGGAGCCAGGCAGTTGGTGGTGCAGGAGGCGTTGGAAACAATCTCCTGGCCGGCGTAGTCGCTGTGATTCACGCCCATCACGAACATCGGGGTGTCGTCTTTGGAGGGAGCGGACATCACCACGCGGCGGGCGCCGGCAGCGAGGTGCTGGCGGGCGCTGGCATCGGTGAGGAAGAAGCCGGTGGACTCGAGCACGTAATCGGCTCCCGCATCCCCCCAGGCCAAGGCGGAGGGATCCCGTTCGGCGGTGATGCGAATCGGCCGTCCATTCACAACCAGGGCGCCGTCCTGCACCTCCACGCTGCCGTGGAAGCGGCCGTGCGTGGAGTCGTAGCGGAGCATGTAGGCGAGGTAGTCCACCGCAATCAGGTCATTGATGGCCACCACCTCGATGTCGGCCTGGTTGCAGGCATGGCGGAAGGCCAGACGGCCGATGCGGCCGAAGCCGTTGATGCCGACGCGGAGGGTCATGGTCGCTGCGGAGAACTCTGGGGCGCCGGGGATGCCACGGAGGCGGGCGCCTGGCCAGGCTCGCATACCGGCACCTGGGCTTCAGCGGCCAGCCAGGACTCCTCCAGCAGCATGTTGAACTGAAGCAATTGTGCATCGCTCAGCTGCTGGCGGCTGCTCACCCCCAGATGGCGCTCCAGGTAGCTCCGCGCCGTGGCTGTATCCCAACCGAGCCGCTGCAGGAGGGTGTCGCACTGGCCGAGGAGGTCGCTGCGCAGCAGAGGGATCGGAGCCGTGGCGGGGTCCTGCCCCGGGGTCAGCGGCTCCAGGGCGTTCAGGAAGGCGGTGAGGTCGGCCCAGCGTGTAAGCCGGCTGCGGCTGGGATGGCCGAAGGCACGCTGCAGAAAGATCCCCTCCTGCTCCCGGCTCCAGCCGAGGCGTTGCAGCTGAAGATCGAGCTGGGCCAGCTCCTGACTCCAGTCCTCCGGGTCCATCGGCGGCTCGGGGGGCACCGTCGTCGTCGGCGGAGCCGCAGGCTCCTCCAAGGGTTCGGGCAAGGACTCGGGGAAAGGGGGCTCCGGGAAGGGGGGCTCCGCTGCAGTCGGCTCCAGGCGGGGCGCTGCCGGGGGAGATTCCTGCGGGATCTGCATCGGTGGCTCGCGTCGGGGCACGGGCTTCTCCAGCCGCGCCAACAGGCGATCACGGGCCCGGTCCTCCGCCCGCTCGGCGTCCTCCCCCTCCCCCAGGGCGCTGCCGAGAAGACGAGTGCCCTGATGGGCGGACACCCGCACCACCCTTCGACCCGGCTCCGCGTGCACCAGCTCTGCCTGCAGCTCCATGGGGGACCGGCGCGGGGGGCCAGGGTGGGAATGCCTTCCTACAGTGGCTTCCATGGAAGCCGAATCGGTTGAATCCCTCACACCCCTGATCCAGGCGGCCGACCAGTGGGGGGAAGTGCTTCTGCTGCTGCCCTTGCTGGTGGGTCTGGAGGCTGTCCTCTCCGCCGACAACGCCATCGCCCTGGCGGCGATTTCCCGTCGCCTGCACGACCCCGCCCGGCAACGCCAGGCCCTGAATCTCGGCCTGCTTCTCGCCCTGCTCTTTCGGCTCGGCTTGATTGCCGCGGCCCGCTGGGTGCTCGCCTTCTGGCCCCTGCAGCTCCTGGCCTCGGGCTATCTGCTCTTTCTCTGCGGTCGTCACCTGCTCGGCCTGGACGAAGGCAAGGGGGAGGAAGCGTCCGAAGCGCCCGCCGATCGCTCAACGGCAGCCGGGCTTGGGTCGATCGTGATCACGCTCGCCCTCACCGACCTGGCGTTCTCCCTTGACAGCGTTGCCGCCGCCGTGGCGGTGACCGACCGTCTGCTGCTGGTGATGGCCGGGGGGGTGATCGGTGTGGTCGCCCTCCGCCTCACAGCAGAGCTCTTCATCCGCTGGTTGGAGGTGTTTCGCCATCTGGAGACCTCCGGCTACCTGGCGGTGGGATTGGTGGGACTGCGTCTGCTCGTTCGCTTGGCGTTTCCCTCTGTGGAGATCCCGGACTGGGCTCTGCTCGGCAGCGTGGTTCTGCTCTTTGTCTGGGGCTTCTCCGATCGACTTCCCCCCGCGGATGCCGCCTCTCCCGCCGTCCCCGACCCCCTGGTCTCCCCCGATCCCCTGGCACCGCCCGAGCCCCAGCCCGCGGAGCAACCCTGAGGAGGTGCCGTGCGGGTCGAGCTGCGCCGGATCGACGACGACCATCTGCTCGACACCCTGGACCTCGAGGGGATCGAGCAGATTCCCCACCCTGGACGCTGGCTGCAACATGGGCAGCGCAGCTATCTGGTGTTGCAGCGCCGCCATCGCTACCGCCTGCGCAACGGTCGCTACGAGCTGGCCAGCGTGGCGCTGCAGGTGAAGGTTGAACGCCAGCCCTCCGATGCACATTGGTGGAACGGCCGCTGGGTGATTGGCGATCCGGTCTGTCGTTTCAACGCCCGTTCGCCGCTGCTGCGCTGCGCGGTGCTGCCCGAGGGCCCCTGCGAGAGGTGCCGCCATTTCCGATCCGCCTGAGCTCGGCAGGCTTCGCCCCCCTAGGGTGAAGGCTGATGCTTCTGTTCCGATCACGTCCACCTCCCGGCGCCGAAGCGCCCCGGCCCCCGTCGTCAGCCGCTCGGTCCCTGCCGGCCCGGCCGATCCCCTGGCGCCGACGGCCCCCGTGGCGGGCCTCGCGGCCGACTTCGCCGAATTGGGCCTGTCGGAGCCGCTGCTCAAGGCCGTGGCCGCCAAGGGCTATCGCCATCCCTCCCCGATCCAGAAGCAGTGCATCCCGGCCGTGCTGGAAGGCCACGACGTGCTCGCGGCGGCCCAGACCGGCACCGGCAAGACCGCCGGCTTCACCCTGCCCCTGCTTGAGCGCCTCCTGCACGGACCCCACGCCCGAGCGGGCGTGGTGCGTGCCCTCGTGCTCACCCCCACCCGCGAGCTGGCGGCCCAGGTGGCGGAGAGCGTGCGGGCCTATGGCCGCTATCTCGACCTCCGCTCCGATGTGGTGTTTGGCGGCGTCAGCGCCAACCCCCAGATCGAGAGGCTGAGGCGCGGTACCGACGTGCTGGTGGCCACCCCGGGCCGTTTGATGGACCTCCATCAGCAGCGGGCGCTGCGTCTCGATCGCGTCGAAATCCTCGTGCTCGATGAAGCCGACCGGATGCTCGACATGGGCTTCCTGCGGGACATCCGTCGCATCCTGGCCCTGCTGCCCGAGCGCCGCCAAAATCTGCTGTTCTCCGCCACCTTCTCCTCGGAGATTCGCCATCTGGCCACAGGCTTGCTGCACCAGCCGGTGCATCTGCAGGCGAGCCCTGAAAATCAAGCTGCCCCCAGTGTGCAGCAGGTGCTGCATCCTTGCGACATGGATCGCAAGGGCGACCTGCTCAGCCACCTGATCCGCAGCAATGGCTGGGAGCAGGTGCTGGTCTTCTCTCGCACAAAGCACGGCGCGAACAAGCTGAGCGAGCGCCTGATCCGCGACGGTCTTCCGGCGGCGGCGCTGCATGGCAACAAAAGCCAGGGGGCGCGCACGCGCGCCCTCTCGGGATTCAAGAGCGGAGATCTGCGCGTTCTGGTCGCCACCGACATTGCAGCGCGCGGCATCGACATCCAGCAGCTGCCGCATGTCGTGAACCTCGATCTGCCGAACGTGGCGGAGGATTACGTGCACCGCATCGGCCGCACCGGCCGCGCTGGTTTCGATGGCCATGCCGTCTCACTGGTGGCGGCGGAGGAGTTCGAACTGCTGCGCGCGATCGAGCGGCTTCTGGGGGAGAAACTGCCCCGCCAGGTGGTGCCGGGCTACGAGCCCAAGATCCTCTCGGCACCCCCGCTCGACCTCAGCGGAGGGCGCGGTCGTGGGGGGCCATCCCGCGGGGGGCGTCCAGCGCGTCGCCGGAGTTGAAGGGGGCGGGCGCTGGCGCGTTTGTGCAGCGGTTGCGACAGTCTCGGACACGTCCCTGCGATGGACTAAGCCATGGCATTCCTGCCCTGCCCCGTTCTCATCTCCCCGTTGCCTGCCATGCCCTACGAACCCGGGTCGCCCGAGTGCCGTGTGCTGATCAACTGCAAGGCGCAGATTGAGACAATGCTGCTCACCCTCTCACGGATCGAGAACAGCCAACACATTCGCGATCAGTTGGTCTCTGTCCACAACCAACTCGAAGGACTGCACGAGCTGCATCGCCGCCATCCCGAAGCCAGCGTGGCCGAATCGGTATTGCTCAGCTAACGCGATTCAGGCTCGCAACCGGTGCTGAGCCTGTTCGCGTCGCTCCATGCCGCGGCACACCGCGTGGGCGGCAGCCAATGTGGCGACGCGGTGCCGCTGGCGCGGCTCCTGTTCGCAACTGACCACATAGCGACCCGTGGTTTCGCGAAAGATCACGCACCCGGCTCCGGTGGCATTGACAAAGGAGAGGTCGTTTCCCATGGGTCCGAGGGACGGAACTGATCCTGTCTACAACCCCCGTTCACGCCCTTGCCTGTGTGTGAGTGCTGACAACACAGAACGTAAACACATTGGCCATTTTCTTTATAGCGTCTTCCGAATTGACGCCTGGCCGGCCAGGAAACGGTCCCCCTCCTTCGCCCCAAGCTGTTGCAGCAGGCGGCCCCCCTCCACCACCCCTTTCCCTTCGAGTTGGGCCGCCCGCAGCAGCAGCGGGCAGCCGCCTGTGGCCACCACAAGTCCCACCCCCTTCACCACCTCCAGCACCGAACCCGCTGCTGCCGTCGCCGTCGGCGCTTCGCTGCCAACGGCATCCGGGCTTCCCCAGCGGTTCGCCAACACCCTTCCCTCCGGACTGAGTGCATCGGCCAGCCGCGGCACCAGCGGCTCGCTGACGAGTAGCTTCAGCCGCCGTCCCTGCCAGGAGGCGTGGGCGCCGGGATACAGGGCGAGGATGCGGCGGTGCAGGTCCAGGGCCGGGACGTTCCAGTCGAGGCAGGCGTCCTCGGCTGTCAAGAGGCGGGCGTAGGAGACCCCCTCGGGCGGCTGGGGCCGCACTCCCAGCCGCTGCCACCGTTCTGCCTCCGGGCCCGGCCCGGCCGCTTCGATGCGGGGTAGGGCCTCCACCAGCAGCTCCGCGGTGAGCGCGGCCAGGCGGGCGGCCAGCAGGCTCGCGTTCTCCAGCAGGCCGATTTCCAGAGCCCGCTCCAGCAGCACCGGCCCGGTGTCGAGTCCCTCCTCCATCGCCATGATCCCCACGCCCGTCCGAAGGTCCCCCTCCAGCAGCGCCCACTGGATCGGCGCCGCGCCACGCCAGCGGGGCAGCAGGGAGCCGTGCCCGTTCCAGCAGCCCAAGGGAGGGTTCTGGAGAACCTCGCGCGGCAGGATCTGGCCGAAGGCCACCACCACCGACAGGTCGGGAGAGAGCGCTGCCAGGGCTGCCTGGCAATCCGGGTCGCGGCGGATGCGGGCCGGGCTGAACACCGGCAATCCGAGCTGCAGGGCTTGGGCCTTGACCGGGGAGGCCACCAGGCTCGCCCCTCGCCCGCGGCGGCGATCCGGCTGACTCACCACCCCCACCAGTTCATGCCCGGCGGCCAGGAGCGCCTCCAAGCTCGGCACGGCGTAGGCAGGCGTGCCCCAGAAGAGGATTCGCATCCGCAGTGCCCTTCAGGCGTCCCCGGTGACGCTGAGCCCCTCCACCCAGACCCACGGGCAAAGACCATCAGGAGTGATCTTCGCTTCCCCTTCAAAGCCCACGATGCCCTTCAGCACGTCCCGGATGTCGCCGGCGACAGTGGCGGACTCGATCGAGCGCTGCAGTCCATCTCTGATCAGCCAACCGTCAAAGGGAAGGGAGAAGGACCCCTGGCTGGCCTTCACACCCGCGTGCAGAGCTGAGAGGGAGTCGATCACCACCAGTCCCCGGCCGTCCCCGGCGCGCTCCCCGTCGGAGGCAAAGCGATTCAGACCTCTGGCGCCCCCGCTGCTGCCGGGCGTTGGCCCCACTTCGAACCAATCGGGACCGACCGATACTTTGGCGCCCATGCCGGCGTGACCCGTGGGCGGCACCCCAAACACCCGTGCCGTGGCCTCCGAATGCAAAAAGTTGCGCAGCACCCCGCCCTCGAGAAGCGAAAGGCGGCGGGTGGGGGTGCCCTCGCCATCGAAGGTGGAAGCCCCGATATTGCCGGGGTGCAGGCCGTTGTCGTGCAGGTCGAGGAAGGGAACCGCCAGGGCCTCGCCCAGGCTTTCGCGCCGACTCAGGCTGACTCCATCCAGCACTGCCCGAGCGTTGAACATGCTGCTGAAGGCGCCGAGGAGGTCCAGGAAGGCCTCCGGACTGAACACGCAGGTGTAACGCCCGGTGTGAATCGGCGCGTAATCGAGATGGGAGATCGTGCCCTCTGCCGCCTCGTCAATGCAGCCGGCGATATCGAGGGCGTCTGCCCCATAGGCAAGACGAACTGCGCCGCTGCTGCGCGGCTTGCGTCCCGCCTCCTCCGCTCGGGCGTAGAGGTAGAGGCTGGCGGTGGTGAGGCACTGCTGCCGACAAGCCCCCTCGCTATTGAGATAAATCCTTTCGCTGGAGCGTTGGGCCAGGCCGTTGTAGGGAACGGTTTGGATCGCCGGATGGCGGCCCAGCAGGTCTTGCTCCGCCGTCTGCAAGGTTTCCAGAAGGGTGAGGATGCTGCGGGGTTCGTGCAGGGGCTGGTGGATTTCCGCCAGTGGGGAAGCGGCCAGCGGTGAGAAGCCGGGGATGTCGTCGGGATTGCCGAAGGCGCTGGCGGCATGGGCTCCGGCCAGGGCGCGGCGCAGGCCGTCATCGCTCAGATCCGAGGTGCTGGTGATGCCCACCAGTCCCTGGTCATTCCAGACCCGAACTGTGATCGAGCTGCGTTGGGCCCCCTTCATCTGCTTCGCCTCCCCCCGGTCCACCTGCACCGAGGTGTCGGTGCTGCAGGCGGCGCCCAGATCCCAACGGTGGATTCCCTCCGCGTTGGCCAGGCTTTCGAGGCGACCCCGCAGGGCTTCGGCATCGAGGCTGCGGCTCATGCTCAACGGCCTCCGACGGTGATGGAATCCACCTTGATGTGAGGCTGGCCAACGGTGACGTAGATGCTGCCGCTCACCGAGCCGCAGAAGCCAGCCGCCAGCTCGAGATCATTGGCGCACATCGAGATGCGGGGCAGCACCTCTTTGGCTTCGCCGATCAGGGTGGCGCCCTTCACAGGGCGGGTGAGCTGGCCCGCTTCGATCCAGTAGCCCTCTTCCACAGCGAAGTTGAACTGGCCGGTGGGGCCGACGCTGCCGCCCCCCATCGATTTGCAGTACAAACCCCGCTCGATCGAGGTGATGAGATCCTCAGGGCTGTGCGGTCCGGCCGCGATGTAGGTGTTGCGCATGCGACTGGCGGCCGCAAAGGAGTGGCTCTGACGCCGACCGCTGCCGGTGCGGGCATGGCCGGTGCGCAGCTCGCCTGCCCGGTCGCTGAGGAAGGCACGCAGCACGCCCGCCTCGATCAAAACCGAGCGCTGCGGTTCCATGCCCTCATCGTCCATCGAGAGGGAACCGAAGGCACCGTCGCTCATTCCCTCATCGATCGCTGTCACCGCTTCATGGGCGATCGGCTGTCCCACCTGGTCGGCAAAAGGGGTGGTACCGCGCTCCACCTGGGTGGTTTCGAGCAGGTGGCCGCAGGCTTCGTGGAAGATCACCCCGCCAAAGCGGTTCGCCAACACCACCGGCAGCTGCCCCGCCTCGACGTAGTCGGCGTAGAGCATGGTGGCGGCGCTGGCGCAGAGATCATGGGCCGATTCCTCCGCATCCCAGTCCCGCAGGGCCTCGGGACGGTCGCTGGTGCCATAACGTCGCCCCAGGCTGGCCCTGTGCTCTCCGTCGGCGGCCAGCACGCTCAACCCGAGCGACTGATGCAGGCGCACATCGCGGGCGAAGGTGCCGTCGCTTGCCGCCACCAGCACCTCCTGCCAATCGCGCGAATAGTTGCCGCGACGGGCCTGCAGATGGCTGCCATGCCGCTGGAGCCGGTCGGTGCCGAGAAGCAGCTTGGCAGTGGCCTCCGGCAGCTCGGGACAACGATCCAACCAATTCTCTTTGCCCCTGCCGTAGTCGCGCAGCTCCGGCAGACCCGCAAAAGCAAGACCACCGCCGGCTGCGGGGCGAATCAGGCCCAGCATCCCGAGGGCCTGATCCAGCGCATCCAGCAGCCCTGAGCTGCTGAGGTCGTTGGTGGAGACAAAGCCGTCTCGCCCGCCAAGAAACACCCGCAAGCCTGCGCCCATCCCGAAGGCAGGGCTGACGCTGGTGATCGCCTCCTGCTCGGCCAGAACGCCGAGGTGGTCGGTGCGCTCCAAAAAAATTTCCACCAGATCAGCGCCAGCTGCTCTGCCCGCGGCCAGGAGGGGTTCCAGCCGACTGCGCCAGAGAGGGTCGCTCCAACGGGCCGCGCCAGAGTTGGCAAGGATTTGCGTGTCTGAAGTGACGATCAAGATGGGTTCAGCGGACTGCCGGTTGGAACCGCTCACTGCGGATCGGGGCCATCAGGAACAACTTGGCCATCTCCACACCATTGGCCAGCCAATGGGGCAGCTTGCGCAGAAGCTTGAGCGGAGCGGGACCTGGGTTGACTTCGGCTTGGGCGAGGGCGACGTTGTGTTGCACCAGTCGCTCCAGGCCATCCCAAAAACGAGGGTTGGCGACGTCGAGGACGACAGGGAAAATGCGCGCTGAGGTTTCGTTGGTTTTCTCGATCACCAGGCGGTCATATTCGCGTGCGTCGAGGCCCAGGGCTTCGTAAAACTCTTTGCGCGCCACATCGCGCACATACATGGTGGCGAAAACGGCGAGAAGGAAGAAGCGGCACCACAGGCGAGCCCGCAGACCTGTGATCGTGCTGGGCTGGGCCTTCATCAGAGCATCAAAGAAATCTCCGTGCCGGTTTTCGTCTTGGCACCAGTTCTCGAAGAAGTTGAAAATGGGGAAGATTTTGCTTTCGGGGTGCTGCTGCAGGTGGCGGTAGATGGTGATGTAGCGCCAGTAGCCGATCTTCTCAGAGAGATAGGTGGCATAAAAGATGTAGGCCGGCTTGAAGAAGGTGTACGCCTTGTGCGAGGTGAGAAAGCCCAAATCGAGTTGCAGACCAAAATCGGCCATCGCTTTGTTGAGGAAGCCGGCATGGCGAGCTTCGTCGCGGGCCATGTGGGCGAAGCATTCGGCCAGCAGGGGATTCTTCTGCTTGATGCGACGGCTGAGCTCCTTGTAAAGCAGGAAACCGGAAAATTCAGAGGTGCAGCTCTGCTCAAGAAACTCGACAAAAACTTTGCGGGTCTCAGGATCAAGCTTCTCGGCGGCGCCGTTGAATTCGTCGTTGCGGACGAAGTGGTGGCGGTTGTAGTCCTTCCGGAATTCCTCACAGATTGCCTCCAGCTCGGCTTGGTTGGGCCGCAGATCCATGGCCGCCATCGCTTCGAAATCGGTGGTGTAGAAGCGTGGGGTGAGGATCGTGTCCTTCGCGGGGTCCTTGATCGCAGGCGCGTCAGGGGTGCCGACGGCAGGGATCTGACCCGCAGCGGAACGGGCAGAGGCGGCGGCTGTGGCGGCGGGAGGCACCATCGGAACGGCTCGGCAGAGGAGCTGGTTCAGGCATCGTAGGGGGAGAGACGTCGCCCCCGGGAGGACTGTGAAGCTGGGGGCAATCAGTTTGGTCCCAGCCACTTCTGGCCGTTGAGGCGCTGCACCAGGCGCGAGACGAGCAGCGCCAGGGTCATCTTCTTCTCGTCGATCAGGAACGACTCCAACAGGCTCGGGTTGGCCCCGGCCTCCGCCAGGGCGATCGTCTTGGCCGAGGCGATGTCGGGCTGGGTGAAGCACAACCAGAAACGCCGCTCGCCCGGCAGCACCCCGGTCACCATCCAACAAGTGCAGCCGACCACTGGCATCGCTCCCTGGCAGAACGACAGCTCGGGAGCCGGTCCGCCGTAGCTCTGGACCTCCTTCGCCAGAGCGGGGAGAAGCACCCCGGGGATGAAGGTTTCGAACGGCTGGTCCTCCGGGGCAGGGGGCTTGGCTTTCGCCGCCGCCTTTTCCACAGCGGGCTTGGGGTTCGCAGGAGGGGCGTCGGTGCGGCTCGGCTCCTCGGGAGATCCGCTGGAGGCCGGGGGAATGGGGTTGGCTTGGGTGCTCACCGCGGCAGGGTTGAGTACGGGTGCCGCGGACTCTAGGCAGCGCGACAGCGATTGCCGGAAGGGAGGGGATCCTTCACCAGTCGTCGCTCGCCGTGGCGCCCCACTCCTCCCGGGCGAGCACAGGCTCCGGTACCCCTGCGGCGGCGCGCTCCCCGCCGGAGGTGGCCGTGCTGGCCTGGCCGCGTCGCAGCACCCGGAACGGCACTGCAACGGTTGGGGCCGGCTCCCCGGGCTGGCGGCTTCCGCCCACGGCGGCCCAATCCGCTGGAGGGCTCTGGGGACGCTGCCGACGACGAAGCGGTTCGAAAGGCTCCGCCGCCGGCTCCTCCCGGGCCTCGGCCGTGTCCGCCCCGATCCGCCGACGCAGCTGCCGGCGCAGTGGCAGAGCTCCCTGCCCCAGGGCCAGGGAGGTGGCCCCCGCGCTCAACGCCGCGCCCCCCGCCCCGGCGAGAGCGATCCAGGCCCCCAGCGGCAGAGGGGCGGTGTTCCAGGTGAGCAGCCGCAGCGTGATCGAGGGCTGAGGGTTCAGGGCGCCCAGCCCCAGCAGCGCCAGCAGCGGGGCGAGAAGGGGCAGGAGCAGCAGGCGGCGCAGCACGTGCGGCTCAATCGGACGGAGGGCCCACGGGACCCTGCCAGCGCCGCAGGTCGCCCAGGCACATCCCCAGGTTGTCGAAGATGCGGATCACCAGGAAATCCACCATCTCCTCCAGGCTGCCGGGCCGGTGATACCACGCGGGTACGGGCGGGGCGATGCGGGCACCCGCCTCCGCCAAAGCGGTGAGGTTTCGCAGATGGACCAGGTTCCAGGGCAGCTCCCGTGGAGCGATCACCAGCGGTCTGGCCTCCTTGAGGTGCACATCGGCGGCCCGCTCGATCAGGTCCAAGGCCACGCCGCTGGCAATGCGACCGACGGTGCCCATGCTCGCCGGCAGGATCACCATTCCCCGGCTGGGGCTGCTGCCGCTGGCGATCGCCGCCGCCTGGTCGCTCCAGCGATGGCACCGCAACCAGCCCCCGTCACAGCCGGTGCGCTGACGCCAGAAGCGCTCCTGGGCCCCGGGTTCGGCCGGGACCGCAACCCCCAGCTCCGCCTGCCACACCTGGATGGCGCCCCGGCTGACGACAAGCTCGACCGGAATTGCCGCTTCCAGAAGCAGTTGCAAGGCTCGCTCCGCCAGGGGCTGGCCGGAGGCGCCCGAGATGGCCAGGACCACCGGTGCGGAGGTGGGGGCCATGGGTCTCCTCAATCGGCGTAGAGAGCGCCGTCGTCATCGTCCGCCTCGTCGCTGCCATCGCCGTAACCGTTGTCCTCCAGGGGCGGCAACGGCTCGTTCGAGGAGGAGGGCTCCGGCAGCTCCGGCTGGATCACCGCCAGGTCGATCTGATGGCGAAGTGGATCCACCTTCTCGATCACCACCTCCACCGGATCGCCGATCATGTAGGTGCGGCGGAATTTGCGGCCCACCAAGCGGCTCTGACGCGAGCGGTATTCGTACCAGTCATCCTTGAGTGAGCTTACGTGCACCAGACCCTCCACCTGGGAAGGGGGAACTTCGACAAAGAAGCCATAGCTCTGCACCCCGCTGATCACCCCTGGCAGGGTCTGCCCCACCAGCGATTCCGCATGACGGGCCTGGGCCAGGGCCAGTACGTCCTGGCTGACCTCCTGCAGCACGCGAGCTCGGCTGGTGAGCCGCTGGGCCAGGCCCCGGGCCAATGCCGATTGGAAAGGGGAGAGTTGGGAGGGGGTGAGCAGGGGCCAATCCACGGCGCCGTGGCAGCTGTCCCCCGCCAGATCGACGGTGGTGCGATGGCGCACGCTCGGGCGATTTTTTCCCTCCAGCAGCAGGGTGATCAGCACCTGCTGGTTCCAGAGGTCGCTGTAGTGGAGCGTGGGGCAGCACCAGGGAGCCAACGCCACAGGCTCCCCTGCCAGGACGTGGGGACCCGCTTCGGCGCTGAGCTGCTCTGGCGCCAACGCGTAGGCCAGTTGCTGCTGCAGGGGCCGGCAGCGGTCGGTGGCTGCGAAGGCGGCGGCCATCTCTGTCGCATTCGCATTTCCCTCCGCGCTCAGCTCCAGGGGAATCTCCAAGGCCAGAGCCGCCTTGGCCACCTCGTTCAACTCCTCGGGGTCGGGGGGCGGATTGAGCGCGAACAGTCCAGGCAGCTCCAGGGCCGCCAGGTGCTGACCCAGGCAGCGTTCCGCCAACAGCACCGCCTCCCGCAGGATCGCCACCGGGTGGCTCTTCGGCAGCTCGACCAACCAGCCGGCGCCGCAGGTCTCGGGGGGAGGCACGCGCAGGTCCCCCAGGCGGGGAAGGTCGGGCATGGGAAGGGCGAGTTCGATCGAGCCGGTGGCGCGCCGCCGTTCCCGCAACCGCGCGCTCACTTCGATCAGCTGCTCCAGCAGAGGCAGGTGATCCTTGAGGGGCTTGAGCGTCGCGGGCACGCTGCGGGCGCGGGGCTTGCGATCCGTCAGGGCTCCCATGGTCTCCTCATCAACCCGGCCATCCGGCCGGATCGTGGTGAGGGAAAAGCGGAAGTGCTCCATGCTGCCGTCCGGGGCCAACTCCATCGCCAGCGAGAGGGCGGGGGCGCTCATCCCGGGCTGGAAAGCGGCGTCTTTGCTCAGGGAAGGGGGCAGCAGCGGCAACCAGCGGCGGCCCAGACAGAGGCTGTCGGCCTGGTCCCGCAGCCAGAGATCGAGGGCGCCATCCGGGGTGACCCGCTCCGCCAGGGAGGGGGCGTGCAGCCAAAGTCGCCAGCCGCCCTCCTCCCGCTGCTCCAACGAGAGGGCGGGCATGGTCGGAGCCTCCTGCTCCTTCCAGCCCACCAGCAGCAGGGTCGGCAGGTCGGTGCGGTCGTCCCGCTCCTTGCCGACCGCGGTTCGCAGGCCAGCTTTCGGCGGGGAAGGGCGCTCATGCAGGCGGTGCTTGGCCAGGAGTAGCTCCCCGTCCGCCACCTCGCCCCCATGCACCGGCAGGCTGCGGGCGACGTGGCCGCGCGCGCCGAACTGGGCCACGGGGAAGCGGTCGATGCGCACTTCCACCACCGACTCCTGCTCGGGGTGAAGGTGGATCGCATCGGCGGAGGGAAGCTCAATGCTGGTGAGCAGACGGTCGTCGAGGGGCACGGCCATCAGCCGTTCCTCCTGCTGCTCCACCTGCGCCAGAAGGCTTTCGGTGGTGCGCTCCAGGATGCATTGAACCGCCCCCTCCGGCGAGCGGCGGCGGCCTCCCTCGCGGGTGAGGCGCACCAGCACCCGGTCGCCATTCCAGGCGTGGTTGATCTGGTGATCCCGGATGTAGATGTCTTCGCCGCCGTCCTCGCGCAAGGCGAAGCAGAAGCCCTTGCTGGAACAGCGCAGCCGCGCCGGAATGAGGTCTGGAATCTCCTGGCGCCGCAGACCGTCGTCGCTCTGCTCGATCAGTGCCAGGCGGCTGAGGGCATCAAGGCCGATCCGCAGCTGCTCCTTGTCATCGTCGGCAGAGATGCCAAGGGTTTTCTCCAGCTTGGCCACCGGCAGTGACTCGCTGGTGGAGAGCTGGTCGAGCAGATCGGCGACCGTGAACTTCATCGGGGGTATCGAGCGGGTGGAGCCCTGGGGCCGCAGCGGCAGGGCGGCGGGGAGTGGAAGAGAAACGGTGCCGCGGTCGAGTCCCTGCGGCCAGCCTTTCAGCATCCGGGATGGGCAGACTTTAGGGAGTGGGGGTGCCGTTGCCCGGCGGGGGCCCCTCCTGGCCCTCGCCGCCGCCTCTGGAGCGAAGAATCAAGCGGCTGCCGAGGATCACGAATCCCACCGACGCCGCCAGCTGCAAGGAATCCGGGGGGATCACGCTCGAGAGTGAACCACCGGCGGCGGCCCCCACCAGGCTTGCGAGTACCAGGGCCGCGGCGCTGCCGGCGAAGACGGCGCCGGGTCGCTGGCTGGTGCCGCTGATGCTGACGATGGCCAGTTGCGTCTTGTCCCCCAGTTCCGCCAGGAACACGGTGGAGAAGGTGGAAAGCAGCAGGGCGAAGGGCATGGAACCGGGGGCTGGGGGATTCTCAGGACGTTCCGGAGGTCGCGGCGAGGGGCACCAGGTGGAGGGCGGCCTGGCGGCCCAGCCACAGGCCCAGGGCCACCATCACAATTCCGGCCAGCCGTTCCAACTGGTGGGCCGGCATCACGGTGGAGAGCCAGCGGCCCAGCAGCACCCCCACCAAGCTGGAGCAGATCAGGGCCAGGGAAGCCCCGAAAAACACCACGAGCGGCCGTCCCGACTCGGCGGAGAGCAGCAGGGCCGCCAGCTGGGTCTTGTCCCCCAGTTCCGCCAGGAACACTGTGGTGGCGGTGCTCAAGAAAACCGAGAGCCAACTGGCGGTGCCTGCGGCTGCCGCTGCGGGCTCGCTGCTCGACGGGGCGCTGGAGCCGGGTGGGGCCAGGTCGCTGGACTCGCTCATGGCTGCTGACGAATGGTTCGCAGGAACCTCTTCATCACCCTGCCACGGCCCCCCCATTCGCTGCGAATCTGCTGGGTACAACAATGAATGGCCAGGGCGTCCGCCTCCTCCCCCGCGGCGCCGAACAGCTCCATCAGGTTTTCCACCCGGCAGAAATCCGGTCGATCGGCATAGATGCGGCAGCGCCGTCCGCCGGTGTCGAAATGGCGGCACCAGCCATCGGGCCCCACCAGGTCGAGAACCTGCTGGCGTTGCTCCTCATCCAGGACCTCCAGGGCGTCGCCCCGCAGGGCGGGATCGAGTCGGCAACAGGCGCCACATCCGCTGATGCAGCGCCAAGAGGGCTGTGACAAGCCGTCACAGTGGCTGGAACGCCCGGTTGTGGGAGACGTCCCGACCTCTAAGGTCGGGTCCAGCGCCTTTCGCTTGATTCGTCGCACCATGGGCATCGATTTTCACCTGATCGCCAACTTCGGAGCCCTGGCCCTGATCACCCTGGCGGGTCCGGCCGTCATCTTCATTCTCTTCTACCGCCGCGGCGCTCTCTGAGCCAAGGCCTGCCTGCAGAACCGGCGGCTCAGGCCCGCAGTCCCATGGCTTGGGCCGCCTCCCGCGCCAAACCTCGCACATAGGTCTGGCGCCGATCCTCGCTTGAGCCACTGCTGCGCTCCGGTGCCAGAAGGCTTGTCAGGGCCACCTTGAGCTCCTCCCCGACGTCGTTGCGGATCAGAAGGTCCCCTCCCTGCCGCCGGCACAGATAGCTGCGTCGGCGGTGCTGCAACACCACTTCGTCGCCCCTGCGGCTCCGCAGTGCCAACACCTCCAGTTGCAGGCGCTCCTCCCCTTGCCAGTGGTCGAGCTTCAAACGCCAGGCCACATCCACCAGCCCCGCGTCCGGCTCCGGACCCTGCCAGCGCCAGGCCATCGCCCGCCGTTGGGCCCCGTCCTGCTCCAGCTCCAGCAGGAGGTGATCCCCCCGCAGACGCCGGCAGCTCAGCAAGCGGCAGCCGCTGCTCCAGAACAGCGGCGGCGGATGACCGATTCCAAAGGGCTCCAAGCGCTGCAGCTGCTGCCAGAACTCCCGATCCACGCGGGAAAGCGGCAGCAGAACCTCCGGCTCGACCACCGCTCCGGCCCCCCGCTCCCCGAGCCAGCCGCGTGCCATCGCCTCCAAGCGCTCCTGCAGCTGGGCGACATTCTCGGCGCGGACCGTGAAGCCGCCGGCGGCGGGATGGCCGCCATGGCGTTCCAGCAAGTCGGCGCAGGCCTGCAGCGCCTGGTCCACGGCGAAGCCGCGCGGAGCCCGCACCGAAGCCCGCAGGCGGCCCTCCCCCTCCCCCGCCAGCAGCGCCACCGGCAGGGAGAAGCGATCCACCAGCCGCGCCGCGACGATGCCGATCACACCGTGATGCCAGTGTCCCTGGGCGAGCAGCAGGAAGGCCGGACGGTGCGGACCATCCGCTTCGAGCAGGGCGAGGGCTTCGGCCTCGATCGCGTCGCAAAGCTCCCGTCGCTGGCGGTTGAGGGTTTCGCAATCCCGTGCCAGCTGCAGGGTGCGTTCCGGGTCCTCACTCGTGAGCAGCTCCACCACCATCAGCGGATCGCCGAGGCGGCCCACCGCGTTGATACGGGGTGCCAGCCGGAAGCCGACGCATTCGGCGTCGAGCGGCCGATCCTCCACCCCCGCCAGCTGCTGCAGCGCTCGCAGGCCCTCCAGTTGGCTTCCGGCCAGCCGGGGCAGGCCGTCCATCAACCAGCGGCGATTCACTCCCTGCAAAGGGGCCATGTCGGCGATGGTGCCGATGCAGAAGAGGTCGAGCGCGATCGCCAGACCATCGCGACGCCGCAGGCGCTGGCACAAACTGCTGGCCAAGACATAGGCGAGGCCAACCCCCGCGAGGCCGCGGAAGGGGGAGCCCTCCGGGGTGAGGGCCGGATGGAGCAGGGCCAGGTGGGGCGGCAGGGTATCGGGAAGCGTGTGGTGGTCGGTGAGGATCACGGCCATCCCGAGGGCTTCGGCCCGCTCCAATGCCTCCCGTGCCGCCACACCGTTGTCCACGGTGATCAGCAGACGGATGCCCTCGCCCGCGAGCGTCTCGACCATGCCGCAGTTGAGGCCGTAGCCGTCCTCCTGTCGACTGGGGATCGCGGGTCTCGCTTTTCCCCCCAGCCGCTGCAACACGCCCGTCAGCAGGGCGGTGCTGGTCATGCCATCCGCGTCATAGTCGCCGCAGATCGCGATCACTTCGCCGTGGCGGCACGCCTGCTCCAATCGGCTGACGGCCCGCTCCAGGTCGGCGAAGTGTTGGTTCGGATCGGGAGCGGCGGGCGGATCGAGCAGGGCGCGGATCGCCGCCGCATCCCGATGGCCGCGGCGGCGGAGCAGGGTGATCAGTTCTTCAGGCAAACCCAGGCTTGCCGCCAATCCTTCAGAGCACTCTTCTGGCGGTAGGGCCGGCGGCAGCCGCCAGCGGGGGCCGTCAGGGTCAAAGCGCACAGGCTGGCCGGAGGGGTTCCTGCATTGTGCGGCTCCCGGGGGGACTGGTCATCCCCCGTAACCTGGCAAAAGTCGGTCTGTCGCCATGACCCAACGGCTGGCCGCGCTGCTCTGGGATGTGGACGGCACCCTGGCGGAAACGGAGCTGGCCGGCCATCTGCCCGCCTTCAACGCTGCTTTTGCCGATCTTGCTCTCCCCTGGCAATGGGATGAAAGCACCTACCTGCGCCTGCTGGCGGTGAGCGGGGGGAGGGAGCGGATCGCGGCCTGGGGCCTCGAGCAGACCGGCCAGCCCCTCGAGCGAGAGATCCTCGACCGCCTGGTGCTGCGCAAGCGCCTCCACTACGGCGCACGGGTGCGCAGCGGCGCGGTTCCCCTGCGCCCGGGGGTGGCGGCCCTGATCGAGGAGGCCGCCGCCGCAGGAGTCAGCCAGGCCATCGTCACCACCAGCGGCCATGCAGCTGTGCAGGATCTGATCGACGGGGCACTCGGGACCCTGGCCAAGGCCTTCGCGTTCCGGGTCTGCGGCGAGGATGTAGGCGCAAAGAAACCGGATTCGGAGGCGTATCAGCTCGCCTTGGAGCGTCTGGCGGTCCCCGCCACAGCGGTGCTGGTGCTCGAGGATTCACGCCATGGCCTGGCCGCAGCCCGTGGGGCGGGCCTGCCCTGTCTGATCACACTGAGCCGCCTCGCCCGTGCGGAGGGTCTGGAAAGCTTCGAGGGGGCCTGCGCCGTCGTCGAAGGGTTGGCTCAGGAGCAAGGGTGGGTCCAGGTGCGGCAAGGTCCGCCTTGCCCCTCCTCCACCGTCACGCTGTCCTATCTGCAAACGCTGTTGCCGTCGCCATGAGCCGCCTTCCTGTGCAGCGCACGCGCCTGCAGGGCCTGTTGCAGAGCCTGGCCACAGCAATGGTGGCCCTGTTGCGGCGCAGCTGGCGGGAAGCCAGCTTTTCGATCCTGGCCCTGCTGCTGGGCTACTACCTCGGCCAGAACCTCACCTCCCTGCTGCTCCTGCATGTGCCGATCGGGCGACCGCTGCTGGTTCTGGGTCTGGTGTTGTTGATCGAGGCGATGGTGCGTGTGCGCAGCCACGTGGTGAGGTCGGAGCCGTCGATCGGTTGGGTGATCGCCGACAACCTCAGGCTCGGGGTGGTCTACAGCGTGGTGTTCGAGGCCTTCAAGCTGGGAACCTGACCTCCGCCGAGCTGGCGGCGGCGGAGGGAGCCTCAGCTTTCGGCTTCCTCGCTCTCCTCGGCGATCGGGTAGATGAAGCCCTGCGCCCTTCCGCTCAGCACCGCTTTGCCGATCGAGAGCGCCTTGGCTGCGGCAACGCCGGCCTTGGCCTTCCAATGGGCATGGCGCTGGTTGCGTTTTCCTTTGGAGGTTTTCTTCTTGGGAACAGCCATCCCTTCACCCGTGCAGCCAAAGCAGGATCCTCCGCTGCCGGCTGGCCTTTCGTCAAATCGCTACGATCGTCCCTATCGTCATTTTGTTGTGGGCGGCATCTCTCAGGGTCAAGCGAATCTTCCGGCCCGCCCCGCGGCCCCCCCGCAGGAATCCTCCTCGGCCGGGCCCGCCGCAAAGGGCGTTCCCGCTGCGAGGCCTGTCTCTGCAGGATCCGGCTCTGCGGCGAAAGGGCCCGGGCAATCGCTGCCCTTCAGCTTCGGTCCAGACGCGGGTCGCCCCTCCTTCAGCCAGCTCTTGCGGGAGATCGAGTCGGGCAAGGTCGGCTCCCTGGAGCTTGCCCCGCGGCAGCGCGTGGTCACGGCCACCTACCGGGATGCGCGCACGGTGCAGGTGCCTGTGCTTCCCGACAACCAGCTGCTGCTGCGCACGGCCGAGCAGGCGCGGGTGCCGCTGACCGTACGCGATGAACGCCAGGACGACGCGATGGCGGGCCTGCTGAGCAACGGCCTGCTCGTACTCCTGCTGGTGGTGGGCCTGAGCCTGCTGGTGCGGCGCTCCGCCCAGGTGGCGAACAAAACCCTGGGCTTTGGCCGCAGCCAAGCGCGCATGCAACCTGAGGGCGCCCCGACGGTGCGCTTTGAGGACGTGGCGGGGATTGGGGAGGCCAAGGAGGAGCTGCAGGAGGTGGTCACCTTCTTGCAGAAGCCGGAGCGCTTCACCGCCATCGGCGCCAAGATTCCCAAGGGGGTGCTGCTGGTCGGTCCTCCCGGCACCGGCAAGACCCTTCTCGCCCGGGCCATCGCCGGGGAGGCGGGGGTGCCGTTCTTCTCGATGGCCGCCTCGGAATTCGTCGAGCTCTTCGTCGGCGTCGGTGCCAGTCGGGTGCGGGACCTGTTCCGCAAAGCCAAGACGAAAGCCCCCTGCATCATCTTCATCGACGAGATCGATGCGGTCGGCCGTCAGCGGGGAGCGGGCATCGGCGGCGGCAACGATGAGCGGGAGCAAACCCTCAACCAGCTGCTCACCGAGATGGATGGCTTCGAGGAGAATTCCGGCGTGATTCTGTTGGCGGCCACGAACCGGCCGGACGTGCTCGACGCGGCCCTGATGCGGCCCGGCCGCTTCGATCGCCGCATCCTGGTCGATCTGCCCGATCGACGGGGGCGGGAGCAGATTCTGGCGGTCCATGCCCGCAGTCGCCCACTCGACGAATCCGTCTCCCTGGCGGACTGGGCGGCCCGCACACCGGGCTTCTCGGGTGCCGACCTGGCGAACCTGCTGAACGAAGCCGCGATTCTCACGGCGCGCCGCGAGCACTCCACCATCGACGAACAGGCGATCGGCGACGCCCTGGAGCGCATCACCATGGGTCTCACGGCCGCACCCCTCCAGGATTCCGCCAAAAAGCGTCTGATCGCCTACCACGAGGTGGGCCATGCCCTTCTCACCACCCTGCTCCCCCACGCCGACCGACTCGACAAGGTGACCCTCCTGCCCCGGGCGGGTGGGGTGGGGGGCTTCGCCCGCACCATGCCGGAGGAGGACATTCTCGATTCGGGCTTGATCAGCCGCGCCTACCTTCTCGATCGCCTCGTGGTGGTGCTGGGGGGACGGGCCGCCGAAATCGTGGTGTTCGGCCGGAGTGAAGTGACCCAGGGAGCCTCCGGCGACCTCGAGCAGGTGAGCCGCATCTGCCGTGAGATGGTCACTCGCTACGGCTTCTCAAGTCTCGGACCTCTCGCCCTGGAGGGGGAGGGCACCGAGGTGTTCCTCGGTCGGGACTGGATCCGCTCGGAACCCCACTACTCCCGCCGCACCGGCGACCGCATCGACCGCCAGGTGCGTGACCTGGCGGTGAAAGCGTTGGAGCGGGCAATCGGGCTGCTGGCCCCTCGGCGCGAGCTGATCGATGGGTTGGTGGAGCGCTTGATTGAAGAGGAGACGATCGACGGGGAGAGCTTCCGCCACCAGGTGGAGGCGTGGGAAGCGGACCGTCAGCCCTCAGTCATCAGCGCGGGTCAGTCCTCCTGAGAAACGGATGTCGAGGCTGCGCAGGTAGGTGTGCAGACCGGCGTCTTGAATCGGCAGCAAGCGGGCGATGCGTCCACTTTCGTTGGCGTGGGCGTGCCATGCGCCCGGCGGAGTGATGAAGGCCCCGCCAGGCTCCCAGTCGATGCGGCGCGGATGGAGGATGGTGCCATCCGGCGCCAGCTCGGAGCCCACCAAGGTGTAACAGCCCGGATCACAGTCCACGATCAGATCGAGAGCCACCGACTGGTGGCGATGGGGGGATTGCATGGCCCCTGCCGGCACCAATCCGAGCATCGCCCAGAGGCTGTGGGTCACGGTGCGCGTCGCCGGACAATCGGCGCTGGCGAGGAGCAGGCTGAGCCGATTGCCGCGCGCTGCGCTGGGATCCGCCAGAAGACGCTCGAGCTCTCCTTCCAGCCGGGCAGCGGGGTAGTGGCAGGGTCGAAAGCGTGACGCGCTCGGGCTCACCCCGAGATAGGTCAGCAGCGGCCCGTCATGCACCCAATACAGCACGCTCTCCTCGGCGGCCATCAGGCAGGGGGCGGGACCCCAGGGCAGCACGAACAGATCGCCGGCGCCCCAGGTGAGATCGAGAGCGCCATGGCTGCCATCCGGGCTGGCGGGACGCTGCATGCGTCCCCGTCCCCGCCAGACGTAGAAGAGCGAGCTGGTGGCTGCGCTGCCGACTTCGAGGGATTCGCCTGAAAGAATCCTCAGGAAGTGGGCCGCCAGGGCGGGACTGGTGGCTGGACCGGGGATCCTCAGGTCGGGACTCAGGTCGAGGGGAAGCACGGCGGAGGGACCGCTGGCGTGCAAGGAAGCCCCCCACTGCCGCAGGGGGATCGGGTCGCTCAGGCCGGGGCGCACCGGATTGGCGGCTTGCCGGTAGTCAAAGAATTCCGCCGACGACTCCCAGCCGTGGTCCCCGACCCACTCCTTGCCGGAGAGAGCAGGGGATGCGCCAGCAGAGGCAGAGGGTTCGGCCGAGGGGGAGAGGGAACCCATGGTCTTCAGCTCCGGGGTGGGGACTGGCGCCCGGGGCTGAAACTGTATGGCCCCCGGTCTGATCTCGGTGGCCTCTCAGCCTCCCGCGACCGCCGGGACGATGCTCACCTCGTCGCCGTCGTTGAGGGGGGTGGCCTGGTTGTCGAGGAAGCGAATGTCCTCGCTGTTCACGTAAAGGTTGAGGAAGCGGCGCAACTTGCCCTTCTCGTCGCACAGCCGCTCCAGCAGGCCGGGGTAGCGGGATTCGAGAGCCTTGAGCAGCTCATCGACGCTGTTGGCGTCGACGCTGGCCGTGGCTTCGTCGTTGGTGAACTTCTGCAGGGGGGTGGGGATCAGAACCTGAACGGCCATGGCGGGCGGGGAAGAGGAAGCGAGCGGAAAGATGCCGGGGATCGGAGCGGGCGGATCAGGATTGACCATGCTCGGCGCAGGCCCGGCTCCAAGCAGAGCGAAAGCTGTCGAGTTGGGCGTCGATCAGATAAGGCTCACCGATCGCCCCGGCGATCGCTTCGGTGGTCTTGAGACCATTGCCGGTGATGTACGCCACCGTGCTCTCCTCGGGATCGATGCGCCCCTGCTCCACCAGTTTGCGCAGCACCGCGATCGTGGTGCCACCGGCAGTCTCGGTGAAGACTCCCTCGCTCTCGGCCAGGAGTTTGATGCCCTCCACGATTTCCGCATCGCTCACCGCGGCGATGCTGCCGCCCGTGCTGGTGGCGATGTCGATGGCGTAGGGACCATCGGCGGGGTTGCCGATGGCAATCGATTTGGCAATTGTATTCGGCTTGACTGGCGTGATGAAATCGCGCCCTTCGGCAAAGGCCTGGGCGATGGGGGAGCACCCTTCGGCCTGGGCACCGCTGAAGCGAACGGCCTTGTCTTCGACGAGGCCCACTTTGATGAACTCGTCGAATCCCTTGCGGATCTTGGTGAACAGGGATCCGGAGGCCAAAGGGGCAACGATGTGGTCGGGAAGGCGCCAGCCCAACTGCTCAATCACTTCGTAACCAAGGGTTTTGGAGCCTTCTGAGTAGTAGGGACGAAGGTTGATGTTCACAAAGCCCCAGCCATAGGTGTTGGCCACCTCGGAGCAGAGGCGGTTCACCTGGTCGTAGTTGCCACGCACCGCCATCAACGTAGGGTTGTAGATGAGGGTGCCCAGCACCTTGCCGAGTTCCAGATCGCTGGGGATGAACACACAGCAATCGAGGCCGGCGTGGGCAGCGATGGCCGCGGTGGAGTTGGCCAGATTGCCGGTGGAGGCGCAGCTGACCGTGCTGAATCCCAGCTCGCGGGCTCGGGTGAGAGCAACGGAGACGACCCGGTCTTTGAACGAGAGGGTGGGCATGTTGACGCCATCGTTCTTGATCCAGAGCTCGCGCAGACCCAGGCGTCGGGCCAGGTTGTTGGCCTTGAGAAGGGGGGTGAAGCCTGTGCCCACGTCGATGGGATCGCCCTCGATGGGAAGGAATTCGCGGTAGCGCCAGATCGAGACGGGGCCTGCCTCAATCGTGGCGCGGCTGACGCGGGAGCGGATGGCGTCGTAGTCGTAGACCACCTCCAGGGGGCCGAAGCAGACGTCTTCGCAGACGTGGCGGGCCCCGGCTTCATAGGGATGGCCGCATTCCTTGCACCGCAGCCCGGTGAAGGTGGATCGGGAGAGGGTGGCGGTCACGGCCTTGCCCGGCGGGGTAGCAGGAGGCTATCAGCGGCGAACCATCGACGGACATTATCCAGACTTTGGAAATCGGGATTAAGGGTTCGGCTTGTCGCGCCGGAGCTTCTGCCTACGCTCCCGGGGTGTCACACCCGTTCTTGTCCCTTCCCCGCTCTCTGCGGCTGCTCGTTCCCGCCGCCGCTCTGGCCCTGTTCGCCTGGCTGCTGGCGAGGGCCTGGATCGAGTGGCGCTGGTTCGCCCAGTTCGACCTGACGGCGGTGATCGGTCGCCGCTGGGCGCTCCAGCTGGTGGCGGCGGCCATTGGACTGGGCATCGGCTGGGCAATGGAGGCCTGGCTCACCCACCTCTGGCGCTTGCCGCGGGACGGGGCTCGGCGCATGCCCCTGCCTCCCGCCGCCTACGCCGGCTGCCTCCTGCTGCTGGCCCTCGGCCAGATCCTGCCCGGCCTGCTGCTGCTGCGTCTCGCTCGGCGGCTGGTGGCCGATCCCTTCGTGCCAACCCCTCTGCTTGGCATCCTGGGGCCCAGCCCCGCGCCGCTGGCACCCCTGCTGCTGCTGGGCCTGGCGGCCTGCGCTGCCCTGCTCTGGAGGCCCGTGGGGGGGGCACGGCTGCTGGCCGCCCTGGCCGCCGTGGCAGCGTCCGTCTGCCTGGCCAGGGGGTGGGGGCTCTGGAGCCTGGCCCTTGTTGCTCCGGACGCCGGGGTGCGGGAGCCCATGCTCGGGGCGGACGCGAGCTTCGCTCTGGTGCGCTTTCCGGCCCTGGTCCTTGCCCTGACCCTGCTCGGTGCCGTGCTCCTGACGGCCCTGACCGCAGGCCTCTGGGGATTGATGGCCCGCTCTCCCCAACTCAGCGATGGCCGCTTCCTCGGCTTCTCGGCCCCCCAGCTGCGGGCCCTGCGGCGGCCCCTCGGGCTGCTCTCCCTGACAGCGGCCGCCGCCTTTTGGCTGGGGCGTCACCAGCTGCTGCTCAGCACCCAGGGCAGTGTTCCCGGCGCGGGTTGGCTGGACATCCATGTCTCGCTGCCCCTGCGCAGCCTGGCCTCCCTGCTGGCCCTGCTCCTCGCCCTGGCGGTGACCGTCAAGCTCCCCCGCCCGGGGCTGCGCGCTCCGGCCGTCCTGATCAGTGCTGGCGTACTGCTGCTCGTGCCCCTGCTGGAGGCTCTGCTGCTGCCGCTGCTGCAGTTGGTCGTGGTGAAACCGCGCGAACTGGAGCGGGAGGCCCCCTACCTGGCTCGTTCGATCCGGGCCACCCGCGAGGCCTTCCAACTGAGCCGCATGGTCAGCCGCAACGTCAACCCGCGCACGCGCTTGACACGCGCGGATGTGGAGGCCAGTCGCGCCACCCTGCGCAACATCCGCCTTTGGGACAGCCAGCCGCTTCTGGCCACCAACAAGCAGCTCCAGAAGCTGCGCGTCTACTACCGCTTCTCCGAGCCCGCCGTCGACCGCTACGACCTGGGCCAGCCCCGCGAGGAAGGGCGCCAGCTGGTGATGATCACGGCCCGGGAGATGGACCCCTCCGCCCTGCCAGCCCCTGCGCGCACCTGGCTGAACCGCCATCTGGTCTTCACCCACGGCATGGGCTTCACCGTTTCGCCGGTGAACACCAGCGGTCCCGACGGGCTGCCCGAATACTTCATCAGCGACCTGGGCAATCCGCCGCGGATCAGCGGCAGCGCGCAGCTGGGGATCTCCCGGGAGGAGGTGAAGGCGGCCATCCCGATCGGTCGACCCAGTCTCTACTTCGGTGCCCTACCAAGTCCCTATGCGATTGCCCCGACCTGGGTGCAGGAATTCGATTTTCCCCAGGGGGAGCAAAACCTCTACACCCACTATAGCGGCACGATGGGGGTACCGGTGGGCAATGACCTGCAGCGCCTGGCCGCAGCGCTATACCTTGGCGAGCCGAAATTGATCAGCCGCGGCGCTCTCACCCCCCAAAGCCTCCTGTTGCTGCGCCGCGATGTGCGCCAGCGGCTGCGCACGCTGGCCCCCTTCGTACGCTTCACAGCAGAGCCCTATCTGGTGTCGGTGCGGGTCGGGAAAGGCACCCCCTTTCCGCCGCAACAACACCAGTACTGGATCGTTGATGGCTTTACGGTCAGCCACAGCTACCCCTACAGCGCGCCGGTTCCAGGCCATCCGGAGATTCGCTATCTGCGCAATTCCGTCAAGGCGGTGGTCGATGCCTACAACGGCAGCGTGCGGCTCTACGTGAGCGAACCGAGCGATCCGATCATCGCTGGCTGGTGGCGGATCTTTCCCTCTCTGTTCGAGCCGTTGACGGCGATGCCGCCGGCGTTGCGCGCTCACCTGCGCTACCCGATCCGCCAGTTTGAGCTCCAGACGGCCCAGCTGCTCCGCTACCACGTCACCGATCCGCGGGTGTTCTACAGCGGCGACGACGTCTGGCAGGTACCCAAAGAGGTGTACGGCCAGAGCCAGGTTCCGGTGCGGCCTTATCACATCAGCGCCCAGCTCAGCCCGCAGCTGCCGCCGGAATTTCTGCTGCTGCAGCCGATCACCCCCTTGGCACGTCCCAACCTGGTGGCCTGGCTGGCCGCCCGAAGCGACGACCCCCATTACGGCCAGCTGGTGCTGTTGCGCTTCCCCAGCCAGACGACGATCTTCGGCCCGGAGCAGATCAGCGCGTTGATCAACCAGGACCCCTCGATCAGCCAGCAGTTCGGCCTCTGGAATCGATCCGGGTCTGAGGTGATTGAAGGAAACCTGCTGGTGGTTCCTGTGGGCGAGGCCCTTCTTTATGTGGAGCCGATCTACCTGCGGGCGCGCCAGGGTGGGCTGCCCACCCTCACCCGCGTCGTGGTCAGCGACGGGACGCGCATCGTGATGGAGCGCAGTTTGGAGAAGGGGATCGAGGCGCTGCTGGAGCCGGGTCGAATCGCCCGATCCGCGCCTTCGCCCCCCTGAAGCGGCGACAAAAAAGGGGGCGGAATACGCCCCCGAAGGTGCAGCCCTTGGGCTGTGGTGACGGAGCGGCTCAGACCGCCACGACGGTTTTGGGATCCAGCTCACCCTTGGCGTAGAGGGTGGCGTAGAAGTTGATGTCGCGCTGCTTGATCTTGCTGGCGTTGCCGGCACACCAGAATTGCTGGTAGCGATCCAGGCAAACCTGCTTCATATAGGCCCGGGCGGGCTTGTTGAAGTGGCGGGGATCGAAGTTGGCGGGATCCTTGGCGGCGGCTTCCCGGATCGCGGCGGTGAAGGCCAGGCGGTTGTCGGTGTCGATGTTCACCTTGCGCACACCGTTGCGGATGCCTTCCTGGATCTCTTCCACGGGCACGCCGTAGGTCTCGGGGATGGCACCGCCGTATTTGTTGATCATGTCCAGCCACTCCTGGGGCACAGAGGAGGAGCCGTGCATCACCAGGTGGGTGTTGGGGATGGCCTTGTGGATCTCGGCGATGCGGCTGATCGCCAGCACCTCGCCGGTGGGCTTGCGGGTGAACTTGTAGGCGCCGTGGCTGGTGCCGATGGCGATGGCCAGGGCGTCCACCTTGGTTTTGGCCACAAAGTCGGCGGCCTCGGCGGGATCGGTGAGGAGCTGGCTGTGGTCGAGCTTGCCCTCGAAGCCGTGGCCGTCCTCCGCTTCACCCATGCCGGTTTCCAGGGAGCCCAGGCAGCCCAGCTCACCCTCCACGCTCACGCCGATGGCATGGGCCACATCCACCACTTCCTTGGTGACAGCCACGTTGTACTCGTAGCTGGCGGGGGTCTTGGCGTCGGCCTGCAGGGAGCCGTCCATCATCACGGAGGTGAAGCCGTTGGCAGCGGCGCCGTAGCAGGTGGCGGGGCTGTTGCCGTGGTCCTGGTGCATCACCACCGGAATGTCGGGATAGGTCTCCACGGCGGCCAGGATCAGGTGCCGCAGGAAGTTTTCCCCCGCGTACTGGCGGGCGCCGCGGGAGGCCTGCAGGATGACCGGGCTGTCGGTTTCGTAGGCAGCCTCCATGATCGACTGCACCTGCTCCAGGTTGTTCACATTGAACGCCGGGATGCCGTAGCCATTCTCAGCGGCGTGATCGAGCAGCAGCCGAAGCGGGACGAGCGCCATGGAAATACCTCGCGGTGATGGGATGCGAACAGGGAAGGGAACCGCCGGGGCAGGCCGGAACGACCTGAAACAAGCGGAGGGGCGGCCGGCAGGGTCGGACTGCGCGCGCTGCGGCGGAGTCTAGGGGATGCCCCTGTCCGCCATGAAAAAGCCCCGCCGAGACGGGGCTGAGCGCAACGCATCCTGCGGACGGGCCGCTCAGTCGATCAGCTGCTGTTTGCGCAGCGACTGCACGGTGTAGTCGTGCTGCCGCGCGGCGCGGCGAGCCTCTTCGGCCTGACGGGCGAGCTGACGGGCTGTGGTGATGGTCATGGAAGTGCCTCCTTGAGAGTCCTCCGCCCGTTGGGGGGGAGTGTGGACGGGATGGCGCGTTGCTTCGGGACGGAGCGCCAGCTGGAGCCCGCCTTACTTCCGCCACGGTCGAGCGGTGGAATCAGGGAGGGAGAACTGCCCGGACCGCCGCCGCCGTGGTCAACGATTCCACAACGGTAGTGGTTGCTACCGAATGAAAGGGTTCGGGCTGATACGGGTTCAAGTAACTTGAGATACGGGAAGCCGATCCCCGGCGGGTTCGGGGCGCTCCGGGCTCAACTCCCCCTGCGCGCCAGATCGCAGCCCCGCTGGCTCGCCACCGCCTCCGCCAGGCCCGGCACCATCGGCCGTCCCTCCCGCACCGCCTCGGCCCACCAGCCGATCAGCCGTCGCACCGGCGCGATGCGGCCGTCCTCCCAGGTGCGCGCAAAGACGAGGGTCGGATCAGCCGGCACAGGTCGCAACGGCTCCCCCGGCCGGGCCATCCACAGCTGGAAGCCGTGCACGTAATCGCTCTGATTGTCCGACCCGAGCACCAAGGTGGCCTCACTGCCGTACAACTCCAGCCAGCAGCCCCGGCCATTGCGCGCCACCGACGCCAGGCTCAGCTGGCAGGGCACGGTGCGGCCCCGGCGGTCCTCCAGCTCCAGCTGGATCAGCGCCACATCCTCGGCATCCACCGGCTCCTGGCCACTGCCGTCGGGCCGTGGACGCTCCCGGATCGCCGTGCTCAGCCGTCCCCGCACGTCCCTCCCGGGTCCGATCAGCCAATGCAGGATGTCGAAGGCGTGGGTGCCGAGCGCCCCCAGCACACCGCCCCCAGCGGCGGCGGAGGAATACCAGCTCCAGGGACGACGGGCGTCAGCTCTGGAACTCATCAGCCAGTCGAACTTCACCAGCCAGGGGGTGCCCAACACCTCCTGCTCCAGCAGGGCCGCCAGCTGCTGGAAGACGGGAACGGCGCGGTACTCGAAGTCGACCGCCACCGCCAGATGGCGCTGCAGGGCCAGGCGCTGCAGCGACTCGATCGCCTCCGCCTCCAGTGCCACCGGCTTTTCCAGCAGCAGCGGCTTGCCTGCCGCCAGGGCCGCGCGGGCCATCGCCAGGCGAGGTTCCGGTGGGGTGGCGATCACCAGAGCGTCGATGCCCGGGTCGGCGAGAAGCGCCTCGAAGTCGGTGCTGCCCGGCAGGTCATGGGCTTGACAGGCCCGGGCCAGCCGCTCCGCACGGGGATGCCAGAGGGCCACCGGCTCGGTGAGGGGACAGTCCCGCAGGGCGATCAGATGCACCTTTTCACCAAAGCCAAGGCCGGCGATGGCGACGCGAAGGGGGGCGGCGGACATGGGGTGAAAGCGGCGATGGAGCTCAGGCGGGCGCTTGCTCCGCCCAGGCGGCGCACGCCTCCCGGATCACCGCCGCACCCAACTCGTCTGCGGCCACCGGCTGCCAGGCGGCGCCGAAGCGGGGCAGACCGTTGACCGAAACATCGCGGAACAGGGCCTCATCACAATCGAGCTGCATCACGTAGAGCGTGCCGGCGGGAGGCCGGGCGGGCTCCTGGCCTTCGGGGGTGGAGGGGGTGGGTGGCTGGAAGCGGCTCAGCACCGAGAGGCGGCCGTCCCGATCGATGCGCAGGCTGCCGGCGTCCCACCACTGACGCCCCTCGGCGGTGGCCGGAACCTCATGCCACTCGACCGGTCCCGCCCAGGCCGGCGCGACCCGGGCCGGAGGCAGGGGCGCGGCCCACAGGCAGATCAGCAGAAGCCACAGACCCAGCAGGGCGGCAGGACGGAATTGGCTCATGGTGCCACCGGCTGCCGTCGCCGCTGCGGAGCCCCGTGCAGTTGCAACAGGGTGATCAGGGTGGTGCGCAGCTGGGTTCGGGGCACGATCGCGTCGACAAAACCGTGTTCGCGCAGGTATTCCGCGGATTGGAAGCCCTCCGGCAGCTTCTCCCGCAGGGTCTGCTCGATCACCCGTCGACCGGCAAAGCCGATCAGGGCTTTCGGCTCCGCCAGGATCAGATCCCCCAGCATCGCGAAGCTGGCCGTGACCCCGCCGGTGGTGGGGTGGGTCAGCAAGGGGAGGTAAAGAAGTTCGGCGCGCCGATGCCGCTCCAGCGCTCCGGAAATCTTGGCCATCTGCATCAGGCTGAGCATGCCCTCCTGCATGCGGGCTCCGCCGGAGGCGCAGACAATCACAAGGGGCCAGCCTCGGGCCGTGGCCTCCTCGATCAGACGGGTGAGTTTCTCCCCCACCACCGATCCCATGGAGCCGCCCATGAAGCGGAAGTCCATCACCCCCAGGGCCAGGGGCATTCCCTCCAGCCGGGCCAGGCCTGTCACCACCGCATCCCGCAGCCCGGTGGCCTTCTGGCTGTCGCGGATCCGGTCGGCGTAGCTGCGGCGGTCCTTGAAGGCGAGCGGGTCGGTGGGGGCCAGATCGCTATCGATCGGTTCGAAGCTGCCTTCATCAACGATCAGGCGGATGCGCTCCTCGCTGTCGATGCGGCTGTGGTGGCCGCAGTTTGCGCAGACGCTGGCGTTGGCCAGCAGATCCTTGCGGTAGACCACCTGGGAGCACTCCGGGCACTTGCTCCACAGCCCATCTCCCTCGTCTGGCTCGGGGCTCTGGCTGGGCCGCACCGCCGGGGCATTCTTGCGTCGATCGGCGAACCAGTCGAACAGGGACATGGGGGCAGCGTCAAAGCGGGGGGAAGCAGGGGCCCATTAAAGAACCCGACGCCCCCTCAGATTCCGCTCACTGCCCGGTAGAGGTCGATCCAAAAGCGATGGCCGCTCAGCCACACCACCCAGGTGGCCACGATCAAGAAGGGTCCGAACGGGAAGGGCTGCTGTCGTGCCAACCTGCCGGTGATGCGCCCCAGGCTGCCGAAGCCAGCTCCGCCGATCACCGCCAGCGTCACAGCCACCGCCAGCCCGGACGGTCCCAGCCAGGCACCCATCAAGGCCGCCAGCTTGGCATCCCCCAACCCGAGGGCCGGCTTGCCGATCAGCCGTTCCCCCGCGGCGCTGACCGCCTCGAAACCCAGCAGTCCCAGGCCGGCGGCGAGGAGGTGCTGAAACAGCAGGGCCCGTCCCGTCGCCTCCCCTTGCAGAAAGCCCAGCAGGGCGGTGACCGCCAGGCCGAGCAGCAGCCCCCGGCGGCAGAGGGGCTCGGGAAGCCAGAGGCTGTCGAGATCGATCAAAAGAAGCGGCAGGAGCCAGGTGGTCAGCAACCAACCCGCCAGCAGGATCAGCAGCGCCTGGGGCTCCGCCCCCATGCCGGTGGGGTTGGCGAGCAACACGGCGACCCACAAGCCCGCCCCGAGCAGCTCCACCATGGGGTACCGCACTGACACCGGGGCGTGACAGTGGCGGCAGCGGCCGCGCACCAGCAGCCAGCCGAACACCGGTACGTTCTCAAACCAGCGAAGCGGGGTACCGCAGCGAGGGCAGTGACTGGGGGGCCGCAGCAGCGATTCCTGGCGGGGCAAGCGCCAGGCCACCACATTGGCGAAGCTGCCGAAGCACGAGCCGAGGAATGCCGCCAGGAGCAGCAGGGGGGGGGAGGCCAGGGCCAGCTCGGCTGTGGTGGGCGGAGCGATGACCAGGGGGGAGCTCATGGGGGAGGGCGCAACGGGCGGGGCCGTGCCGGTCGCGGACCGCGGCTGCGCAGCAGGTCGAGCGCCACGAACTGCTCATCGGGCAACAGCACCGGGGCGGTGAAGACCACACGCCCGCGACCCCCTCGGCTTCCCCCTCCGCTGAGGACAACGCCGAGGGGATCGAGGGGTGTGGCGCCGGAGGCCAGGAAGGCGTAGTACACCTGCCGAGCCGCCGCCAGCAGGTCGCGGCTGTTGATGCGATCCAGGCGCAAAACCGGGGCTTGGAAGCTCACGGCCCCGGCGGCCTCGATCACGAAGGAGGGCATGCCCGGGGCCGCGGTGCGGGGGAGCGGGGCGGTGCTGGCGGCGATGGCACTCCGCGAAGCAGTTGTTGGGATCTTAGGAGCGAAAAGGCGTGGCGGCGACTAGGAGATGCTCTTTTTTTCCTCGATCATGCGGTGGATGATCGGCGCGAGGATCAGCTCCATCGCAAAACCCATCTTGCCGCCGTTCACCACGATGCTGGTGGGGCTGGACATGAAGGAGTCGTGGATCATGTCGAGCAGGTAGGGGAAGTCGATCCCCCACTTCTCGCGGGCTCCCTTGCGGAAGTGGATGATCACGAAGCTTTCATCCGGCGTGGGGATGTTGCGGCAGATGAACGGGTTGGAGGTATCCACCGTCGGGATCCGCTGGAAGTTGATGTCCGTGCGGCTGAACTGCGGGCAGATGTGGTTGATGTAGTCGGGCATCCGCCGCAGGATCGTGTCGACGATCACGTCGGCGGAGTAGCCCCGCTCGGCGTTGTCGCGGTGAATCTTCTGGATCCATTCCAGGTTGGTGATCGGCACCACGCCCACCAGCAGGTCGGCATGGGAGGCCACGTCGTAACCGTCGCCCACCACGCCCCCATGCAGACCTTCGTAGAAGAGCAGGTCGGTGGCGGCCGGGATCGGCTCCCAGGGGGTGAACTGGCCGGGCTCCAGGCTGGTGCCCAGGCGGCCGTTGTGCTCGGCGGCCTCCTCGACCGAGTGGAGGTAGTAGCGCTTCTGGCCGCCGCCGCTCTCGCCGTAGGTGCGGAAGAGCTCCTCCAGCTTGTCGAACAGATTGGCTTCCGGTCCGAAGTGGGAGAAGTTCTCGCCCTTGGCCACCGCGCTGGCCATCGCCTCCTTCATCGGGCCGCGCTCGTAGCGGTGGTAGCTGTCTCCCTCCACCACCGCCGGGGTGATGCCCTCGCGCGAGAAGATGTATTCGAAGGCGCGCTTGACGGTGCTGGTTCCTGCGCCGGAGGAACCGGTGACGGCCACGACCGGGTGACGCTTCGACATCGGGGCAGGGTGGGCGGAGTCGCCTGAGAGTTTCGCAGATCATCGGACCCGCACCGGCTTTGCCAGAGCAGGGCTTCATGAGCTGCGATGCGGAGGCCTCAGCCCTCCAGCGCGGCCAGAAGCTGCTCCCCCATCGCCCGGCAACCCAGCGGGATGCAGCCCTCGGCCATCAGATCACCGGTGCGGAAGCCACGGACCAGCACCCGTTCCACGGCCGCCTCCAGATCGGCGGCGGCGGCTTCTCGCTGCAGTCCCTGGCGCAGCAGCATCGCCGCCGACAAAACCATCGCCATCGGATTGGCTTTGTCCTGGCCGGCGATGTCCGGCGCGGAGCCGTGGATGGGTTCAAACAGCCCCGGCCCCTCGGATCCCAGGGAGGCGGAGGGGAGCATGCCGATCGAGCCGCTGAGCATCGCCGCTTCATCGCTGAGGATGTCGCCGAACAGATTGCTGGTGAGCAATACATCGAACTGGCGCGGGGCGCGCACGAGCTGCATGGCGGCGTTGTCCACGTACATATGGCTGAGGCTCACATCGCTGAACTCGGCGTGGATGGCTTCCACCCGGTCGCGCCAAAGCTGGCTGACGTCCAGCACGTTGGCCTTGTCGACGGAGCAGAGGCGACCGCGGCGGCCGCGGGCCAGCCGGAAGCCGACCCGGGCGATGCGATCCACCTCGTGGTCTTCGTAGACCATTGTGTTGAAGGCGCGCACGCGGCCATCGGCTTCGACGCGGCCCTTGGGCAAGCCGAAGTAGACCCCGCCGGTGAGTTCGCGCACCACCAGCAGGTCGACCCCCTCGATCACCTCCGGCCGCAGCGTGCTGGCGCTGATCAGGGCAGGAAAAATCTTGACCGGCCGGAGATTGGCGAACAGTCCCAGCCCGGCGCGCAGGGCCAGCAGACCGGTTTCGGGGCGTTGCTGCCGCGGCAGGCTGTCGAAGCGGGGGCTGCCGATCGCCGCCAGCAAAACCGCTTCGCTGGCGCGGCAGGCCGCCAGCGTGCTTTCCGGCAGGGGTTCGCCGGTGGCATCGATCGCCGCCCCGCCGATCGGTTGCTCGTTGAACTCCAGGGTGAAGTTGTGGCGGCGGCTGACCGCCTCCAGCAGCTGGCGCGCGACCGCGCTGATCTCCGGACCGATTCCGTCGCCGGGGAGCAGGGTGATCCGGTGGGAATTCATCGGCCGCAGGGGCGGGAAGCGCGAGTCGCGAGACTACCGCTGCAACTGCCGGAGGGTGCGGGCCATCTCCGGCAGCTTGCTGAAGGCCGCGGAACAGCGCAGCCAGAGCCGGTTGGGGATGGCCGGGTAGCCGCTGACCACCTCGCCGGCCGCCACCTCGCCGTGGATGCCGGACTTGGAGGAGGCGATCGCCCGGTCGCCGATGCGGGCGCGGTTGGCCACCCCCACCTGGCCGGCCAGGATCACACCATCCCCGAGCACAGCCCCGCCAGCAATGCCCACCTGAGCTGCCAGAGCGCAGCCCCGTCCGGTGATGACGCCATGACCGAGATGGACCAGGTTGTCGATCTTGGTGCCAGCGCCGATGCGGGTCTCCCCCACCGACGGGCGGTCGATCGTGGAGCCGCAGCCCACCTCCACGCCGTCTTCGAGCACCACGCGACCGGTCTGGGGCATTTTTCGCCAGCCTGTGGCAGTGGGGACGAACCCGAAGCCCTCCGAGGCGATCACAGCGTTGGAGTGAACGACGCAGCCCCGCCCCAGACGGCTGCCCGGATGCAGCACCGCCCCGGCATGCACCTCACAGCCCTCGCCCAACTCCACATCGGGATAGATCACGACGCCGGGATGGAGCACACACCCGTCGCCGAGCAACACACCCGCCCCGACCACCACGTGCGGGCCGATCGAAAGGCCATCGCCGAGACGGGCGCTCGGATCCACCACCGCCGTGGGGTGTTGACCCGCTGGAGGGGGGGTCTGGGGATAGAGACGCTCCAGGGCCTCGGCGAAGCCCAGGCGAGGATCGGCGAGGGCCACCCAGGCGATGCCGCGCTCGCTGGCCTGGTGCTGCAGGGCTTCCGCCTCCTCCCCTCGCGCGGGGATCAGCAGGGCACCGGCGCGGCTGTGGCGGAGGGAGGCGGCCAGGGCGTGGCCGGGCTCCAGGAAGCTGAGCTCGCCGGGGCCGGCACGGTCCAGGGCTTCGGCACCCTGAAGATCTGGGTCGCCCGCGAGGTCGCGGGGACTGGCGGACTCGACGCTGCCGAGCTGGGCGAGCAGGCTGCTGAAGCGCATTCCCGGAGGGAGGGGCGGCCGGATCGTAGGAGGCTCGCCCGTCAGGAGGAGCCACGGGCGCCGGTGAGCACGAAGTGGTCGCGGTGCACCACCGCCTCGCTGTCGCTGCCCAGCCGCTGCCGCACCTCCGCCCGGCTCAACCCCACGATCCGCCGCAGCTCCTCGCTGCTGAATGAGGAGAGACCGCGCCCCAGCTCCTCTCCGTCCACTCCGATCACGCGAACCGGCTCCTGGCGGGAGAACTCCCCTTCCACCGCCTGGATGCCGACGGCCAGGAGGGAAGCTCCCCGCTCCAGCAGGGCTCGGGCGGCGCCAGGGTCGACCCGCAGGCTGCCCTTGGGGAGAAGGGCATGGGCCAGCCAGCCCTTGCGTTCCGGCAGGGGGCTGCCGCTGGGGAGGAACAAGGTGCCAAGCGACTGGCCGTCGAGCAGGCGGTCGAGCACCGCCGGATCGCGCCCGTCCGCCAGGCGAACGGCGATGCCGCTGGAGGTGGCGATGCGCGCCGCCACCAGCTTGGTTCCCATGCCGCCGGTTCCCCACTGGCCGCCGCCGCCGGCGACCTCCCGCAATTGCTCCAGCTGCGCCAGGTCGCGCACCTCCGGGATCGGTCGGGCCTCGGAATCGGTGCGTGGATCGCCGGAATAGAGGCTGTCCACATCGGTGAGAAGCAGAAGCTCGTCGGCGCCCACCGCGACGGCGACCAGGGCCGAGAGGGTGTCGTTGTCGCCGAAGCGAAGCTCATCGGTGGCGAGGGTGTCGTTCTCGTTGACGATGGGCACCACCCCCCAGGCGAGCAGCTGGGCGAGGGTGAGGCGGGCGTTGCCGTAGCGGCGCCTGGAGGCCAGATCGCCGCGGGTGAGGAGCACCTGGGCCACCCGCAGGCCGCGAACGGCGAAGGCGTCCTGGTAGAGCCCCATCAGCCGACCCTGACCCACGGCGGCGGCAGCCTGCAGGGCTACGAGATCCGTGGGCCGCTTGTTCACACCCAGCGCCTCGCAACCCAGGCCGACGGCGCCGCTGCTGACCAGGACATTCGAATCGCCACGCCGCTGCTGCCGCGCCAGGCTGGCGGCCAGGTCGGCGATCACGGCCGCGGTGGGGCGCTCGGCATCGCCCCGCAGCAGGCTCGTGCCCACCTTGATCACCCGCCGCATTGCCATCAGACCAGACCGCTGCCCACCCAGCGGGCCATGCGCAGCTCCAGATTCTGGAGGTGGTCCCGTTGGCAGGGCCGACCCTCCGGGTCGATGGGCTTGACCAGAATGGTGAACAGCCCCAGGCGATTGCCGGCGAGCACATCGGTGAACAGGCGATCGCCGACAAGGGCCACCTGGGCGGGGGGGAGGTTGAGATCCGTCAGCACCCGGCGCAGCGCGGCCCGGCGGGGCTTGCCCGCCGAAGTGGTGAAGGGAACCCCGAGCTGGGCCGCCACGCTGCCGATGCGACGGCGGGAGGGATTGTTGCTGAGCAGGTGGATCGGCAGGTGCTGGCGGGCCTCCCTGAGCCATTGCTCGGCGCTGGGGGGAAGGATGGTGCTGCGGCGCGGCAGCAAGGTGCGATCCACATCGAGCACCAGGGCCCGTATCGGCACAGGACGGTCCAACAGCTCCTGGAGGGGCAGCTGGGGGAGTGCCCGGCCGGGCAGCCAGTCGGGGACCAGCAGCTGACGCAACATCAGCCGTCGCCCTCCCGTTCCTCCAGTTCCTGTTCGATCAGAGGTTGAATCCGCTCAAATTCCTCGCCTTCCACCAGCAGGCCCTCGCCCCCCTGCAAACGGGCCACGACAAAGAACGGGTCGAGGGGGATGTAAAGGCCATACTCCCGATCCCCAGCGCGGAACTGGATCAACATCTCGTAGAAATCGCTCTCCTCGTCCTCGTCGTCTTCCAGTTCCTCCTCCAGCTCCTCCTCCAGCTCCTCGGGGTCGTGCTCCTCGAGTTCGCCGCTCACGGTGAGGGTGGCCGCGGAGCGCACCAGGGTGAGGTCATGCTCCTGCAACACCACATCCGCTACGCGCAGGATCCCCTCCGCATCCTCCAGCTCCTCGATCAGCTCATCCTCCCCGTCCTCGTCCTCAGCGATGCGCACCAGGCACACCGGGGTGTCAACCGGAGTGAGCAGGCCGTATTCGACCCCGTCGATCGGAATCAGCTGCTCCAGGAAGCAGAGGAGCTGACGGCCGGCGGCATCGCTGATCAGCAGGGTGGGCACATCCCCGGAACCCGTCACGGTGGCGGCGTTGGAAGTCATGACAAGGGGGCGGCTGCTTTCAGGATGGTCCACGGTGGGCGATCGCGCTGCGATCGAGGCGGAGCGGCTGCGCGGCCGGACCCTCCCGCAACCATTGTTCCAGCAAGAGGGCGGCGGCGGCGCTGTCCAGCCGGCCGGTGCGGTCGCCGTGCAGACCGAAGCACTCGCCCGCCAGCCAGCTGCTGCTGTGCTCGTTGACCCAGGCCAGCGGCAGGGAAAGGCCCTGCTGGGCCAGGGTGCGGACGAGGCGAATGCCGTAGCGGCGGCAGTGCTCGGCCTGGCGTGTGGGGCGCTGCTGGGCGTCGAGGGGCAGCCCGATCACCAGGGCCCGCGCCTTGCGCTGGCGTAACAGGCTCGCCAGGGCGGCCACGTCTTCGGGGAAGGATCCGCGTCGCAGGGCCGGCAGCGGTGTGACCGTGAGACCGAGCGGATCGCAGCCGGCCAGGCCGATGCGACGCCGGCCGAGATCGAGGGCGAGGGCGGAGCAGGGGAGCGCGGCCTCCACTCCTTCAGCGGGCGGCGAGGGGGCGGGGCGGGCGAGCGGAGTGCCGAGGTGTGAACGGGCTGGGGATGGGCTGCCGGCGGGGTTGGAAGGGTTCCAGCATGGCGGCCAGGCGCCGCCGGGCCGAGCCCCGCAGGGGTTGCAACTCCTGGCGTCGCCAGACGCTGCGGGCCATCAACACCTGCTCTCCGCAAGCCTCGGCACCGAGGGACTCCAGCCAGGCCTGGCGTTCCGCGTCGCCCACCTCACTGAGCAGCCAGAGGGGGGACTCGCCCTGGACAAGTTCCCGCAGCAGCCGTTCGGTGGCGGGCCCGAGCAGGTGGTACCAGCCGGGATGGAGGGTGAATTCCACCTGATGGCCGCCCTGGGGAGGGTCGGTGAGCCAACGCGCCCCGGCAACGGCTTCGCGGCGGGCGGGATCCACAAGCATCCAGCCCCGACCCTGGCTCTGGTCGAGCAGATCTTCGATGCGACGGTCGAGCAACTGGCGCAGGTGGGCCGGGCAACCGGCCTGCTCCAGGTGCCAGAGCAGGGGGGCGGTGCGACGGTTCAGCGGCCAGAGCTGCAGCGGCGCCGGCACGGACGGGGAAGGGAGTGCCGCTTCGGGGCTCCAGCGCCAGAGGCGATCGGTGCGCTGGGGTTGGAAGCCCTGCTCCCGCAGCGCGGCGAGACGATCATCGTCGACGCTGGCGGCCACGGCGATCCAGCTGGCGGCGCCCCGTCCCCTGACGATGGCCTCCCGCAGCAGGGAGGCGCTCACCTGCTGACGGGAGGGGGCGGAGGGATCCCCGGCGGCCCGGCGGGCCAGGCGAAGGTGCTCCACCTGCCAGCAGCTTCCGGTGCGGTTGAGACGCCGGCTGACGATCAGACCGAGGGGCTTCTGCCGCCCCCGGGAATCCCGTTGAAGAGCCACCAACACATGGGGGACCAGGGGCCGGAAGGGGGAGAGGGCGGCGATCAGCCGATCCGGGACCGCCAGGAGCAAGGCACGCTGCAGGAGCGGCTGCAAAGGCGCAAAGGCTGGGTCTTCAAGCAGCGGCAGGTGCCAACCCTGCAGCGCCTGCACCGACCAGTCGGCGGGCTGAGGGGGGGGCTCCCGGGGAGAGACGGAGGCGCTGGGGCTCGGGGCTCCGGGGGGGCTGGTGGGGGGCGCGAAGGGCACCGGCACAGGGAATCGGTATGGCTTGAGGGGCGGAGACTGGGTCTCGGCCCCGCGCAATGGCTTCATCCTACGGGGAAGGACCAGGGCAAAGTCTCCGGGACTTCAGGCCGGGCGCACCAACACCAGGGGTGTGCGCTCGTTGGCGTTGCCGGCGGGGTTGGGGCGCAGCGCCCGCTGCAGAAGCTCCTCGTCGCAGCCTCGGCTGGCGGCCAACACCTTCACCCGCCCGAGGTCGTTGACGTCGACCACCGCGATGGCGATCCCCAAAGCGGCTGCCATGCGGTTGCAGAAGGCTTCCGGGGCATCCGGGCCGAGCACCAGGGTCTGGTCGTAGGGGGGGGTGGTGCCGGTGACATCGTCGATCAGCCGGGCCTGCTCCCCTGCCAGACGGTAGAAGACCCCCTTGATCTGCATCGGCTTCAGGGCACTGCCCGCCAACCAGGCTGCGAGCACCCGGGCGGGGCCGACGATGTCGATCAGGGTCTGCAGGCCGCAGGCGGTGGCCAGGCTGCTGGTGGGATGGAATCCACGGCAGAGCAGGCGGGCCAGCATCGAGGGCTCGACCGTGGAGGGATGGTGGTAGCGCCCCTGCATCACCGCCAGGGGCGTCTCGCCGATGGTGAGCACGTCTCCGGGCTGCACCAGGTTGCCGGTGTAGCGCTCCAGCACCTCAAGAGGATCGTCGAGCACCCCGAGCAGATGGGTGCGCACGGGCAGAACCCGGCAGCCCTCGCCCTCCCGCCAGAGGGCGCTGCCGGCGGGGATCGGCTCGGGTTTCTGCAGGGGCACGAGGATGCCGTGGCGCCGCCAGAGACGGCCGAAGGGTCCGTAGTTGACCCAGTGCAGATCGATCCAGAGGGTGTCGAGCAGGGATTCCAGATCGACGCCGGCGGGGCCCATCAGCAGAAGGCGCAGATGGGCCCCGGTGCTTTTGCGACCCTTGACGATGTACGCCGCCCAGTAGCCGTCGGGGCGGGCCACCTCATCGGGATGGAGAGAGGAGATCCGCACCCGGCTCTGCACTTCGCTGAGGTCGGCACGGCCCAACAACACCGGCTCCACCCGCAGCTCGGGCACGAACACCTCCATGCGCGGATGGGGATTGCGGATGGTGATCTCGCCGCTCACCTCCAGGCCCTGGGAGCGGCGCCGCACCTGGAAGGGTCCGGGGATCAGCTGCAGCGGCGAGGCGGGGCGGAGGCGATGACGCAGCTCGAGAACCAGCAGGCCGAGGCCCGCGAGCAGCACCAAAAGAAGAAGACTGGAGAGAGCGGGCGGCACTCGGAAACCGGGCAGATCGCGGACCGGCGGAGCGTAGGTGCCCAGAGGCCCTAGGTTCCAGGGCACGCCCCGGCCCGGCCACTGGCATGCGCAAAACCTTTGTTCTGGACACCAATGTCCTGCTGCATGACCCACGGGCCCTGCTGCGTTTCCAGGACAACCTCGTGGTGGTGCCGATCGAGGTGGTCGAGGAGATCGACCGGTTCAAGCGCGATCCCTCAGAAAAGGGTCGCAATGCGCGCCAGGTATCGCGGCTGCTGGACGAGCTTCGCCAGAAGGGCAATCTCGCCGATGGCGTGGTGATCGATGCCACCAGCGGGGGGCAGTTGAAGGTGGTGTTCTGCCGCAGTGAGACCCTCAGCCAGCTGCCGCCGGAGCTCAAGGGGGGCAATGGCGACAACAACATCCTGGCGGTCGCCCTGGAGCAGCGGCTGCAGGAGGTGATGGGGGGCCATGCGCCGGTGGTGCTCGTCACCAAGGACACCAACCTGCGCATCAAAGCCGATGCGGTGGGACTGACCGCCCAGGACTACACCACCGACAAGGTGGACATTGCCGATCTGTACCCCGGTTTCTGCGAAGCCTGGGTCAGCGCGGAGCAGATGGATCGGGTCAAGGACGAGGCCGGGCTGAGTGTGGCGGAGCTGCCGGAGGGTACCGGCGGGGCGGCCGGGCTTCAGGCCAACGAAGGGGTGACGCTGGTGGACCGTGTCCAGCCCAACCACACCCTGCTGGCCCGCTATGACGGCCGCAGCGCCAGCCTCAAGCCCCTGCAGAGGGCGCCCCGGGCCCGGCTGGGACGCATCCATCCCCGCAATCGCGAACAGACCTTCGCCCTGGATCTGTTGTTGGATCCAGAGGTGCCGCTGATCACACTGGTGGGCAAGGCCGGCACCGGCAAAACCCTTCTCGCCCTCGCCGCCGGTCTGAATCAGGTGGCCGACGAACGGCTCTACGACCGCCTGTTGGTGACCCGTCCGGTGATTCCCCTCGGCAAGGAGATCGGCTTCCTGCCCGGGGACATCGAGGAGAAGATGGGCCCGTGGATGCAGCCGATCATCGACAACCTCGACTACCTGCTGGGAGCGGGGGAAGATGGCCAGCCAAGCCGCGGGGCGCAGAGGGGACCGCGCAGCAGCTGGAGTGATCTCAAGGGCATGGGGCTGTTGGAGGTGGAGGCGATCAGCTACATCCGAGGCCGTTCGATCCCGCGCCAATACATGGTGGTGGATGAGGCCCAGAACCTCACGCCGCATGAGGTGAAAACGATCGTCACGCGGGTGGGGGAGGGGACAAAGATCGTGCTCACCGGCGATCCGTATCAGATCGACAATCCCTATGTTGATGCGGAGAGCAACGGGCTCACCTGGCTGGTGGAGCGGTTCAAGGGTCAGACCCTGGCGGGTCATGTGACGCTGATGCGGGGCGAGCGCTCCGAACTGGCCGAACTGGCGGCCAATCTCCTGTAGGGAAGGCCCTGGACCAGCAGCCCAGAAGAGACACAGAAAGATCTGTGATAGATCCAGGGAAATTACCTTAAGGCTGGGTGAAGCGATGTAGGATTCGGGCGTCAGCACCGGATTGCCATGGCCGACCCGTCGTTGCCGGAGTCACCACCGCCGCCGCCGCTGCACCGTCTCCCCTGTCACCCGCCCCTGCCGGAGGTGGCCACCCGCTTCGGGCTCCTGCTCCGCCGACTCAAGGTGCTCCATGGCCCCGGCGCACTGCAGCAGACGGATGCCCGGATCACGCTCGGCCTTCTCGATCATTGCGCCGCCAGCGAGGACGATCGCAAGGCGGTGCAAGCCTTCAGCCCCCTGATCACCTGCGGCTTTCTGGGGCTCCTCCAGCAACCAGCTCCGGAACGCGCGGCGCTCGCCCACGCGATTGCCCGTCACGTCACCGTAAGGCCCGAACAGCTTGAGCAGATCGCTTCCCGCATTGCTCCCCTGCTGCACGTCAAGCCCACGTCGGCGATCGAGGCGCTCGCCCTCGCCCGGGGCTCCCGCCGCACGATTCCCAGCCAAGCGGTTCCTTACAACGCAAATCTTTGGCTTGGCGTCATGGCCATCCTGGCGGCGGCCGCCGCGGGTCTGGGGCTGATGGCCTACGGAGCGCGGCGCAGCCTGGCGGACCGCAGCAGCCGGGCGAGCACCATGGCACCGTCGCTGATCACGCTGCAGGCCTCCGCTCCCCGTCCCACCGGGCAGAGCGTCAGACCATTTCCCGGGGCTGCACCCAGCGGTCGAATTCCTCGCCCGTGATTTCACCGAGGGCGAGGGCCGCCTCCCTGAGGCTGAGGCCCTCCCTGTGGGCATGGCGAGCGATGGCACCGGCTCGGTCGTAGCCGATCGCCGGGGTGAGGGCGGTGACCAACATCAGGCTGCGCTGCAGCGAATCGGCGAGATGGGCGGCGTCAGCTTCCATCCCCTCCACGCAGTACTCCCGGAAGCATTGGCAGCCGCCGCGCAGCAGCTCGATGCTCTCGAGGAGATTGCGGGCGATGAGGGGCTTGAAGACATTGAGCTGAAAATTTCCCTGGCTGGCCGCCATCTGCACGGCGCTGTTGTTGGCGATCACCTGAACGGCAACCATGGAGAGGCTTTCGCACTGGGTGGGATTGATCTTGCCCGGCATGATCGAGGATCCAGGCTCGTTCTCCGGCAGGATCAGCTCCGCCAGGCCGCAGCGGGGACCGCTGGCCAGCCAGCGCACATCGTTGGCGATCTTCAGCAGGCTGCCGGCGAGCACCGTGAGGGCGCCATGGGCGGCGGCCAGGGCTTCGTGACCTGCCAGGGCCTGGAACTTGTTGGGGGCGCTGGTGAAGGGGAGGCCGAGGCGTTCGCGCAGCCGGTGGGCCACCGCCTCGCCAAAACCGGGAGGTGCGTTGAGGCCGGTGCCCACCGCGGTGCCACCGATGGCGAGCTGATGCACCTGGGGCAGGCAGGCGCGGAGGGTTTGCAGGCCGAGTTCGAGTTGGGCGATCCAGCCACTCACCTCCTGGCCGAGGGTGAGAGGAACGGCGTCCTGCAGGTGGGTGCGGCCGATCTTGACAAGCCCCTGCCAGGCCTCCCGTTTGGCGGCCAGGGCCACCAGCAGCGCCTCCAGGGCGGGGATCAGCTGGCGGTGCAGCTCCAGCGCCACGGCCAGGTGCATGGCCGTCGGGAAGGTGTCGTTGCTCGACTGGCTGAGGTTGACGTGATCGTTGGGATGCACCGGTGATTTGCTGCCCGGGCTGCCGCCGAGGGCTTCACTCGCCCGATTGGCGATCACCTCGTTGGCGTTCATGTTGGTCTGGGTGCCCGAGCCCGTCTGCCAAACCCGCAGGGGGAACTCACCATCGAGCCGGCCATCGGCCACCTCCTCCGCCGACGTGATGATGGCGGCGGCCAGGAGGGGATCCAGGCGACCCAGATCGGCATTCACCTCCGCGCAGGCCGCCTTGAGCTGGCCGAAGGCCCGCACGATCGGGCGGGGCATGCGCTCGCCGAAGGGGAAGAAGCGCAGGGATCGCTGGGTCTGCGCCCCCCAGTAGCGCTCCGCGGGCACCTCGATCGATCCCAGGCTGTCGCACTCGGTACGGGTGGCCTCACTCACGGTTGCTTGACCACCTCGCGGTTGAGTTCGTTGATGCTCAGCGTGCCGCTGGAGCCTCCGCCAGCCGGGAGGGGCAGGCCGGTGGCCGTGCTGATCGCCTGGTTGATGGTCTCCAGGGGCACGGAGCCGGTGGCGTCGAGGCGCAGCCGGCCGTCGCCGTCAAGCACCACCACCTGGGGGATTTCGCCTCTCCAGTAGTGGGCCGGATCGGAGGGGCCCAGATCGGGACGACCCTGCAGGGGATCGCTCACCAGCGGGATCAGATCGATGCGGTTCCCCCACAACCGCTGCAATTCGGAGACCTGCGGGGCAAAGCGTTTGCTGACGCTGCTGTCGTCGAGGTAAAAGATCAGCACCGCGGTGCGATGGGCCGCCAGGGCCTGGGCCAGGGTGCTGCGGGGGGGCACCAGCGAGCCGTTGCCGGCATAGAGGGAAAAGATGTTGCCGTCGTAGCGGTCGTTCTCCAGCGAGGCGTGGGCGGAGTCGGGCAACCCCAGCCAGAGGGCGAGCAACAGGCCGAGGGCGATCGCCTGGCAGAGCCGCTGGCGCAGCCCGGGGCCCGGGGAGCGGAGGGTTGGGCTGGAGAGGGCCGGCAAGGGGGACGGAAACGACGGGGGAGGCATTGGCGCCATTGTGCCGGTCGCCCGCATCAGCTGCGGTTGAGGCTCCGGCCCATGCCCTGGGCGATGCCACGCCCCACCAGGCCGATGGCGCGTCCGATCACCCGGGTGAGCACCACCACCACCAGATCCCCGAAGGCTTTCACCAGGCTCTGCAGCTGGGGGGCCAAGGCATCGCGCGCTTCCAGGCTGAGGGTGACGAGTTGTTGGGGCCAGCCCAGCTGACGCAGTTCGCGATCGCGGGGTTCGGTGAGGTCGGCCCGGCGGATGGCGCCGGCCTCGAGGCGGAACAGCTGGCGGCGGCTTTCGTAGAGCTGCACGGGGCGTTCCACCCAGCTGTTCCAGCGCTGCTGGGCATTGAGCTGGTTGCGCAGGCGTTCGAGGTTGCGGGTGGAGAGCAGCTCAGGCCGCAACAGGTAGCGGCGCAGCTCGGGCCATTCCGCGCAGGCGGCAAGCACCTCGGCGGCCACCTGTTCGGCGGAGCGCACCAGCCAGTTGGCGAGGAGCATTTCGAGATAGAGCACAGCCCGCGGTTCGTCCGGGGGTAGCAAGCGGCCGTCCACCAACAGGGGCCGGGCGAGCAGGAGGGTGCCGAGCATGGGGGTGGGCTCCGGCAGCTCGGGGTCGCTGGGATCGAGCTGGCTGCCGCCCACCAAGGTGTCGGCCACCGGCAGAAGGCGGCCCTGCTGGGGGAGCTGCACATAGGTGCCAGCCATGCGTCGCAGGGCCATGCGCCGCAGTTCCGGCTGGAGCTCCAGCCAGCTCTCCAGGATCCGTTCGCCGCGGGGATCGGATTGCTGCAGCCGACTGCGCAATTGTTGAAACTGTTCGAGCAGGGCGAGCAGCAGATCGCTGCGCCGCTCCGGCAGGAGACCATCGAGGGCCAGGAGCTGGCCGCTCTCATTGCCGGGACCGGCAATGGCGACGGAGCGCAGGCGGGCCTCCAGCGCCTCCCAGATGCCATCGGCGGTGCGCTGCCGCAGGCTGAGGGCCACGCTGGCCGGTGGGCCCAGAGCGCCGGCTGGCGCAGCGGCGGGGGAATCCTGCGGCGAAGGCGTCGCATCCAGTGCGTGCAGGGGCAGGGTCCAGGCGAGTTGGAGCGGTCCCCAGAGCCAGAGCAGGAGTTGGCGGGCCGCCTCCAGCTCCCGCAGGCGCCCCCGCAGCAGCAGTTCCGCCAGAAAAGTGGTGGGGGGAGAATCCAGCAGGCGGCGGCAGAGGGCCCGTTCGTTGTCGATCTGCTGCAGACCGCTGATCAGCAGCCACTGGCCCAGGCCCAGCGGCCCGCCGCCCTCCCCCTGCTCCCGCATTCCCGCGGCAGCCGCGGCGATCTCCACCACCCGCCCCCCGGCCAGGAGGGTGCGCACCGCGGTGCGCACACCCTCCGCATCAGGCGCTTCGAGCAGGCCCTGCACGGGCAGATCCAGCAGGAAGTTGGTGGGATAAGGGGGCGAGGGGGGCAGCAGGAGGAGCAGCGGCGCCGGCTGCCAGCGTTCCTGGAGGGTGCGCAGCTCGCGCTGCAGCGCGGCGGGATCGGGCGGGGCGGCCAGGGACCAGATCAGCAGGCGGGGAGTGGCTGCCCCGGAACCGGTGTCGGTGATCACCTGCCAGCCGTCGTTCCCCGCGCTGAGCCACTGGCTGAGGCCTTCGCGCTGCAGGGGCTCGGCAAAGAGCAGCAGCCTGGCAGGGGGGTCAGACGGTCGTCGGCCCAAGGGAAGGGAGCGCCGCGGAGCCAAACCCTACCGATCCCCCCCCGCTTGTTCCAGGGGGTCGGGAGCGGCGGAGTTTCTGCGGCCCGCCAGGTGGAGGGTGTAGTTCTCGATCGAGAAACCGGTGTGGGCCTCGATGCGATGCAGCAGATCGGGGGGCAGCACCACGTCGAGGTCGCGGATCTCGCCGGTCTCCAGGCAGGTGAGGTGGCTGTGGGGATCGGCGCGGTATCCGTAGAGGCGACCGCTGGCGCGGTCGAGGCATTCGATCACCCCGGCGGATTGAAGGGCTTCGAGGTTTTGGTAGACGGAGGTGTGGCCGATGTTGCGGCCCATGTCGTTGAGCTGTTCGTAGATGTCGCGGGCACTCAGGTGACTCCGCTGGGCCCAGAGCAGGTCGAGCACCATGCGGCGCTGGCGGCTGAGGCGCAGGCCCAGGTCGCGGCAGCGACGGAAGACGTCGTCGACAGTGTGAATTTCCACACCGTGGATGCGGGCGGAGGCAACCCCGCTGCGCACCGGGGGGAGGTCTGGGGGGCTGGTGGCGCTGGGGGAGGCCACGGAGGTGGTGGCAATGGAACCGTTATAGCGATCTTGATCGGCCGCGCTGAAGCGTTGGCTACGGCGGCCCGGGGCGTTCAGCCGATCGAGAGTCCGAGGGGATCCTGCAGTCGCTCCGGGCCGATGGCGGCGAGCGCCTCCGCCAGGTCGACGCTGCCGTCATAGAGGGCCCGCCCGACGATCACCCCCTCGACCCCCAGGGGCGCCAGGGTGAGGAGGGAGAGAAGATCGGTGAGATCGCCGACGCCGCCGGAGGCGATCACGGGCACGGGAGAGGCCAGGGCCATCTGCCCCAGGGCCTCCAGATTGGGTCCGGCGAGGGTGCCGTCGGTGGCGATGTCGGTGCTGATGATGGCGGCGATGCCGCTGTCGGCGAAGCGGGCGGCCAGGTCGGTGGCGAGCACGGAACTCTCCTCGATCCAGCCGCGGGTCGCCACCCGGCCGTTCCTGGCATCGATGCCCACCACGATCCGACCGGGATGGCGAGCCGCCAGGCTGCGCACCAGCTCGGGCTGCTCCAGGGCCACCGTGCCGAGGATGACGCGATCGAGCCCGAAGGAGAGCAGGTCGTCGGCGCGTTCGGCGCTGCGCACGCCACCGCCGAGCTGCACTGGAATGGAAAGGGCGGCGGTGATGCGGCGGATCACGGCGTCGTTCACGGGTTCGCCGCTGCGGGCGCCATCGAGATCGACCAGATGGAGGCGGCGAGCCCCCTGGTGTTGCCATTCCAGGGCCTGCTGGAGCGGGTCGTCGTTGAAGCGGGTGACTTGCTGGTAATCGCCCTGGTGCAGGCGCACGCACTGTCCGTCGAGCAGATCGATGGCGGGGATGACGTCCATGGCGCCGCTGGCTGACGTGGGTCTGAAGGCATCATCGGATTCGGACTGGCGAGCGGCCTTAAGTTGCCTGGCGTTGCGATGCGGCGCGGCCCGCAGATGCGCCTTCTGCCGCTGCTCCTGCTGCTCTTTCCCCTGGCGGGTGGATCGGTGCTGGCCCAGTTGCCGCCGCCGCCGGTGCCTGCGCCTGCGCCTGCGCGCTTGGTGCCTGCGCCGCCGCCGCTGTTGCCGCCACCGCTGCCCGGAGTGGGTCAGGTGTTGCCGCCGTTGAACCGACCGGATCGGGCCCTGGAGGCGGCGATTCGCCAGCGGCTGTTCCACGGACCCTTCGATTCCGTGCCGGGAAAGGAGCCGGATCCGGACGGTACGGAGTGGCAGCAGGCCCGCACGAAAGGGGTGCGTCCCCGTTGTGAGGAGGTGGGCGAGATCCGCTACGTGCCTGCGTTGGTGGACCTCGACGGCGATGGTCAGCCGGAGGCGCTGGCGGCGGCGGTGGGGTCGTTCGTATGCGGCAGCCGCGGCTGCACGTTGTTCGTGTTCCGTCAAACCCCCTCCGGGTTGGAGTTGGTGAACGAGCTCGACCGGTTTGAATCGCCGCTGCTGATCGACGGGCAGAGCCGCTACGGCTGGCAGACCTTGACATTGCCGGCGGCGCTGGCGGCGGACGGCCCCCCCGGGGAGCTGGTGCAATTGGTGTTTGATGGCCGAACGTACCGGCTGGCCACCGAACCTGCGGAGGCTGTCCCTGCCGGGGCGGCGACGGTGGTGTTGCAACTCGATCCGGTGCCGTTCGAGCAGCTGGGGCTGCCCCTGCCCTGCGTACCCTGAGGGTGCGGCGGGGCAAAGGCGATGAGGATCCTGGTGATGGGCGGCACACGCTTCGTGGGGCGGCCTCTGGTGGCGCGGCTGCAGGCGGCGGGCCACCAGCTCACGCTGTTCACCCGAGGCAAGCAGCCGGTGCCGGCGGGGGTGGAGCACCTGCTGGGTGACCGGGGCGATGACGCAGGGTTGGCGACGCTGGAGGGCCGGGCGTTTGATGTGATCGTGGACAGCTCGGGCCGCAGCCAGGAGGATTCCCGGCGGGTGGTGGCGCGCACCGGCGCCCCCGCCCATCGCTTTGTGTATGTGAGTTCGGCCGGGGTGTACGGCGACAGCGAGCTGTGGCCGCTGGATGAGGACAGCCCGATCGATCCGGCGAGCCGCCATGCGGGCAAGGCGGAAACGGAAGCCTGGCTGCGGGCGGAGGGGATCCCTTTCACCAGCTTTCGGCCCACCTACATCGTGGGACCGGGCAACTACAACCCGGTGGAGAGCTGGTTTTTCGATCGCATCGCGCACGGGCGGCCGGTGCCGCTGCCGGGCGATGGCAGCACGATCACCCAAGTGGGGCACGTGGCGGATCTGGCGAGCGCGATGGCCCGCTGCATCGAGGTGGAGGCGGCTGCCAATCGCATCTACAACTGTTCAGGCCGCCAGGGGGTGACCTTCCGGGGTCTGGTGGCGTCCGCGGCGCGTGCCGCTGGCAGGGATCCGGAGGCCGTGGAGATCCGCAGCTTCGATCCGGCGGGGCTGGATAAGAAGGCGCGCAAGGCGTTCCCGCTGCGTCTGGCCCATTTCCTGACCGACATCACGCGGGTGCGGCGCGAGCTGGCCTGGGAGCCCGAGTTTGACCTGGAGGCCACCCTGGCCGACAGCTGGGCGAACGACTACGCGCTTCGCCCTGTGTCAACTGCGGATTTCAGCGGTGATGAGGCGCTGCTGGCGCAGGCGGTGTGATGGATATCACGGCTGGCGGGGGAATGGCTCGCGGGCTCTGAAGTTGCCTCGGCCATCGATGGGAAGGTAAACGATGGGAAGGCCAAAAGATATCGAGGCGAAGGGCCATCCTGCCTTCCAGCCTTGCCTTGAGTTTCTGCGCTTCCTAGGGCTCCGAATGCCAAGAAGCGCTTGCTCTCAAGGATGTGCTGCTGGTGAGCCCACGGCGGGAAAGGGATCTGAGCGTCGCCGCGGCGGGTTTCCAGCGCAGGCCCTTCTCCTAAAGATCGGGTGTCCCACCTGATGCCTACCACCATAACAACCGGGCCGTTTGCAACATCGTGCGTCCGCGCTGCCTCTTTCCCTGGCGGGATCCGGGCAAGCCCGCCGGCTGGCGCCATCGCCATGGGCTCGCGCACTATCGCCTGGAAATCTCTGGAAGACACCTTCTCAATCGAGCAGGTGCCTGTCCATCTGACAGAGCTGGATGGCGATCCTGTGATTCCGTCGCCAGCCACTGCGGGTGATTGCGGTGCAACGGCCGACCCGCTCAATGGCCGATTGTTGCCGATCCCGTTCTGCACCGATCGCTGAGCGGGGCCATTTTGAAAAAAAAGCCCGCAAGACGGTTGCGTTGCGCCCGGGAGCCGCCGTTTGCCCTGGCGGGCGGCTGGAGCAACGCTGACCCCTTGCGGGCGACTCCCCCACCTGTTGTCTGAAGGGACGAGGCGCGGGTGGGGTGAGGAGAAGCAGCTCAGTGGCTGTTCGACTGCTTGATGCGCTTGCGCAGGCGGTTACTCCAGGCGAGGCTGACGCCGAAGCCCATGAGGGGAAGCGGGCCGGGGGTGGGGGTGAGAGTCTCATTCTGCGCTGTCAGCTTCACACCGTCGAGGAGTGCCATGGGGGGCTGACCCGAAGGACCAGAGGCATAGAACTTCAGGACCTGGGAGGCGGCAGTGGGCGTGAATGTGGTGAATGCTTTATACCAGCCTTTAAAGCCATGCTCTGGCACATAGGTTTGACCTGGGGAATACTGCTCACTGCCGAACACAACCCACCACGTCTGGTTGGTTGCACCATTACACCACCACCCGTCACATGCCTCCTGGCCATAAGCATAATCGAAGGTGAGGTCGTAAGGCTCCCCGATCGTTAAACCTGTGATTACTTGGCTTAGCTCAACTAGGTACTGAACATCCCCATCAGCGGCCCAAAAATAACCACCATCGGGGCTCCCCTTGAAACCGTTACCGTTTTGATAGCCTGGAGAAGCACCCCAGAACTGAATCTTCTTCGAATTATTTGTAAAGGCATTTGCCTCAGTATCCAAAGAGGCAAGGCCACCGCCATAGCTCCAGTCAGAAAGGGTGGTCAGATATTGTGCGCCTGGCCCACCATTCACTTCAAAGCTGCCGTTTTTCACCAGGTTTGTTGCCGCAGAAGCAGGCAGCGCAAAGGCAGCGATGGCAAACCCGGACGCCAGCATTTTCATGAGGTGAGGAAAGCTTGTCAAAGCGCGTTGCTGTAAAGATGCAGGGATCTTCATGATTGAGAAAGGGGAAGAACTGTCAATGAAGGCAGAAGCTCGAAGCAAGATGCAAACGAGCCCTGTTCCGTGGTAAGTTTAGAACGCTACAAAAGGCTTATAGACCTATTTGCTAAAAGGCGACGTATGATGTCGTTTTCTGGCGGCATCTGCCGTGCTTCGCCGGTCTTGTGTTGATCCGTGCACGTTGTGCTCTACAAGCCAGTACTCCTTTGCCGTGAATGAAGAGCCACTACGCTTCTGAAGGCTCTCTCAGCACCCAAGGTGCTCGGTTTTCCGTGTTGAAAAATTCAGTGGTAAGGCTGAGTGCTTGCCTTTGCTCTGTGCTTTGCCCCTCAGCTAGTTCAGCCACATCCCGGGGTTGATTCGTCTTGCTTTGGCAGGATCGTGTGCCTCAATTCTTGACGTTGACAGCCAGAAGCCCAGGAACTGGGACCCCCATCTTGACGATGGGAAGCCCCAGCCCATGGGATTCACCCAGCTCAGTGGCTGTTCGACTGCTTGATGCGCTTGCGCAGGCGGTTACTCCAGGCGAGGCTGACGCCAAAGCCGAGGAGGGGAAGCGGGCCGGGGGTGGCAGCCAGGGGCTCATTCTGCGCGGTGAGCTTCACACTATCGAGCAAGGCCATAGGGGGCTGGCCACCAGGACCGTTGGCCCAGAACTGCAGAGTTTGCGTTGTGGCAGTGGCTGTGAATGTATGCGCCGAAGTTAGCCAGCCAACGAAGCCATGTTCTTGCACAACGTTACCACCCGTAGTATAGGACTCCGATCCAAAGCCTATATCCCAGCGTTGATTTGTGGCTCCAATGCACCAGTTGCCAGCGCACGCTTCTTGGCCGAAAGCGAAATCGAAACTCAGATCATACTTTTCACCGATCGTTAGACCGCTAATATCCTGCTTCAGGCCAACGACATAGCGGGGGTCGCCATCAGAAACCCAAAAGTAACCGCCAGTCGGACTGGCTTGGAAACCATTGCCGTTTTGATAGCCAGGTGCCGCCCCCCAAAACTGGATCGCTTGCGATGTGTTTGTTATGGAATGAGCATAGGTATCAACGCCAGCAAGCGGGGTAGACGTGGGGAAAGTGAAGTACCAGTCATTAACAGTTGTTTGCTGGTAGTAGCCGCCGTTTCCCGAGACGACACCCGGACCACCATTCAATTCAAAGCCGCCGTTCTTTACCAGGTTTGTCGCCGCCGAGGCAGGCATCGCCAGGGCAGAGACGGCAAACACAGGCGCCAGTAGCTTGGCGAGGCGCAAAGAGTTAGAGCTTGCGCTCCGCTGAACAGTTGCAGGACGAATCATGACTGGTTGGGGTAAGGCTCTGCTGGGGGACTCGGAAAGGCTGAAACGATTCTGAAACCTGCTGCCAAAGTAAATTGACGTGGCAATCTTTTGTGGGTGTTTTTTAAAAAACGACGGCCTCTGTCGTTTTTTGAAGCGAGCTATCTCTCCTCTGGCCCCCTGTGATTTGAGCCCTGATCCCTGCGCAGATACCCCAACGCCGAGCTGAGCGCCAGCAGCAGCGACGGCCAGAACAACCACAAGCCCAGCCCCCGCAGTCCCTCCACCAGTTCGGCCTCCCCCCAGCTCCCCGGCCAGAGCAGCAGCAGCAGGCTGAGGAATTGCAGGATCGTTTTGGCCTTGCCGCCCCACGAGGCCGGTCCGCCGCCCGACTGCCCCGCCCGCCAACCGGAGATCAGCAGCTCCCGGGCCAGCAGCAACCACACCGCCCAGAGGGGCAGGGCCCCGGCGGCCGCCAGCCAGAGCAGGGGCGCGCTGATCAAAATCTTGTCGGTGAGGGGGTCGAGCCGGGCACCCCAGGTGGAGCCACCGCCGGCGCGGCGGGCCAGCCAGCCATCGGCCGCGTCACTCAGCCCGCCGAGCAGCAGGAGCAGCCAGGCGAAGCTCTGCCAATCGGCTGCCAGGGCGATCAGCAGCGGCAGGCCAACCAGAGCACGGACGAGGGTGAGCCCATCGGCGAGACGGCGCAAGGCGGGTTGTCGCACGGCGGGATGGCGCGGGTTCTGATCCTCTCGCCCGGCCCGCGCAGCAGAATGCGTACACCAGCTTGAAGCCGATGGTCGTCGACCGCCCCGTTTCCGCCGTGATGAGCGCGCCGGTGCTCAGCGTGCGGCGGGATTCGCCCCTGCAGGACGCCGTGCAGCTGATGAGCGAGCACCACGTCAGCGGCCTGCCGGTGCTGGGGGAGCAGGGCGAACTGGTGGGTGAACTCACCGAGCAAGACCTGATGGTGCGGGAGAGCGGCTTCGACGCTGGCCCCTACGTGATGCTGCTCGACGCCGTGATCTACCTGCGCAACCCCCTGCAGTGGGACAAGCAGGTGCATCAGGTGCTGGGCAACAGCGTGGGCGATGTGATGAGCGCCCACCCCCACAGCTGCGAGCCCGACACCACCCTGCAGGCGGCGGCCAAGCAGCTGCATGAAAGCCGCGTACAGCGCCTGTTCGTTCTGGATGAAGCTCACCGCCCGGTGGGGGTGCTCACCCGGGGCGATGTGGTGCGGGCGCTCGCCGCCGCCGGCTGAAGCGCCGCTCCACCCGGCCCCAGGGCACCACCCGCCCCTCGGCCACCAGCCACACCCGCTCCTCGGCGTCGGTGGGATGGCCGCCGGTGAGTTCGCCGAAGGAGGGCAGCGTCAGCCTTTGCGCTGCCTCGTCGTAGGCGAAGCAGGGAAGTCGGAGCCGCTCCGCCCCCTGGCCCACCACCGCCACCGGATGGCGATGGCCGCTCACATTCAGCAGGCCTGCGCGGCTCTCGGGTTCATGGCTCAGCCACAGAGCCCCCAGGGCCATGGGCGGTTCGCACCGCAGTCCCTCGATCCAGCTGCCCCGCTCATGGTTGCCCCCCACCAGCCGCAGGCGGGCGCCCAGCAGCTCCGGCAGGGCGGCCAGCTTCTGACGCAGTTCCCCGGTGAGGCCGAGGCGGCCGTGGATCAGATCGCCGAGCACCAGCACCTGGGCAGGCCGCCAGCGCGCCGCCAGCTCCAAAAGGGTGTTGAGGGTGCCGGCGTCGCCGTCGCTGGGCAGGGGGATGCCGTGGGCCTGGAAGGTCTCCGCCTTGCCCAGGTGCAGATCGGCCAGCAGCAAGGCGCGGGCCTGCGGGAGCCACACCGCCCGCTCGGGCAGCAGCCACAGCCGCTCAGAGCCCCACGGGAAGGCGACGGCCCCTTCGCTCATGCACCGCCCACCGCGGCCTGGTAAGCGGGTCGGGCCTGGGTGGCGGCGATCGTGGCCTCGATCCGCGGCCAGGGGCTCAGGTCGAGATCACGGCAGAACAGGGGGATGTAGGCCAGGTAGGCCTGCACCGCGCAGTCCGCCGCCCCCCAGCCGGGATCGCCCCAGGCGCCGGCCAGAAGCGATTCCTCGCCCAACACGCTGTTGAGGGTGCCCAGCAGCCGGCTGATCTCCTCGGGCTTGCTGGCCGCCGTGAACAACGCCGGGCCGAGGGTGGCGTTGGCGAACAGGATCCACTGGGCGCTCAGCGCCCGGCGGGCGGGGCCGCCCTCACCGGCGAATTCCCCGCCATGCTGCTCCGCCAGGTGCTGCAGGATCGCACCGCTCTCAAACAGCCGCAGCGGTTGGCCGTCCGGCCCGCTGAGGCTGCCATCCACCAGGGCCGGCACCTTGCCGAAGGGATTGATCGTGGTGAAGGGTTCACGCCGGTGCTCGCCCGCCGCCATGTCAAGCGGCACGAAGGTGCAGGCGATGCCCTTCTCGCCGAGGTACCAGCGCACCATCGCGGCACGGCTGCGGGCGCCGCCGTAGAGGGTGAGGGTCATGGGCTTGCGGATCGGGAGGCTTCCATCATCGGCGCCCAGAATCCCCCCTGTGTGAATCGCGCTTCGATGGACCCTGTTCCCGCCGATGCCGACGCCCTCCGGGCGGCAGGGCTGCGGCGGCTGGCACCGTTTGTGGTGGCCCGCTCCCGCCGCGGTGTGGTGGGATCCAGCCGCTACGCCAAGGCGCTGCGTCGCGCGATCCGCGAAGCCTCAGCCGATCCCGATCGCCGGCCTGTGCTGATCAGCGGCGAGCCGGGCCTGGAGAAGGACAACCTCGCCGCCCTGATCCATTTCGGTTCCCCCGATCGCCGCCTGCCCTTGGTGCGCCTCAATGGCGCCCTGCTCCGCCCCGATGGCGCCGAGCTGTTCGCCGGCAGCTCCGAATCCCCCGCCCTGCTCGAGGCCCTGGGGGAGGGGGGGCTTGTGCTCGATCAGATCGACCGGGCCGATCCAGCTCTGCAGGAAGCCGTGCGGCAGCTGCTGAGCAGCGGCGTCTGGCGCGATCCCCGGGGCCGGCAGCATCGCTTCGCCGCTCGCCTCTTCCTCACCACCGAACTCGCCCTGCCCGGTTTTGATGGCCGCTGCCGGCTGATCCGCGTGCCGCCCCTGCGGGTGCGGCGCCAGGACCTGGGCGACTGGCTGCGCTACGGGGTGCGACTCAAAGCCCGCAGCCTCGGCTGGAGCCCGCCGCCGCAGGTGGCCGAGACGTTGGTGAAGCGCCTGCAGACCTACGACTTCCCCGGCAATCTGCGGGAGCTGAGCGGCCTGATCGATCGCGCCCTGCGCCAGTGCGACCACGATCGCCCCGCCGTGCTGCCCGAGGAGGTCTTCTGGACGGACCGTCGTGCGGTGAGCGCACGGTTCGACCTCTGGCGTTGGAAGCCGCAGCTGCGGGAGTGGATGCGCTCCCCCCGGCTCTGGAACACCCTCCTGTTCGGCCTGGTGAGCTGGCTGTTCGTGCTTTTCAACCTCTGGCTCTGGCTCGGCCCCCAGGACCGCGCCCACAACGGCGCCCTGCTGCTGTTCTGGGCCTGGTGGTGGCCCCTGGTGCTGCTCAGCCATCCCCTGGTGGGGCGCTTGTGGTGCTCCTTCTGCCCCTTCATGGTGTGGGGCGAGATCTGCCAGCGACTGGCGCATCGGCTGGGCTGGCGACCCGCGCCCTGGCCCCACGGGGACAGCGACCGCTGGGGGGCGCCACTGCTGGCGGGCGGTTTCGCCGCGATCCTGCTGTGGGAGGAGCTGGGCAACCTGGCGAACACCGCCTGGCTGAGCAGCTGCCTGCTGCTGCTGATCACCGCCGGCGCCGTGATCGGTTCGCTGCGTTTCGAGAAGCGCTTCTGGTGCCGCTACCTCTGTCCGGTGGGGGGCATGAACGGGCTGTTCGCCAAGCTGGCGCTCTCCGAGCTGCGGGCCCAGACAGGCACCTGCAGCGGCAGCTGCCACAGCTACGCCTGCTTCAAGGGCGGTCCGGCGGAGGGGGAGGGGCTGGCCAGCGCCGGCTGTCCGCTGGGCACCCACCCCGCCCATCTGGAGGACAACCGCAACTGCGTGCTCTGCCTCACCTGTGCCCAGGCCTGCCCCCATCGCTCAGTGCAATTGCGCCTGCGCCCCCCCGCTGCGGATCTGCAGCGGGAGATGCGTCCGCCGGGGGGCGAGAGCGGCCTGATCCTGGTGCTGGCCGGCGGACTGGTTCTCCATCACGGGTCGCGCCTTTTCGAGGGCCTTCGCCCCCTTCTGCCCCACACCTTCCCCCAGACCCTCCACAGCGGGCCCCTCCTCCCCCGCCTGGCGATCGCGGCCCTCGCCCTGGCCCTGCCCGCCGCCGGCTTCCTCCCGCTGCGCGCCTGGCTCGGTGCGGGTCGGGCACGGTTGCTCCTCTACGCCCTGCTGCCCCTGCTCTGGGCCCTGATGCTCGCCCACACCCTGCCCACGGGGATGGGGGAGGGAGGACGACTGCTACCGGTGAGCCTGGCGCCACTGGTCCCCGCCGCCGCGGCGCTGCCGGCCTGGAGCGCCGATCCCCATGTGGTGGCCTTCTGCCAGAGCTTGTGCACCGGGGTGGGGGTGGTGGGCACAGCGGTGCTGCTGCGTCGGTTGTTGTTGCCGGATCTTTGGCGCTGGCTGGCACTCTGCGCCCTGGCTGCCGGGCTCGGCCTGGCGGGTCGGGTGCTGGTGGCGGCCTGAGGGGTCAGCGGTCGTCGCAGAGGCGACGCAGATCGCTGGGGCGGTAGAGGGAAATCGGTGCCTGCTCGGGACTGCTCTGCAGCCGACGGTTTTTGGTGAGGTAGTGGCTCTCTCCGAGGCGGTTGCCCAGAAGGATGCGCTCCTGCCCACCGCTCTGGCGCCAGGCCCGGCAGAGCGCCAGATCCGCCCTCGCGGGCCACGGCGCGACCAGGAAGGTCGCAGGAATCAGCCCCGCCAGAGCCAGGCTTGGGAACACCACCCTCAGAAGCGGCGGCCGGTTCGACCGTCCGCCATGATCGGCCCGTGGCTCCTTTCCCAAATCGATGACCCTCGCGCTGCTGATCGCCCTGGCGGGTTCCCTGGTGTTGATGGCCTGGATCGTCAAGCGTCTCGAGCAGGCCTGAGAGCGGCGCTCGGCGATCAAGGCGAAACCGGAGCGCGGGAACCGCCCCTGTCCGGTGTGCCTGCGGGAGCTGGCGGCAGGCTGTCCAGACTGTGGAGGGCGGAGAGCAGCGCGCTGAGGAAGCCGAGGATCAACGTCAGCAGAAACAGCATCCGGAAGGTGCGGAACAGCAGTCCCCGGAAGGTGGGGCGCATCAGGAATCCGTGCCGCAGGGGCGGCCGAGCAATGCCAGCAGAAGCGGATCTTCGGCTGGCAGGGGCTTGGTGAAGCGGAGCCCCAGGTAGGTGTTGAAACCGGCGAAGTGACTCCAGCGCACCTGGGCCTCCCGATGGATGCGCTGGTCGCTGCCCGGCAGGTGGAACTGCAGCATCACCACCGTGCCCGCGGCCAGGGCCAACCTGCCGCGCCGGGCGAGGCCCACTCCGAAGCGCGAGAGGTCTCGCAATGTGGCATGGGCCATGGCTCCGCCTTCCAGGTTGAAGGCCACGGGCGTGATCACCGGGAGCCGGCAGCGTGGCGTCACCCGGTGCTCAGCGCTGGCCAGGCCGATCGGGGTGGGGGCAGGGGGCGGGGGTGGACGGCCGAGGGTTCCGGAACGAACGGCGTGTGACGGCGCGTCCCGCAGTTCGGGGAGCATCACCGATGGGGTTGGGAGATGGTTCCATGCTACGCGCGCTGAACGGCGCAGCGCCTGAGTTCAATCGCTGGCTTCCGCCCGCTGGGCCTCCGAGCGCAGCCGCTCCAGCCGCTCCAGCACCGACTCGTTGCTCATCCGGTTGTTGAGCCGCTCCGCCAGCAGCGGAAAGGCCAGTGGGCCCGGGCGCGGGGTGGCTTCGAGCACCCACTCGCTGCGGCGCAACCGCGCCAGCGCCGCCTCCAGTCTGTGCCGTTCGAGCTGCTCCTCCAGCACCTCCCGCCGGGCCTGGGCCAGCAGGCGGTTGTCCGGCTCATGACGCCGGAACACGTCGTAGAGCAGGGCTGCGCTGATCTGCAGCTGCCCGCCGCTCCTGGCCTGCCCTGGATAGCCGTTGTGCACCAGGCCGCTCACCTGGGCGATGGCGCGGAAGCGGCGCCGGCAGAGTTCCGAGAGGTTGATCGCCTGCTCCAGATCCGCTTCCAGCCCCTGGTCGCTGAGCAGGTCGTCCCGATGCCGTTCCACCAGCTCCTCGAACGGGTAGCCGCGCGGTGCCAGCAGCTCGAAGCCGTAATCGTTCACCGACACGGTGATCGTGCTGGAGCGGTGCCGCGCCAGTCGCCAGGCCCAGAGGAAGCCCAACCCCTCGTGCACGAAACGCCCCTCGAAGGGGTAGGCATAAAGATGACTGCCCTCCCGGCTGCGACACACCTCCACCAGGAACTGCTCCTGCCGCGGCAGGCGGGAGAGATCGGCCTGCCGCGCCAGCAGGGGCGCCAGGGCCTGCAGCTCGGGGGTATCGAGCTCTGCGTTCCCCGCCAGGGCGAGGGCGCAGCGATCCACTTCCTGGCGCAGGCGGCGGCTGAGCAGATCGGAGAGAGCCATCTGACCGCCGGCCCAGGCCGGCACCGCGGTGCTTTTGCGGCTCGTCACCTTCACATGGGCGCTCATCTCCCGCAACCGCAGGAATTCCAGCTGCCGGCCGGCGAAGAAGAACACATCGCCAGGTTTCAGGCGGGAGATGAACGACTCCTCCACATGACCGAGCACCGCGCCGCGGGGAAAGCGAACCGTCACGGCACGGTCGGCCGTGATCGTGCCGATGGCGAGGCGGTGCAGGCGGGCGATGGCCGCCTCCCGCACCACAAAGCGAAAGCCCGTTTCGCCAGGAGCGCCCGGCGGTTCCCGTTCGAGCTTGCGATAGCGCGGATAAGCCCCCAAGCAGTCGCCGCCGTGCTCGAGAAAGCGCAGGCACCAGCTCCAGTCCGCCGCGCTCAACTGCCGATAGCTCCAGCAGCTCCGCACCTGCTGCCACAGGGCGGCAGGGTCGAAGCCCGGTCCGCAGGCCAGGCTCACCAGGTGCTGGAGCAGCACATCCAGCGGGGCCTCCGGCGGGCTCCGCCGCTCCACCAGGCCGTCTGCGAGCCCGCGACGCAGGGCGCTCAGCTCCAGCAGCTCCAGCGCGTTGGTGGGGAGGAACAGCACCTGAGCGGTGCCGCCCGGCCGGTGGGCGGAGCGGCCGGCCCGCTGCAGCAGTCGCGCCACATTTTTGGCCGAGCCGATCTGCACCACCCGCTCCACGGGCTGAAAATCCACCCCCAGATCCAGGGATGCCGTGCACACCACCCATCGGATCGTGCCCTCCTTCACCCCCGCCTCGATCGCTTCCCGTGTGCTGCGATCGATGGCGCTGTGGTGCAGCGCCAGAGCTCCCTCCATCTCGGGAGCGATGTAACGCAGGCATTGCAGCCAGCGCTCCGCCTGGTTGCGGGTGTTGGTGAACAACAGGGTGGAGACCGCTGGATCCAGGGCCGCCAGCAGGCTTTCGTGCATGTGCAGGCCGAGGTGGCCAGCCCACGGAAAGCCATCGATGCTCTCGGGCAGCAGGCTGCGCAGTTGCGTGACGCGACGAACCGGGCCCGAGAGAATCAGCGGATCCGGTGCCGCCATGCCCACCGCCGCCCGTGCGGCTTCCTCCGGGTTGCCGATCGTGGCGCTCACCGCCCAGGTGCGCAGCTGGGGCCGCAATCCCCGCAGCCAGCTGAGGCACAGCTCGCTTTGTACGCCGCGCTTGCCGCCGATCAGCTCATGCCATTCATCGAGAACCACCGTCTCGAGCTGGGCGAAAAGAGCGGGGGCGGCGCGGTTGGCAAGCAGCAGTGAGAGGGATTCCGGGGTGGTGATCAGGATGTGGGGGGGATTGCGCAGCTGCTTGCCCCGCTCGCTGGCGCTGGTGTCACCATTGCGCAGGCCTACCCGCAACGGCCAACCCATCGCCTCGACCGGTGCACGGATCGCAGCTACAAGATCGCGGCTCAGGGCTCGCAGGGGAGTGAGCACCAGAAGGCGCAGACCCGGCTGGGGACCGCCTGGTTCCACCAGCAGGCGGGCGATCGGCCCGAGGACGGCGGCGTAGGTTTTGCCGGCGCCGGTGGCCACCTGGATCAGGCCGCTGAGACCTTCCAGCTCGGCGCACCAGGCCTGGCGCTGAAAGGGGAGAGGTTCCCAGCCGCACCGGGCGAACCAGGATTCGATCGGCTCCAAAGCTGCCGCCCTCGATCCCTCGTTGGAAGCCTTCATCGCGGCTGGCGTGCGATGCGCTGCTGCCATCGCACAGCGGATCAGGAGGACGACGGAGCAGGTTGAGCGTAGCGGTTGAAGCGCGAAGGCTGGCTGGGCGGCAAAAACCGAGCAATCACTCAGGAGGGGAGGGAAGCGGAGAGGGCAGTGTCGCTGGAGGGGGCAGCACGGTTTTGCCGTGCCAGCAAGCCATAGGACTCTGGCCAACTTTTGCTGGGGAGAAAATAAGAACCAAACATCATATCGTAAATAGGGAAGATGGCCGCATAGTTTTTATCGATTAAGTTGGGGTGCTGATTGGTGTGGTGCCAGTGATGAAAGGCGGGGGATGCAATGAACTTTTCGAGAAAACCAAGCCTGAGATTAAGGTTTGCATGTATGACAAAGCTCCAAAAGTTGCCAAAGATCATATAGATAAACGGAGTTAGGTCTGCCGAAGCTGCCGTAGGCTGAGCCAGTCCCAAAAGGTACATGGGAATCAGGCCGCAAAGGCGAGTAAACACCATATCAAAAGGATGGGCTCTGGAATTGACCAGCCAATCCATTTCAGTGGCACTGTGGTGTACAGAATGGAAGTTCCAGAGGAAGGGCAAGCGATGACTCCAGCGATGCCCCCAGTAAGCACCGAAATCGCCCACCAGCAGGGCGAGGAGTAAACGATTCCCCATGGATAAATTTGCACCCCACTCGAAGAACGAACTGGAGCTATAGCGATGAACAAGCGAGGCAAGCAGGGAAAGAGGAATCACCAACATCAACTTTGGCACAATGCCATTGACGAAATAAAGCAAACAATCCTGGCCATAATTCTTCCGGATGATTGCCTGGCGAGTACGTGGAAAGAGCCTCTCAAGGGGCAAAAAGATCAGAAATAGCAAAACAAACCAAGCCGAAAGCCTCAGCAGGGTTTGTGCTGTGGACAAGAGCTGTGCTGACATCGAGAATTCAGTGGTAAAGGGACAGCAGGTCAAGCAAAGCTAGCTTGAGCTTCACAAATAAAAATGAAGCTTAGGACCTCTTTGCCCAGTGCGAGGGGCGCGTTGAGGGCATGTCTCCAGGAAACGACAGGAGTTGTCGTTTTTTGGAAAGCGGAGTATCTACGGCGCCACGGCGCCAGGCAAGTCAGCCGCGCTGCGCTCTAAACATGCAAAAAACGAAAGAGAAGAGGCAAAACGCGAACTCCAAGGCGTTGGCTGAGCGAGGAGAGGGTAAGTTTGACCGAGTTGATTTGAGCAATCAAAGCATCCAATGGCATTTAGTGCAGCGAACACAATTCAGCCAAGCTCGCTTCGCACCCCATTCCTCAACTTGCCGCAATCGATTCGAACTGAATGCGTACCCACTTTTACTCAGTTAGTCAATGAAACAATTCGACTCAGCCAATGCAGAGCCTCCCAGACTGATGCCAAAGTAGAAAACATATCCACCACGCTAAAGCTTGACAATTTAAATATATTGGCAACCAATGGCACGGCCATCGACATAGAAACCGCCCCGGGCGACAAGTCTTGCTTCATTGTTCCGTTCGAGACGAAGGCTGTTCTGCATATTAATCAATATCCTTTCGAAGTTAGTCACGCACAGAATATTATTTACGTACCGTCGAAGCCTTGGCGAATTGAGGTTGAATCGTCATTGCTGTCGATGCTTGTAATCGTTGTTGAGTCTCGTACCGTCCAGGCTGCGATGGCATCCCTTTCTAATCCGAGACAACGGGCAAAGTCGCTTGAGGAGATACTTAGCAAGCCAGTTCTTCTCTCTACAGAAACCAGCCACGGCGCTTCATTGCTTAATTCTATTCATGCAAATCTGCGGTTTATAGAGTCAGTCATCGGCCAATCACGTGGAACCATGCCTCAATACCACTTGGGGGATCTGCTGCTTCGACAGCTGATGTTCCTGTGGAATGAGAGATGGCAACGGTTGGAGCAAGCAAAAGACTGCGTGCTTGAGTTCAACCAACTCGTCGACTGGATGCGGCAGCATTGCTGCGAGCCCTTGTGCCTTGCCGATCTTGAGTTGCGCTCTGGCTATACGGGCAGGAACCTGCAACGATCTTTCCAGAAACGATTTGGCTGTGGACCGATGCAATATCTGCGTAAGGAGCGTCTCAAGATCGCCTGCCACAAATTAGAATCAGCTCCGCCAGGCACCCACATACTGGATATTGCCAAGGCATGCGGTTATGGTAGCGCTTCCTCCTTTAGCCGTGATTTTAAAGAGGCCTATTCGGAGACACCTGCAAAAAAGCTGGGGTGTCTGTGGCGCCAGAGTCACTAGAGCCGGGCGAACACGAATGCCGCACGACTGACTCCAAAAAACGGTTGATCTGATCAAGGTATAAGAATCAGATTTACTCCTGGCCATCGTAGTGCTGCTCTTCAGCTCATATTTCGGCTGCCGAACCGCTATTGCCAACTGCAAGAGCAGGCTTTCTCCCTGAGGGCCTAATCGCCAGGCTGAGCAATGGCGCGGGTCCTGGCACGGTAGAGGGCCCTGGCGGCGTTGGATTCTCCGCGCTCAGACTTACCCCAGCAAGCAGCAGACAGCCCGTAAGGCCATTGGTGCCATAGGCGAGGAAACTGAGAACTTGCCTGGTGAAAGCGGCGATAAATTGCTTGGTTGCCATGTACCAGCCTTCCAGAAAACGACAAGGCTTGTCGTTTTCTGCCAATCAGGGCGGCAATCAGCTGAATTGACCGTTACGTTTGCCAAACCCCTCACGATGGCGAGCTTTCTTGCCCATTTTTCGTGTTGATTCCCATTCCCATGTCTGCACCCACTTTTCTCCCTTCCCCATCCCAGGCTTTCAGCCGTGCTGGCGACAAAGCCTTCCGCACGATGACCAATTTGTCCGCCTGGGCCCTTGGAGCTCTGCCTTTGCTATCCGTAGCGCTGGCAGCCCCGGCCCAGGCAAACTTGGTGACCAATGGCGGTTTTGTGCCGAATTCAGTGAGTGTGGAAACTGCCAAGTCGGCTTTCCTTGGTAACACCAATAACACAGTTCTGCCGGGCTGGAAAACAAGTGCCAACTGGGGCTCGAACCCACATTTCTGGGGTGCCGTTGTGGGAGATGGAACAGCCATCTCCACCAACATGGATCAAGCCCAGCGCGGAATCTCGGTAGGTTGGCCCCAGGGCAACGGCAATGGCTTGAATACTGTCCTGACAACATCGGTAGACAGCGTGGATAACTCCGGCTGGTTTCTGTCGGTGGATGCTGATGTGCGCTTCAACAATACCCTGGAGCAGACCATCAGCGGCTTGGTGATCGGCAATGACTACGAGCTCTCCTTCTACCAGGCCGCGGGTCAGTTTGCGACTTATCCGGATCAAGCCATCACCGCCTACTGGAATGTCACCTTTGGCACTTCCACGTTCCAATCAGACACCATCTCCGTAGCCTCCGGAGCTGCCACCACAGCCTGGCAACAACAAACAACCACCTTCACAGCCACCAACACCTCCCAGGTTCTCAAATTCTTGACGCGGGGCACTCCGACCGGAGGCCCTCCTTTCGTCCTCCTTTCTGCTGTTTCCCTCAACGACATCACCCCACCCGCCGAAGTTCCCGGGCCTCTGCCCCTGGCGGGTGTGGCAGCCGCCCTCGGCGCTTCCAGGAAACTGCGCCGTCGGATCAAGCTCGGCTGAAGAAAGCCCCCTGCTGTTTGCCAGTCAACCGCCCGCCTCGGGATCGGGCGGTTGACTTTTTGCCTCTGGGGTCTGTGCCATCTCCTCCAGCAACGCCCGTGCTGTCGTCAAGGTGTCTGCTTCGGCGGCCGGCTTGTCTCGCCGCCAACGGCTGATGCGGGGGAAACGCACCGCAATGCCACTCTTGTGGCGGTTGGAGATCTGCAACCCTTCGAAGGCCAATTCGAACACCTGCTGCGGCTTTACGGCCCGCACCGGTCCGAATCGCTCGGTGCTGTGGCGGCGGATCCAGGTGTCCAGCTCGCTGATCTCGCCGTCGTCCAGGCCGGAATAGGCCTTGGCGAAACTCACCAACTCCCCCTCGCTGTTCCACAACCCGAAGGTGTAATCCGTGAACAGGTTGGCCCGTCGACCACTGCCGGCCTGGGCGTAGAGCAGTACCGCATCGAGCCGCAGCGGTTCTCGCTTGTGCTTCCACCAGTGCCCCCGTCGCCGCCCCGACAGGTAAGGGGAGGCAGCTGCCTTGAGCATCAGCCCCTCCGCCCCCGCGGCGCCGGCCCCGGAGCGCAGGCTCTCCAGCTCACGCCAGGAGACCAGCGCCAGGAGGGGAGAGAGTCGCAGTCGCGCCCCTGGCGCCTCGCCCTCCGCAGCATGGGGGACGGGACCGATCAGGCTCTCCAAGGCGGCTCGGCGCTCCCGCAGCGGCCGCTCCCGCCAATCCTCCCCCTGTTGTTCCAGCAGGTCGTAGGCCACAAACACCGCAGGGGCCTCGGCCAGCAGGGCGCGGCCCGGCGCCTTGCGGCCCAGGCGTCGCTGCAACGTTGCGAACGGGGCCGGGCGGTCGTCCCCCTTGCGCCACACCAGCACTTCGCCATCAAGAACGGTTCCCTCCGGCAGGGCGGCGGCGGCGGCGATCAACTCGGGGAAGGCGCCGTTGATCAGCTCCTCGCCGCGGCTCCAGAGGAAGCTGGCGCCATCCCGGCGAATCAGTTGACCGCGAATGCCATCAAATTTCCACTCCACCAACCAGTCCGCCACCTCGCCCGGCAGGGGGGCTGAAGCCTCCCGGCCCTCCGCAGCGGCCCGATCCAGAGGCGAGGCCAGGAAGAAGGGGTAGGGCCGGCTGCTCAGCCGTTCGCCCGCCTCCGCTGGAGCCAGCAAAGCCTGGAATGCCCCAGCGCTGGGCACAAAGCCGCCCATCAAGCGATGCTGCAACCGCGCTTCGTCCAGGCCGCTCAGGCGCGCCAAGGCCCGCAGCACCAGGCCCTGCCCCACCCCCACCCGCAATCCGCCGGTGAGCAGCTTGTTCGCCACCAGCAGCTCCTCCGGGCTGAGGCCCTGCCAGAGGGCGCGCACCGCCTCGGCCTGCTCCTCCCCCTCCAGCGCAGCGGCGGCGGGCAGCAGCGCCTCCATCCAGCGGTGCAGCGGCTCCTGCCACGCCCCCGGATCCGCCCGTGATCCCGCGCCGGAGGTGGAGGGCTGGAACTGCTGCCAAAGCAGGGCGATGGTCTCGGCCGAGTCACCCACCTGGGCATGGCAGTCGTCGAACAGCCAGGCGGGAAGGGGCGAGCCCGCCAGGCAGATCTCCCGCAGACGGCGGCCGGTGATCAGACGCCGGCCCTGGCGGCCCAGCAACACATGCAGCGCCCAGGCGGCGTCCGCGGGTTCGGCCTCCTGGAAGTAGGCCAGCAGGACAGCGACGCGGGCGGCGATGCCGGCTCGCGAATCGAGCTCGCGGTAGAGGGCGGCAAAGCGTTGCATCGGCCGAGCCTATGGGCGCCGGAGGTTCAGGCTGATGCGGCAGCCTGAACCTCCGGCGCCGCTTCGCCGACCCCCTCGCCCCGTTCCCGCAGGAATTCCCCCGCCAGCGGTTCGGCAGCAATCCCCTCCACCTCCCGCAGATAGCGGGCCAGGCCATCGCTGTTGCCATGGGTGACGTACACCTGCCGGGCGCCGCTCTCCCTCACGCTGTGCAGCAGGCCGGGCCAGTCGGCGTGGTCGCTGAGCACGAAGCCGCGCTCGTAGCCGCGGCGGCGGCGGGCGCCACGCACGGCCATCCAGCCACTCACAAAGGCGGTTTGGGGCACCTTCAGCCGCTTCATCCAGGCGGAGCGGTGGGCCGAGGGTGGGGCGATCACCAGGCGTCCGGCCAAGGATTCGCCGCGGGGCACTGCGCTGAGGGGCAGGGTCGGGGGAAGGTCCACCCCCGCTTCCCGGTAGGGATCCATCAGGGCTTCCACCGCCCCGTGCAGCAGGATCTCCTGGCCCGCCCCGCCGGGCTGGCCCTGCCCACCCACCCCGAGGGCGGCCAGTTCCGCCAGCAGCCGCTGCGCCTTGCCGAAGGCATAGGCGAACAACAACGAAGGCCGCTCCGGCGCCGCCTGCCACCAGGCCAGGATCTCGCCGGCCACCTCCGCGCCAGGGCGCCAGCGGTAGATCGGCAGCCCGAAGGTGGCCTCGCTGATCAATACATCGGCGCCCACCGGTTCAAACGGTGTGCAGCTGGGGTCGGCGCAACGTTTGTAGTCGCCGCTCACCAGCCAGGTTTCGCCGCCGGCCTCCAACCGGATCTGGGCACTTCCGAGCACATGGCCGGCGCTGTGGAACGACACCCGCGCATCGCCGAGGCGAAGGAGCTGGCCATACTCCACGGGCAACAGCTGGATCGAGGCACCCAGCCGCTGGCGCAGGATGCCCTCGCTGGCCCCCACCGCCCAGTACTCACCGCAACCGGGCCGGGCGTGGTCGGCGTGGGCATGGGTGATCAGGGCGCGGGGCACCGGTCGCCAGGGATCGATCCAGGCCCTTGCCGCCGGACAGTACAAGCCCTCGGGGGTGAGTGTGAGCAGGCTGTCGGCGCCCAGGGGCATGGTCGTCAGCAGCTCATCGCCAGCATCCGCTCGATCGGCACCAGGGCCTGTCGGCGCGTCTCCTCCTCCAGCTCGATCTCCGGCCCCATGGTGTGCAGGCAGCGCCAGAGCTTCTCCAGGGTGTTGAGGCGCATGTAGGGGCAGGTGTTGCAGCTGCAGGAATCGCTGCCCGGCACCGCCAGGAAGGTGCGATCCGGGCGGCGACGTCGCATCTGGTGCAGGATCCCGGGCTCGGTGAGAACGATGCAGGTATCCGCCGCGCCCGTGGTGGCGCGCTCCAGCAGGCGGCTGGTGGAGCCGATGAAGTCGGCCAGATCAAGCAGGTGCTGCTGGCATTCCGGGTGGGCGATCACCTCCGCGGCGGGATGCTCCTGCTTCAGCTGGAGCAGCGCCTGCTCGCTGAAGGTTTCGTGCACCAGGCAGCTGCCAGGCCAGAGGGTGAGCTCGCGGCCGCTCTGGCGCGCCACCCAGCGGCCGAGGTTGGCATCCGGCGCAAACAGGATCGGTCGGTCGGGTGGAAGTTGCCGCACCAGTGCCACCGCGTTGCTGCTGGTGCAGATCAGATCGCTCTGCGCCTTCACCGCCGCCGAGCAGTTGATGTAGCTCACAACGAAATGGTCTGGATGGGCGGCGCGGAAAGCGGCGAAAGCCTCCGCCGGACAGGCGTCCGCCAGGCTGCAGCCCGCCTCCAGATCGGGCAGCAACACCGTCTTTTCCGGGTTGAGGATCTTCGCCGTCTCAGCCATGAAGTGAACGCCGCAAAACACGATCACCTCGGCCTCGGTGCTCGCGGCCTTGCGGGAGAGTTCGAGCGAATCGCCGATGAAGTCCGCGATGTCCTGGATTGGATCTTCCTGGTAGTAGTGGGCCAAAATCACCGCTTGCCTTCGCTCCTTCAGCTCCTGAATCGCGGCGGGCAGGGCCGCGGGCGAAGGAGCCCCCCCCGTCGGGGTGGAGCGGCTGCCGGCGGGAATCGAGGAAATCGGAGATTGGGTGAAGACCAACCGTGCCACCGGCGCTGCCGCCGGTCGTGCAGGATGTGGCCACCCTAGGCAGGCCCCGGCATGAACCCGTCGCGGCCCGAGATGCGGATCGCCGTCGCGGGCGATCTCCACGACCAGTGGGACGAGCGGGACAACCGCCTGCTCGAGCGCCTTGCCCCCGATGCGCTCCTCCTGGTGGGCGATCTCAGTGACGGTCGCGCCCGCATCCCGCGCTTGCTCACCACCCTCGACATCCCCCTGGCCTGCGTGCTCGGCAACCACGACGCCGGCAGGGATCCCAGCGGCCACCGCATGCGGCGTCAGATCGATCTGCTGGGGGACAAGCACTGCGGCTGGGGGTTGCGCCAACTCGTTCCCCCCGGCCTGGCGGTGGTGGGCGCCCGTCCGGGCACCGCCGGGGGAGGCTTCCATCTCTCGAAGGCCGTGAAGGCTGCCTTCGGACCGGTGGATCTGCACGAATCGGCAGCCCGGATCGAGCGGGCCGCCCTGGCGGCCGATCCCGATCTCCCCTTGCTGCTGCTGGCCCATTGCGGTCCCAGCGGCCTGGGCAGCGAAGCCCGCGATCCCTGCGGCCGCGACTGGAAGCGACCCGCCTGCGACTGGGGCGACCAGGACCTGGAGCTGGCGATCGAGCGAATCCGCCGCCACCGCACCGTTCCGTTGGTGGTGTTCGGCCACATGCACCACAGCCTGCGGCGCCACCAGGGCGAACGGCGCAGCCTTGTGCAAGACCGCCACGGCACCCTGCATCTGAACGCGGCCTGCGTGCCACGCATCGGGGTGGATGGACTGGGCCGCAGCTTGCGACATCTCAGCTGGATCACCTGGCGCGGGGAGGGGCCGGTGCATCTGGCCCACCGCTGGTATGGCGAACAGGGGGAACTGCTCTACGAGGAAACCCTGTGGAGCGAAGCGCAGCCAAGCTGCCTGCGAGCTGATCCCCACTCCCGCTGATGCTGATCTACGCCTGCCTCAGCAGCCACGGCTACGGTCACGGCTCTCGCAGCGCAGCGGTGCTCTGCGAGCTGGCGGCCCTTCGTCCGGATTGGCGATTGGTGCTCTCCACCGGGTTGCCGGAGAGTTTTTTGAATCTCGCCTTCGGAGCGGTGCGGTTTGAGCAGCGCCCTTGCCTCTGGGATGTGGGGGTGGTGCAGGCCCATGCACTGACGGTGGATCCTGAGGCCACCCGAACCGCGCTGGAAAAGCTGGATGCCCAACTGCCCCAGCAGGTGGAGGCGGAGACGGAGTGGTTGGCACGCCAGGGGGAGCCGGTGGCGGTGCTCGGCGATGTTCCACCACCCGCCGCCTTGGTGGCGGCACGGCTGGGGGCTCCGCTGATCTGGTTGGCGAGCTTCGGCTGGGATGCGATCTACGAGCCCATGGGCGCCTGGTTTGCCGCGCGCGCCCAGCACTGCCGGGAGCTCTACAGCCGCGGCGATCTGCTGCTCCACTGCCCCCTCTCCCTGCCCATGCCCTGGGGCATCCCCAGCCAGCGGATCGGCATCACCAGCTCCCGCCCGCGCCTGGATCCTGAGGAGCTGGCGCAACGGCTCCACCTGCCGCCCGAGCGCGAGCGCTGCGTGCTGGTGAGCTTCGGGGGCCTGGGCCTGAGCCTGGATCCCACCTTGCCGGCCCTGTGGCCCGACCATGTATTCATCGGACCCGACCCTGCCCTGGCGGAGGCTGCCAATGGACGGCTCCTGCCCGCCGGTGTGCGCCCCCTCGACCTGATGCCCCTGGCATCACGGTTGATCACCAAGCCTGGCTACAGCAGCTTTTGCGAGGCCTTCAGCCAGGGCGTGGGCATCCATCTGGTCGAGCGTCAGGGCTTTGCGGAGGCCCCGGTGCTGCAGGAAGCCCTGCAGGACCATGGCAGGCATCGGATTCTGAGCGAGGCCCGGCTTCGCCGGGGGGAATGGGAGCTGGATCAGGCCCTGCGGGAACCCCGCCTCGGGCCGCTGCCGCTGGATGGTGCCGCCGTGGCGGCGGCCAGCCTGGTGCAGCAGCTGGAGGGGTGATCAGAAGTTCCGATCATTCAGGCGGCGAAGGTTTGCCTTGCTGTTCAACCAAACCGCACAAATGCTGCCTCTCACAGTGATCTGAACCCCGAGCGTAATTTCTGATACCTGTGGGACAGTTGTGTAATCGGCACAATAAACATCGCATTGCTGCGGCTCAATAGGCACATTGGCTCGAACTTTGCACCCCATCCTCTCTCTTTCAGGTGCTCTGACCGCGTCTTGGCTGTCAGAGGGTGCCCAGCAAACCGCCTCCGCCGCAGTTGCTGTCCCCCTTCGCGCCGAACCTTCGCTCCCTCTCCTGTCGAGCGATTTCTGTTCTTTGCTTTTTTCTGTTTTGCCTTCCCTTCGGTTTCCCCAGCTGGCCCTCGCCGGCTTCGGTCTCGCCTTCGCGGCCACCACGCTGGTCCCGGGCGCCGCTGCCGCCTCCGAGAACCCTTCCTGGACCCTGAAGGTCGGGTCGATCCAGGCACCTGGTCGTCAGGTCGCCTTCCTGCCTCCGCCGTCTGCCCCCCGGATCTTCGCGATCACCCCGGAACGCCGGGCTCTGCTCAACACCATCCGCTACGCCGAGGGCACCTGGAAGAACGGTGAGGAGGTCGGATACCGCATCCTCTTCGGCGGCAGCCTGTTTCAATCCTTCGATCGCCATCCCGATCGGGTGATGTACTCCCCTCGCTACGCCAGCGCCGCGGCGGGCGCCTATCAGTTCATGCCCTTCACCTGGGACCTTGTCTCCCGCTCCATGGGTCTGGTGGGCTTTCACCCGGAGAACCAGGATCAAGCCGCCCTGTTCCTGATCCAACGCCGTGGTGCTCTCCCCCTGGCCGACCGTGGCGAGCTCACCCCCGAGTTGGCCGCTCGCCTCGCCCCCGAGTGGGCTTCCTTCCCCACCCTGGCCGGTGCCAGCTTCTATGGCCAGCCGGTCAAACGGCTCGGTGCATTGCGCGCTTTCTACGAACAGAATCTGGCCCAGCTTCGCAACGAGAAACCGCCCGGCTGGGAGCAGGTGGCGATCCGACAGGTGGCTCCCTCCTGCAAACCCGGTAGCCTCGCCTGCCAGCTCGAAGCGGTTCAGTCCGTCCGAGCGGAACGGAACGGTTCCGAGCCCTCGCTCAGCGACTGACCCCGCAGCTTGCCCCGAACGGGCCAGAATGCTGCCCCCAGTCGGTTGTTGATGATCCTGTCCCCCACCCCCCGGATCGGGGCATCCCTGCCAAGCTTCCTGACGGGGCTGCTCCTGGCTCTGCTGCTCCTTCTCGCTCCGTTTGCGACAGCCCCGGCCTTCGCCTTCGACAACCCGGATCTCCTTCCCGATCACCCCACCCCGGTCATCGACCTGGCCCGGGCCCTCACAGAAGGGCAGCGCACTGCCCTCGAATCCGAACTGCAGGAGTTCGAGACGAACAGTGGCTGGAAGCTGCGCGTGCTCACCCAGTACGACCGAACCCCGGGAACGGCGGTCAAGGACTTTTGGACCCTCGATGAGAGCAGCCTGGTGCTGGTCGCCGATGAACGGGGCGGCAACCTGCTCAATTTCAACGTGGGCGATGCCCTGTTCGCCCTGATGCCGCGCACCTTCTGGGTGGAACTCCAGACGCGCTACGGCAACAAGTACTACGTGCAGGAGCACGGCGAGGATGGCGCCATCCTCGACTCCCTCCATGCCGTCAAGGGTTGTCTGCTGATCGGCGGCTGTCAGGTGGTGCCCGGTCTTCCGCGGGAGCAGTGGCTGCTCACCCTCTCCACCGCCATCCTCGGCGGACTGGTGGTGGGCTTTGCCGCCTTCCCCCGCAAGCCGGGCCGCACCGTGGAGTGGACCTGGGTGCTCTTGCTCTCGCCCCTCTGGCTGATTCTCTACGTGGCCCTCGGTCTCGGCCCGATCCTCACCCGCACCAGCGACTGGCTGCCCGTGGCCCGCAACACCCTTGCCTTCGCCGCCGCCGCGTTTGCCGCCTACTGGATTGCCGGCGTCACCGTCGGGCGGCGCCTCCAGCAGGGCGGCAGCGGCGAGGCCTGAGCGAGAGTGCCCCCCTCGCCAGCACCCGCATGGCTGGCCCGCCGACTCCGCGAAGCCGGCGGTTCCGTGCCCTTTTCCTCCTACATGGACTGGGTGCTCCATGATCCAGAGCACGGTGCCTACGGCCACGGGGATCTGCGCATCGGACCGAGCGGCGACTTCGCCACCGCCCCCTCCCTTGGGAGCGATTTCGCGGCCCTGCTGGCTCCCCAGTGCGCTCAGTGGCTTCACGAGCTGGGTGATGGCCCCCTGGCGTTGCTGGAGGCGGGCCCCGGAGAGGGCTCCCTGGCGGCCGATCTGAGCGACGAACTGGCGCGTGGCTGGCCGCAGCTGGCCGCGCGCACCGAGCTGGTGTTGCTCGAACCCAACCGCGGAATGGCGGAGCGGCAGCAGCAGCGGTTGACCCATGCCCCCCTTCCCTGTCGCTGGAGCTCCTGGGGGGAACTGGCGGCCTCCCCGGTGCGCGGCGTACTCCTGGCCCATGAAGTGCTGGATGCCCTGGCGGTGGAGCGGATCGTTTCCGCTGGCGCCGCCTGGCGGCGCCAGCGGGTGGCACTGACGCCGGAAGGAGAGCTTTGCCTGGCGGTCGGGGAGCCCCTGGAACCTGCCCTTTTCCCCCAGCTGCAACGGCTGGATCTGCTCCCCCCCGGACCGCAACGGCCCGAAGGCTGGAGCAGCGAGCTCCACCCCGGTCTGGGCCCATGGCTGGCGGCCGCCGCCGCCGCCCTGACACAGGGCCGGCTGCTGGTGATCGATTACGCGCTGGCGGCCCAGCGCTACTACCACCCCTCGCGCCGTTCCGGCACCTTGATGGCCTACCGCGACCAGCGGGCCTGCGGTGATCCGCTGCTGGAGCCGGGCCGCTGGGACCTCACGGCCCACCTCTGCCTCGAAGCCTTGGAGGACGCCGCACTCTCCGGGGGCTGGCAGAGCCTGGGGGGCTGCCGTCAGGGCCAGGCCCTGCTGGCGCTGGGCCTGGCCCAGCGGCTGCATGGGCTGCAGGGCGGCCAACCCGCCCAGCTGGGGGAACTGCTGCGGCGCCGGGAGGCGCTGCTGCGTCTGGTGGATCCCCACGCTTTGGGGGATTTCCATTGGCAGGCTTTCCAGCGGGGGCATGGTGCCGCCTTGACACCCCTGTTCCTGCGCGAACCCGAACCGGCCTGAGGCTCAGCTCAGCTGCGCCAGGGCCGCGCGGATCGTGGCCGGCTCCACATCCGAGCGGATCTCCACCCGGCCGATGGCGGTGGGCAGCACGAAGCGAACCCGGCCGCCCTGCACCTTTTTGTCGCCTTGCAGGCAGGTGAGCACGGCGTCGGGATCGAGATCGGGCCACTGCAGCGGCAGGCCGGCGGCGGCGATCAGGGCCATCTGGCGCTCCTGATCGGTGCGGCTCCAGAGGCCCATCGCCACCGCGATCTCGCCGACCGCAACCATGCCGAGCCCGACGGCCTCGCCGTGCAGCCAGGTGCCATAGCCACAGAGGGTTTCCACGGCATGGCCCAGGGTGTGGCCGTAGTTGAGGATCGCCCGCAGGCCACCCTCCTGTTCGTCTGCGGCCACCACACGGGCCTTGGCGGAAGCGGAGCGCTCCAGCAGTCGCTGGAGCAGGTCGGGCCCCACCGCCTCCCGGGAGGCCAGCCCACCACGCGGATGGGCACCGGCCGCCGCTTCGAGATCCTCAAACAGCTCCGCGTCGCCGATCACCCCGTACTTGATCACCTCCGCCATGCCGGCGCGGAATTCCCGCTCCGGCAGTGTGGCGAGGGTGGAGGGGTCGATCAGCACCAGTCGCGGCTGGTGAAAGGCGCCGATCAGGTTCTTGCCGCCGGGGTGGTTGACGCCGGTCTTGCCGCCGATTGAGGCGTCCACCATCGCCAGCAGGGTGGTGGGCACCTGCACCACGGCGATACCTCGCAGCCAGGTGGCTGCCGCAAAACCGCCCATGTCACCCACCACACCGCCGCCGAGGGCCACGAGCAGGGAGCCCCGCTCCAGCCGTTGGGCAAAAGCCTCGTCGTGGATGCGCGCCACCGTGGCTGGTGTTTTCTGCTCTTCTCCCGCCTCCAGCACCAGGGCGGCGGCCACCAGGCCGGCCCGCTCGAGGCTCGCCAGCACCACGTCTCCGTAATGGCCATGCACCACCGGGTTGCTGACCACCAAAACCCGTGTGACCTCCGGGAAGCCCAGCGCCCGGATCCGCTCCCCAAGGCCCTCCAGCAGGCCCTCCCCGATCAGGATGGGATAGGCCTTCGCCCCCAGCTCCACCGGGATCGTGCGGAAGGGTGTGGAGCGGAGGGTCATGGGCCCGGCGGGGAGCTGCACCAACAAGGCTATGGCGAGACAGGCTCAGATTCTGACAAAAATATCCCCATAGGCTAAGTGGGAGATCGACTGATAGCTGTGGGGAAAATTCTGCCGCAACTCGCGAAGGGGAATCCAATCAGCATGAAAAAATGCCGTGCTTTCCGCAGGGGCAAGATTGGCATGCGTATACCCGAGTTCATCAAGACGCTCAAGACAACACAGGGTCTTCGCGATATTGTCGTTGGTAAGGTGATATTCAAAGCAGAGTATGCCGGGGGTCTTGGTAAGGCCACGCAAAACTTCAAGCTCCCATCCCTCTACGTCAATTTTGCAAAAGTCTGGCACGCCAAAATGGGCGATAGCCAAATCGAGAGTAAGCACAGGAACGTGATAAACCTGTGCGGATGATCCTCCCCAATCAGGATCGAAGCCTGACGACTCATGCGAGGTGCGGGCATAAAAGCTCGCGATTCCTGCGCTGCCGCTCAGGGCCGTCTGAATCAGAGTCCACTCCTGGCGATGGCGGCAACGGCCCAGCAACTCGGCAATCACCTCCGGGTTTGGTTCAAACGCAATCACTTTCATCCCTGCCTCCAGCAATGCTTCTGACTTTTCCCCGATGTTGGCTCCCACATCAAAAACGAGTCCGCCGGATGGCAGGAGGTTTTGATAAAAGCTGACGTCATTCCCAAAGCTTTGCAACCTGGCGGGACGAAGCCTGCGCGAAAGCCAGCGGGTGGGGCGATAAAAGCCGGCTTGAATCGAAATCCGCTTGACTTTCGTGAGGAAGCTCATGATCTGGCTAAATCCGCCGGCACTTTACCTGATCGCCAAAAATACGCAGAATCAATCTGACCGTGGATCCCGGGCGACATCCTCTCTCCGCATCCGGGTCTGACGGGTTCGCCTCTGGCTCACTCCCCGCTGCTCCAGTCGGGCGGTCCAAGCAAAAATTTGGCAAGAGATGTCCGCTCCAGTGAGTAAGGATCGCCCGCTGTGGTGCGGGACCTCCCAGAGCTTTCCATGGCCCGGTTGGGCGGGGGTCCGGCAGTTTCTCCGCTCACCCCACCCTGCCGAGCAGAGCGAGCAAGGCCTCGCCGTAACGGTCCAGTTTCGCCTGGCCAATGCCGGCAACCCGCCCCAGAGACTCCAGGTCGCAGGGGCGACGGCCGGCGATCTCCAGCAAGGTGCGGTCATGGAACACCACGTAGGGGGGCACCGCCTGCTCGCGGGCCTGTTCGCGGCGCCAATTCTTGAGCGCCTCCAGCAGAGCGGGGTCTACCTCCTCCGGTGCCATTCCCGCAGGCGCTGATGCTGCGGAAGCGCTTGCCGCGCTCCGCCGCCGCTCCTTCGACGGTGGGGCCAGCCGCAGGGCCAGGCTCGACTCCCCCCGCAGCAGGGGTCGGACCAGCCCCTCCTCCCCGAAGCGCAGGCCTCCCTTCGTCTCGCTGTCGCTCACCAGATAGCCCAGGGCCAGGAGTTGACGGAAAAGCGAGCGCCACTGGCCCCGATCGAGTTCCCTCCCGATGCCGTAGACGCTCAGTTGGTCATGGCCCAGCTGGCGAATGCGGGCGGTTTCCCCGCCCAGAAGCACGTCGATCAGGTGGGCGGCCCCGAAGCGCGAACCGGTGCGATACACCGCCGAGAGGGCCTTGCGGGCGGGCTCGGTCAGATCCGTCCTTCGGTCGGGTTCCAGGCACACATCACAGTTGCCGCAGGGCTGGGCCAAAACTTCCCCGAAATGGCGCAGCAGCACCTGCCGCCGGCAGCCCGGCGCCTCCACGAAGCCGATCAGGGCCTCCAGCTTGCCGTGCTCCACCCGTTTCTGCTCCTCCGCTGCCTGGGAGTCGTCGATGAAGCGGCGCAGCTGGGGCACGTCCCCCGGTCCTTGCACCATCCAGGCCACCGCCGCCAGCCCGTCCCGCCCGGCCCTGCCCGTCTCCTGGTAGTAGGCCTCGAGGCTCTTGGGAAGATCCACATGGGCGACGAAGCGCACATCCGGCTTGTCGATGCCCATCCCGAAGGCGATCGTGGCCACCACAATCACGCCGCTTTCCCGGCGGAAGCGATCCAGGGCCTGCCGGCGCTCCTCCGTTTCGAGCCCGGCGTGGTAAGCCACCGCGTCGTACCCCGCCGCCCGCAACTCCCGGGCAAAGCCGTCCACCCGGCTGCGGGAACGGGCGTAGACGATGCCGGCCTCCCCCTTCCGTTCCGCCAGGAAGCTCAGCAGTTGGCCGCGGGCGTCGTCCTTGTCCCGCACCAGGTAGCGGATGTTGGGCCGATCGAAGCTGGCCACGAAGCAGCGGCCATCCCGCAGGGTCAGCCGATCGAGGATGTCCTCCTGGGTGCGGGGATCGGCGGTGGCGGTCAGGGCCAGCCGCGGCACCGCCGGGAACCGTTCGGCCAGCACCCCCAGCTGTCGGTATTCCGGCCGGAAATCGTGCCCCCACTGGGAGACGCAATGGGCCTCATCAATGGCGAACAGACAGATCGGCATCCCCTCCAACCGTTCCAGGAAACCCGCCAGCAGCCGCTCGGGAGAGAGGTAAAGCAGATCCAGGGCGCCGCCGGCCAGATCGCGCTCTATCGCCTGCGCCTCCCGGGCCTCGATCGCGGAATGCAGGGCACCCGCCCGCACGCCCGCCTGCCGCAGTGCTTCCACCTGGTCCTGCATCAGGGCGATCAGCGGCGAGATCACCACCGCGGTGCCGGGAAGGCAGAGCGCTGGTACCTGGTAACACAGCGATTTGCCTCCGCCGGTGGGCATCAGCACGAGAGCTGACCCCCCCGCCAACACATGGGCGACGATCTCCGCCTGCGGACCGCGGAAATCGTCATACCCAAACACCTGTCGCAACACCTGACGGGGTTCCATGGAGGACTCGGGACACCGGGGCATGACCCCACAATGGCTGTATGCCACCCTCCGCTTCCTCCCGCACCGCCTGGGGCTTTCTCAGCCCCGCTCTGGTGCTGCTGGCGCTATCGGTTCTCCTGCCCGCCGCCATGGCCCTGCTGATGAGTTTCAGCAGCACCGGCCTGGATGTAAGCGAGCCGATCCGATTCGTGGGTCTGGCCAACCTGCGCCGACTGGCGGGCGATCCGATGTTCTTCCGGGTCGCCGGCACCACGGCCCTTTACCTGGTCGGCATCGTGCCGCCGATCGTGCTCGGCTCCCTGCTGCTTGCGGTGCTGGTGAACCGCAGCCTGCCAGCGATCCATTGGTTTCGCGGCGCCTTCTACACGCCGTACCTGGTCTCGCTGGTGGTGGCGGCGATCGCGTTTCGCTGGCTTTACGCCGAGAACGGCCTGATCAACGGATGGCTCAGCGCCTGGCTGGGGGAGCGCTTCAGCGCGATCGGCTTCCTCACCGATCCCCGCCTCGCCTTGCCCTCCGTGATGCTTGTCACCCTCTGGAAGGGTTTGGGCTACTTCATGGTGATCTTTCTGGCGGGCCTGCAGGGGATCCCGGCAGAGCTCTACGAGGCCGCCTCCCTGGATGGCAGCGAAGGATTGCGACGCCATCTCGACATCACCCTGCCCCTGATGCGCCCCTACGTGAGCCTGGTGGCGGTGATCTCGGCGATCGGCGCCACCAAGGTGTTCGAGGAGGTGTATTTGATGACTCAGGGCGGCCCGGCCGACGCAACCCGCACGATTGTGTATTACGTCTACGACCAGGCCTTTTCCGAGCTGGAGATCAGCTATGCCTGCACCGTCGGTCTGGCGCTCTTCGTGCTGGTGTTGCTGCTCAGCCTGCTGCGCTGGTTGCTGGCCGGCGAGCGCGGACTGGTCTGAGCCAACGGCGGCGGCGGCAGGGGTTGGCGGCGAAGTGCGAATCTGGAAATCCGAATGCCAGCGAGCCCGTCTTGGAGACGGTCCCAGCCCAATCCAAACCCCTGCGCAGCATCGGGATCGTCGGTGGCGGCCAGCTTGCTTTGATGCTTGCGGAGGCTGCGGCAGACCTCGGCCTGGAGCTTCACGTGCAAACGCCCGATCAGGGGGATCCCGCGGTGCGGCGCGCCACCAGTGCCGTGCTTGCCCCCCTGGAGGACGTGGAGGCGACGCGGGAGTTGGCCCGCCGCTGTGGTGCGATCAGCTTCGAAAACGAATGGCTGCCCTTGGATCCGCTTCAGCCGCTGGCCGATGCGGGCGTCCTTTTCCGGCCGGAGCTGCAAGCCCTGCGACCGCTGGTGAGCAAACGCGCCCAGCGCCAGCTGCTGGCTGATCTGCACCTTCCCTCCCCCCAGTGGTGCCCGCTGGAGGCCGCCCTGCTGCCGCCCCCCCTTGTCGGGAGCCAGGAGCCGGAGGGGAGCCCCTGGGATCCCGCCGCTCCCCATCCGCTCCCCCTGCCCACCGTTCCCACCACCAGCCCCCCTGCCTGGAGCACCGGCACCCCGCGACTGCCGGATGGCTTCCAGTTTCCGCTGATGGCCAAGGCCAGCCAGGGGGGCTACGACGGGCGAGGTACGCGCGGGATCGCCGACCTCCAGGCCCTGCAGGAACTGCTCGACACGGTGGATGCCAACCAGTGGATCCTGGAGGAGCGGGTGCCGTTTGAGCGGGAGCTGGCCCTCACCGCTTGCCGCGACAGGGAGGGCAATCTGGCCTGTTTCCCCCTCGTGGAGACCCACCAGCATCAGCACGTCTGCGACTGGGTGATCTTCCCGGCGCCCGTGGATCATTCCGTGGGCGCCTTCGCCCGCAATGTGGCCGCCTCGCTGCTCACGGCCCTTGACTACGTGGGGGTGTTGACGGTCGAGTTTTTCTGGGGTCCGCAGGGGTTGCAGGTGAATGAAGTGGCGCCACGCACCCACAATTCAGCCCATCTCACGATCGAGGCGTTTCGCCACAGCCAGTTTGAACAGCAGCTGCGGGTGGTCTCCGGCTTGCCCCTGGGCCCTATCGAGCCGAGGCTGGCAGGGGCACTGATGGTCAATCTGCTCGGCCTGCGCGACGGCGACGAAGACCACGGCCCCGAACGACGGGCCCTGGAGAAGCTCGCGGGCGCTCGCCTGCACTGGTACGGCAAACGGGGCGGCGGCGTGGGTCGCAAGCTGGGACACCTCGTCCTGCCGCTGGAGGGCGACAGCAGCGAGGAGCGGGAAGGGCAGGCCCGGCGCTGGCTCGGCGAAGTTCGCGCCATCTGGCCCCTGCCGCAGGGCTGAGCCGGCGCCGAATGCCGTTAGGATTGCTGCGGACTCCTGTGTTGGTGACTGCCTTTCACAGTTTTCTGATCTGACTCCCTCTTCGACATGGGGGGTCTGCAGCGACGGCAACGTATACCGGCTTCACGGCCGGAAACGGCGCCCCGCCTTTGACCCCCCTTCTGGTTCTTCCAGGTCGAACACTGGGGCAAGACGGCACGGGGGTCCACCCCATTTCCAAAAGCTCGGCCAGGCCTTACCAGGCTCGCCCTCCTCAGCCGGCCAGTTCATCGAGACGCTCCTGCAGCGCTTCGCGGCTCCAGCTGGTGACCACGAACACCTCCTGGGCCGATCCGCCCCGGCGGGCGAGCAATTTGAATCCGCCCAAGATTGGTGCGGACACCCGCAGCCGCAAGCAGGGGCTTCGGCCGCGCACCCGGCTGATCACAGCCGGGGTGACCGTATCGATTCCCTCCGCGGCGGCCAGATGGCGCAGCAGGGGAATCAAGCCCTCCAGATAGGTGCTGTGGGTGATGACGACACGGCCCATCGATTCGCCAGCCCTCAGGCCCGCTCCAACGGCGCCATCGTCAACCCTTCAGCGGCCAGAAGCTGGTGGTAGAGCTCCGCCTGCTCCTGCGGTCCGCTCCAGACCACCGCCGAGCCCTCCTCATCGATGCGGTGGGCCAATTGCCAGGCCCGGTCGGGATTCATCGCCGGAACATGGCGCACGAGAGCTTCCACAACGTGCTGGAAAGTGTTGACATCGTCGTCGAGGACGATCACCCGGTAGTTGGGGTAAGGCTGGCGCAGCAGCTCCCGATCTTGTACCGCCGCAGGCGTTGTGACGACCATGACGCTCCCGCAGTTGGAGGGGTCTGCCCGGGTATCATGCCTGTTGTTGAACCCCTCCTCCCCTCGATGCTGATCACCCTTGGCTGGGCGGCCCTCGCCGCCATCTTCAGCTTCTCGATCGCCATGGTTGTCTGGGGACGCAACGGTGACAACACCCTCGGCTACTGAGTTCGCTCTCTCCACCAACACCGTCCTGGCGGTCGTCGCCACCTCCCTGCTGGTGTTCGTCAGCCTCGGTGTCCTCTATCTCTCCACCGTTGAATGGCGCGACAAAAGGCGCCGCGCGGCACAGCAAGGGCGCAGCCGCTGACCTCCCCTCCCTCCCTCGACCCTGCTGCCTGGGACGAGGCAGGCGAACTGCTCGTCCCTCCCCCCGCCACGGCGGGGGATTGGGGCGGTGAGAAGCCACTGGCCGATCTGATTGCCCGGATCGCCGAGCTCCACGCGGCGGGAGCTCCGATCGAGGCGTACGCGGGGCCGGCCCTGGCCCTGCTGGAGCGGAACGGCAACGATGCCGCCGGTGCAGCGGACCATGAGCTCCAGGAGTCAGCGGATCAACTCCGCGCTGCGCTGGCAGGGGAAACGGTCAGCTTCGTGATCAATCGCAACCTGAACACCAGCAATCACTGCCTGCTGCGTTGCGGTTTTTGCGCCTTCCGCCGCGACCCCGGTGCAAGCGGCGCGTATCGACTTCCCATGGCCGAGCTGCAGCATCGAGCGGCAGAGGCCAAGGCTCTGGGGGCCACCGAACTCTGCCTGCAAGCCGCTCTCGACCCGCAGGCCCGCATCGACGGCAGCGCCCTCCGCTTTGCCGTGCGTCTGCTGGAGGCCCTGCAGGAAGCGGCACCGGGCCTCCATCTGCATGCCTTCTCCCCCCAGGAGCTGCTGTGGTTCGCCCAGAGCGATGCGATCAGCCTGGATCAGGTGCTGGAGGAGCTTCGGGCCGCGGGGCTGGGATCGGTGCCCGGCACCGCGGCGGAGGTGTTGAGCGAGCGGGTGCGGCGGCTGATCTGTCCGGAGAAGCTTTCCGCTCGTGCCTGGGTGGCGGTGATCCGCCAGGTTCATGCCCATGGGCTGGCCAGCACCGCCACATTGATGGCGGGGCATGTGGAGAGCTCGGCCGAGCGGGTGGCCCATCTGCTCACCTTGCTGGCGCTGCAGAGGCGGGCCTCCGCCAGGGGAGAAGCGGGCTTCTCGGAATTCGTGCTGCTGCCCTTCGTCGGTGCTGCCGCCCCGGCCCCGCTGCGGGCCCGCGTCGGGCGTGAGCAGCCGGACACGGGCGAGATGCTGCGCCTCACAGCCCAGGCCCGCCTGTTGCTTGGCCCCGCGTTCGTGCATCACCAGTCCAGTTGGGTGAAACTCACCCTGCCGGTCGCCACCGAGGCCCTCCGCTGGGGCTGTGATGACCTCGGCGGAACCCTGATGGAGGAGCACATCACCACCATGGCAGGCGCCAGAGGAGGAACGGCCCAGACCCCCGCAGTCCTGATGGCCGCAGCCCGGAGCATCGGCCGCCCGGTACGCCAGCGCACCACCCTCTACGGTCAGATCGAACGGGTCGTCGCATGAGCCGGATCTCTCTGCTGCCCCGCTGGCGGGCTCCAAGCCCGCGGCCCCCGCTCCCCCTCACCGCCACCACGATTCTGTTGCTGCTGGCGTTGCCGCTCGCAGCCTTGTGGCGCTGGCCCCGACCCGAGGCGGAGGGGCTGGAGAAACTGCTCAGCGCGGCCACCCTTCTGCAAAGCTTCCCGCCTGCCCCCGGCCGGCCGGTTCCGCCCCTCTGGCAGGAACGGCTGCCAGGCCCTTTGGCCCCCACCCTCTGGCGCAACCAGCGCCGACTTTGGTGGCAGTTCTGGGGAATCCATTCCGACGTTCCCCCCTACCTCGCCCTTCTGGCCACGGGGCCCCTCGCGGGCACGGCCGCCAGCCTGCCCCCCAACGCGCTTCGCGTCGACGACCTGGTTGTGGTGGCGCCCGATGCCCTCTCCCTCCGATTGCTGCAGGACCGCTTGCTTCCCCGTCAGCGACGCAGCCTCGGCCTGCAGGGGCGCTGCGCGGAGCGGCTGCGGCGGGAGCAGGCGGTGTTCTGGGACCCGTCAGCCTTGGCGGTGATTGTCGGTCCCCTCGCCCCCTTGCTCCAGGAGTTCCAGGAGGGGTGCCTGGTTCTGGCCGTCGATCCGTTGGGGCTGCGTTGGCAGGGGGAGGCGGCATCGGTGGAGGGCCTGCTGCTCCCCCTGCCCTTGGCCGCTGCCAGCGGGGAGGTTCCCCTGCAACCGCCCCTGCCGCCGGACCGACTGCTGGAGATCGAGGGGGATTCCATGGCGCCGCTGCTGCGCGGTCTGCTCTCCCGCCAACTGATCCGCGACCCCCTCAGCAGCGTGTACGACCTCGATCCGGTGCGACTGGATTTGTTGCGCCGCAGCCCGTTCCGGCTGCGCTTGCGCCCCCTGGTGCAGGGCCCCTTCCAAGCGGGACTGGAGCTGGAACTGGAACTCGGCAGCGAGAGGCAGGCCTGGAAATCGCTTCTCACCGATCTGGCCCGTTCCCTGCGCTTGCAGAAACTGCGGGAAGCCCCATCGCGGAAAGATCCTGTTCAGGCGGTCGACTGGTTGCGGGAGGACGGAACGGTGGTGGGGGGATGGCGCTGGCTTGCCGGTGCCGATGGTCAGGCCCGCGTGCTTTTTTTCCTTGGTTCCCCACCTCCGTCCTCCCTGTCGATGGGGAGTGAGACCGTGCGACCGGGGCGCCAGGAGCTGCGCATGCGGGCCAGACCGTCTGCCCTGGAAGCCCTGGGGTTGCTACCCCCTTTGCTCCCGGGGGTGGTGCGCCAGGCGGAACAGCTCTGGATCGAGGCGACACCGCCGCCGGGTGCCCGCAGCCAGCAGCCCGTCAGCCAGCTGACGGGACGCCTTCAGGTGCACCGCTAACCCGCTCCTCTCGCCGCTCCCGGCGCCGCCGGTCGGCCGCCACGGTTTCCTCCATCAGCTCGACCGCCTGGGCCATCTTCTCGAGATTTGTGGCGTAAAGGCTCAGATCCTTATCGAGCCGATCCTTCATCAATCCCATCGACTCGCCGAGTTCGTGGGCGGAGCGGCGCAGCTCCTGGGGGTCCATGGCATCGGCTCCACGGGCCTGCTCCAGCAAGCTCAACAGACCCACGGCCATCAAACGGGAGTAATGGAAATCGGGGCGACGAATCTCCGCCAGCGCGGTGGCCAGCGGCTCGGGAGAGCCTTCCCCCTGAGCCTCGATCCACTCCTTCACCTGTTCGACCCCCACCTGAGCCATGGCCCCCACCGCTGCGTCTTTCTGAGAGCGCAGATCGGTAGCCACAAACCCTGAGGAGGCGCAAAGGGCCTCGAACAGGGCTTCCCGTTGCTGCTCAGGCCGGTAGCCGCGCGCAAAACCATCGAAAACCTGGACCAGGCCCACGGCGAAGAGCGGATCGCATCGAAAACCCTTCTGACGGCTCAGCAGGTGGAGTTCGACCAGCAGTTCATCGACCATCCGCCGGTAGAGCGGGCTGATCACATGCGGGAAGGCCGCGTGAAAGGCACGCTTGCTGTCGGAGACGGTGAGAGCGCTGCCCACGCGGTGGAACCTGCAGGAGCCCCGACCTTAGCGCCGCCCCCGGAGGCCCGAGCCGATGCTCCCCATCGGTAGGATCCTCCCCAGTGACCGAGACTGCCGTGCCGATGATCCCGATCGTGATCGAAGAGTCGGGCCGGGGAGAGCGGGCTTTCGACATCTACTCCCGCCTGCTGCGCGAGCGCATCATTTTCCTGGGCGAACCGGTCACCGCCGAGTCGGCCAACCGCGTGGTAGCCCAGCTGCTGTTCCTCGAGGCGGAGGATTCGGATAAGGACATCTTTCTGTACATCAACTCTCCCGGCGGTTCCGTCTACGACGGCCTCGGCATCTTCGACACCATGCAGCACGTCAAGCCTGACGTGCAGACCGTCTGCGTCGGTCTTGCCGCTTCGATGGGGGCCTTCCTGCTCTGCGCCGGTGCGCCCGGCAAACGCAGCAGCCTCACCCACTCCCGGATCATGATCCACCAGCCACTGGGCGGTGCCCGCGGCCAGGCCAGCGACATCCGCATCCAAGCCGATGAGATTCTTTACCTGAAGAAAAAACTCAATCAGGAATTAGCCGATCGCACCGGCCAACCGCTGAGCCGAATTGAAGAGGACACCGACAGGGATTTCTTCATGTCCCCAGGCGAGGCCGTCAGCTATGGTTTGATCGACAAGGTGATCGAGAAAAGACCCATCCGATCGGTTTAAGGAGCAATGCTCCTGCTGATCGGGGTCTTTGGGGTGGAGCTTCACTACCCCACCCGTACGAAGGGGCCAACTAGTTTGCAGAAACTTGCAGCAGGGGAGAGAAACGCTCTTTCTCAGGGATAGGGGTGAATTCAGCAACTATGGAGCGAAACTCATCACCATCGAGGGTTTCTTTTTCAATCAATAGTTCCACCACTCGATCCATGCAATCACGGTGTTGCTCAACCAGCTTGACCGTTTCAATATAACAGTGTTGCACAATTTGACGAACAGCTTCATCGATGCGATTAGCAATCGCGTCAGAAACGTCGCTGCGCGTCATCAGATCACGGCCTAGGAATACTTCCTGGTTGCCGGCTTCGAGGGAAAGGGGGCCCAGCTCACTCATGCCAAAACGGGTGACCATCTGGCGCGCCATCGAGGCAACCTGCTGAATGTCACCGCCGGCGCCTGTGGTGACTTCGGCGTGTCCAAACACCACGTCTTCCGCAGCACGGCCTCCCAGAGCCCCCATGATGCGCGCCCGAAGCTGCGCTTTGCTCACCAACATCTGCTCTTCGTCCGGTGCGAACCAGGTGAGACCCTGGGCTTGGCCGCGCGGAATCAGGGTGACCTTCTGGACCGGATCGTGCTGCTTGACAAGCGTTCCTACCAGTGCATGGCCTACTTCGTGATAGGCGATGAGGCGCTTGCTGCGGCCATCTGTGAGGGGCTTGCCCTCCATGCCGGCAATGACCCGATCCACAGCATCATCAATCTCGGAGAGAGTGATGGCTTCCTTGCGTCGACGCGCCGTAAGGATGGCCGCTTCGTTGAGAAGATTAGCGAGATCAGCGCCGGTGAAGCCAGGAGTGCGCCGCGCAATGGCCTCAAGGCTTACGCCTTCGGCCAGAACTTTGTTGCGGCTGTGCACTTTGAGAATGGAGAGGCGACCTTTGATGTCGGGCGCGTCGACGCTCACCTGACGGTCAAAACGACCGGGACGCATGAGGGCGGAATCCAAAACGTCGGGACGGTTGGTGGCGGCGATGATGATGATGCCGCTATTGCCTTCAAACCCATCCATTTCGGTGAGCAACTGGTTGAGGGTTTGCTCCCGCTCATCGTTGCCGCCGCCGATGCCAGCTCCCCGCTGACGACCGACCGCATCGATCTCATCGATGAAAATCAGGCAAGGGCTGTTTTCCTTGGCTCGCTTGAAAAGATCGCGCACCCTGCTGGCGCCGACACCCACGAACATCTCGACGAATTCCGAGCCGGAAAGCGAGAAGAACGGAACCCCTGCCTCGCCGGCAATCGCCTTGGCCAACAGAGTTTTGCCGGTGCCAGGCGGGCCCACGAGCAAAACGCCTTTTGGTATTTTGGCTCCGATGGCGGTGAAACGCTCCGGGGTCTTGAGGAAAGTAACCACTTCCTGCAGGTCCTGCTTGGCCTCTTCCACACCAGCGACATCATCAAATTTGACCCCCGTCTGGGCCTCCATCAAGAAGCGGGCTTTGGTCTTGCCGAACTGCATCGCCTGGCCAGGACCGCCGGGCATGCCGCTGGAGCGGCGTGCGAGGAAGATCAAGGAGCCAATCAGCAGCAGGGGGAAGAGCAGATTGCCGAGCAGACCCAGAGCTGGGGGCGCTTGGCGGGGCGGGTGAATGTCGAAACTGATGCCGCGGTCCTTGAGCTTGTTCACGAGCTCCGGAGCCAGTCCGGGCAGGTCCACGCGCAGGCGCTGCACCCGGTTGTCGAGGTCGGGATCGACCGCCTCCACCACGGCCATGCGGCCACCGTCAAAAATGTCGACGGCGGTGACCCTGCCGGCATCCACATAATCAAGGAAACGGCCATAGCTCATCCGGGCAACGGCAGCGTTGCGGGGGGCGACGGTTGGGCCAGCGTTGGAGGAAGCGGTGAAGCGGGTGGCCCCGCCACTGAACAGCTGCCAACCGAGGAAGAGGGCTACCACAATCGGCAGGAGCCAGAGAGCGATCAGACGCCAGCGCTGGTTCATTGAGGTCTTGAATTTGAACTACTGTAAAGGGCCCGCTCCGGAGCCGTGGTTCCCAGCATGGCGCGCCAATGGTGAGCTGGGGAAGGCTTGTTGACTGCCTTGGGGCGGGGCTGCTCAGCCGGCCTGCAGCCACGGTGTGGGTTCGTCCGATTCCACAGCGCTGACCGGCGTGCCGAGGCGCAACAGCAGGGCAGGCATGCTCTCCAGCAGTTCCGGTCCTCCTAAACCATTGCTCTGTATCTCCACCTCGCACTCCGGCGGGCAGGCGAAGGTGAGAAGCTCAAAGGGGAAGAGCACCCTCTCCAGAAAAAAGGCCGAGGGGCCGAGGCAACGCAGGATCACCATGCGATCCGTGCCATTGCGATATGCGCATTCAATCATGGCATCAGCCGCTCCACCGCACAGGCTGAGGATCTCGCCGCTCACTTCGGCCAAGATGGGGTCTGGGGAGGCCTGATCTGGGGAAAAGCGATCGCCGGCCGACAGCGAGTCCAAATTCGGGTGGGTGGGAAGGAGCAGTCCATCTAGCCATTGCCGCAGGTCAGCCTTTGGTGACGAAGGCGACGATTTCCAGTTTTCAACAGGATTACTGCAGAATCGACAGTTGCGCCTCCTCCGCCTGGCTTCTCAGAGGCTGCGCAAAGCCACGATCGGATCCAGGCCGGCGGCCCGCCGCGCGGGCAGCACTCCGAAGATCAGGCCGATGGAACCGGAGAGTCCCACTGTGGTCAGCACCATCAACGCCGAGATGCTGGCGGGCAGGGGAGTGGTCATCGCCACCAGGGCAATGGTGCCAACCCCCACAGCGCTGCCGATCACGCCGCCGAGGCTGGCCAGCACAAGGGACTCCACCAGAAACTGCGTCAGCACATCATCGCTGCGGGCGCCGAGGGCCTTCCGCAGGCCGATTTCCTCGGTGCGCTCACTCACCGACACCAGCATGATGTTCATGATTCCGATCCCCCCCACCAGGAGGGAGACCGCGCCGATCGCGCCGAGCATCAAGGTGAGCCCCCCGGTGATGCTTCCCACGATCTGCTGGGCGTCCTTCTGGGACCGCACGGCAAAGTCGTCGTCCCGCAGGATCCGATGGCGCTGGCGCAGCAGGTTGGTGATCTGAAACGCGGCGGCGCCGGTGCTCTTTTCGTCCTTCGCTTCGACGCTGATGAACGAGAGGCTGATGCCATAGGTGGGGTCCCGTCCGCTCAGGCGGCTCACCATCGTGGTGAGGGGTACGTAGGCGGTCTGGTCCTGGTTGGAGCCGAACACCGCCCCTTTGGGGACGAGCACCCCGATCACCTCAAACGACTGATCGCGAATCCGCAGCTGGCGACCGATCGCCGAGCCCCTCGGCAGCAGCTTGTCCAGCAAGTCGGGGCCAATCACCGTCACGTTGCGGGCAGCGCGCAGATCGCCATCGTTGAAGAAGCGTCCCTGGGCCACCTCGAAGCTGCGCACCTCCAGAAATTCGGGGGTCACCCCTGTCACCGTGGCGGAGGCACTCAGACCGCCGGCCTGCACCACCTCATTGAGTGTCACCTGGGGGGCGACGCGGCGCACGCTTGGCACCTGTTCCGCGATCGCTTGCGCATCCTCCAGGACCAGGGTCTTCGGGGTATCGATGCCCTGCCGCCGGGTGTCGTTGTTCCCCGGCACCACGAACAAAACGTTGGCCCCGAGGTTGCTCAGCTGGTTTGCCGCCAGGTTCTGGGCCCCGCGGCCGATGCCCACCAAGGTGATCACGGAGGCGTTCCCGATCACGATGCCCAGCATCGTCAGCAGGCTGCGCATCCGATTGGCGCGCAGGGTGGCCAGGGCCATCGCCACGCTCTCGGCGAGGGGAAGGTTTGCGCTCATGGAAGGGAGCTCCGCACAGCGGTGCCAGCAATGGCTACAAGCCTGCCGAAGAAGGGAAGAGTGTGGGGCTGCGGCTGCCGCGGTGCACCACACCCTCCCGCAATTCCAGGGTCACCAGCTCGCCCTCTCGCAGATCCGCGGTGGCATTGGCAACCCCGACGATGACGGGCACCCCCAACCGGGCGGCGATCACGGCCGCATGACTCTGGCGACCCTCCTCCTCCGCGATCACGCCCCGGGCCATGCGAATGGCTTCGAGATAGGCCGCGCTGGTTTCCCGCACCACCAGGATCTCCCCTGGCTCGAGTCGGGCGGCTTCCTCGGGGGTGCTGGCCAGCCGGACCTTGCCGCTCACGGAGCCGCTTCCGATCCCCAATCCCCTGCCCAGAACCGCCGAGACAATGCTCACCTTGACCAGATTGGTGGAGCCACTCACCCCCGAGAGGGTGCCGGCGGTTTCGATCACCAAATCACCCTCCTGCAGCAGGCCCTGTTCGCGGGCCAGCTCCATCGCCACATGGAAGGTGCCATTGCTGGTGGCTTCTTCCTTGATCACGAGTGGGTTCACGCCCCAGACCAGCTGCAGGCGCCGCGCCACGTTGACGTCGCTGGTGATCGCCAGGATGGGGGTGCTGGGGCGGAACTTGCTGACGTTGCGGGCGGTGGAGCCGGTTTTGGTGAGGGGGAGAATCGCCGCTGCATTCAGCTGGCGGGCAATGCTGCTCACCGCCTGGCAGATCGCGTTGGGAATCGTGGTGGCCATGTGGCTGTCGAGCACGCGGTGGGGATAGTCGCGTTCGATGCGGCGGGCAATCCGCGCCATCGTGGCCACCGCCTCCACCGGAAAATCCCCCACGGCACTCTCGTTGGAGAGCATCACGGCGTCGGTGCCATCAAGGATGGCATTGGCCACATCGCTCACCTCGGCGCGGGTGGGCCGGGGGCAGCTGACCATCGAATCCAGCATCTGGGTGGCGGTGATCACTGGAATGCCGAGGCTGTTGGCCTTGCGGATCAATTCCTTCTGCAGCAGCGGCACCTCCTCCGCCGGCATCTCAACGCCAAGGTCGCCACGCGCCACCATCACCCCATCGCAGAGGGGCAGGATGGAATCAATCGAATCTATCGCCTCGAACTTCTCGATTTTCGCCACCACAGGGGTGCTGTGACCCTGGCTGCGAATCAGCTCGCGGATCTCCAGCATGTCGGAGGGGTTGCGCACGAAGCTCAATGCCACCCAGTCGACACCCTGCTGCAGGCCGAAGGCAAGGTCTTGGCGGTCTTTGTCGGTCATCGCCCGGATCGAGAGCTGCACGTCCGGGAAATTCACCCCTTTGTTGTTGGAGAGAACCCCCCCGACGGTGACGCGACAGTGGAGAGTCTGCTCGGCCTTGTCCACAGACTCGCAGACCATCTCGACGCGGCCGTCGTCCAGGAGAATGCGGCTGCTCTGGGTGACCTCATCCGCAAGGCGGGCATAGGTGACCGCGGCCATGTGCTGATCGCAGGCCACGGGGCGGGAGGTGAGCCGAAAAGCATCTCCGTTGGCCAGGGTGATCGGGCCATTCTCAAACCGGCCCAGTCGGATCTTCGGCCCCTGCAGATCCTGAAGGATGCCGATGTGAACACCCAGCTCGTGGGCCACCTGGCGGATGGTGGCGATGCGCAGGGCATGGTCCTGGTGATCGCCGTGGGAGAAGTTGAGGCGAAAAGTGGTGGCGCCGGCCTCGATCAGGCTTCGCAGCACCGCAGGCGATTCGGTCGCCGGACCAATGGTGGCGACAATTTTGGTGCGGCGCGTCAGGTCGGGGCGGACCATCGGATCTGCGCTGGGAAAGGCGGAAACTACCATCCGGGCTCCGATCGGCAGGCTTGCCATGGACTTCCACACCTACCAGCAGCGCTCCCGCCAGACCGCTCGCTACCCCGACGCGGGCCACAACACCACCTACCCCACCCTGGGGCTGTGCGGGGAGGCGGGCGAGGTGGCCGACAAGATCAAGAAGGTGATGCGGGATCGGGGCGGGGTTCTCGATCCAGAGGTCCGCGACGACCTGCGCCTCGAGCTCGGCGACGTGCTTTGGTACCTCGCGCAGCTGGCCACGGAACTGGACCTGGATCTCGAGGAGATCGCCGCAGCCAACCTCGCCAAGCTGGCCAGCCGCGCCGCCCGTAACGTGATCGGTGGCAGCGGCGATCGGCGGTGAACGTGGAACCAAGCAGCTGGCCCCGGCTCCGCTCCCTGGCCGTCTCAGCGATGCTCTGCCTGGCGCTGGGGCTTGCGGTCGTGGCCCTGCCGGAGCCTGGCTGGGCGGCCGAGCTGATGGTGAGTCAGGCCGATCTCGAGCCCTGCCCAGCGGCGGACATCGGTTCCCAACCGGACCAGAGGCCGGGGTCGGGGGCCAACTGTTGGGCTCTGCGCGGTCGGGTGCGAAACCCGGGCCGACGTCCTGTTGTCGACACCGATGTGTTCGCCTTGATCCTCGATGCCAGCGGCGAGCCGGTGCTGCCGAACCGCACACGGGTGGGATCGATCGGGGATGTGCCGCCGGGGGAAAGCACCTTTGCCCTGCGACTGGCGGTGCCCGCCGGAACCCCCGGGCCGTTGCAGGCGCGCCATGTGCGGGCACGGGGTTTTGCCGCGCCGGTGCGAAGCCGGGCAGGAGAGGGGGATGAGCTGCTTCCTCTGGAGCAGGCAGTCGCCCCATCCCTTGCGCCGAGCCCTCAATAGGGCTGGATCGATCCCATCAATGTGGCGCTGGCCCCATTGAGCAGGCTCTGGGCCAGCTGCAGAGCGAGGAAGGCCACAATCGCCGACAGGTCGAATCCTCCCAGGGGAGGGATCAGGCCGCGGAACGCGTTGAGATACGGGTCGGTGATGGCACTCACGCCCGAGAGCAGGGGATTGCTCCAGTCGAGGTTGGGGAACCAGCTCAACAGCACCCGCACCAGAAGAACCAGCAAGTAGATGCCCAGCGTCTGGGCGAGCACCTGCAGAACAAAAACGAGGAGGGTCATGGTGGGCAAGGACTGAGATCCAGTATGGCGAAGCCTGCCCTTCAGGCTGCGGGAGCCACCGACTCTGGCGAGGCTTCCGGGTCAGGACGGGCGGGCTTTGTGCGGCGGGAGCCAGGAAGCTCCTCTGCTTGCACCGCAAAGGTGCGGTGAAACTTCTCACTCAGGCTCAACCAAAAGGAGCGGCCCTCGCTCTGGCGCTTGCGTTCGATGAAGCCCTGGGCCAGCAGTTCCTTGATGTGGTCGTAGGCACCGGAGCCGCGCAGCTCCACCAGATCGGATTGAAGGATGCGCTTTTTGAGAGCGATGGTGGCCAGGGTTCGCAGGGCCGCGGTGGAGAGGTCGATGGGCAGAAGGTCCTGCACCAGCCCCCCCAGGCTCTCGCGCAGCTGCAGGCTGTAGCGCTGGCCGTCCTGACGAATCTCCAGGGCGGTGTCGCGATGCGCGTAATCCGCCATCAGGGTGATCAGGGCCAGCTCGGCCTGCTCACGGCTGACGGCCGCGATCTCCGCCAGCTCCGCGAGGCTCAGGGGACGGCCCTTGAGGTACAGGATCGCTTCCAACCGGGCCGGCAAGGAGAGGCTGACGGGTCGGCCGTCGGGATGGGCGTATTCCCAGCTGCTTTCCTGCGGAGCTGCGGCTGAGGCATCGATGGGCGTGCTGGGCATGGCCGGGCTCCAGCGCAGGCTTTGCGCAACGTATCGCAGCCATCAAACGCCCACCAGTCCGGGGGCGGAGGGGAGCCGGGCGGCCGGGCCGAGGAACAGGCGGTAGGCGGGGTTGTGGGTTTCCTCCCAGTGCTGGTAAGGCAAGGCGGCCAGGAATGCCTGCCAAGCTCCGACTTCCCCCTCCGGCACCTGCACGCCCACCACGATCCGGCCGACATCGGCGCCATGGTTGCGGTAATGGAAGATGCTGATGTTCCAGTTGGGGTGGAGGCTGCTGACAAAGGCCATCAACGCCCCCGGTCGCTCCGGGAATTCAAAGCGGTAGAGGAGTTCCTGCCCCTGCTCCAGGGCGGAGCCGGCGCTAGCGGGCAGGCGCCCTCCCACCATGTGACAGAGGTGCAGCTTGGCCAGTTCGTTGTCGGTGAGGTCGTGGCAGGGCAGGCCGGCGGCCTCCAGGGACGCCATCAAAAGCTCCGTGTCCTGGCGGTCGCTGATCTGCACCCCGACGAAGATGTGGGCGAAGCTGGGATCGGCCAGGCGATAGCTGAACTCCGTGAGGCTTCGCTGGCCCAGCACCCGGCAGAACTCACGCAGGCTGCCAGGCCGCTCGGGGATCTCCACCGCCAGCAGGGCCTCCCGCTGCTCCCCCAGCTCCGCCCGCTCGGCCACAAACAGCAGGCGGTCGAAGTTCATGTTGGCGCCGCAGGCCACCGCCACCAAAGTGCGGCCGCTCAGCCCGCGGCTGTGCACGTCCTTCTTCATCCCGGCCACCGCCAAGGCGCCGGCGGGCTCGAGGATCGAGCGGGTCTCCTCGAAAACGTCTTTGATTGCGGCGCAGATCTCGTCGGTGGTGACGGTGACCATCCCGTCGACATAGCGGCGGGCCAGATCGAAGGTGATCTCCCCTACCTGGCGAACCGCCACACCATCGGCGAACAGCCCCACCTGCTCCAGGCGCAGCCGCTCCCCCGCCGCCAGGGATCGGGTCATGGCATCCGCATCCACCGGCTCCACGCCGATCACCTGCAGCCGCGGCCAGAGGCTCTTGACGTAGGCCGCGATCCCTGCGATCAGGCCGCCGCCCCCTACCGCCACGTAGATGACGTCGGGAGGTTGCGAGCACTGGCGCAGGATCTCCAGCCCGATCGTTCCCTGACCCGCGATCACGTCGGGATCATCGAAGGGGTGAATGAATGTCAAGCCCCGGGCGATCTCGAGCCGGCGGGCCTCGCCGTAGGCCTCGTCGTAGGTGTCGCCGAAGAGCACCACCTCGGCGCCGCGGGCTGCCACCGAACGCACCTTCACCTCCGGCGTGGTGACAGGCATCACGATCACCGCGCTGCAACCCAGCTTTTGCGCTGCCAACGCCACCCCCTGCGCATGGTTGCCGGCACTGGCGGCGATCACACCCCGCGCCCGCTCCTCAGGAGCCAGGGAGACCATTTTGTTGTAGGCGCCGCGCAGCTTGAAGCTGAACACCGGTTGCAGGTCTTCGCGCTTGAGCAGCACCTGATTGTTCAGGCGGCGCGAGAGGTTGGGGGCGGGATCGAGGGGGGATTCGATCGCCACGTCGTAAACTCTTGCCCGCAGGATGCGTTGCAGGTAAGGGCTGGCCAGGGGCATGCCCCCGAGGCCGAAGGGGTTGGCAAGGCCTTCGTTCATGCGCTCCAGTGTGGCAAGCGACCGGAGGGCTGGCGCGAAGTGCAACGGGAACGAACGGTGCCGACGCCCGCCGCCCCCCTGAAGGGAACCCGTAGATTGCCACGGTCCAGATCGGTATGGTCATGCACCTCAGCGAGCTGAGTCACCCGAATCAGCTCCACGGTCTGAGCACCGCGGAACTCGAGTCGATCGCCCGCCAGATCCGCGAGAAGCACCTCGAGGTGGTCTCCACCAGCGGCGGGCACCTCGGTCCCGGCCTGGGCGTGGTGGAACTGACCCTCGCCCTTTACCAGACCCTCGACCTCGATCGCGACAAGGTCGTCTGGGACGTCGGACATCAGGCCTACCCCCACAAGCTCGTCACCGGCCGTTACGCCCGTTTCCACACCCTCCGCCAGAAGGAAGGGGTGGCCGGTTACCTGAAACGCTCGGAGAGCCGCTTCGACCACTTCGGTGCCGGTCATGCCTCCACCAGCATCTCCGCCGCCCTCGGCATGGCCCTCGCCCGCGATGCCCGCGGCGAGGATTTCCGCTGCGTCGCCGTGATCGGCGACGGAGCCCTCACCGGGGGGATGGCCCTGGAGGCCATCAACCACGCCGGCCACTTGCCCCGCACCAACCTGCTGGTGGTGCTGAACGACAACGACATGTCGATCAGCCCCCCGGTGGGCGCCCTCTCCACCCACCTCAACCGCATGCGGCTGAGCAAGCCGGTGCAGTTCCTCCAGGACAACGCCGAGGAGGCGATCCGCCATCTCCCTTTTCTGCACGGCGAACTGCCGGCCGAACTCAAGACCCTCAAAGAGAGCATGAAGCGCCTGGCGGTGCCCAAGCTGGGAGCCGTGTTCGAAGAACTGGGCTTCACCTACATGGGACCGATCGACGGGCACGACATCCCGGCGATGGTGCGCACCTTCGAGGCCGCCCATCGCACCGAGGGGCCGGTGCTGGTGCATGTGGCCACCACCAAGGGCAAGGGCTATCCCTACGCCGAAGCCGACCAGGTGGGATATCACGCCCAGTCCGCCTTCGATTTGGCCACCGGCAAGGCCTACCCCTCCAGCAAGCCCAAGCCCCCCAGCTGGAGCAAGGTGTTTGGTCAGACCCTCGTCACCCTCTGCGAGCACGACCCCAGGGTGGTGGGAATCACCGCGGCGATGGCCACCGGCACCGGCCTGGATCTGCTGGAGAAGGCGCTCCCAAAGCAGTATTTCGATGTGGGCATCGCCGAGCAGCACGCTGTGACGATGGCCGCCGGCATGGCTTGTGAAGGCCTGCGTCCGGTGGTGGCGATCTACAGCACCTTCCTGCAGAGGGCCTACGACCAGCTGATCCACGATGTGGGCATCCAGAAGTTGCCGGTCACCTTTGTGCTCGACCGGGCGGGCATCGTCGGGGCTGATGGCCCCACCCACCAGGGCCAGTACGACATCAGCTATCTGCGGGCGGTGCCCAACTTCACCGTGATGGCGCCGAAGGATGAGGCGGAGCTGCAACGCATGCTCGTCACCTCGATTCAGCACGACGGCCCCTGTGCCCTGCGCTTCCCCCGTGGGGAGGGAGAAGGGGTGCCCTTGATGGAGGAGGGTTGGCAGCCGCTGGAGATCGGCAAAGGGGAGCTGCTCACCGATGGCGATGACCTGCTGATCGTCGCCTACGGCTCGATGGTCTATCCCGCCCTGGCAACGGCAGGGTTGCTGCAGGAGCAAGGGGTGCGGGCTGCCGTGATCAACGCCCGTTTCCTGCGACCGCTGGATGAGGCCATGATTCTGCCGATGGCCCGTCGCATCGGCAGGGTGGTCACGATGGAAGAGGGAACGCTGGCCGGGGGCTTCGGCGCCGCGGTGGTGGAATCCCTCAACGACCACGACGTTCTGGTTCCGGTGTTGCGCCTGGGCATCCCCGACCAGCTGGTCGACCACGCCAGCCCGGAGCAGAGCAAGGTGAGCCTCGGCCTCACCCCGCCCCTGATGGCGGACCGCATTCTTGAGCGCTTCGCGGTGCCGACCGCCGGAGCCAGTCGCGCCGCCGTACCGGCCTGATTCCCCTGGTCGACTGTCAGGTTCTGGTGGTGGGGGCAGGTCCGGCGGGCGGCGAGCTCGCCAGGCGTCTTGCCCAGCACGAGATGGCGGTGGTCCTGGTGGATCGCCTGCCGGATCTACGCCACTCGGCATTCAGCAGCGCTGCTGTCCCATTGGACACGGTGCTGCGCTTCGCGCTCCCCGCCGCGGTGGTGGCTAGCCGCTGGCGGGGCTGGCGGTTGATCGGACCGGGGGAGCGCAGCCGCGATTGGCAGGCTTCCAGGCCCCTGGGGGCGGTGTTGGATTTCGGGGCCTTGCGTCACTGGCTGGCCGAGGAATGTCGGGAATGGGGTGGCAGGGTGTGCCTGGGTCGCACAGCCCTCGACTGCCGCCCGCTCGGGGATCGGATGATCACGCGGCTGCGGGGGGTCGGTGGGGCGGAGGAAGTGGTGGTGAGCGACTGGGTGATCGATGCGACCGGCGAGCGGCGCGGCTTGCTCGGCGCAGGGGAGGGAAGCGGCAGCGACGAAGATCGCGACCCGCTGCTCACGGGCCTCGGGGTGGAGTGGCTGCTGCAGGTGCCGGAGCGCACCTGGCAGCGCTGGCAGGACCGATTGAGCTTCTGCCTTGGCAGTGACTGGCTGCCCCAGGGCTATGGCTGGGTGTTCCCGATGCAGCCCGGCGTGCTCAAGATCGGCATCTGCCGCTACCGCGACCCGCGTCACCCCCAGCCGCCCCTCTCCCCATTGTTGGAGCGGCTTCTGGAGCGCCTGCTGGAGCCCAAGGAGCTGGCGCAGCTCAAGGTGCTGGACCGCCACGGGGGTCGCGTCCGCAGCCGCATCCGTCGGCTTGAGCCGCATCGCCGCGGACGACTGGTGGGGCTTGGCGATGTGGTGAGTACCGCCAATCTGCTCGGGGGCGAGGGAATTCGCCATGCCCTCACCAGCAGCGCGGTGTTGGCGCCACTGCTGCTGGAGTCCCTGCGGGCCAGCCCCCGGGGCAGGAGAGGGGCTGATCCAGTGCGGCACTACCCGGAGCGCCTGCGGCGATCCCTGGGCTGGCGCTGGACGCTGAGCGGCCGGGTGGCGCGCCGCACCTGGCTGGGGCTGCGGGATGCAGCGGGGGACCGAAGGCTGCTCAGGATCCTCGAATCCCTGGAGAGCTGTCGGGCGGAGGATCTCTCCGCCCTGCTGTTCGACTACCGCTTTGAGCGCTATGGCCTGCGGGTGCTTCCCTACCTGCTGGGGCTGCGCTGAGGCGGGCGCCCAAGCCGTCCGGGGAAGTTCAGAGCACGCCGCGGGAGGCAAGCCCCTGGATGGCACCCAGGCCGAGAATGTGGCCGAGGCTCAGGGTGCCGAGCATGGCACCGTGGCTGAGACCCCCGAAGAAGTTGGGGCTGGGCAGCTTCAGGCCGACATCGGGCTTCCGGATGGTGGCCTTGCCGATGGCGATGGCGAGCACGTTGGCGACAATCATCACCAGGGCCACCTTCGGCGACCAGCTGATGGTGGCGGGGGCGAGAGCCAGAACAGGGGAAAGCAGCGGAGCGATCATGGCGCGTATGCCGGAGGCCCCATCTTCCGGGGCGACACCCCCGGCGCCCTGGTGCCGTAAGACTTGTTCACTTGCTCGATTCGGCCAGGATCGCATTGCGCAGCTCACTCACCACCCCTTCGCGCTTCAGCGCGCTGATGGCCAGATCGATCCGTTCCGCGATCGGCAAGGGAAGGGAGGGGGAAAAAACGAAGGCCTGGGACTCCGGTCTGATCCCCTGCAGTGCCAGGCGGGTCCGACCGGATGGCGCCACCCGGGCCTGCAGCCACCTGAGTTGGAGGTTGTCCGCCAGCATTGAATCCACCCTCTGCTGACGGAGCAGGGGCAGCCCTTCGGCCACCTGGCGAATCCTCACCACCCGTGCCGGCGGACCCGTGGTGCTTTGGTTCAGTTCCCGCAACAACGCTTCGCTGGCTGATCCGACTCGCACCGCCACCCGACGACCGCGCAAGTCGTCGGGCCCCTCCATCTGGCCACTCAACCGCCCCTGGGTCTCGTTGACGACGGTGACCGTGAGGTAACCCACCAGCAGGGATGCGGTGACGATGCGCACCAGGTAGGCCACCAGGATCACCAGATTTCCCCGTGTGGTGGTCACCACCACGTTGCCGCCCGGGCCGGTGGCGAGCACCTGGAACAACTTGCTGGCGGTGCGCCGAACCCCGAGCGCTCGGGTCTCCTGCCGCTGTCCATAGCCCTCCACCCACCAGGCCAGCAGGGTGAGCAGGGCATTGGCTGCCAGGAATCCACCCAGGAGCTTCAGCAGGGTGGGTCCGAACAGGGATCCGAGGAAGGCCCGTCCCAGATCCAGGCGCGAGTTGGCCACCATCACGGCCAGGCCATCCTCCTGGAAGGGAAGGCTGAAGCGGATCCGAACGAGACGTTCCGGCGAAACGTTGAGGCAACCGATTCCCACGTCGATGCGAGCCGCCGCCACCGCGTCGAGCAGCGCAGCGGTGTTGGGCAGCGCCAGGATGACAAAGGCCAACTGCTCACGGCTGGCAATGCGGTTCCAAAGATCCACCGCCAGCCCCTGCCACGCCGCCCCATGGCGCCAGGCGCAGGGTTGGGAGCCATCCACCACCCCCACCCGCAAAACGGGTGCGGGCGGGATCCGCTCCAACGCTCTCAACCCCGCTCCGGCCGGCTGGAGAACTCCCGCAAGCAGCAGGGCGAACAGCAGGCCTCCACGGCGTCTCACCCGCGCCGCTCCCGACCCAGGAAACCCAGCACGACAAGCAGATTGCTGAGGGTGAGGAAGGCCTCGGCGCCGCCGTGGAGCGGATCGACATCGGCCAGAAGGCGGTGATAGAGAAACTCCGCGGCGATGGCGGCGGCGATCGTCACCGCCACGAACAGCAAGGTGAGCTGAAAGCCGCGCAGGGCAAGGCGAGGAAAGCTCTCCACTTGGGCCGCCCACCACAGGAAGGCCAGATAGGGAAGCAAGGAGAGGACGAACAGAGGCGTCGCATCCACCGCAGCCAAGCGCTCCAGCAGCGCCAGAAAGGAATCGCTGAAGCCGGGGCTGAAGGGAGTGCTCATCAGGGGTGGCTGTCGCCAAGCCTGCCGGCGCGTTGGAGGCGCAACAGATTCCAGGCTGCCGCCGCCAGCGCAACGTTGCCGATGGCGGTGAGGCCTGCCTGGAGAACCACCAGACCCTTCAGGGCGGAACTGTTGTCAAAAAGATGCCAGGTGCAGGCCGCCATGGCACTCAGCAGCGCGGGCAGCATGGCCACCGCCAGCCATCGCCAGCCCTCCTCCCGTCGCATGCTCCCCCAGGCCTGGATCGCCAGGATCGCCACGATCCACTCCAACACCGAGGTGATGTGGATCCACCAGGTCCCGAGCGAGAGGGCATGCATGGCTGAACCGGCACCGAGCCCGTAATGTACGTGCCCTGGCGTGGCCGGCGGCGACGGTGACACCCTCTTCCCCCTCCGCCCCGCTCAGGCCCCCATCCCCGCGTTCCAAAAGCCGCAAACCCCTGCTCTGCGGCTACTACGGCGAGCACAATCTCGGCGACGACGCCCTGCTTTCGGTGCTGCTCGCCCAGCTGCCCGCCCGGGTGAAACCCCTGGTCACCGCGCATGACAAGGCGCTGGTGCGCAGCCGCTACGGGGTGCCCACGGTGGATCGCCGCGATCTGCGCGCCGTGCTGGCCGCCCTCGTGCAATGCGATGCCCTGGTGCTCGGCGGCGGCAGCCTGCTGCAGGACGCCACCAGCGTTCGCAGCCTGCTCTACTACGCGCTGTTGATTCTCTGCGCCCGTGCCAGCGGCAGGCCCGTGCTGCTCTGGGGACAGGGGCTCGGACCGCTGCGGCGGCGGCGCAGCCGTCTGCTGGTGCGCGCCCTGCTGCCCCTGGCAAACGCCTGCAGCTGGCGGGATCCAGCCTCCTCCCGGCTGGCGGCCCGGCTCGGGGGACGGGGGGGGGAAGTGGGCAGCGATCCTGTCTGGGCTTTTCCGGCGGTTCCCTGGCGGGGCGGGGGCGGACCGATCGTTCTGTGCTGGCGCCCCTTACCGCGCTGGGATCCCAGCCGCTGGCGCCCTTATCTCACCGCCCTTGAGCTCCTGCTGCAAAGAAGCGACCGTTCGCTGCTCTGGCTCGCCTTTCACGGCGATCAGGACAGCGGACTGTTGGCGACGCTGGAGGGGCAGGGTCTGCTTTCCGACACGGTGAGGCGGCGCAGCCGCGAACAGCGGCCCGGAGATCCCTCGGAGGCGCTGCGCAGCTTCCAACAGGCCGGGCTCGTGCTGGCGATGCGACTGCATGGCCTGATCCTCGCCGCCCTGGCCGGTGCCCCCTGCACGGCCCTCAGCTATGACCCGAAGGTGGCCGCTGCAGCGGAGTCCATTGGCTGTCCGTGGCAAGACCTGGATCTGCCGCCACCCACGGATCTGGCGGAACGCTGGCAGGCGTGCCTGGATCATCCCCTGGACTCCGGGAGGGTCGCGCTGCTGCGACAGAACACCGAACCCCACCGCCGTCTGCTGGAGGCCTGGTTGGGCTGAAAACGCTCTAGCGCTAGAGGGTGCGTGGCAATGACGCTTCGTCGAGCCGCGATCCACGGCTGTCCCAGGCATGGAGTTGCAGGCGCTCGTCCTGGATGGTGATTTCGGCGAAGCTGTAGGTGCTTGCTGCCCTGGCCGAGCGCGCGTTGGCCACCACCGGCCGCAGCCAGGCCCCCCCGCCCCCCACGGTGAGGTAGGTGGTGCCGCGGATCACCCGTGTGCGCTCATAGTTGTGCTCATGGCCGTTGATGTAGAGCTGCACGCCGTGGCGCTCGAACAGGGGCGTGAGCCTGGCGATGGCCACGGGGTCGTCGCCGTAGAGGCCGGCGGAGTAGAGGGGGTGGTGGCCCACGACCACCTTCCAGGGAGCATCACTGGCAGCGAGAGCGTTCTTCAGCCAGGGCATCTGATGCTGCCAGCGGGCATTGGCGTTGGTGTCGATCAAAAAGAAGGCCACCGGCCCGCGGCGCAGGCTGTACCAACGCCCCGCCATGCCGAAGGGTCGATAGCGCAACTGGGGATCGCCGTTCTCGGTTCGGATGTCGTGGTTGCCGAGCACGGCGTGGAAGGGCACACCCGCCGCCAGCAGCTCCCGGTAGGGCTGCTGGAAGGTGCGCTCCACCTCGATCAAATTGCCGTCGGGGTAGATGTTGTCGCCACCGAGCAGCACCAGGTCCACCGGGTTGAGGCGGTGCCGTTCGGCCATCCGCTCGCCCACCGCCCGCTGGTTGGCGTTGCCGCTGCCGGTGTCAGCCAGGGCCAGGAAGCGCAGAGAGCCGTTCTTTGCTGTCGTGGAAGCCAGCCGTGCCATGCCGGGACTGGCAAGCAGCACGGGGGAGGCTCCCAGTCCGCTGAGCAGGCGAAGCAAGCTGCGGCGGGAGACTCTGGTGGGCCTCACGGCTGGCGTTGGGGGGGGGTCTGCCCGGGAAGCGCCCGTTGACGATCGAGGGCTTCGAGCACCTCGCCGCTGTGAGCCGAGGGTCGAACGGCGGTCCAGATCTTGCGCAGCATCCCCTGCGGGTCGATCAGGAAGGTGTGACGCTGCGAGTAGGGCGCAATCCAGGAGCCGTATTGGCGGCTGACCCGACCGTCGGGATCGGAGAGGAGTGGGAACGCCAGACCTTCGCTGCCACAGAAGGAGAGATGGCTTTCGCCGTCGTCGGCACTGATCCCGGCCACGGCCGCCCCGCGGCTCTGAAAGGCGCCAAGATCCCGCTGGAAGCCGCGGGCCTCCAGCGTGCAACCGCTGGTGAAATCGCGGGGATAAAAATAAAGAACCAGCCACTGGCCCCGGAAATCGGCCAAGGAGAGCTCGCTTCGTTGCCCACCAGCGTCCGACTTCTCAGGCACCACGGCGGGGAGACGGAAGTCTGGGGCGGGCTGGTCGAGGGGAGGCAACGTGCCTCCCAGGGACAGGACAGCAGAAGGACGCGCAGAGCCAACCAGCGGGATGGCAACGAGGGCCTGAAGGAAGGCTCGCCTGGAAATGGCCCCCGGGGACATGGCGCTCGTCAGAGGCGGGCGAGATTGACGCCCATCTCGCCGGCGTAGGCGGCCAGGCCCTTCTTCTGGATGGTGCGCAGTGCCTTCGTGGAAACGCGCAGGCGGACGAATCGCTTGCCCTCGGCCCACCACAGCCGGCGGTCCTGCAGATTCACCTGCTGCAGCTTCTTGGTGCGCACATGGGAGTGGCTGACGGCCATGCCGTTATTGGCGCGCTTGCCGCTGAGTTGGCAGACCCGGGACATGAAAATCAACCGAAAACGAACACTCGGGTCGCAACCCGAATCGAGATCGTATCAAACCTCCCCCGCCCGGGGGTCCGGCGAGTTCAAGCCAGGCTCTCGAGACGTCCACCCTCCTCGGCATCGAACCAGTGCTCATGCCGTCGCTCCCACCCGACGTGCAGATCCTCGGGGCAGCGCGCCTCTGCGGGCAGAAGCATCCGCAGGTTTCCCTGCTCGCTCTCCAGCCAGAGCAATTGCTGGGAGCCCCACCATTCGCGCCGCAGGGGGCGGGCCTTCAGGCCGCCCTCGGCCACGGGCACCAGATGTTCGGGCCGCAGGCCCAGTTGGCGGCCCTGGCGGGGCGGCAGGAGATTGAGAGCCGGCCGGCCCAGGAAGGTGGCGACAAAGCGGTTGCAAGGACGCTCATAGAGCTCCCGGGGCGTACCCACCTGCTGCAGGCGTCCCCCATCCAGCACCGCCAGGCGGTCCGCCAGTCCGATCGCCTCCTGCTGGTCATGGGTGACGTAGAGCACCGGCGCCTCGCCGCCGCAGAGCAACTGGCGCAATTCGGGGCGGAGTTCCTCCCGCAGCTGGGCATCGAGATTGCTCATCGGCTCATCCAGGAGCATCAGGGCCGGCTGGCGGAGGAGGGCGCGCGCCAGCGCCAGCCGCTGCCGCTGCCCGCCGGAGAGCTGGGCGGGACGCCGCTCGCGCAGCTCCCCCAGCTGGAGGAGCTCCAGCACCGCATCGATGCGGCGCTCCCGCTCCCGCGCCGGAACGCCCCGCACCCGCAAACCCAGGGCCAGGTTGGCGGTCACGCTGAGATGGGGATAGAGGGCATAGCTCTGGAAAACCATCGCCACCCGGCGACGACCCGGCGGCTCGTGGGTGATGTCCCGATCGTCCAGGAGGATCCGGCTCCCCTCCCCTGGTGGGTCAAGGCCAGCCACCAGCCGGAGGGTGGTGGTCTTTCCGCAGCCACTCGGGCCGAGCAGGGCCAGGCATTCCCCCGCCTCCACCCGCAGCTCAAGGCCCGAGAGCAAGGGGCGGCCACCCACGCGACGACCCAGGTTTCGCAACTCCAGGGTGCTCATCCCTTCACCGCCCCTTGGGTGAGGCCCGCGACGATCGCCCGCTGGAACAGCAGCAGCAGGGCCACCAACGGCAGGCTGCCGAGCACGGTCGCTGCCGCAAAGGCGCCGTAGGGGACGGTGAATACGGAGGAGGCGCCGATCCGCGCGATGGCGGCGGGCAGGGTGAGCAGCTCCTCCCGGCTGATCCAGGTGAGGGCGATCGGATATTCATTCCAGCTGAACAGGAAGACCAGGATCGCGGTGCTGGCGATTGCAGGGCGGAGCAGGGGGAGAAGCACGAAACGCAGCCGTTGGAAGGGACCAAGACCCTCCAGCCGGGCGGCATCCTCCAGCTCGGGCGGAAGATCGGCAAGCGCAGCCCGCAACAACAAAATGGCAAGGGGCAGCGACAGGGCGGCGTAGGGAAGGGCCAGGGCGAGCAGATCGTTGCCGAGGTCGAGGCGGCGCGCCCACTCCAGCAGGGCCAGGAAGAGGAGCGCGGTGGGGAAGAGGCTCGCGGCCAGCAGCAGGGCAAAGGTGCCCCAGCGCAGGGCCCCACGCTGCTGCTGCAGGCCGTAGGCGCAAGGGACAGCCAACAGCAGGGTGAGGGCCGTGCTTGCCAGACCCACCAGGGAGCTGTTGAGCAGGTAGCGCCAGAAGGGTGGGTCAGCCCCTAACAGTTGCCGATAATTAGCCAGCGTCCAGGCCGTGGGGCTGGCCAGCCCCAGCGCCCCGGGGCCGATGTCGCCAGACACCAGCGCGTCGGCGGGACGCAGGGAGGTGTACAGCTGCCACAGCAGGGGAGCGAGGCTCCAGAACAGCGCCAGCGCCCGCATTACGCCCCCGCTCCGCTTCGGCGCTGCCACACCAGCCAGAGCAGGCCGGGCGGGAGCAGCAGGGCAAAGGTGGCCAGCAGCACGGTGGCGCCATAGCCGAAGTCGAGGAAGCGCATGGCATTGAGGTAGGCGTACAGGGCCAGAGTCTCCGTGCTGCCGGCGGGACCGCCGCCGGTGAGAACCTGGATCAGGTCGAAGGCGCCCAGTGCCTGAGCCAGACGGAACAGGGTCGCCAGGCCGATCCAGGGGGCGAGCAGCGGCAGGGTGAGGCTTTTGAGAATCTGCCAGCGGCTTGCCCCCTCCAGCACCAGGGCCTCCTCCAGCTCCGGCGGGATTGCCTGCAAACCGGCGAGCAGGAGCAGCGCCACAAATGGCGTGGTCTTCCAGACGTCGGCGACCACGACAGCGAACCAGGTGGTGGCCGGACTGGACAGGAAGCCATAGGGGGGAGCCCCAAGGGCAACGAGCAGGGCATTGAGCGGCCCGTGGGGATCGTTGAAGATCCACCGCCAGCCAAGGGCCATCACCGTGGCGGGGAGGGCCCAGGGCAGCAGCACGGCAGTGCGCAGCGCGCCGCTGCGGGGTTGGTGCAACAACAGGGCCAGCGCCAATCCCAGCAGAAGCTCCAGTCCCACCGAAACCCCGGCGAAGCGCAGGGTCTGCCAGGCGTCCTGCCAGAAGCGCCCGTCCTGGGCAAGGCGCAGCCAATTGGCGCCGCCATTGGCCACCGGCTCCAGGGCGGTGAGCACGGAACTGGCGTGGGCGCTGAGCCAGGCGTAGCGCAGCAGCGGACCGAGAAACACCACCGCCAGCAGAGCCAGCGCGGGCAGCATGGGCAGCCAGGCGATCATCGCGTCGTCCCCGTGGCAGCACGCAGCAGGGTCTCACTCTGTTCCTGGGCGGTGGCCATCGCCAGCGCCGCGCTGCCATCGCCGCTGATCAGTCCATTCACCTGCCGCTGGAGCACATCGCTCAGCTGGGCATAGAGGGGCGTGATCGGACGGGAGACGGCTCCCTCGAGCGCAAGCCGCTGAACCGCCAGGAGCGGCTGCTCCCGCTGCAGGTCCGGGTCGTCGTACAGGCTGCGCCAGGTGGGTGCGTAGCCGTAGGAGCGAGCCAGGTGTCTCTGCACCTCCTCCCCGCACAGCCAGCGGAGCACCGTGGCGGCTTCACGGGGATGGGGACTGTGGCGCAGCAGGCTGAACCCCCAGCTTCCGAGGGTCCCCGCGCCCTGCTGGCCCGGGGCGCCCAGCAAGGTCGTCACCCCCACATGTCCTGCCACCGGCCCGCCACCGGCCTGCAGCAGGGCGTAGGCATACGGCCAGTTGCGCAGAAAGGCGGCTTCACCGCTGGCGAAAAGCTGCAGGGCCTCATTCTCGGCGAAGCCCGCCACCGACGGCGGGGTGATGCCGGTGCGAATCAGGTGCTGCAGCCAGCCCACCGCCGCCACCGCCTCTGGACTGGACAGGTCGGGACTCCCGCCGGCCGGGCCCGGTCCGCTCTGCCACCATTGGGCACCGAAGGCTTGCAACACCTCGCTCACCACACAGCTCAGCCCCTCGTACTGCCGCCCCTGCCAGAGGTAACCCCAGCGCACCCGCCCTTCCCGTTGCAATCGGCGAGAGATGTGCTCCAACTCGGCGAGGTCCCGGGGCGGTCGATCCATCAGATCGGTGCGCCAGTAGAGAAGGCCCGTGTCCCCTTGCAGCGGCAGGCGCAGCAGGTGGCCGTTGTAGTGGGTGCCGAGCCGCGCCCCCGGCAGCATGTCTGCGAGGAGATCCTCCCCCAGCAGCGATTCGAGCGGCATCAGCCAGCCGGCGGAGGCGTAGCGGGCTGTCCAGCTCTGGTCGATCAGCAACAGGTCGTAGGGGGTGTCGCCGAGCAGCAGGCCACTCACCGCGAGGTCGGAGAGAGTGTCGGCGTCGAGAGGACCTCGCACCACCTCGATGCGCAGGTCATGGTGCTGGGCGTTGAAGCGCTGCACCGGAGCGGCGGTGGCATCGGCAAAGGAGGCGGGCATCAGGACCCGCACCGTCAACGGCGTCGTCAGCGCGGCGGATGCCGCCAGGGCGAACACCGCAGCGGAGGCCAGCAGCAAGCCGAGGATCAGAGCCAGAACCTCGAACCGTCGCCGCCCGGAGGGGTTGGGAGCCAACGGAGCTGGAGCTCTCAGAGGCCTCGCTCCATCAACCGCCCCATCAATTCAGCGTTTCGCTGTTGATAGCCCGCCAGCTGGTTGGCTTCCAGGCCGCCCACCGTGAGCCGGGCGGTTTCGTAAAGATGGCGACTGAGGTCGAGGGCCAGGCGACGGCTGGGAGAATCCTCAGCGGATCCGGTGATCACGGCACCCGCGGCCAGCTTGCGCAGACCCTCCACCAGGGGATGGCGACGATTGATCAGCAGGACATGATGATCCGGCAGACCGGGCAGCCGTTGCTCCATCAGGGCTCCCATGTCATTGATGCGACGCATCTGCTCCGGCAGAAGAATCAAGGCCGCGGGGGCTTCCTCCCCCTTCAAGGCCTGCACCTTCACGGTGACACGATCATCCGCGAGGGCGGAGCGGAACAACTCCCGCAGCTTCTCGCCTCCATCCTGCCCGTCGGCATCCGCCAGGTCGGGTTCGGGGTCATGCAGGCTCTCATCCAGCTCTGCGTCGACCCGCTGAAAGCTGAGTTCACCGTGGCGGTGCTCCAGCCAGGGGATGAACTGAGCATCGATCAAGGTATCGGCCAGCAGGACCTCAGCCCCCTGCGAACGCCACAGGGCAAGAGCGCTGGCCTGCGCATCTTTGTTGGTGCAATAAAGAATGCGTTTGGCATCGGCCTCCGCCAGGCGGCTGCGATAGCCAGCCAGGGTGGTGTAGGTATCGTCGCCCGCCAGGATCGGATCCGCACTCTCCCCCTCACCGGCGGCAGCGGCCGTGGTGCGGAAAAGGACAAGATCCGCCACCTGCTCCGCAAATTTTTCATCCTCCATGGCGCCGATCTTGATGAAGGGAGCCAGGGAATCCCAGATTTCGGCGTAACGAGCAGGATCCTCCCGCCGCAACTCCTTGAGGCGGTCGCCGATCTTCTTGGCGACAAAACCACCGATGGAGCGCACGCGCCGGTCGGTCTGGAGGGCGCTGCGGCTGACGTTCAGCGGGATGTCGGGGGAATCGAGAACACCGCGCAGGGGTAACAGGTAGCGGGGCACCACCTCTTTGATTGAGTCGGAGACGAATACCTGGTTGCAGTAAAGTCGAATTTCGCCATTTTCCCAATCTGCCCGACCACTGATGCGCGGGAAGTAAAGGATGCCCTGCAGGGTATAGGGATAATCGGTGTTGAGGTGCACCCAGAGCAGGGGATCCCCCTGGAATGGGTAGAGATAGCGATAGAGCTCGATATAGTCGTTGTCTGTGAGTTCGCGCGGGCTGCGGCGCCAGGGAGCCTCGCGCTTGTTGACGACTTCTCCCTCCAGCTGTACCGGGACGGGCAGGAAATCGCAATAGGTGGAGATCAATGTGCGGATGCGAGCCGGCTCGATGTATTCCATCTCCTCCTCCATCAGGTGAAGGATCACATCGGTGCCAGGCTCGCTGCGCTCCGCCGGCAGAAGGGTGAATCGGGGCGAGCCATCGCAGCTCCAGCGCACAGCCTCGCTCCCCTCCCGGGCGGAGAGGGTGAGCAGCTCCACTTGGCGAGCAACCATGAAGCTGGAGTAAAAGCCAAGGCCGAAGTGTCCGATAATGGCATCACCCTCCTGCTTGTACTTCTCCAGGAACTCCTCGGCGCTGGAGAAGGCCACCTGGTTGATGTAACGCTTCACCTCATCAGCGCTCATGCCGATGCCGTTGTCCGAGAGGGTGAGCGTCTTGGCCTCGCGGTCGATGCGGATGTCGATGCGGCCCTCCGCGCCCTCCGTGCAGTCGCCGGCCATGGCCGCCATCCGCCTCTTGCTGATGGCGTCCACGCCGTTGCTGACCAGCTCGCGCAGAAAGACCTCATGGCCGCTGTAGACGGCCTTCTTGATGATCGGAAAGATGTTTTCCGTATGGATCTGGATCTGTCCCTGTTCTTCCAGAACCGGCATGGCTACGGCGATTCGAAACCTTGGAAGTGTAGACAGTCGCTTCTTGAAGCCCCAACCGCTCCGCTGGTGTGGTGTCCGAACCTGCCCTGCGCTCAGCCGGCCTTCTGGAGTTCAGGCCGCTCCTCCGCCAGGATCGCCCCGCTCACCGGACAGACCTGCAGACAGATGCCGCAGTCGATGCAGGTATCGAAGTCGATCCAGTAGAAGGCGGTACCCCGCGCATTCGCCCCCTTGCCGGGATGGATGCAGGCCACCGGGCAGGCATCCACACAGTCGGCCACCCCCTCGCAGACATCGGTGACGATCGTGTGAGCCATCGCAACGGGGAGATGCCCCGCAATCCTAGGCAGTCAGCCAGATGGCACCACGGCAGCCGCGGCGGGCTGCGATCCCCTCCGCCTCCGCGGCGGAAGCACAAGCATCGGGGCACAGCTCCGCCGCTTGTCCGTCGGCGTGCAGCTCCGCCATGCGGTTGAGGGCCTTGCGCAAGCCGGCTTCGCGGCTGGCCGCCACAAGCCAGGCAGCCGGTGGGTCAGCGGCAGAGGACTCGCCGCCCAGAAGCTCGCGGATCTCTTCGATGGCGAAGGCGAAGCCGGTGCCGGCGCTCAGGGAGGGATCGGAGCAGAAGCGGCCCACCAGGGCGTCGTAGCGGCCGCCGCTGGCAATCGCCACGGGGGCATCGACGCCTTGGCAGACCAGCTTGAACACCAACCCGTCGTACAGGTCGTAATGGGGCTGGAAGGTGGGATCCAGCTGGAGCCGCACACCCGATGCCTCGGCCCACCCTGCCACGCTCTCCAGGGTGCAGGCCAGGCTCTCCAGCAGTGGCAGCGGGCCCAGCCATTGCTCCAGCTGGTAGAGCACCCGCAGCGGGGCACCGCGCCGGGCCCCCACCGCCGGGAGCCCCGGCCGCGCCCACCC
>JBILGK010000087.1:0-4319 GCA_044351065.1 Cyanobium sp.
ACCACCAGGCCCAGGCCAAACGCTTTACAGCCCTCGCCCGCAGCGAATCCAGCCGCGCCGATTCCCTCGAATCCTCCCTCCTCTCCGTGCTCACCCGCCTGACGCCAGGCGCCACCAGCTTCCGCCTGCTCGATCACAAGCTCACCAGCCGCACCGCGGATTCGATCGTCATCGACGACCCCGACGCCATCCCCGCCGATCTGGTGACCGTCTCCAGCACCACCACCCCGGATAAGGCCTCCATCAAGGAGCGAATAAAGACCGCCATCGCCACCGCCATCAAGGGCCTCCCCAAGCAGGAAGCCGCCGAGCTGGCCCTCTCGCTGGCCTCCTCCACCGTCCCCGGCGCCCGCCTCCTCAAACGCCGCCACTGGTCCATCCACTGAGGGGGGGCCAGGGGCCCCTTTGCGGTGGGGGTGCTGCCTTCCTTGGGGCGCCCCTCGGGCTGGGATCTCTGGCTCGTCCTTCCTTTTCTTGCACTTCTTGCCGTTTCTGCATTTCGCATCATGTCCATCACTTCCACGGCTCCCGGCCGCTTCAGCGGCAACGAGCACAACGGCAACGGCAACGGCCACAGCCCCAATGGCCACCGCTCCACAGCTGCCGCTCCCGCCGCCCGGCCAGCCGCTCAGCCCGGCAACGGCCGCGGCGTGATCCAGGCCATCCGCGATCTCGACGCCGCCGAGCGCCAACACACAACCCCTCACCAGAGCCCCGTAGGGGCCTTCTCGGCAGAGCAGCTCGCGGCCCTCGCCGCTCCCCTTGATCGCTCGCGCGTCGCCTCCCGCAAGCTCGGCGGCAGCCGCGTTTCCTACCTCCCGGGTTGGGTGCTGATCGAGGAGGCCAACCGCATCTTTGGCTTTGACGGCTGGCAGCGCCAGACCCTCTTCTGCCGCTGCGCCGCCCAGGCCGAACGGCTGATCGGCGCCAACGATCCCGAACGCCCCGCCAAGCCCGGCTGGGGGGTGACCTACATCGCCCGCGTGCGCATCACCGTGCTCACCCGCTCCGGCGGCCTGCTGATCCGCGAGGGCACCGGCGCCGGCCACGGCATCGATGTGGACCTCGGCCAGGCCCACGAATCCGCCATCAAGGAAGCGGAAACCGATGCCATGAAGCGCGCCCTTGTGACCTTCGGGAATCCGTTTGGCCTGGCGCTGTACGACAAGAGCCAGCGGCAGGTGAGCGGCCACCCGGCTCCCTCAGCCGCCCATGGCCCCCAGGGCCGCGGCAGCAACGGCCACGGCCCGGCCAATGGCGTGGTGCGCCGGCCCCAGGCCACAGCGCCGAACCCGGTGGCCGCGGCCTTCAATGGCCCGCCACGACCCACCAGCGCTGCAGCAGCCAGCCCGGCGACTCAGCGGCCCGGCACCCAGCGCCCGGCGCCGCAGCCGGTGGCCGGTGCTGCCCCGGATGCCCCGCTGGATCCGCCCACCATCCGCTCGCTCCATGAGCGCATCCGCGGCCTGCTGCCCCCCCAGCTGGCGGCCTTCTCCCAGGCCTTCCGCCGCGCCTTCCAGGTGCCATCCGACATCCCGACCATCGCCGAGCTGATCACCCAGCAGCGCCACCAGCTCTGGATCCAGCGCTACCTCAATCAGGCCCAGGCCCAGAGCCAGCCTCAGGGCCTGGGGCAGCTACAGGCCCGCGCCGCCTGATCCGGCCACACTGATCTGCACACCCGCGGGGCCTCCACCGGCCCCGCTTCTTCTTCCCCCCCGCACCGCCACCCATGCGCCACAACCTCGGCCGCGTGGTGGCCACCGCCGCCGTGGCCGCCGCCGTGCCCCACCACCAGATCACCGCCCTGCTCGATCGCCACGCCGCAGGCGACTGGGGCGACCTCAGCGAGGACGACAAGGCCGCCAACGACGAGGCCGCCCGCAGCGGCGATGGCCGCCTCTTCTCCAGCTACGCCACCGCCGAGCACGGCACCCTCTGGATCATCACCAACGACATCCGCGGCGAGGGGGAAGGGCCGATCACGACGGTGCTCTTCCCAGACGACTACTGAGCCCAGGGGTGCAGCAGGGATCAAGCCGCCCAGCGCCAGGTGCAGCAGCCAGAAAGGGCCGGCCGCAGCCGGCCCGGCCGGGGCGCCTATGGCGCCACCGGCTCCCCGGCGGGCTCAGCAACCCCCAGGCTCTGCCCCTCCACCCGCCGATCGATCTCCCCCACCCGCTCCAGCAGCGCCGCCATCGCCGGCAGCAGCTCCTCCTCCAGCCGTGTGAGCTCCTCTTCCCCGTAGGGCACATCAGACCAGGTGCGGCGGATCGGCCGGCCACTGGCGGCATGGGACCTCAAAATCCACTCGATCGCCCGCTGGCAGCTCTCCACCAGGCAGAACGGATCCTCAGGCTCACAACGAACAGCACTGGAAACCATCAGGGCACACGCCAGCCGGCGCGGCGACGGGACCGATCCAAGCGGAGGCCCGACCGCAGGCGGGCCTCAGACTGGAGAGGGCCCGGAGCGAGCAAAAGGGAAAGACAGGGAAGAGAGAGTTCATTCGAAATAGGGAAGCTCAAAAAGCGACATCTCATGGCAATCCAGTTCTTGGATTGCGATCAAACGCCATGAGACAGAAGTCTGCCAGAGGCATCTCTCCTCGCCCAAGGAAGTGAATGCTTGACGGGAAACACAGTTTTATGCGGAAATGGAGCTGCACACATCCACCTTCTGGCTAACCAAGAAGCAGTGAAAGCGCATTGTCAGATTGCCCCCTGCAAGCCAAGTGGTATAGAATGGGTCTAGTCAAGACTAAGTCATGCAAACCAAGCTCATCCGCTTCACTCCGTCCACTCATGCGCCCGACGGTGACACATATCTCTACGCCCTAATGCGTGACACTGTCGCGGGCAGCATTTTCGCTCGCCTTCTGAATCTTCGTTCTTTCGATGATGCGGACCATGCGACTAGCTATCTTGGATCCAACTTTCACCCAGGCCTAGTCAATTTTGATCTATATCAAGAAGGAGAGTCGCTCGAAATTAGAATCATCAAATTCGTGCCCCAGACCACCGGGCCAGGTGGAGATACTTTTTTGTACACAATCTTGTCTAGTAGTGAAACCAAGAGCGCAACAGCCAGGCTCGAGAATCTCCGCTGCTTCGACAATGAGGAGCATGCCAAGGAATATCTTGCTAACTCCTTTCATCCTGAATACTCCCGTCAGGACGTCACCAACTGGATTTAGTGTTTGGCTTGGATGAGAGATTCTGGCTAGCCCGCTCGGCACAGTTCTCTTTGCCGCGATGCGATGTTTACCGGTTCACCCCGCCCCGGCAGCAGCGCTCCGGCCTCCCCACGCTGCCCAGCGCCACCCCAGCAGCAAGGGTCAGGCCAGGCCGCACACGGCCCTTGCCCCTGTGGTGGCACCGGGCTTGGGGTCGGTGTCCTTCGCCCCACTCCCGATGGCGATCCGCTCCTCCCTCCGCTGCGAAATCCGTGCCGTGGTGCTGCACCTCTGGCCCGATGAGATCAAGGTGCATCCGCACGTGCGCGTCACCATTCCCGTGGGTCGCCGCGGCCAGCCAGTGCAGAAGCTCCGCTACATGCCTCTGGCCCAGGCGCAAAAGGTGGCCCGCAAGCTGCAGGGCACTCCTGGCGCCACGGTGTCGGTGATCTGAGGCCGCGGCCTCTGCCGGCCGGGGGTTACCGGCCGGCTTGTCATCAGAATGACCAACAATAATCCAATACTCTGTATTGCAAGGCGTGGACTTTAGGTATTCGTAGAATCTTTAATCGGCTCCATATTAATCCGGATTCGAGTCCAATTGGCCGTTGGCCTAGTCGTCACTGATATCTCTGGAGTATGGTAGGAATCGACGAGGACCCAGCCTGCTTCGAGTTGCCATGCCGACATTCTACTACCACGGCTACACAATCGAGTGTCGTCAAACCTCGAAATGGGGAGCCATTATTACCAGGCCAGGAACTTCTCTCCCGGCTGGTGTTCCTGTTAAGGCTAGCATCAGTGAGGGCATCGCTGTACTTCTAGTGCGTGCCCATCAGTGGATCGACGAGGATATTCTGGGAACCAATTAGGAATAGATCATGGCATATGCTCCATGGCAAAACTCATTCAGCAAGGGCAATGGATTCATGCATGAAGTGGTCCTTTGGTACCACACAAAAGGCCCCCCGTGTGGAGGGCCCTTGGGCCGGTTGCCGGACTCTGGGCTCGCTTGGTCCGGGTCCTGGCCTCTGATCCATAGATAGATCCGCCGGCCAGGCCCGTCAGTACGGCAAGGAGCACACCGGAGGTGGGAAACCGGCCGCCACGCCGAGGGGCCTCGATCCCCCCCCCCCATCACCTC
>JBILGK010000028.1:0-40987 GCA_044351065.1 Cyanobium sp.
GGTCGGCTGACATCGGCACCGGCGATTGCGTCCATCTCTCGATCCGGGTGGGGAACTTTTCGTGTCGGATCTGGTGACTTTCTCGCTGTCGGCTGACAACTCAGGGGCAGCGTTAGGTAGTCCACTCACCTGTCAGCTGCACCATGGGCTGATTGCCCATGACGAGCACCTCACCAGTCGCTGCCAGGGCTGGACCGATGACATGACCCGGAGCCAAGGCTGGGCGCCGGAGGTGGCCTGAGCAGGGAGCAATGAGCGTCGTCGATCGGCCCGGCCGCCCGCCGCTCTCACCCCGGGAAGGCTGGCTGAGCGACGGCCGCCAGGTGCTGCACTTCAGGCCACGGCGCTACGACCGCTGGAGTCAGAGCTTGGAGGTGACCTTCGGGGAAGTGATGACCGGAGGTGAGCCGCCGCTGCTCAAGAAGCGCAGGGAGCTGACCCGCGAGCAGGCGATCAAGCTCTGGACCCAGAAGCGCCATAAGGGCTGGCAGTCTTGCGCGCCCCAGTGGGTACCGCCAGCGACTGTCGCCGGGCTGATCAGAATCGAGCCCATGGAGCCACATGCCGTCCTCAGCCAGCGCAAAAGTCGCTGACATCAATAAGGGACTGCATCAATTAATTTAACAGTTGACCCGATTGAGTGAAACTGAGTTGCGGCTGCTTTTATTATAGGTATAGCAAGGGCCGCTGCAGACCCCTCTCCTAGGCGCATGCCAAAATGGAGCAATCCATCATGACCAAGTTCATTAAGTATAGCTATATGCCCAGGCTCGGCTGATTCAGAACATGCTATTTGGAAGCTACTAATCCCTGGAAACATTCTCTCGGCCACTAGAGCACATGTTCCAATTATAAAGCCATCAAGCAAAACAGGCTTCCTCAGTGTCGCAGCCGCAACCATCCCCCCCACTATGCCTGCAATTTCAAGACCTCCATACTCGCAAAGAGCCATGAAGGGATCTAATTGGGTGTTATTTTGAATAAAATTCCTGTCTAATGCTTTCGTTATAATCGAGACTTTATGTTTAAGTTGTCGATAGCTTAGGCCTGTGCCTGGCCCCGTAACTTTCTCTGGAGCAAGATCAAGGAGCGCGGAACAAATTGCAGACGCCGAACTCGTATTGCCAATACCCATTTCGCCAAATACAATTAGATCATATGATTGACCAAAATCGTTTACAATCTTAAATCCCGATTTTAATGCGGCACAAACTTCATCAAACTCTAGCGCAGGGCAAACTGAAAAGTCTTTGGTCCCATTGCGAACACGCGAAAATAAGTACTCACCCCCCAAAGTATTATTAATATTTAGTGTCTTTGTATCAAGCCTAGGTCCATCAACTCCAATATCAATTACTGCTAAAGACGAACCCACTACATTGGCAAAAGAATTAATGGTAGCACTGCCCTCAACCATATTCTTCATGTTTGCCCAAGTAACATGTTTTGGGAAACAGCTGACATCGTTCGAAGCTATACCATGGTCCGCACAGAACACAAAGACGATTGATGAATCAATCTTCGGCCTCGGATTTGCTGTTATGCCTGCAAGCCTTGCTCCAAGCTTGTGGATTATACCAAGAGATCCTACTGGAATGCCCAAAGATAGAATGTACTGATTAGCGGCATCCTCGCTGTTATTATCATATTCGGGCAATGCTATATCATAGCCAAACAGTCCAACCATCTTTTCTGCTTGTATGTCTAGGGAAATGATGTCATTCATATAAGCGACTCGATTTGCTTTAGGAGTGGAAAAGGAACCAGACTGCTCGCTCCAGCAAAGAGAGGCGCCAACATTGCTCCAATCAACATAGTATCAGCTAATGCAGTGAATCTCCATGAATTAGGAGGATCAATTTGTTGCATCCAGTTAGAATTATCAGGAAATCCGCCACGTGCCGTGACAACAGTCACCAATCGATTCTGAATGAAGAGAATTTCAATAAGAAGAGCAAGGCTTGATCTCCAATAGATTTTCGCAATTTTCAAATATAGCGGTCCGAAAGCAATAAAACAAACGCCAAAGGCAATGAGGAGCCAGATCACTGTAAATATCACAACAACGGCATTAAGAAGTCTTTTGATCTGGCCATCCATGGGGATGTAGTTGTTGACCAGCCAAAGCAACACGCCGACAACGATCAGCGTGACAACAAGAGAAATTAGGCCCATTTGGTTAGCATACTTAGGATTTCCTTTATGCCTTCGCTTAACATCTCGGATACGAACCTTCCTCCATATATCAATATCATTAAAACGCTTTCTCAAGATTAAAAATGCACGACTCATGAAAAACCATATCTGATTTATCCAGGGTATCGTTTTGATACGAGCAGTCTTTAGAGTGGATTGCAAGTGGAAGATTAGCAATGCTCCCAATGCAAGCTTCACAAAGAAAACAGATGAAAACGTCATACCTTTGCCTGGGATTAATCCACTCATAGCTGCAATTAAGATCCATAAGGCGATCCACTCGGGTCTAATTGAGGGAATATTTTTATCTATGTACGAAGATCGTACGATAAAAGCCATGGCTGGCAGAACCAGGTGGAGTAAACTATCCGAAAGTGAAATCCAGCTTAGGTACCACACTGCAAAAATCATTGTTGATCTCCACTTTGGATAAATCTTTTTACGCTTCCAAGACTATGGAGAGAAGCATCGTGAGTAAAAACCAATACAGCCAGGCTTGGAAAATAGTTTAGAGTATCAATAAATAATAGCTTGGCCTCGTGGTCCATCCCGCAAGTTGGTTCATCTAAAATCCCAAAGCCGACGGACAATGATAGCGCTACTGCTACGCCTAGCAGCTTTTGTTGTGCTTTTGTGAGGTTGCGAGGATGTTGGTACCAACTCCCCTCCGGAATGTGCAAAATTTTTAAGAGATCTGGATTTGGGAGCTCAGCAAAGACTGTATCCGCAAAGAAACAATGCTCTGGGTGTTGAAAAGCCATGGCTGGAGAAGAGTCAAATAACTCATATGCGCCTTTATATGGTGTAGTATTCTCCATTAGCATTTTCCCGATGGTAGTTTTGCCACACCCATTAGGCCCCTCAACGACAAGTATATCGTGTCGATACAAGTCGCATGAAAAGGTATCCTTCATATACTCACCTTGAAGATTTTCAAGCTTCAGCACTCGACCCTTTGCTTTATCTACGCTCTGCCTATTGATGCGTCTCTTTAAAAAGACTTTTTCATCTTCTAGAGAGGGAAACTTGCCTTCAGGTGGATCTGATGGCTTTACGACGCCAGAATCAATATAGATCGGATTTGGTCTAACTTTGGGCGACAGCTGTAAAGACGAAAGGCCATGGACAACAGCTATTACTCCGTCTTTTGACCTTTGAACTAGCCAATTAATGAATTCAAGCATGAAATCCCTATCCAAGTTTGAAGACGAAAAATCTGCCAATATTATTCTTCTTTCACCTTCTAATACCGTGGCACAATTTAGGCGTTGCATTTCACCTCCTGATAACGTCTCCGGTCGTTGATGACGATGATCATAAAGGCCATATGGCCGAAGCCTATGCTGAGGTGGAAAATCTGATCCTGAGGCGGAAAATGAGAAGTAGAATTCTTCCAATACTGTTCCGCCTAGTAGTGACCATTCTGGATTTTCGAAGACCACACCAATATGGCGAGCCCGTTCTCGATTTGTTAAATCGTACAAAGGTTGTCCATTAAGAATAATCTCTTTAAGTTTATCAATCTGTATAGGTGCTGCCGTTCTGATAAGTCTTCCATCTGTTGCTGGCTCTGATGAAGTGACTAAATCAGCCAGACCACCTATAAGTTGCAAAAATTCAGAAGCCCCAGACTGGCTATCTCCAAAAACCAAATAGATATTGCCTGGAGATAGAGTTATTGAAACAGGTATGGAGATGTTCGCTGAGTTCACTGTTAACGAGACTGGATTAATTGTAAGCATGATTTAAACCTCTTTAAATCCCCTTAATTCTTGCTGTCGAAAGTGCTCTAATTGCAAATGCTGCAAGCGCAATATTGACTGCCGATGCGATAAACACAAAGGGTGTAATTAGCTTGACGGTATCCAAAGGGAGGCCAAATAGAGTACAAATCATTGGGATTGATGAGTTCGCAGCTAAAGCTGTAAATGATGCAAGAAATAATCCCCATACCCTGTTCGTTGTCCTTACAATAAAGCCGAAAAGGAAACAGCAAAGAAACATTAATGAGGCTATGAGTATATGAAGCGCACCCAAGGGTAGACCGCCTGACGCTGCTGAACCTAAATGCCCCACAAACCCAACTACAGCTCCAACAAGAGGACTAAAATATCCTGCAGCAAAGTATCCCGGCAGTGAATCGAGGGCAATAGATCCAACAGGTGATGGAATCTTTATAAGTCCACCAAGGGCACTTGCAGCTGAGCATACAGCAATTCTAATAAATGCTCTGGTCAGATTAGAATTCAATTGTCACCTCCAAATGGCTTTAGTTGAAATGAGGTCATTACCAATCCAAGATAGATGATAAGCCAGAAAATTCCAGAAACGATTGCAAGCATGACTATTGCTTTTGCGAATAAGTTGGTGGGCGTTATTCCTATTAGATTGCCGGTCAGAATCAGATAAGCCGAGAAAAATAGCCAATCAAAAAATGAGTCGACATCTATTTGTGATGTAATTACATCATACGATCCTAAATTAAGGTGCATTGAAAGCCTGAAGAGGGTTGAGAAATATAGGCTCGTTGCAAGAATGCTAAATGGAAATGAAATTAGCTGGCCTATTCTAAATTGAGTAATGCGGTTCAGAGGCTCAGTAATGCTAGTCAAAAAAGCTTGGCAGATAGGTGTCAGATAGAAACCAGCAAGAAAGAATATAAGGAACAAAAGAAGACTTACAACTGGGCTAACGACAGTAGGCTTGTAAGATACAAACAGGACCACAAGAATAAGGCTGATGTAAATGAACCACTGGTCTCTAGGTACGATCGCAAAGTAATAACCTACAAGTACCGTGATTGATAATGGAAGTGCTATCGATTCAACATTTACGACAGATCTAAGGGAGCCAAAAATAAGAAAAAAAGTAATTATCGTTGACCAAAGCGCTACAACATTTTCTAGTTTATGTTTCCATGCAATTAAGGTTGAACTAGCTATGAAGGCTAGAATAATTGAAATAAACTGAAAAAAGGGTATATCGTTTTCCGTCGCAATCAGAATAAATATAGGTGCAAAGAAGATAGAAATAAGTACAGAGGAAGCTATCCTTTTCAAATCACCGGGCAAAACTGCGACTCTGCGCATGAAGGCCACTTGAAAAGAATCCGTATTTTATGATAGCAATAATCGCCAGAGATGCACCAAGCGTCCCAACCTATCGATATATATCTTAACAAGTTTATCCTGCGGGCTTGGGGGGGATCGAGCATCCAGTTCAAAAAAGTTCATAAGACTCCCCCAAGAGCCATGCCGGTGGCCGGTACCATGGATCCATAGCTGTCCCCGCATACGACCTGTTCATCGAGCCCGTGCTCAGGTATCTGGCTGCTCATCCAGAGGGTGTATCCGCCAAAGATGCCCACGAAGCCGCAGCGGATGTCCTTTGCGTTTCCGACGAAGATAGGCAAGAGCTCTTGCCAAGCGGAGCACAGCTCATTTACAAGAATCGTGCAGGCTGGGCTCACGACAGGCTAAAGCGTGCGGGATTATCAAGCAGCTCAAGGCGTGGCAGCTGGAAGATCACAAAGTAGGGACTTGATTTTGTTGGGTCACATCCTGAACCATTCTCAACCCAAACTTCAATCGAGATGGCGATGGGATATATCGGTGTCAGGCTGAGGCCCCAACCCGAGAATGGGGATCGGCACGAGCACGAGCAGAAAGAGCCTCCCGTTATTTCATCACCTGTTGCCAGCCCCGACGATCGTCTTGGAGAGGCACTACGCGAGATCAGACAGACAGCAGAATCAGAGCTGCTAGAACTACTCGCAAATGTATCTCCTTCCTTCTTTGAGACCATAGTACTTGATCTGCTTCATGCTATGGGGTATGGAACAAGCCGGACAGATCTGCAGAGAGAAGGCGGTGTTGGCGATGGCGGAATTGATGGGGTGATCTCTCTTGATAGACTTGGATTAGAACAGGTCTATGTTCAAACCAAACGATGGCAAAGCAGCGTTGGCAGGCCAGATCTACAGGCTTTTTACGGCGCACTGGCAGGCCATAAAGCCAGAAAAGGAGTCTTTATCACCACATCTACTTATGCTGCGCAAGCATTAGAGTTTGCCCGCTCTATTGAGGGTATCGTCCTCGTTGACGGACTACGCCTCTCAGGCTTGATGATCGATCATGAGATTGGAGTCAATGCACGTGTGTTGCGTATTCCCAAAATTGATAGTGACTACTTCGATGAGGAGGCTACCTAACACCGCCATGCACCTGAGCCGCCGCCGTAATGTCATCTTCTTCGCTGAGCACACCTTGCGGCCAGGTGATGGCGAGCGTTAGGCCTTATCCTCGTAAAAGAACCACTGAGATAGAATTCGAATCTTCCATCATGTCCAAGTACAAAGAGAGGTCGAAATGACGGTGTTTTGCCAGCTACGAATGGGAATGGCCATGGCCATAATTGTCACGAATTTTGTCACAACGGCGTCGGCTCAGACCTTCAGGATGACAACGCCTATTGCGCCTGGAGTGGCCACTCCTGACCGGCTGGAGACCTCAATCGGTACGTTGAACCTCACCGATGGTTTTCCTGCGCCGGACACCATCGAGAAGATCTACGACAACCTTGATCGCTCCCGTGCTTTACAGGCCTACCTGCTGGCTATTCCGATCGTCAATCAAGCCGCTATGCGCGAATCCCTGCGCAAGTTTGGCCCCGTCAACACCACCAATGTGATCTGGGAGACCCTGGTAGATCCCAAGACCGTCGAACTCACGGCCAACGACAACACGGTTTACAGCTTCATCTGGCTTGACACCAAGAAGGGGCCCCTGGTGGTTGAAATCCCCCCCAAGGTGCTGGGGGCCATCGATGACTTCTGGTACCGCTGGGTATCGGATGTCGGGATCACAGGTCCCGACAAAGGCAAGGGCGGCAAATACCTGATCCTGCCACCGGGTTATACGGCTGAGATTCCTAAAGGCTATTTCGTCGTTCGTCCGAAAACCTTCGGCAACTGGATGCCCTTTCGCTCCTTCCTTGTCGATGGTTCCCCCAAGCCAGGGGTCGAGTCGGTCAAAAAGAATCTCAAGATCTACCAACTCTCCGACGCGAGCAACCCACCGGCGATCAAGTTCGCCAATGCCTCTGGTTTGCCGGCCAACTTCGTCGCCCCAGGCGACTACTTCTTCTGGACACTGCTGAATCAGGTGATTCAGGAAGAGCCCTCCACGGGGTCCGACCCCACCACCCTGGGCCTTTTCGCTTCTATCGGGATCGTTAAGGGCAAGCCCTTCAACCCCGACGAGCGCATGAAGAAGATCCTCACGGATGCCGCGAATATCGGTGCCGTGACGGCACGCACACTTGCCTTCAAAATCCGTACCCCAGATGCCTTCTTCTACCCCAACAGCTTCTGGCGTTTACCGTTCTTCGGTGGCTACAAGTTCGAAGTGTCCCCTGGTGTCGCCAACCTGGATGGAGCAGCTTTCTTCTACTACTTCGCCACCGGCGTGACGCCGGCAATGGAGGAGAAGATGGTCGGCCAGGGATCCCAGTACCCCTGGACCTCCTTGGATTCCAATGGCCAACCCTTTGATGGCGGCAAAACCTACCGGCTGCGACTGCCGCCCCGAATTCCGGTGAAGGATTTCTGGTCGGTGATCGTCTACGACAACCAGACCCGCTCGATGCTGCAGACTGACCAGAAAGCCCCCAGCGTGAGCAGCCAAAACAAAGGCCTGAAGACCAATGCCGATGGATCGGTGGATGTGTGGTTTGGCCCCAAACCTCCTGCCGGCATGGAGAACAACTGGATCCAGACCATCCCCGGCAAGGGCTGGTTCACGCTTCTGCGCCTCTATGCTCCTTTGGAGCCTTGGTTCAATAAGACCTGGCGTCCAGGTCTTATTGAAGTACAGGAGTAATTCGGGAACAGGAGTCGTAGCCTCTCCTCTGGAGCGCCGAACCTCGCGATGCACCAGAGTTGCTCCCGGATTGTTGGCCCCCCTTGGAATGACAAATCCTGGGCAGACCCCATCGTCACCCTCTACGATGAAACCCCACTCCCGAGTGCAAGGTCCTGGCCAAAGGCTTCCGCTTGCGGTAGTGCGCCACGGAGGTGATTAGTGCCCGCGAGACGATCCAGCAGATCGCCGCCGGCCATACCATCAGACTTTCAGCATCGGCACGGCAGTGGATCATTTATGGGCAAGCAATATCGCCTCCATCCCGATGCGGAAAGCTGTTTTTGATCTGCTAACGGTTGTAATCCACTTCCCCCGTTAAGGCTCCACGGCAAGGAGGGTGCGATGTGCGGCGTTGGCCGACCCATTATGATCTGAGCATGGCGTCAGGTGCGCGCCTGCTCGCTCAGGCTGTTGTTCCCTGCCGGGTTGCGGAATTAGATGACGCCCCACTTGCTTTTACTGCGGCAAACAGGCATCTCCTGCAAAGTATGACGACAACCCCCGCTACTCTCGCTGCCTTGCGCTCTGGCCAGCTAAAGGGCATCAAGCGGCTGGATCTTGCCTGCGGCTTGCACGAATTCCCGCAGGAAATATTTGCGCTGGCCGATTCTCTTGAGGTGCTGAACCTCTCGGATAACTCGTTATCTGCTCTCCCGGATGACTTGTCACGTCTGAGCAAGTTGCGTGTGTTGTTTTGCTCGGGCAATCATTTTACCCAGTTGCCTGAGGTGCTCTCCTCCTGCGTTCACCTTGAGATGGTTGGCTTTAAATCAAACCGCATTCGCGAGGTTGCGGCGGCTGCCATTTCCCCCGGCTTGCGCTGGTTGATCCTCACGGATAATCAGATTTCGGCGCTTCCCCACTCCATCGGCAACTGCACACGCCTGCAAAAACTGATGTTGGCCGGCAATCAACTGGCCGAGTTGCCGGAGGCGATGCGCGGTTGCATCGGTCTCGAGCTGCTGCGGATTTCGGCCAACCGCTTCCAGTCTTTACCGGAGTGGCTGCTGCAATTACCCCGGTTGACCTGGTTGGCGTTTGGCGGCAATCCCTTTTCGGCAGTGCCTCGCCACCCGTGTTCAGACGCGCCCCGCCTGCAGTGGCAGGATCTGGTGCTGGCTGAAAAACTCGGCGAAGGCGCCTCGGGAGTGATCCACAAAGCGCTCTGGCAGCCTTCGCCGCAGGAAGCCGGCCAGCCCGTGGCGGTGAAACTGTTCAAGGGGGCGGTCACCAGTGACGGATTTCCTGAACAAGAAATGGCGGCCTGCCTGGCTGCGGGGAATCACGCTCACCTGATCGGGGTCATGGGTGTCCTCTCCGGCCACCCCGAAGGCACCAGCGGCTTGGTGATGCCCTGGGTCGATCCGGGCTTTCGCAACCTGGCCGACCCGCCCAGTCTGGCGAGCTGCACGAGGGACATTTACGGGGAAGGCCAACGCTTCTCCCTGCCCTTGCTGCTCGATCTGGCAAAGGGCTTGGCCAGTGTCGGCGCGCACCTGCATGCCCGTGGCATTTCGCACGGCGATTTTTATGCGCACAACATCCTTTATCGCCCTGAAGGCGGCTGTTTTTTGGGCGACTTCGGGGCCGCCTCCTTTTACCCGCCCCGGGCCAGTGGAGACAACAATCCGTTTGAGGCGCTGGAGGTGCGCGCCTTCGGCTGTTTGCTTGGCGAATTACTGGAGCGCTGTGAACCCGTAGTCGACGTGCGCCTTCCGTCGTTGAAAGCGCTGCAACTCCGCTGCATGGCGCTAGTGGCAGCGAGCCGGCCCCGGTTCGCCGAGCTGGCCGCAACATTGGCATCCCTGTAACCCTCAGGCCGTGGTTCAGGTTGAGCTGTCTCCCCGGGGCCCTGGCCTCTCCCTCAAGTTCATGGCCCCCAGCACCCACAGGCCACCCGGGCAGGCACCCTGCAACATGGAAGCGCATCACCGCCGCGCTCCCCCATGTCCAAGCCGCTGACGGTGAGCCTGATCGGCTACGCCGCCGCCACCCTCACCACCATCAGCTTCTTTCCCCAGGCGATCAAAACCGTGCGCAGTGGCGACACCCGCGGCATCTCCCTGCCGATGTACCTGCTCTTCACCGCCGGCATCTGCCTCTGGGGCATCTACGGGTTGATCACCCGCGATGGGCCGCTGATCGTGGCCAATGCCATCACCCTTGTCCCCGCGGCGGTGGTGCTGGAGCGCAAATTGCGGGCCAGTGGTGCCAGCGCCGGCATCCGCCTCTGGAGGGGCTGGTGAGGGAGGCGCTGCTGGTGGCCCTCGGCGCCGTGCCCGGCGCCTGGTTGCGCTTTCGGCTCGTCAACCACCTCGAACCGCTGCTGCCCCGCCGCCATTGGGGCACCTTCTCGGTCAACCTGATCGCCTGCTTCGCCCTCGGTCTGCTCTCGGCCCTCCAGTCCCAAGCCAACCCGGGCTCCAATCGCCTCATGCTGCTTCTCAGCACCGGCTTCCTGGGCAGTTTCAGCACCTTCTCCACCTTCATCGCCGAATGCGCCCAGAGCTTCGGGCGCGGTGAACGGCTCGCGGCGCTCAGCCTGCTGCTGGCTTCTCTGGCGGGCGGGCTGCTGGCATTCCTGACCGGTCGCTTCCTAGCGGGCTGACCCATGGGCCCCCGCCGCCGCGAACTGCTCGACCTTTCCCTGGTGGCTGCCGGCGCCATCCCCGGCGCCCTGCTGCGCTGGCACCTGCCCCATCTCCTGATCGCCAACCTGCTCGGCTGCCTGCTGCTCGGCCTGCTGCTCGGCTGGCCCGGTGCGCGGCCTCGCCTGATGCTCTGCGGCGGCATCGGCTTCTGCGGCTCGCTCACCAGCTTCAGCTCCTGGATGCTGCAACTGGCCCACCTGCCCCCGGGGTCGGAGGCGTTCCTGCAGGCGCTGCTCATCCCCCTGGCCGGCGGGTTTGCGACCCTTTTTGCTGGCGGGGCCCTGGCCGGAGCCTTGGCGCGGGCGATCGATCGGGGGAACGGCAGCAGCCTCAGGCGCTGAACGCCTTGCGGGCCGGAATCGGATACGGAATTCGCCGGTGCCGCATGCGCCGCCACACCCGCACGAACGCGCGGATCACCAGCTCCAGTTCGCCGCGGCTGATGCCGCTGTTCTCCAGCTGTCCATCCTCCTGGCGGGCCTCCACGATGCGGTGCACCATCGCCCGCGCCTGCTCCTCGCTCGTATCCGGTGGCAGCGAGCGCAATGCCGCCTCACAGCCATCCGCCAGCATCAAAATCGCCGTCTCCCGGCTGCGGGGGATCGGGCCTCGATAGCGAAAACTCTCCTCAGCCACCGCCGGATCGCGTTCGCGGGCCTGGTGGAAGAAATAGCCCATCTTCAGCTGGCCCTGATGTTCCGGGATGAAATCCGCCAGCGGCCGGGGCAGCCGATAGCGGCGCGCCAGCTTCAGGCCCTCATCCACGTGGGCCTGCAAAATGCGCGCGCTGGCGAAGGGATCATCCAGCTCCTCATGGGGATTGGTGCCGCTCTCCTGGTTTTCGATGAACCACTGCGGGCCGTGCAATTTGCCCACGTCGTGATACAGAGCGCCGGTGCGGATCAGGTCCACATCCGCATGGATCGCCCGCGCTCCCTCCTCCGCCAGGCTGGCGATCATCAACGTGTGCTCAAACGTGCCCGGCGCTTCGGTGGACAGCCGCCGCAGCAGCGGCCGCTCCAGATCCGCCAGCTCCATCAGTCGCGAGCGCGTCAACAATCCGAAGCCGCTCTCCACCAGCGGCGCCAGCAGCAAACCGACCAGCAGCAGCGCCATCATCAGCAGCGCTTCACTCAGCAGATCGCCGCCCGGCGGCACCACGGAGGTCGGGCTGCCGCCCCAGCTGCTCCACAGCTGCAGCACCACCGCTTTCAACAAAATCGCCCCTAGCGGCAGCAGCACCGCCAGCTGCAACAACTGGGCCCGGTTGCGCTGCCTTCCGGCCAGCACCGCCGCCACCGCTCCCACCACCGCGGCCATCAGCAGCCGCACCTCCAGCAACGCATCCAAGGGGATCGGCCAGAGCAGACTGGCTGCCGCCAACCAGGCCAAGCCCGCCGGCGTTCCCAGCCCCTGCGCCACCAGCAGCGTGGGCGGCACCAGCAATGCCAGGGGGCTCACATCCGTGCCCAGCCACAACTTGCAGGCCTGCACCACCAGCAGCATCGCCAGCGCCAGCAACGCCTGGCGCGGCTCCAGGCTCGCCCGCCAGCGCCGCATCACCAGCAGCATCACGCCGCAGGCCGCCAGGGCCTCCCCCAGATGCCCCAGCCACGCCGCCGGCCTCGGCCCGCGGCTCACCTGCTCGAAGTGATCCAGCACATCAAATGCCTGCGGGCTGATCGTCTCCCCCTGCCGCACGATCACATCCCCCTGCCGCACCCGAATCGTCGGCACACCCTGCTGGCGCACCAGTTGCACGATGCGGGTCTCGCTCAGGGCCGGATCGTTGCGCAGGTTCGTGCGCCCCTCCAGGCTGGCGGCCACCAGCCGTGCCCCCAGCCGCCGGCCCACCTTGGGCTGCTCACTGAGGTGCAGCTCCGCCGCCTCCACCAAGGTGCTTTCCGCCACCGTCGCCACCACCCCCTGGCGCAGCATGCGCAGCTCGGCCTGGCGCACCGCCTGCTCCCACGCCAGTCGCTCCGCGGGCGCCAGGCTCGCCAGCCAGCGGTGCTCCGAGGGGCTGAGGTTGAGCGGATCGATGCGGGAATCGCGGCTCGAGACCTGCTCCTGAACCGTCGCCAGCCGCCGGTTCAGATCGTCCTCCAGCCGCCGGCTCGCCGTCTCATCCACCACCTGCAGCTGGGTGCGGGTCAGCATCCGCCGCCGCCGCTCCTCAAAGGCACTGCTGTCCCACACGCTCGCGTCCCGCGGCGCCAGCACCGTCTCCCGAGCGATCTCCCCCACCCGCAGGCCGGGCTCCACCAGCCACGGCCAGCTGGAGAGCAGCGCCACCAGCAGGCAGGTCACCAGCACCAACGCGGTGCCCAGCCGGCTCCAGGCCACGATCGCCTGCCGGGGCCGCTCCAGCCGCAGAAGCCGGCGCCACAGCACCCCAAGCCGTCGACGCGCCATCTCCATTCGCCAACGCTAGCGAGCACCACCCGCCCCCACGCCATGCTGGAGCCAGTGAAGGGGCGGCCATGGCCACGCTTCTGGACGGTCGCCGCCTCGCCGCGACCCTCGAGACCAAGCTCGCCGCGGTGATCGCCGCCGGCCTGCCCAGCGCCGGCCGGCCTCCGGGATTGGCGGTGCTCCGGGTCGGCGATGACCCCGCCAGCGGCGTCTACGTGGCCAACAAAGAAAAGGCCTGCCTGCGCATCGGGATCCGCAACCTCGGCGCCCATCTCCCCGCCACCACAGGCGCCGCGGAAGTGCTGGAGCGGATCCGCCAGCTCAATGCCAACCCCGACGTCGACGGCATCCTGCTGCAGCTGCCCCTGCCCGCCGCGCTGGCGGAAGGACCCCTGCTGGAGGCCATCGATCCCGACAAGGATGCCGACGGCCTGCACACCCTCAACCTCGGCCGCCTGCTCAAGGGCGAACCCGGCCCCCGCAGCTGCACCCCCGCCGGCGTGATGGCCCTGCTCGCCGACGCCGGCGTGGCGCTGGCGGGCAAGCGCGCGGTGGTGGTGGGTCGCAGCATCCTGGTGGGGCAACCGATGGCGCTGATGCTCCAGGCCGCCAACGCCACGGTGAGCGTCGCCCATTCCCGCACCCGGGATCTGGCGGAGCTCACCCGCCAGGCTGAGGTGCTGGTGGTCGCCGCCGGCCGCCCCCGCATGATCGGCGCCGAGCACGTCCGCCCCGGCGCGGTGGTGGTGGACGTGGGCATCCATCGCCGGCCGGAAGGCGGACTCTGCGGCGACGTGCGCTTTGAGGAGGTGGAACCGCTCGCAGCCGCCATCTCCCCCGTTCCCGGCGGCGTCGGCCCCATGACCGTCGCCATGCTGCTGGTGAACACCGTGGTGGCCTGGTGTCGGCGTCACGGCGCTGACGCCTCCCCCCTCGCCCACCTCATCCCCTGAGCGCGGGCCACCGGGCCCGGATGAGAGAATCCCGCGCAGCACCGGACGAGTCATGACAGCGGCGGTCAGCACGCCCTTTGATTTCGCCGCCTACCTCGAGGCCGGCCGCCTTCGCGTGGAGGCCGCCCTCGATGCCTCCCTCGCCCCCGAACGACCGGAATCCCTGCGCGAGGCGATGCGCTACTCCCTCCTCGCCGGCGGCAAGCGGCTTCGCCCCATCCTCTGCCTGGCCGCCTGCGAACTGGCCGGCGGTGACGCCGCTCTGGCGCTCCCCACGGCCGTGGCGCTCGAGATGATCCACACAATGTCGTTGATCCACGACGACCTGCCGGCCATGGACAACGACGACCTGCGCCGCGGTCGCCCCACCAACCACAAGGTTTTCGGCGAAGCCAACGCCATCCTCGCCGGTGATGCCCTGCTCACCCGCGCCTTCGAGATGGTGGCCCTGCGCAGCCCAGACCTCCCCGCCGAACGGCTGCTGGCGGTGATCGTCGAGCTCAGCCTGGCCTCCGGCGCCCCCGGCCTTGTGGGCGGCCAGGTGGTCGATCTGGAGTGCGAGGGCAAGCCGGTCGACCTCGACACGCTCGAATACATCCACCTCCACAAAACCGGCGCCCTGCTGCGGGCCAGCGTGCTCAGCGGAGCCCTGCTGGCCGGCGCCCCCGAATCCCTGCTCACCGCCTTGCGCACCTACGCCCGCGGCATCGGCCTGGCCTTCCAGATCATCGACGACATCCTCGATGTCACCGCGAGCAGCGAGGTGCTCGGCAAAACCGCCGGCAAAGACCTCGCCGCCGACAAAACCACCTACCCGAAACTGCTGGGCCTGGAGGAATCGCGCCGCCGCGCCGAGGCGCTGGTGGCAGAAGCCAAGCAGGCCCTTGCTCCTTGGTCTTCCGGCGAGCACGGCGGCCGCGCCGCTCCGCTGCTGGCCCTGGCCGACTACATCACCAGCCGCGACCGATGAGCCTTCCCGCCGCCCCCGATTCCGGCCATGTTCTGTTGATGCTCCGCGATCTGTTCGACAACGCGGTGCTCTGGTGGGGCCTGGCCGCCTGCGGGCTGGCGCAACTCTCCAAATTGGCGGTCGAGCTGGTGCGCCACCGGCGCTGGCGGCCGGCGGTGCTGTTTGAAACCGGTGGCATGCCCTCCAGCCATTCCGCCCTGATGACCGGCACCACGGCCGCGATCGGTTGGAGCGAAAGCTTCCAGTCCCCCCTCTTCGCCCTCGCCGCCGCCCTCTCCTTCGTAGTGCTCTACGACGCCAGTGGCGTGCGCCGCGCCGCGGGCCTCACAGCCCAACGGCTCAACGGCCTGCCGGATCGCCTCTGGGAAACTCCCGAGCGAAGCGACACCAGCCTGGCGCCCCTGAAGGAAAACCTCGGCCACACCCGCTCCGAGGTGCTGGTGGGCAGCCTGCTGGGGCCGTTGGTGGCCCTCACCGGTCTCGCCCTGGTGGGCTCCCCCCTCCATCTGGCCCAGCAGTGGGGGCTGTTCGGCCTCCTCCCCGGCGCCGCCCCCTGAACCGCCCCCCCCTCACCCCGGATCAGGAAGCCGCCGAGCGCGCCTTCCTCTCCTGGCTCGAAACCCCGGCCTCGGGCACCCCGTTCGTGCTCCGCGGCTATGCGGGCACCGGCAAAACCTTCCTTTCCTCCCGCCTGCTGGAGCACGTCGACCGCGCCGGCCTCTGCTGGACCGTCGTCGCCCCCACCCACAAGGCGGTGGGGGTGCTGCGGCGCCAGCTGGAGCTGGCCGGCCTCCATCCCCCCTGGTACCCCTCCACGATCCATCGGTTGCTCAGGCTCAAGCTGCGGCGGGAGCGCGACCTCGAACGCTGCGAGGAGACCGAGCAAACCGCCTTCGCCCTGGAACACCTGGGTCTGGTGTTGGTGGATGAGGCCTCGATGGTGGATGGCAACCTGCTGGAGATCACCCTCCGCTGCGCCCACCCCTTCGCCACCCGGCTCGTGTTCGTTGGCGATCCGGCCCAGTTGCCGCCCGTGGGGGAGTCTCGCAGCGCCGTCTTCGCCCTGCAGCGCGCCTACCACTGTGCCCTCACCCAAGTGGTGCGTCACCAAGGTCCGGTGCTGCGCCTGGCGACCGGTCTGCGCCAGGGCGACCTGCCCTGCCGGCAGCCCCCCCGCCTGCCGCCGCTGCGGGAGGCCACCGGCCTGGTGGCCCTGCTCGATCGCCAGGCCTGGCTTCGCGCCGCCCAGGACGCCCTGCGGCGCAGCGCCGAGGCCGACCAACCCGATCTGGCCCGCATTCTCTGCTACACCAACCGTTCGCTGGAGCGGCTGGTGCCCCTCGCCCGCCGCGCCCTGCACGGCGAGATGGCCGATCAGCTGCCGGTGCTGCCCGGCGAGGTGCTGATCAGCCGGGCAGCTGTGATGGCGCCGGCCTGCCGCGAGGGGGGGGAGGCGGCGGAGGAACCCGACCTGGTGCTGGGCTCCAATCGGGAGCTGGTGGTGCGCGACGTGGCCCCGGAGCGATGCGACCTGGCGGAATTCGGTGTGGCGGACGCCCTGCCCATCGACACCCTCACGGCCACCGTCGAGGCGGGCGAGACCCAGCTGGCCCTGCGCCTGCTGCCTCCGATCGGCTCGGCCGCCCGCCAGTCCCTCGACGCGGTGTTGCAGCGCCTGCGCCAACAGGCCCGCGAAGCGGCCAAACCGGAGGCCCGTGCCCTCTGGCGTCGCTTCTTCCTGCTGCGGGACGCCTTCGCCTCCCTCGGACCCGCCGCCGTGCTGACGGTGCACCGCAGCCAGGGCAGCACCTTCGCGGAGGTGTTCATCGACGCCGATGTGTTCTGGCCCGCCGAGGAGGAATTGCGCCGGCAGCTCGTCTACGTGGCCGTGAGCCGGGCCAGCCAAGCCGTGTCGATGGTGGCCGGCGCCGGCAGCGCCGCCGAGCGCGAACTCTGGAGCCGCTGGTTGCGGGACGAAGCCCCCGCCAACCCTCCCGACCCCATGCGTTGAAGAGAAGCCAATCGGGTGGCCGGCTGACAAGCGGCTGCCCGGCCTCGCGAGTCGCGGTCGATTCCAGCCTCGTTCCGGCAAGGTTTCGATGCCCTTGCACAATTGTCGTCAACCTTCAGGACTTTGTGCTTGCCAAGCTGTGAACTCCCAGCCTGAGATGCACACACAGCAGAATTGGTCAGAAAGGGATTGGCAGGCTGAGGGAAGCCTGAATACTGTTCAGACTCTTTTCAGGGCCTGGAACAAATCCCCCCGGCAGTTACTGTGCCATTTATGTCCCGTGTGGACCATGCCCGAGCCTGCTTCCACCGGGACCGCCCTCGCCATCCCCGCCGCGATGCTCACCGCCTCGCCGCTCCCTCCCCCCAAGGCCTCCCCGGAGGTGGGCCAGGCGCTCCCGGGAACCATGGCGGCGCTCCTGCTGGCCGCCCTTGGCCTGACGGCACTCTGCTTCCGACTCCGGGGCCCCGGCTCGCCAGGGAAGCAAAACGAAGAAGACAAAGCCCAAGCGGCCTTGCCGCTCCCGTCCCTCCCCCCCTCCCTGTTCAGCCGCTCGCACCACGAAAAACTGCACGACGCGAAGTACCTGCAGCGGATCCTGGAGGCTGAGGGGCAGTCCGATGGTCCGCCAGCGCCAGCCCCCGGGAATGCCGACACGACCCCCCCGCCCGCCGGGCCATCCCCGCGATAGGGCGGTCCAGACGCTGCGGTTGCCATTGTCCTCGCTGGCAATTATGCGTTTTCCGCATTATCTGCAACCCGCCTTTGCCGCGTTTGCGCCTGTGTTGGGTCGTGAAGTTTCACCCAGTTTCAGAGAGCAGCTCCTAATCTCTCCCCACTATCAATTTCAGCTTTCTATGGCCGGGGCGGGTAAGTCCTCTAGCCACTTGCGTACGTCATCGGGGGATGGCTCACTGCTCGGGCAGATGCCGCTCCCGAGGCCGGACGGGTTGATTGTTCTTGACCATCTCTGCTGGCTGGGATCCGGGCGGGACGTCGCTCAGCGCCTGCAGTGCAATCCCAGCACGGTGAGTCGCAAAGCCGAAACCTGTGCCGTGAACCTCGGCCTGTTGCTGCGCAAGCGCTCCGGCCTCTGGACCCTCTACGGCGACACGGAGATGCTGCTCGCGGAGCGCCACTTGCACCAGCGCTACCGGCTTGCCGGGTATCTGCCCCTTCGCTTGGAGGTCTCCGCCGACCTCGCCGAGCGCCTGCAAGCTCCTCCTCACCCCGCCTGGATCAGTGGCGGACAGCGTCACTTCGCAACCCGGCGGCCCCTGGAGCTGCTGGAGCAACGGGTCACCGACGCCTGGCTCTGCAGCTTTTGCGAGGAGTTGAACCTCGATGGCGCCACCAGCTGGCAGGTGTTGGAGATCGCCACCCTGCCGCTCCAACTGCTGGCCCATGGGGACCATCCGCTGGTAGCCCGGGCAGGGCTGGATGGCGTCGACGGCTCCGCCCTGCGCTCCTGCCCATGCCTGGCCCTCCCCGCCCACTGCCAACCCCAGCGGCAGGCTCTGCTCCAGCGCCTCGGCCTGGCCAACCAGCTCCTCAACCTCGAACGCCACGACGGCGGCAAGTGGGACGATCCCCTCAACGATCGCCGCACCATCCGCCCCGGCACTCCCCTCGACCTGCTCCAGCGCAACGACTGGCAAGCCCTCCCTCTGCCCCTGCCCCACGAGGCGCGCCTCGGCCTGGTGATCCGCCGCGATCTCGAACCGTTGAAGCCGATCCAGGAGCTCCACAGCGCCCTGCAGGTCTGGTTCGACCACGAAATCAACGGAGCCGCAGCCCCTCCACACCCTGCACCCCCAGATACACCGCCAGCCCAAGGCTGACCAGGGCGACCAGCAGGTCCCCTCGCGCCAGCAGCCACTCCCGGCAGGCTTGCAGGGCCGGCACCACCCGCTCCCGCCCCAGCCCCAGGAAGGCCCCCAACGGCAGGAGCAGAAACAGGCCTGTGGTCAAACAAAAGCCGCACCCGACCAGCACTTCGCGGCCGCGCCCCAGCCCCGCCGCCAGCACAGTGGCACCCGCCCTGGCGTAGAGGAACAGGTCGTCCGGGCTGAACCATTGCAGCAGCACGCTCAGCGCCAGCAAGGGCAGCAGTGGCATCGTCCCGAAGCGGTCCAGCTGGCGGCTCCAGGCTGGTGGCTCCTCTCCCTCGGCACGCACCGCCCACAGTTCGCGCAGCCCCAGCGCCAGCAGACCCCCTCCCGCCAGCAGATCCAGGCCGGTGCGGAACTCGCTTCCCTTCTCCATCGACAGGAGCAGGCCGTGCCCCACCCCCAGCAGCATCAGCAACATCAGGGCGGAGGCCGCCAGCCAGACCAGCACGAGGCTGCCCCCCCGCTGCAGCGGGTTTGGCCCCAGCAGCAACAACAACAGCAGGGCGATGTGCACAGGGCTGAAGGCCACCGCCAACCCCAATCCCACCAGCTCGCTGATCAATCCTGGCGCCATCATCCGCTCATCTTCAGGGCAGGATCTCAAACCAATCGGAGCCCGTGGGGGGAACCTCACTGCTGGTGACCCGCAACACCCGCGCCAGGGGAGGCCCCTTCTCGCACCAGAGCCGTAAATCGTGCAAAGCCTGGAGGCCCCCCTCGGCCTCCAGTTCCACGCTGCCATCACTGCGGTTGCGCACCCAGCCGCTGAGACCCTGCTCGTTGGCGCGTTGCTGGGTGGCCGCCCGATAGCCCACCCCCTGCACCTCGCCTTGCACCGTCAGCCGCCAGCGCTGGAGGGGGGAAGCCTGGCGGCTCGGCTCGCGGGGGGGAAGGAAGCGGCGCTGGGCGACGGCGGCACGCCGGGCCCGCTCGACGCGGCCAGACGGGAGGGAATCGCCGGCCAGCCAGCCCAATGGAGGTGTAGCCAGCTCGCGTGAACGTTCGCTGCGGTCCATCCCTCGCTCCTCCTTGGGCATCCCCAGCCTTCAACCTGCCACAAACCTGGCCGCGCAGCCAGCGAACGAACCGCCCCGGGCAGGGGTTCGATCTGCCAGCGATGAAATTCGTGACCCGTCAGCCGCTCCCCCCGCCGCACCAGCAGCCCGTTCTGGTCCGCCACCGCCTCGCGGTAGCCCAGGCTCAGCGGTCCGCGGCGGGCGCTGAAGGGCAGAACGCCGGCCATCCGGTGGCTCACCCCCTCGCTGTCCGCCAGGCTGTCGCCGAGCAGCAGCAGACCGCCGCACTCGGCCACGATCGGCAAGCCCTCCGCCGCTCCCCGCCGCAATGCCTCCAGGCTGCGCTGGCTGGCCGAGAGGGTGGCGGCGTGGAGTTCCGGATAGCCGCCGGGCAGCAGCACGGCGCAGCTGCCGACCGGCAGGGGCTCATCGGCCAGGGGGCTCCAGGGGTGCGGATCCAGGCCCAGGGCCTGGAGCAGCTCCTCAGCCTCCGGGTAGAGGAAGTGAAAGGCCTCGTCCCGGGCCACCGCCACCGGCCTCACCACGGCGGGCGGGGCCGAGCCGTCCCCGGCAACCCCGCTGGCCAAGCGCCAACGAATCGGGTCGAGACCGTCCGCCGGCGGGGGCGGCGGAGCCAGCAGGGGCCAGAGGCGGGAAAGATCGAGATGGCGCTCCGCCAGCTCCGCCCACATCCCCTGCCGCTCCGCCAGGTCGGCGAGCTCGTGGGGGGGATGGAGGCCGAGATGGCGGGAGGGAAGCTCCAGGGCCGGATGGGGGGGAAGGGCGCCGAGCAACGGAACCTCGATCGCCGCCAGGGCTTCGCGCAGCAAGGCGAGGTGTCGCGGCGTCGACACCCGGTTCAGCACCACCCCCGCCAGACGGATCCAGGGCGGACCATGGTCGCGGAAGCCTCTTACCAAGGCCGCCAGGGAACCCGCCTGCCGCGACGCCTCCACCACCAAGATCACCGGCAGATCGAGGAGGGCCGCCACCGCGGCGCTGCTGCCTTCGCTGCTCGGGCCGCGCCCGTCAAACAGGCCCATCACCCCCTCCACCAGCACCCGTTGCGCCCGGCTGCCGTAACCCTGGAAGCTGCGCACCACCCACTCCTCGCCGCAGAGCAGCGGATCAAGGTTGCGGCAGGGCTGATTCGCCACCGCGGCGAGCAGCTGCGGATCGAGGTAGTCGGGCCCCACCTTGAACAGCTGCACACTCTCACCACGCCGCCGCGCCAGGGCGGCCAGGCAGAGGCTGAGCAGGGTTTTGCCACTGCCGCTGCAGGGGGCGGCGATCAGGCAGCTCAAGGGAGGGCGGCCTCAGCGGGGCAGGAGAGCGGCGGCCAGGGGAGCCGCCGACTCCAGCAGCGGGTTGGTGGAGTCATGGCCACCGCTCAGCAGCCGCGCCAGCTCCTGCTCCTCCCGTTCCTCCGGAAGCGGCACCACCTCCTCCAGCAGTTCCATCGCCGCCATCCCGCCCGATTCGAGCCGCATGCACCCCCCGGATTCCGAGCAGAGAATCACGCACAGCGGGGGGCGCTGCGCGGGCTGGCAGATCAACCGCAACCCCACGATCGCGCCGGGATGGGCCTTGGGGGCGCCGATCGGCACGGGCATCAGTTGAAAGCGAACGGTGATGCCATCGGTGCGCTGAAACTCCGCGGCGATGCCCTGACCCGGGCCATCTGAGGCGGTCCAGTCGCTGCTCACCAGGTGCCAGCCCAACCGATTGGCGATCCAGGCCGCCAGCAGCAGGCCCTTCACCGGATGATCCCCCTCCACGTCGAGGTCGAGCTGCACCACATGCTGCAGCGCATCCCGGCGGGAGGGGGGGTCGAAGACCATCGCCAGGGATTCCCGCCAGCTGCGCAGCCGCAGCCAGTTGAGATCGTTCACCGCCTGGCCCGTCCCGATCCGCTCCACCAAAACGTCGATGCAGCGGCTGGGCTGCCCGAGGGAGGAATCCACCACCAAACGGCGGGGGGGCGGAGCGATCGCCTCGAGAATCTCGGCCGGTTCATCCAGGCTGCTGTTCCACCACACCCAGCAGGGAAGGTCGTCGCTCACCAAGGTGCACACCAGGTCGTCCGCCTGTCTCAGGGCACCCAAGCCTCCGCGCAACACGATGGCATCGCCACAGGCTGCACCGGCTCCGCCCTCCTCGGGCAGGGGGCAGTAGGCGGCCACCATCGTCTCCAGGGGCTGGTCGCCCGCCAGGGTGGGGGCGAGGGTGATCAGCCTGCGGGGCATGTGGACACTGATGGCGCTCTCCACGAACTGACCGCGCTGGTCGGCGGCCTTGTGATCGCCCCCGATCTCCCCCAGCTTCCACACCAGACGCGGGTCCATCGGTGCCGTGCTGGGAGGCAGGCCGCAGGCCGCCGTCAGATCCCGTGCCGCCTCGATCACGTCATCCCGGTCCAGTCCCCGGATCGGGCCATCAACCCGGCCGATGCGCACCAGCTGCTGCTCGAGCCAGGAGGGCTCCCACACCAGCAGGGTGAATGTGGCGGCGCCGGTGGAGTTCTCCAGACCCTCCCGCCAAAGCTGCTCGAGGTAGGGGGAGACCTCGCTGGGCGGGAGCTCCAGGGGAGCCTGGAGGGTGAGCTGGGCGGCCATGGCGGAGGGGAAGGGGGGGAAAGAAAGCGGGGAGCGGGGCGACGGATCAGGGCCGACGCCACAGCAGGTTTTCCTCGGCCAGGAGGTTGTCGGCGGCGGCCGGGCCCCAGGTGCGGGCTTCGTAGGGATGGACCGGAAGCTGCCAGGGAGCCTCCTCGATCAGCTCCAGCAGCGGCGTGTAAAGCCGCCAGGCCGCCTCCACCTCGTCGCTGCGGGTGAACAGGGTGGGATCGCCGAGCATGGCATCGGCCAACAGCCGCACATAGCCCTCATCGGAGGGTTCCCCGAACGAATCGTCGTAGGAAAAGGCCATGTCCACCGGGCGACTGCGCATGCCGGAGCCCGGCGCCTTCACCTCGAAACGGATCTCCGCTCCCTCGTCCGGCTGGATGCGCAGGATCAACTGGTTGGGGGTGGGAGAACCGCCCGCTGCGTCGAACAGATGGACCGGTGCCTCGCGAAAGGTGAGCACCACCTCGCTGATCCTTTTCGGCAGACGCTTGCCCGTGCGCAGATAGAAGGGCACGCCCTGCCAGCGCCAGTTGTTGATGAACAGCTTCATCGCCACGTAGGTTTCCGTGGTGCTGTTCGCATTCACACCGGGCTCCTGCCGGTAGCCCGAGAGCGGCTGGGCCCTCGTGCCGCCTGCGCCGTACTGACCGCGCACGCAGCACTTCCAGGGCTCGTCCTCATCGGCCAGGTGGGCGGCCTGCAACACCTTGGCCTTCTCGTTGCGGATCGCCTCCGGATCAAAGCGCCCCGGGGGCTCCATCGTTGTGAGAGCCAGGATCTGGGTGAGGTGGTTCTGCACCATGTCGCGCAGCGCACCGGAACCCTCGTAATAGCCGGCTCGCTCCTCCACCCCCACCGTCTCGGCGGCGGTGATCTGAACGTTGGCGATGTAATTGCGGTTCCAGATCGGCTCGAAAATCGTATTCGCGAAACGCATCACCAGAATGTTCTGGACCGTCTCCTTGCCGAGGTAATGGTCGATGCGGAACACCTGGCTCTCCTTGGCGCAGGCCTGCACCACTCGGTTGAGCGACTGGGCGCTGCCGTAGTCGCGCCCGAACGGCTTCTCGATCACCACGCGGCTGCGCTCGGCTTCCGCCAGCAATCCCGCCGCCGCCAGGGCGCGGCAACCGCTGCCGTAGAACTCCGGCGACACCGACAGGTAGAAGGTGCGGTTGCCACGGGTGGCCCGCAACCGATCGAGGGCGTCAAGGCGATGGCCGAGCCGCACCACATGCTCGGTCTGCTGCAGGTCGACCGGCTCGTAGAACAGGCCCTGGCTGAACTGCTCCCAGGCGCTGGGATGGTCTGCCACCTCGGAGGCGAGGGAATCGGCCATCTTCTGGCGGAATTCCTCGTCGCTCCAGGGGCGGCGGGCGCAGCCGAGGATCGAGAATTCGCTGGGCAGGCGCCGCTGCCGAAACAGCTCGAACAGGGCGGGAACCAGCTTGCGGTGGGTGAGATCACCGCTGGCCCCGAAGATCACCAGGCACTGGGGTGGAATCACCCGCTCCTGACGAAGCCCCACCCGGAGGGGGTTCGTGAGGATGGAGGTCATGCTGCGCCGGTCGCGGATCTCTCTGGTTTAACGGAGGCAGCTGCCTTGCGCTGCCTCCAGACCCATCTGCGGGGGGCGTGTGTGGGTTTGCCGACCCCCCACCCTGCAGATCAATAGGTCTCGACGTGCCAGCGCTCAGCCTTCTTGAGTTGGGGACGCAGGGCGGCCCAATCGAGGCCCTTGGCGGAGGCGGCGGCGGTCATCGCTTCATCGATGCCGGGCTCCATGCCGCGCAGACCGCACATGTACACGTGGGTCTTGGGATTCTCGATCAGGGAGAAGATCTCATCGGCATGCTCCAGCACCCGATCCTGGATGTACATGCGGCCGCCTTTGGCGTTCTCCTGCTCGCGGCTGATCGCCGTGGTGTACCGGAAGTTCTCCGGGAATTCGGCTTCGTAGCGACGGAAGTCGTCGTCGTAGAGGAGGTTGGGGGTTTTCGGAGCGCCCATGAACAGCCAGGCCAGTCCGCGGAACTGGTACTCGGGATTCTTGGCCCGCTCGCCCGGCTCAAACATGCGGCGCAGGTAGGTGCGCATCGGAGCAATGCCGGTGCCGGTGGCCAGCATGATCACCGTGGCGTCTTCGTCGGGGGGCAGCAGCATCTCCTTGCCCACCGGACCGGTGATCTTCACCTTGGTGCCCTTCTCGATGCCGCAGAGGTAGGTGGAGCACACGCCGTTGATGGTCTGGCCATCCTTCTCGTACTGGAGCTGGCGCACGCAGAGGGAGACCGTTCGCCCCTCCAGATTGTCGCCATGGCGGGTGCTGGCGATCGAGTAAAGGCGAAGCTTGTGGGGCTTGCCGTTGGCATCCTGTCCCTCGGGAATGATGCCGATGCTCTGCCCTTCGACGTAGCGGAGCTGGGGATCGCCTTCGCTGAGATCAAAGGTGATGTGGTTGACGGTCCCGATGGCGCCCTCCCCGACGAGGCTGTAGTTGTCGAGGACGGTGCCGAGGAAGGGGTCCTTGGGCTTGTAGGTGTTGACGGGGACTTCAGCGTGGCTCACAGCAGCGGGTTTGGCGGCGGGTTCGGGGGCGACCGGTGCGGGATCAGCGGCAGAGGCGTCGGGGGATGGATCGGCAGGGGCTCCAGCGGGGGCCTCTGGTCCGACGGCATCGGCGCTCACCACCCTGATCCGACCACCCTTGAGAGCCACCGTCTGCATCAGGGACTGCAATTGGGCAAAGGGGACGGTGACACGTCGCTCGGCCCGGCGCTGGCGGCCGACGCCGAACGCCTCGATCACCACGGTGAACATGCGGTCGTCGGACTGAATGGCACTGCCGGTGGATACGCGCATCTGGAGCGGCCCGCAAAAATCGCGCTGATCATAGGGAACCTTTCCCTCGGTCAGTCTCCGCCCCGCTCCGCACTCCTTCGCCACAGCCGCTAGGTTTGAGAGATCGCCTCCGCGACCGCCACCCCGGCCCGGCTCCAGCTCCGCCCCGACTTGGCCCAGCTCCTGGCTCCCTTCCCTCAATCAGCCGACGCAGACTCCATTGCGTTTCCTGCCAGCGCCACCGGCGCCTGCAGCCTCGACACCATCCATCAGGTGATGGAGCGCCTCCCCCAGGGGGCCCGCCGCCTCGCGGCCCAGCTCCGCTTGGAGCTTCATCCCGACTGGCTCTGGTCCGTGCTGACGGACTATGAGAATTTGCAGCATTTCATCCCCAACCTGGCGGCATCCCGCCAGCTCTGGCGCCGCCAGAACCGGGTCTGCCTCGAACAGGTGGGCACCCAGCAGTTCTGCGGTTTGCGCTTCAGCGCCCGCGTCCAGCTCGAGCTCTGCGAGGAGAGGGAACAGGGCCTGCTGCGGTTCCGCATGCTGGATGGTGACTTCCGCTGCTTCCAGGGCACCTGGTCGATCGGTGCGGACGGCACCAGCAGCTGGCTGCTCTACGACCTCACCGTGCAGGGCAAGCCGGGGATGCCCATCGGGCTGATCGAGCAGCGCCTCAAGGATGATCTGGCCAGCAACCTTCGCGGCGTCCAGCAAGAAGCCATGCGACGCGCTCTGGCCGAGGGAACCTGAGTCGGCTGTACGTAGCCAGCCGCCGGCGGGCTCCCGGGAGTGCCGGTGTGGGGAAGCTGACCAAGAATTGATTGTTACAGGATGAAATGGTGCGGGTCGTGCTGACTTCCCGCGCTCAGGCAGAACCGTGAGTCATTGGGTCGCTCGCGCAAGAGAGAACCCGTTGATTGGATATACCCCCAAGGGGATTCGAACCCCTGTCGCCTCCGTGAAAGGGAGGTGTCCTAGGCCTCTAGACGATGGGGGCGAGGCCGCAGCCGGCTGGCTGTAGAGCTGGAAGCTACGGGTCAGGGGGACCCTTCGTCAAGGAACGGGGGTGGAGCCGCGGGGCTCGGCGGAGGGGGCTCGGGGGCGCTCTGCCCACACCAGACGGGAACGGTGAAGTGGAAGCAGGCCCCCTCGCCTGGCTCCGACACCACCCAGATCCGGCCCCCGTGCACTTCGGCGATGCGTCGGCAGACCGCCAGGCCCACCCCGTAGCCCGATGTGCTGCCGGAGGTCTGGGGCAGCCGCACCCGGTCCTGGAAGATCCGTTGCTGCTCGGAGGTGGGGATGCCCGGGCCGCTGTCGCAGATGCTCGCCTGCAGCCACTGGCTGGTGCGGTGCAGCAGTGTCAAGGTGACCCGTCCGCCCTCGGGCGTGTACTTCAGCGCGTTCTCCAGCAGGTTGAGCAGCACCTGGCGCATGCGCCGCTGATCCGCATAAACCTCGGGCAGGTCGGCGGGGATGTCTGTGACCAGCTCCAGATCCCGGCCCACCCACAGCTTCTCCAGCTCCAGGATCGCCTCAGCCACCACCTGACCGAGATCCAGGCGCTGGGGATTGAACAGGGCCTCCCAGCGGGTGGTGCCCACCTCCAACAGATCGCTCGAAAGCTCCTCGATGTCCTTCAACCGTCGCTCCAGCACGTCGCGGAAGCGGAGTTCGTCGATCTGGCCGAGGTTGTGGCTCTGCAGGGCGAGCTTGGCCGCTGTGAGCGGGGTTCGCAGCTCGTGGGCCACCATGCGCAGCAGGCGCTCCTGCACCCCCAACCTCTCGATCAGCGTCTCGTTTTCCTGACGGAGCACCAGCAGCTGATCCTCCAGCTGAACCTCCCGCCGGCTGCGGCTGCCGTCGATCTCCGACGGACGCAGGCTCAGCCCCAGGGAGGTCACCACCCCCATTTGCTGCCAGCGCGGCAGCCAGTTGCGCAGCTGCATCGTCAGGCTGTTGCCGGCGAAAACCTGCTTGGGCAGGGGCGAGAGTTTCACCAGAGCGGGGGTCGCCACGAGCCGGTGCAGCTCCAGCAGCTCCGGATGGCGGGCCGGATCCGCGATCTCCAGATGCACCTCGAAGCCGAAGTCCTCCTGCCGGAGGAAACTGAGCAGGGCCCGCAGGTCCGGGCTGCCCAGGTGGCGGGAGCCGGCCAGCAACAACAGATCCAGCCGCTGGCGCGACACTCCCTCCGCGGATCGGGGGCCGGCCGGGCGGGACTTGCGGCTGGTTTGGGGCGGTTCCCCCGCTTCGGGCACCGGCGACGGCGCGACAACACTCCTCACCTTATGGGGGCGGGCGAGACCTTATGGGGGCGGGCGAGGCGACGTCGTTCCCGCTAAGAAGGGGGGAGGAGTTCCGGGATCCACAGGCCCCGCCGCCATGCAAGACCCCGCCGTTCCCGATTCCCCTCCCTCGCCAGACTCCCCGGCCAGGCCCGAGAGGCTCACGATTGCCCGGGTGCCGGTGTTCGTGCCGGCCACTGCCGCCGCCAAGCCCCAGGAGAGTCGCATCCGTATGGACACCAGCCTGCGCCGCTGGTTCTCCCGCAACCTCGGCGTCTGGCGCTCCCGCCGCCTCTACTTCTTCGCCGACGACGAGGTGCTGCGGGTGGACATGTTCCTGAAGGTGGAGCTGTTTCATGAACCGGTGGAGGGGGAGGCGGGCTATCGCTTCACCTGGTGGCCGGAGCAAGACCACGGTTTCTTTGAGCGCAAGCCGCGTTTCGTGCCGGAAGGCACGATGGAGGCCTATCTGTGCGGCCACCAGCTGCGCCGCAGCCGCGGCTACCTGTGCGGATCGCCCACCAAGAGCCGCATCCGCCAGGTGGACGAACACGAGGTGATCTTCGAGTCCCACTATCTGGAGTGGGACATCGTCGAACACATCCGGCTGGTGGACCAGGACCGCTTGCGGGCGCGCTCCATCTATTCCTGGCGCGATGGCGTGCTCGAACTGGCGGAGGTCCATCACGAGAGCCGGGTCGACCCCCCCATCTCGCCTCCCGCCCACCTGATCTGAAATCGAGGCAGCTGCGCCGCCACGGTCCGGGTGCAAAGGGTGCAGTTGTCAATCGAAGTGGACAGTTGTCAATCAGGAATCAATTCCCGCCTTTTGCCTCGAATTTTCTACGCCCCCTTGCCGCTTTGCCAGCCATACGAGCTGGGTTTGTCTTGATTTGGCGGTGCTTTTGCGTGTGCCGGGCTGGCCTATGCTGCCCAAAATTCTCCCCGGGAATGAAGCCTCCCCACCCCGTCCGCTTCGGGCACCTTGCCGGTCTGCTCCTGCTGGCCACCCCCCTGCTGCTCCCCCTCTCCGTCTCCGCCCAGCAGGCGCCAGCCGCTGCCCCAGCCGGGGCCGTCACCGGCAAGCCCGCCACGGTGGAGGAGGTGAACACCTACATGACGATGTCGGCGATCAACCTCTGCGCCCTCTCCCAACAGAAGGTTCCCTTCAAGGCCGCCCTGGATGGCAGCGTCTCGATGGTGGCCTCGGTTCTGACCGAGAAGCACGGCAGCCGTCTCGCCGGCTCCCCCAACCCCCTCACCCGCGATCAGATCATCAACGCCACGGTTGCCGAATCGTTGCTGCGCTCCGACCGTTTCTGCGGCACCAAGCTGCCGGCGGACTGGCGCAAGGAATACGACACCCTGCTGCCCCAGATCCGCAAAGCGCTCACCCCCACCGGCGCCAAGGCTCCCGGCGCCAAGTGATCGCAAGCCCCCTTCGGCGCACCTCCCCATCCTGATGGCCCCTGTCCATCTCGCCGACTACCGACCCTCGCCCTACCTGCTGGAGCGCACCGATCTCACGGTGCGCCTCTTTCACGACCACGCCCGCGTTGAGGCCAGGCTGGCCTTCACCCCCAACCCGGCGGCCGAGGGTCCGGACGGACGCACACCGCCAGGGCCCCTGGAGCTGATGGGGGTCGATCTCGAAACCGAGGCTCTGGCGCTTGATGGGGAGGAGCTTGGCCCCGAGGCCTTCACCATCGAGGCCGATCGCCTGGTGATCCACGCGCCACCGGAGCGTTCCTTCGTGGTCGCCAGCGCCGTGCGGATCGAGCCGCATCACAACACCACCCTCGAGGGGCTGTACGTCAGCGGGGGGCTGTTCACCACCCAGTGCGAGGCGGAGGGGTTTCGTCGCATCACCTGGCATCCCGACCGCCCCGATCTGCTCAGCCGCTTCCGGGTGCGTCTGGAGGCCGACCGCGCCACCTGTCCGGTGCTGCTCTGCAACGGCAACTGTCTGGAGCGCGGCGAGCTCGAAGCGGGTCGGCACTATGCCCTCTGGGATGATCCCCACCCCAAGCCGTCCTACCTCTTCGCCCTGGTGGCCGGCCCCCTGGAGGAGGTGTCAGACACCTTCACCACCGCCAGTGGCCGCCGCGTCGCGCTGCGCATCCATGTGGAGCCGGGCGATGCCCCCTACACCGCCCATGCGATGGCTTCACTGAAGCGCTGCATGGAGTGGGAAGAAAAAGTATACGGCCTGGAGTACGACCTGGACGAGTTCAATATCGTTGCTGTGCGCCATTTCAATATGGGCGCGATGGAGAATAAGAGCCTCAATATCTTCAATTCCAAGCTGGTGCTCGCCGATGCCGCCACGGCCACAGATGCCGAACTCGAGCGCAGTGAAAGCGTGATTGCCCACGAATATTTTCATAATTGGACCGGCAATCGCATCACCTGTCGCGACTGGTTCCAGCTTTCCCTCAAGGAAGGGCTGACCGTATTCCGCGATCAGTGCTTCACGGCCGATCAGCATGGCCAAGCCCTGCATCGCATCGAGAATGTGGCGATGCTGCGCAACACGCAGTTCCGGGAGGATGCCGGTCCAACCGCTCACCCCGTTCAGCCGGATCGCTATGAAGCGATCGACAATTTTTACACCACGACGATTTATGAGAAGGGCTCTGAGGTGATTCGAGCCCTGCACACATTGATCGGAGAGGAGACGTTTCAGGCCGGGATCGCGATCTACGTGCGCCGCTTCGACGGCACCGCGGCCACCTGCGACGACTTCCTCACCGCCATGCGTGAAGCCGCCGAGGCCCGCTGGGCCGAGGAGGGTCTGGACGGCCGCCTGGCGCCTCCCCCCTTCGACTTCGCCGAATTCCGCCGCTGGTATCACCAGGCCGGCACGCCGGAGCTGCGCATCCTCCGCCGCTGGAATCAGCGGGACGGACGCCTGACGTTGACGATTCGTCAGCACACCCCTCCCACCCCCGGCCAGCCGGAGAAGCAACCCCTGGTGATTCCCTTGGCCCTGGGCCTGGTGGATCAGGCGGGCCACCCCCTGCTCCTGCGGGGAAGCGACCGGGAGGGTCGGCCCGTGCCCTTGCCCCTGCTGCCCCGGCGCTGGGGGGAGGGAACCCACCTGCTGGTGGTGGACCGCCCCGAGCTGACCCTGCGCCTCGAAGGGCTGCCAGCGCAGGCACCCCCGCCCGCCCTTTCCGTTTTGCGGCATTTCTCGGCGCCGGTGAAGCTGGCCCTGGGCCGACCCACCGGCGAGCTGGTGCACCTGCTTGCCACCGACAGCGATCCCTTCGCCCGCTGGGACGCCGGTCAGGAGCTGATGCGCCGGGCGGTGCTGCGCCGTGCGGCCGGGCGACCCGACGCCCTGCTGGAGGAGGAACTCACCGATGCCTTCGGGCGCATTCTTGCCGACCCCTCCCTCTCGGAGGCCAGTCGCAGCGTGCTCCTCTCCCTGCCGGGCTTGGCGGAGCTGGAGGACGCAGCGCCGCACCCCGATCCCCCCGCGTTGTTCGCCGCGCTGATGGCGCTGCAGCGCAGCTTTGGCATCGCCCTGGCGGAGCCTCTCCGCGAGGCGCTGGAGCGCTGTCGGCCCCAGTGGGCGCTGGCCTGGCCCGAGGGCGTCGGCGATCGCAGGCTCACGGCAACCATCTGGTCCTGGCGGGTGGCGGCCGCCGACCGCTCCGCCATCGCCTCCAGCCTGGCCGCCGTGGACAGCGGTTCGATGACCCTGGCCCGGGCAGGCCTGCGGGCACTGCAGTGTCATCCCCTGCCGGAGCGGCACCAGGCCCTCAAGACCTTCCATGACCGCTGGGAGCATCGGCCCGTGATCCTGGATGCTTGGTTTGCCCTGGAGGCCTCCGCTCCCTTCCCCGATGGCTTGCAGCGGGTGGCCCGACTGCTGCAGCACCCCCGCTTCGATCCCACCGCTCCCAACTCGGTGCGGGCCGTCTTGGGGGGGCTGGCAAGCAACACGCCGGTGTTCCACGCCCCCGACGGCAGCGGCTATCGCTTCCTCGCCGAGCGCATCGGCGAGCTGGATGCCCGCAATCCGATCACCGCCTCCCGTCTGGCAAAGGTGTTCAGCCGCTGGGGCAGCTACGGGCCCGCCCGCAGCTGCCAGATGCGGGAGGCGTTGCGCAGCCTGGCCGCCGCACCCCTCTCCCCCAACACGCGGGAGGTGGTGGATCAGTGCCTGGCCCCGCAGTCGGTCGCGGCCTGATCTCAGGGCAGGGGCGGCGGCGGGGTGAGCGTGGCGGGCGGGCGCGGGGGGGGCATGCGGAAGGGCTGTCCGGCAGCGCCCCCATGGCCAGGGCTGCCGGGGGGAAAGGCCTGGAGGTGCAGCTGGCGGAAGGCCTCGCGCCGGTACTCGCCCCCCTCCGGCCCCGCATAGCGCCCCCAAAGCCCCTCCCAATAGAAGTAGATCACCCCGTGGCCGCGCTGGGAGGCCAGCTGAACCTTTTCCGCCAGGGTGGCCATGTCGGGGGTGCGACCGCCGAAGCCAGCCAGGATGCCGATCTCCACCGGGATCCCCCAACTGCGCGCCTTGACCAGCGCCGGCTGGTTGAGGTCCTTCTCAAAGCCGCGCACGGAGTAGGCGTAGTTCTGCACCACCAGATCATCGATCAGCTGCCCGAGGGACCAGAGCTCCCAGTCCTGCAGCCAGTGGTTGTAGGCGAAGCGGAAGGGCCCGGGCGAGAGGCTGATCACGGTGCGGCGGCCGGTGGAGGCCTGCTCCAAGCTGGAGCGGAGCTCCCGCAGCAGTGAGGTGAGCTGCTGGCGGCGCCACTTCATCCAGCCGCGGTCCGTGGCGTTGGCGGGGGGTTCACGGCCGGTTTCGTTGCGATAGAGCGCGCGGGTGAAATCGTCGTAGCCCAGCTCCACTGGCCAGGCGAAGTGGTCGTCGAGCTGAATGCCATCCACACCGCAGCGCTGCACGATTTCGCGGATCAGCCCGATGAAGCGGGCCCGTACCCCGGGGTGCGCCGGGTTGAGCCAGACCCGGAGGTCCTGCAGCGGCGATGTTTTGAGATTGGCCCCGTGCATCGCGTAAAGGGCGCTGCCATCGGAGCGGCGCAGGATCCACTCCGGATGCCGGCGCACCACCTCGGCATCGCCCGGCTCCATCAAGCCGTACTCAAACCAGGGGATCACCTGCATGCCGCGGCGGTGGGCGGCTCGGGTGAGGCGACAGATGGGGTCGAGATCGGGGGCGCTCTGCGCCAGGGCCGGCTCGATCGGAGCCCAACGGCTGCGGTGGAAGGTGGCGCCGCGACTCCACACGTTGGGGTAGAGGGTGTTGAAGCCGGTGGCGGCGAGCTGCTCGACCGCCTTTTCAATGCGGGTGGCGTCGTAGTAGAGCGGGCTGGGGGTGTTGGTCAGCCAGACCCCGACCCGTCGGCTGAGGGGTTCGGGCAGACGCCCCCGGGGCCCGTCCCCCACCGCCCCCCGCGCTTGGCCCGGCGTCTGCAGCAGGCCCGCCAGGTGCAGCAGGGCCGTCAGGGCCAGGGTGAGGGGGACGGGAAGATGGCGCTTGAAGACAGCCCGCCGGGGCAGGGGGGCCAGAGGCGGAGACGTCAGCGGAACATCGAGCTCACCGAGCTCTCCTCGTGGATGCGCCAGATCGCCTCTCCAAGCATGTTGGCGATCGACAGTACCCGCAGCTGGGGAAAGTGGCGGTCGGGCGGCAACGGGATGCTGTTGGTGACCACCACCTCCTCGAACAGCTCGGGCTCGGAGAGTCGCTCCATCGCGGGAGGGGAGAACACGGCATGGGTGGCGCAGCAGAGCACCCGGGCCGCACCAAAGCGGCGCAACAGCTTGGCCCCCTGACAGATCGTGCCGCCGGTGTCGATCATGTCGTCGATCAGCACCGCCGTCTTTCCCGAAACATCACCGATCACGGTGAGGCTCTCGGCCACGTTGTGACCGGAGCGACGTTTGTCGATGATCGCCAGTGGTGCGTCATTCATCTGTTTGGCGAAGGCGCGGGCCCGCGCCACACCGCCGACGTCGGGGGAGACCACCACAACCTCGCCGAGGTTGCGAGTGCTGAGGTAATCGACCAAGACAGGCGAACCAAAGATGTGGTCGCAGGGGATGTCGAAATAGCCCTGGATCTGGGAGGAGTGCAGATCCATCGCCAGTACCCGATCCACCCCTGACTTCACAAGCAGGTTGGCGACAAGCTTGGCGGTGATCGACTCGCGGCCCGCCGTCTTGCGATCGGCGCGGGCGTAGCCGTAGTAAGGAACCACCGCGGTGATCTGGCGGGCGGAGGCCCGCCGGCAGGCATCCACCATGATCAGAAGCTCCATCAGGTGGTCGTTGACCGGAGCGCAGGTGGGCTGGACCAGGAATACATCGCAGCCGCGGATCGATTCCTGGATCTGGATGTAGAGCTCACCGTCGGCGAAGCGCTTGATCACGCGGGGGCCATCGGGGATGCCGAGGTAGGCCCCGATCTCCCGGGCCAGATCGGGGTTGGAGGTGCCGCTGAACAGGCGCAGCCGCCGCAGCTCCTGGTTGGGAGGGGGGGGAACCGGGGCCCGCTCCTGCCGTTCGACGGTCGTGAAGGTGGTCACGGACGGCAGCAAACGCTCACAACCACGATGGTAGAAGCGAGCCGGACCGTGGAAGAGGAACAACAATGACAGTTCAGCAAGACCCCGACCAGCGGGCGGCGGGGCTGGTGCTGGCGGGGGTCGGGACGCAGGAGGAGGTGGCGTCTCGCCTGCGGATGGCCGCGGCTCGCCTCGCCTCCCTCACCACCTGGCCCCTGCGTCCCCTCGATCCCGACCGGTCTCCGCCGCAGGTGCTGGCCGAACTGGGGGAGGGACGCTGCACCCGCCAGGCGCCGGCCTGGTTGGCGCCCCTTCCCGTCGACCCGGGCCTGGTGTCGGGGAGCGGGGGCAGCTGGGCGGAGAGGCTGGGGGCCTGGCGACAGCCGACCCTGCTGCTGCTCGATGCCTCCCAGCTGCCAACCGGCTGGCCGGCGGCGGCCACCGCGCTGCTGCAGCAAACCCAAGTGCCGCTGGTGGGGCTGATCCAGTGGGGAGGAATGTGGGAACCGGCGCGACGGCGCCAGGACGGCCTTCCCTGGCTCGGCGCTCTGGCGGCGGCGGACGGGGATGGAGAGGACGAGGGGGAGGCGCTGCTGGCGGCGTTGGCGCGACGCTGGCGGGCGCTGGATCTCACCTGAAAGGATCGCCCGAGGGGGAAGGGGCGGCGGAGCTCGAAGCCGGCGGCTGGGGAGGGGGCTCCTTCCAGAGCGGTTGGGGAAGATCCCGGGGCAGTTGCCGCAGGCTGCCGTGGCCGGGCTTGGGAGGATCCAGCGGCAGGCTGGCGAACTCGACCGGCCGCGGATCATCAAGGGCGGCCGCCAGCAGGCTGAGGGCCTCGCGTGAGCCCAGGTTGGTGTCCACCTTTCCCTGCAGCGCGGCCAGGAGGGAGGGCAGGGCGGCCAATTGCTCCGGTTTGGAGAGGCGCTCGCGCAGGGCGAGTTCAACCACCTGATGGTTGACCCGCCGACCGGGCTCCCCCAGCCAGCGGTCACGAAAACGCAGCATCTGTTCCACCTGGGCACCACCCATCCGCTGCAGGCCCGGCAGCAGGTCGATGCGGTAGTTCAGGGATTTGTCCTGGTATTTCATCGTGCGGGGCGGGCTGATCTCCAGCCCGCCCAGACCATTCACCAGATCCCGCATACCGCCGCGGGAGATGACGAGGTAGCGGTCGGGTTTCGGTTCCTCCAGCCCCACCAACGCGCGCACCGCATCGGCCACCAGCGCAACGCCGCCCACCCGATAGAGGCTGCCCAGGGGAACCGGGTTTTTGCGGCCGGGCAGGTTGACCGCCAGTTCCGGGGGGAGGTTGAGCACCTGCAGGGGACCGCGGGGATTGACCCGCACCAGCAGCAGGGCATCGCTGTTGGCCGGACCCTTCGGAGCGGCGGCATTGACGGGGTCCCCGAGACGATCGGCGTCGAGGCCGATCACCAGCACGGTGATCGGACGCCGTGGTTTCTCGGCCAGGGTGGCGGCCGTGATCTCCTGGCGCGGGGCGGCGGAACGGTCTTTCAAGGGCCAGAACAGGCCCAACAGCCAGGATGCTGCGGCGACGCCCACCAGGGTGGATCCGGCCAGCACCAGGCCCCGGCGAGAAGGGAGCTGCGGCAGGCGGAGGCGGCCACGGCCCCGCGACGCGGTGGTGGAGGTGAGGGAGGAGGGGTCCTGCCCCCCTCGCCGCGCCCGGCCGCCGGGATTCCGGGATGAACGGCGGGAGGAGGAGCGGGAATCCCGGCGGGGAGGCATCGCGGCGTGAGGATCACACGACAATGGCGCCCACTCTGCTGCAGAGGGGATCGCGACCCGGCGGCCGAGGCGGCATGCGAATAGGTTGACGGGGCGTCCTTCCCTGCCGTGACCGCCGCCCCGCCCGCGAGCCCCACCCCCCCAGGTCCCGGTCGCTCCGGGCCGAAGGCGGCCCATGAGCGCGCCCGCCCTCTGGCCAAGGGAAGCGTCTATCCCGCGAAGGATCTTTGCAGCCACTGCGGTCTGTGCGACAGCCGCTGGGTGGCCTACGTGCGAGAGGCCTGCCCTTTCCTGCACCAGCGCTTCGACGCGATGGAGAGCGCGGCCCATGGCCGCAGCCGCCGGCTCGAGGACGAGGACGAGCTTTATTTCGGTGTGCAGCAGCGCATGCTCAGCGCCCGCCTGCGCCAGCCGATCGAGGGTGCCCAGTGGACGGGCATCGTCTCGCGGCTGGGTGTGCGCGCCCTTGAGACCGGCCTGGTGGATGCGGTGCTCTGCGTGGGCCAGAGTCCCGACGACCGCTTCAGCCCTGTGCCCACCTTGGCCCGCACGGCGGCGGAGGTGTTGGCGGCACGGGTGAACAAGCCCACCCTCTCCCCAAACCTGGAGGTGCTTGAGCAGCTCCCGGGCAGCGACATCCGCCGGCTGCTGGCGATCGGGGTGGGCTGTCAGATCCAGGCCCTGCGGGCCGTGCAGCCCACGTTGCCGCTCGAGAAGCTCTACGTACTTGGCCTGCCCTGCGTCGACAACGTCAGCCGGGAGGGCCTCCAGACCTTCCTCGAAAGCGCCAGTGATTCACCCGCCACGGTGGTCCACTACGAATTCATGCAGGACTTCCGCATCCACTTCCGTCATGGGGATGGCCGCCTGGAGACAGTGCCGTTCTTCGGGCTCGACACCCCCCGCCTGAAGGACGTCTTCGCCCCCAGCTGCCTGAGCTGCTTTGACTACACCAACGCTGGCGCCGATCTGGTGGTGGGCTACATGGGCGCCGAATACGGCCGGCAGTGGATCACCGTGCGCAACCCCCGCGGTGCCGAGCTGCTGGCCCTGGTGGAGGAGGAGCTTGACTGCGCGCCGGTGACCAGTCGGGGCGATCGCCGTCAGGCGGTGCAGCAGGGCATCGACGCCTACGACCGTGCGCTGCGCCTGCCCCGCTGGCTGGCGGAGCTGGTGGGCTTCGTGGTGCAGCGGGTGGGTCCGCGCGGGCTGGAGTACGGCCGCTTTTCCATCGACTCCCACTTCACCCGCAACGCCCTGTGGCTGCGGCGGAACCACAGGGAGATGGCGGAGCGTCACATGCCGGAGTTCGCCCGCCGCATCGTCAGCCGCTATCGGCTTCCTTCTCCGTGAGCCCGCGACCATCCCCCCCCGCCGGCAGCAGCGACTGCGGCGTGCTCCTTCACCCCACCGCCCTGCCAGGCAGTCCGGTCTGCGGCACCCTGGGTGCGGCGGCGCGGGAGTGGATTGCCCTGTTGGGCCGTGAGCGGGTGGGGGTGTGGCAGGTGCTCCCCCTGGCCCCCACCGATGGCACCGGTTCCCCTTACAGCTCCCCCAGCGGCTCGGCGCTCAACCCCTGGCTGATCGATGTCGACGACCTGGTGGCGGAGGGATGGCTGACCCCCACCGACCGCGACGCCCTGCCCGGCGCCCGGAGCCCCGACGCCGGCCGGCTGAATCCGGCGTTGGCCAGCGAGCGGGCGACGGCCCTCGGGGCGGCCCTGCGGCGGGGCTGGGCAGCCCGACCGGCGGCCGCGAAGCAGGCCTTTGCGCAGTGGCGGCGCCGGCAAGCGCCCTGGCTGACGGACCACTGCCGCTTCATGGCGCTGCGTCGCCTCCACGGCGGCCGGCCTTGGTGGGAGTGGCCGGGCCCGCTGGCGCAGCATCAATCCCGCGCCCTGCGGCTGCTGGAGCGCGATCGCGGTGAGGAGCTGCTGGAGGAGGCCCTGCTCCAGTGGTGTTGCGAGCGCCAGTGGCATCGGCTGCAGAGCGAGGCCGCCGCGCTGGGGGTGCGGCTGGTGGGGGATCTGCCCTTCTACGTCGCCCATGACAGCGCCGATGTGTGGGCGCAGCCGGGATTGTTCTCCCTGACGCTCGATGGCCGGTTGGTGGCCCAGAGCGGCGTGCCCCCCGATTACTTCTCCGCCACCGGCCAGCTGTGGGGAACACCGGTGTATTGCTGGTGGCGCCATCGCCTGAGCGGTTTCCGCTGGTGGCTGCAGCGACTGGAACGGCAGTTGTCGCTCTACGACCTGGTGCGACTGGACCATTTCCGCGCCCTGCAGGCCTACTGGCGCGTGCCCGGGGAGGACGACACCGCTGAGAACGGCGCCTGGCATCCCTCCCCGGGCGGGGCGCTGCTCCAGCGGCTGTGGCGTCGCTGCCGGCGACGGGGAACGCTGTTGGCCAAGGACCGCCTGCCCCTGATCGCCGAAGACCTGGGGGTGATCACCGAGCCGGTGGAGCAGCTTCGCGACCGTTTCGCCCTGCCCGGCATGAAGATCCTCCAATTCGCCTTCGACGGCAACGACGACAATCCCTATCTGCCTGCCAACTACGTGGGGGACCGCTGGGTGGTGTACACCGGCACCCACGACAACGCCACCACCCTGGGCTGGTGGCAGTCCCTGGATGAGGAGTCCCGTCGGCGGGTGGAGGCCACCGTGGGAGCAGGGGTGACGGCACCGGGCTGGCAGCTGCTGGAGCTAGCGCTGGCCTGCCCGGCGGAACTGGTTGTCGTTCCAATCCAAGACCTGCTGGAGCTGGGGGATGAGGCCCGTTTCAACGTGCCCGGCACCACGGAGGGCAATTGGTGTTGGCGGCTCGACCGACCGGTCTCCGCGCTGGAAGGAGCCCTTTTCGGCTACGGGGCGATGGCGGCGCGCTGCGGCCGGGCCCCGCTGGCGGCGGGCGGATAGCGGAAGCGGCCCGGGGCCTCGGCGTCGGCCGCCAGGGGCTTCCCGCGCCAGAGCACCTGCCCGGCTCTCGGCGCGGGCTCGATCTGCAGGGCGAACGGGGGCAGCACCGGCAGGCTCAGACGCCCGCTCACCCCGCTCAATGCGGTCTCCCCATCCCGTACGGCGCGCAGGCGCAGGCGTGTGGGCGCCTCCAGCCGCAGCTCCAAACGCCCCAGACTCAGGTCGGAGCGTCTGCTGGCGAGGCTTTCGGAACGCAGGCGGCGCAGGGCCTGGCCGCTGGCGGCGCGGCGAAGGGGCTGCAGCTCGGGGTAGGCCTCCAGGAGGAGAGCGTCTGCGTCCTCAGCGCTGGCGGTGGCCTCGGCGGAGGGGGCCATCGGCGGCAGCGGCCGGGCCGTGAGCAGCCCGCCCAACGCCAGGCGTTCCTGCTGCAGGTTGAGGGCGTAGAGCAGCAGCAGGGTCAGCGCTCCGTAGAGCAAGCTTCCCTGCCAGGTGCGGAAGACGTCGATCGAGCCCGGGGTGAAGCGCAGCAGCAGCGGCTCGCGACGGTTCGATGGGGAGTGGCGCGACTCGGGGGGCAGGGCGACGGCGAGGCTGCCCGGGTCGAGGTGCAGCCGCTGCTCCAGCAACGGCACCATCGTGCGCAGATAAGCGGCCTCCGGCAGCCGCTCCCGCCAACCTTTCTCAAGTGCCTCCAGCACGGGCGTGCTGATGCGCGTCTCCTGGGCCAGCTGGCGCAGGCCGAGCCCCTCCGCCTCCCGGGCCTCGCGCAGGCGATGGCCCGCCTGGAGAAGGGGATCGGCGGGAGGCCGCAGCCCGTCGCGACCGGAGGGCAGGGGAGGTTGGCCCCGCAGGCGACGGCTCAGCCGGCCGGCCAGGCGCGCCACAGGCGTGGGCAGCTCCGGGGGAGAAAGCGGTTTCAGCGAAGGCCGGCCGGGCTTCTCCATTCTTGGGCGTCGAGCTCCGGCTGGCTGAGGATCCGCCATTCCCCCTCCGCCAGATCGTCGCAGGGGAGGGAACCGATCGCCCACCGTTGCAAATCCAGCACCGGATGGCCGAGAGCGTCGGCGGTGCGCCGGATCTGGCGGTTGCGGCCCTCCCCCATCTCCAGCTCGAGCAGGGTGGCCTCCCCCCCACCGGCCCCTGGGCCGGTTGCGCTCTGCCGCAGGCGGCGCAACCGCACCGGCAGGCTGGGCCGGCCGTCGAGGGGCACACCGGCGCGCCAGAGGTCGAGGGTGGCGGGGCTGGGCCGACCACGCACCCACACCCGATAGGTCTTGCGATGGCCGTAGCGCGGGTGGGTCAGCCGCAGGGTGAGATCGCCGTCATTGCTGAGCAGCAGGGCGCCGCGGCTCTCGCCATCGAGTCGGCCCACCGGATGGAGTCCGGCGCCGAAGCGCAGATCTGGCGGCAGCAGATCGAGAACGGTGAGGCGTCCGCGGGGGTCGTGACAGGTGCAGAGCACCCCTGGCGGCTTGTTGAGGAGCAGGGTGAGGCTCGCCGGGGGAGCGCGCAAGGCCCGACCGTCGACGGTCACCGAGTCGTGCAGCAAGTCGGCCCGGTCGCCGAGACGGGCCAGCTGGCCATTCACCTGGACTCGCCCGTCGCGCAGAAGGTTTTCGGCGCTGCGACGGGAGCCGTGACCCGCGGCGGCGAGGAGTTTCTGAAGGCGCTCTGCGGCCATGGCGCCATTCTCGGGCTGCGGGCGGCGAGCTGAGGGGGTATCCAGCGTGGAGCGAAAGGGCGGAATGACTCCGGAAAGTCGTGGTAACTTTACGAAACCAAACGGTTTCGCAACCCACCGCGACGATGCCCTCGATCACCATCGCGACCTCCGCCGCCGGCCTTCCTCCCACCGCAGATCTGCTGCGCTCCTACCTGCGGGATATCGGCCGGGTGCCGCTGCTCTCCCATGAGCAGGAGATCACCCTGGGCCGTCAGGTGCAGGAGCTGATGCAGCTGGAGGAGCTGCGCGAGGAGCTGTGCCTGCGCGCCGGAGG
>JBILGK010000029.1:0-40645 GCA_044351065.1 Cyanobium sp.
AGTTGTGGGAATTAAACTTCCTTCCGGCACTGCCGGCGCTAAAACCACTCCTGCGGGAGTGGTTTTTTTGTGTCTGAACGAGCTGGAAGGTGGGGTGGGCTCTGAGAATGTGGGGGATTGGCGTCAACGATCCGGCTGCGGATCCAATCCATCGAAGCTGGTGATCGAGGGAAAGCCACCGGAGTCGGCAGGAGTATCGAGGCATTCGCCTCGATCGCTGAACAGAACAGCAAGACCGCTGGCCTGCGCGGCCTTTAACTCACCAACGGAGTCGCTGATGAACAGCAAGCCTGTTGTTTCGGCCTCCATGCTTTCGGCGATTCGGTTGTAGCTCTTTGCCTCAAGCTTCGAGCCGATGCGTGTGTCGAACCAAAACTGAAAGAACGTCCGCAGATCGCCGGCATTGCTGTAGCGATAGAGCAACTGCTGCGCCTTGACGGAACCGGAGGAATAGACCGCCAGTTGAAGCCCGGCCTCTCGCCAGCGGCGCAGGGCAGGGGGGACGTCCGGATAGAGGGGCCCCTGCAGAACTCCCCGGCGATAGCCCTCTTCCCAGACCATTCCCTGCAAATCCTTCAGGGCTGCGAGCTTGCGATCGCTACGGATCAGGTAGTGCAGATAGGGCACAACTCGGGCTGAGGTTCCGGCTGCCGCCGGGGCTGCCTGAAGCAGGTACCGAGCAGCCGGATCTGGATCCTCCCGCCAGGCCTGCTCCACTTGGCCCACCAGCGTTTGAACGGCTGGGTCCTCCTGGCGGGCGTTGAGAAACCCGTCGAGTTGGTCGGAAGCGTAAGGGAAGAGCGTTTGGCTCACAAAAGTGATCGGGCAGGTGGTCCCTTCAATGTCCAGTAATACGTGGCTTACAGCTGCGCTCATCGGTGGCCGACTCCGAGGACGGCATGGAGAAGGATCTGCCGCCACTGCTGTTCCAGTAGGAACTCCAGTATCTCCAGATGGCGTCGGGCCACGGCCAAATCTCGTCCCCAGGCGTATAGGCCATGGCCCGCAATCAGCAAGCCGTGGGGAGCCTTGCTCAGATGGGGGCGTGCCAGGCCGCTGAGTCGCTCCAGATCCTGATCGTTCGCCAGTACTGGCACGCGGATGCGTGTGTCGTGAGTGTTGATGCCCTCGAGCCCCTTGAGCATCTCCAGCTGGTCGAGCTCCAGGTAGCCCACCTGCTGAGAGCCCTTCGGTCCGTGCTGGCGCGATAGCAGAGTGCCCGCTTGGGAATGGGTGTGCAGCACGGCGCCAGCCCCCCTGTCCTGCGCAATGGTCTGATGCAGCCGGGTTTCGGCGCTGGCCCTGCCGCTGCCTTGAACCACTCTCCCCTCCGCGTCAACGACAATCAGCCCTTCCGGGGTGAGCGACCCTTTGTCGATCCCGCTTGGGGCCATAAGCAACAGAAGCGGGTTGTGGCTGAGGGTGCAGCTGAAGTTGCCTCCGGTGCCCTCGCACCAGCCCCGCCTGTGCAATTCGCTGATGGTGTGGCAAAGGCCAAGGGCCTGCTCCGCCATGGCGGCCAATTCGGCGAGCTGCCCCCCGGGGCCAGGGGAAGCGCATGGGTCTGAACCGGTGAGCGGCATGGGCGTCAGTCCCGATGAATCTCGCACTCGAGTCAAGCGCATCGAAGCAGCCATTCAGTTTTGACAGGTGGGACACCAATGACTGCTGCGGCCGCTGAGCCGCTCGCGGCGGATGGGGGCGCCGCAGCGTCGGCAAGGCTCGCCACTGCGCCGATAGACCCAGGCCTGCCCGCCATAGTTGCCATTGACGCCCCGCAGGTCGCGGAAATCACTGAAGGTGGTGCCACCGACGCCAATGCTGGTTCGCAATACTTCCAGCAGTGACTCCCGCAGCCTCTCGAGCTGGGAACGTGCCAGGCGACCACTGGGTGTCTGCGGTGCAATGCCCGCCGCAAAGAGGCTTTCATCCGCGTAGATGTTGCCCACTCCGGCCACCAAGCCCTGATCGAGTAATGCTGTCTTGATCGGACGGTTGGAGCCGCGCAATCGTTGGAGCAGCCAATCGGTGTCGAACTCCGGATCGAACGGCTCCGGCCCGAGCTTGGCCAGAGCGCTCATCACCTGCTCCGCAGGAACACCAGCGGGGATCCACCACATCTGGCCAAAGCTGCGGGTGTCGACGAAGCGCAGCTCCGCACCGCACTCGCTGAACAGCCTCACCCGGGTGTGGCGGCATGGGGGATGGGGTTCCTGCAACCAGAGGAACTGCCCGGTCATGCGCAGATGCACGCCCCAGCGCCCGGCGTCAGCGCCGTCGGTGTCGAAAAGATCGGCCAGGAGATACTTGCCGCGGCGTTGCCAGTTCCCCAGGCGGCAGTCCCGCAGGGCCAGGGCGAAGAGCGCGGGGTCGGGGGGGCTGGCAATGGCCCGTGCCCGCAGCACCTCAACGCGCGTGATCGTCAGGCCATGGGTCTGGGCTTGCAGGCCGCGCCTGACGGTCTCGACTTCGGGGAGTTCGGGCAACGGGAAGCGGCTGGAACGACAGCAAGCCTGTCAGAACCGCAGCGCTCCCCTGGGGCTCAGGCCTTGTCCAATTCGCTTTCGGCGAAATTGTTGGTGTTGATGCCGCCGTCGGAGCCGCTGTAGCCGTTGTAGTTGACCTTGTCGAAGCGGACGACGACCGGATAGCGGATGCCGGAGGTGTCCACAGAGGCCACGGTTCCGACCTCGTTGTACCAGTAGGACTCGGGGCGCTTGATGCGCACTTTATCGCCGCGGGAGATGGCCATCGCTGCGCTTCGGGGGTTCGGGTGGCTTCCTGGCGACATTACCCTTGGGCTCAGGGCCCGGTGGAGCGGGTGTCACGAATCGTCGTCGCCTTGCGTCGGCCAATCCCGTGGCAGCATCTTCTTGCGCCCTCCCTCCGCCGCTGATGCTCCAGAACGAGGCGCCCGCCTTCCTCCTCGAACTCCCCGACCCGGAGAGCGACGCGATCGGCACCCTCGAGTTTCACGCCCGCCTCGATGAAGCCTGGGCGGTGTGTGACCGTTTCGACCTTCAGACCGAGATCTGGCGGGGCCGCATCCTTCGGGCCGCCCGCGACCGGGAGCGCCGCGGCGGCGAAAACCGCGGCACGAACTTCCTGCAGTGGCTGCGGGAACGGGAGATCAGCAAGACCCGGGCCTACACCTTGATCCAACTGGCCGAGTCCGCCGATCAGATGCTCGGGGAGGGCCTCCTGGAGGAGAACAGCGTCAACAACTTCTCCAAGAGCGCCTTCCTGGAGGCCGCCCGGGCGGAACCGGAGGTGCAGGTGATGGTGGGGCAGGCGGCCAACGAGGGCCAGCAGATCACGCGCACCCAGGTGCGGCGCCTGACGGACGAGTTTGTGGCGGCCACCAGCCCGTTGCTGCCCGAGGAGATCCGCCAGCGCACCGCCGACAACCTCCTGCCGCCGCGGGCTGTGGCGCCCCTGGTGAAGGAGTTGGCCAAGCTGCCCGAGGAGCAACAGGCTGAGCTGCGCCAGGTTCTGCGGGATGAGCCCGAACTGGAGCGGGTGCGCGATGTCACGCTCACGGCCCGCTGGATCAGCCGCACCAGCGAGGCTGGGGTTGCGGTGCGGGCTTTTCAGCAGGGTGAGCTGGATCTGGAGAAGGCGATCCAGGAGGCCCAGCGCCTCGATGTGCTCGGCATCCTCTCGGATGCGGTGTACCAGGCCCAGCAGCTGGAGAGTGCCGTGTTGCGGCTTCACACCAGTTGGCGCCGCCTGAATGGACTGCAGGAGCGGCTGTGGGTGGAGAGCGGCAGCAGCACCCCCCATCTGCGGGAGCTGATCACGGCCCTGCAGACCCTCAGCGGCAGCACGATGCGGGTGTCCCTCGGGGAACTGGCGGGCGGGCGCCGGGTGCGGCTTCAGCTGGTGGAGGAGTCCCCCGACGCGTTGACGCCGCCGTTGCCCTGAATCCCCCCTCCACATCTGGTGGGAGCTATGGTCAAACGGCACCAGGGATGGCGTGGCATTGCAGGACGACGCGCTGCAAGAGGCGCTTCCGAACCCGCGGCAGGACCCCCTGAGGGAGGTGCTCCTCCAGCAATTCGGTTGGGAGGACTTTCGCCCCGGTCAACGTCCGGTTGTGGAGGCGCTGCTGGCGGGGCGTGACTGCTTGGCTGTGCTGCCCACCGGCGCCGGCAAGTCGCTCTGCTATCAACTGCCGGCCCTCGTGCGCGAGGGCCTGGTGGTGGTGGTCTCGCCCTTGGTGGCCCTGATGCAGGACCAGGTCAGTCAGCTGCAGCGCCGCGGCATCGCCGCCGCCTGCCTGCACCGCGGCCTGGCAGCCGGGGAACGGCGCGACCTGGTGCAGCGTCTGCGGGAGCATCGGCTGCGACTGCTTTACCTCGCACCGGAGCGGCTGCAGTTGGAGAGCTCCCGCCAGCTGCTGGACGACATCCTGGCGGCCGGCCGGCTGGTGGCCCTGGCGGTGGACGAAGCCCACTGCATCAGCGCCTGGGGCCACGACTTCCGGCCGGACTATCGCCGCCTCGGGCAGCTCAGGGCCCTCTGCCCGGGGGTGCCCCTGGTCGCCCTCAGCGCCACCGCAGCACCCCAGGTGCGCGCCGACATCATCCGGCTCCTCCAGCTGCGCCGACCCCTGATCCAGGTGCGTTCCGCCCGGAGGGTCAATCTCTCCTACACCATGCGCCCTCGGCCGGCGGATCCACTGGCGGAAGTGCTGGATGCGGTGGTCTTGAGCCGTGGTGCCGTTCTGCTCTATGCCCGCACCCGCCGTTCCGTGGAGCAGTGGGCGGCCAGGCTCGCCTCGGCCGGGGTGGAGGCGATCGCCTATCACGCCGGCATGGATCCCCAAAGCCGCCAGCTGGCGCTGGAGCACTTTCAGCGCCATCCCCGGCCCGTGCTGGTGGCCACCGTGGCCTTCGGAATGGGCGTGGACCGCCAGGATGTGGGGCTGGTGCTGCACCTCGATCTGCCGGCCAGCCCCGAGGGCTACCTGCAGGAATCCGGCAGGGCCGGGCGGGATGGACTGCCCGCTGATTGTTTGGTGCTGTTCGACCCGGCGGATCGGGTCAGCCTCGGCTGGGCGATTCGCTCCGCTGCGCCCCAGGGCGGTGGGGAAGCGCCGGAGACCGAACGCCAGCGGTTGGAGCTCGCCCAGCGCAAGCTCCGGCGGATGGAGGCGGTCGCCGAGGGGGAGGGTTGCCGCGAGCAGGCCCTGCTTCTGGCGGTGGGGGAGCTGGCGCCCCCCTGTGGCCGCTGCGATTCCTGCCGCTCGTCCCCCCGGCCGCGGGATTGGTCGGAGCAGGCCGGCGTGCTGTTGGCCATGCTCCAGGAGCGGGGGGGGCGGGATCTGCGCAGCCTTGCCGGGGATCTGGCGGGCCGGCATGACAGCGATGAGGAGCGCTGGGCCTGGTTGGCCCGGCGGCTGGTGCAGGAGGAGTTGCTGAGCGAAAGCGACGATGGCGCGCAACGGTTGTGGCTGCGATCCAGCGGTCGCCGCTGGCTGCGCAGCCCCTGGCCATTGCGCTGGGCTGCCTGACGGAGGGGCCCGGCCTCAGCTGCGGGCCTTGCAAAGGTCGCCGACCATTTTCTGCTCAAAGTCGGCCTGGGGATCATCCCAGGTCTTCCACTGGCCGGCCTGGCTGGTGGCATTGATCTTGCGGGCCGTGCAGTTGATCGCCAGATAGAGCGATTGCCCCTCGCCGTTGAGGGTGGGCGCCACCATGCTGCCGCCCATCGGCTGCCAGTTGGCCCAGTCCACCTGGAGTGGGCCGTAGGTGCGCCAGTCGGGCTTGCCACTGCCGGCGGCGGTGGCGAGGGGAGTACTGGCAGGCCGGCTGGCGGCGGCCGTGGTTGTGGCAGAGGGGCGGGGCCTGACCGCGGGGGCGACCGTGGTGGGGGTGCCCGCAGGAATGGCCGTGGCCACTGGGGTGGGCTTCGGGGCGGGCTTTGGGGTGGCTCGAACCGCGGCAGGACGCGGAGTCGCGATGGCGGCGGGGACGGGGGCGGGGCTGGCCGCCGCGGAGGGGCTGCCCTTGAGCTTCAGGCGGGTGCCGGCCTGCACCTGATCGGGGTCACGGATGGCGTTGATGGCAACGAGCCGGCTCATCGGCACGCCGTAGCCCTCGGCGATGGTGGAGAGGCTCTCGCCCGGGCGCACCACGTGCTCGTTGGCCCCGGGGCGGAAGCTGCCGCCCGGGGTGGCGACGACTTGGCTGCTGACCCTCAGAAGGCGACCGGTCTCGACGTGATCGGGGTCGCTGATGCCGTTGATCGCCATCAGCCGCTCCACGGTCATGCCATGGCGCTCGGCGATTTCCGAAAGGGTTTCACCCCCTTTCACGGTCACCGTTCCATTCGCGCTGTTTGCGGGGCCGCGTGCGGACACGCCGCCCGATCCCCCGGGGATGGTCAGCACCCGTCCAGCCTCCACAAGGTCGGGATCGCTGATCCCGTTCCACTTCATCAGGCGGCTCATCGGGACGCCGAGGCGGTCGGCGATCTCCGAGAGAGTTTCGCCCTCCTTGACGGTGACCTGTCCGGCCAAGGCCGGCAGAGGCAACACCAGGGCCAGGGCCAGGGCGACGATTGGACGGCGCATGGACGCTAGGTACGGGGCACGTCGGCACCTTAAGGATCATCGCGGGTCTCGCCCAGCCCCCCCGGGGATCAATTTTCGAAATCCGTGGCGTTTCAGCGCAGCAACCATTCCATCCAACGCAGCTTGCCGGCGTAGGGGGGGTAGCGCAGGGGCGCATCGAGAGCAAAGGGCCGCCGCAGCACACTGCGGCGGTGGGAGAAGGCAAGGAATCCCTCCTCCCCATGGGCGCGGCCCATGCCGCTCTCCCCCACCCCGCCAAAGGGCAGGGTGGGCAGTCCGGCCTGGATCACCACGTCGTTGATCGCCACGGAGCCGGATTGGCTGGCCTCCAGAAGGCGGCTTGCGGCGGCTTCGCTGCGGCTGAACAGGTACAGGGCGAGGGGGGCCGGACCGCCCCGGATCAAGGCCAGGGCCTCCTCCAGGTCGGCGATCTGCAGGACCGGCAGCAAAGGCCCGAACAGCTCCTCCTGCATCAGCGGGTCGGTCCGCGGGTCCCGCACCGCCACCACGGTGGGCTCGATCCGCAGGCGCTCCGGATCGCAGCCGCCCCCCAGCAGGATGCGGCCCTCCCGGCGGGCCCCCTCCAGCAGGGTCGAGAGGCGTGCGAAGTGGGCCTGGTTGACGATCCGCCCCAGGTCAGGGCTGCCCAGCGGATCTGCGCCGTAGAAGTTGCGGATCTCCGCGGCGAATGCTTCCAGGAGCGGCTCCTGCAGACCGGGCACCACCAGCAGGTGATCGGGGGCTACGCAGGTCTGGCCGGCATTGGCGGCCTTGCCCCACAGAAGTCGCCGGGCGGTGACGGCAATGTCGGCGTCCGCCAGCACGATCGCCGGGCTTTTCCCCCCCAGCTCCAGCGTCACCGGTGTGAGGTGCCTGGCGGCGGCGGTCATCACCAACCGGCCGACGCGACCGCTGCCGGTGAAGTGGATGTGATCGAAGCGTTCCTCCAGCAGTCGGGCCGCCACCGCTCCTTCGCCGCAGACCACCTGCACGGTCTCCGGGGGGAAGTGCCGTTTCACCGCCCCGGCGATCAGGGCGGCCGTGGCCGGGGCGAATTCCGAGGGTTTGACCACGGCGGTGTTGCCCGCTGCCAGGGCGCTCACCAGCGGTTTGAGGCAGAGCTGGAAGGGATAGTTCCAGGGGGAGATGATCAGCGCGCAGCCCAGGGGTTCCGTCACGACGCTGGCCCGACCGGGACGGGCCCAGAGGGGAATGGCCTGTTGACGCGGCCGCATCCAGGAACGCAGCTGGCTCCGGGCCAGCGCCAGCTCCTGCCGCACCAGGGCCAGCTCCCCGTAGGCCTCCAGGGCCGGCTTGCCCAGATCCTCCGCCAGGGCCTCCGTCAGGGCCGTCTTCATTCCGGCCAGCAGGGACTCCAGCCGGCTCAGCTGCTCCAGCCGCCAGGCCAGGGGGCGGGTCTCGCCCCTCAGCACCGGCGCTCGCATGGTCGCGACGGGCACCGCCAGGGGCGAGGTCTGATCGATGGCTCCGGGCTCGGTCGGCGGCGCGGGGCTGGTCGGGGCAGGGCTGGGCGGCGCGGCGGAAGGGACGGCCATGGCTGGGCCTCAGGGTGGCTCAACTCTGCCGGACCTGATCGATCCGTGCGGCTCAGGGGGCTGGCCCCGGGAGGCAGCTTTGCTGAACAGCCTCCAGCCGCAGGGCGTCCAGATCCGGAGCGCTGGGTCCTTCGAAGGCGAAGAGCAGGGCGGCGGCCAGGCGCGCATCGCCGCTCGTCCAGGCTCGCTCCACCGCGCGTCGCCAGGCGGCGGGGTCCGCCCGGAGCCCTGTCACCAGCGCGCTGGACCGGCGCAGCGTGGCGCCGTCGGCGGCGCGCAGCCCGATTTCGGCGAAGGCGCTGGGCCCGCTTCCGGCGGGTTGAAGTTGCAGCCTGAGGCTCTCGCCGGCGCGCAGGGGCGGCAGGGGCCAGGCGATCGGCCCCTGGATCGCCCCTTCCAGGCCGGCCTGCCGCTCCCAGACGACGGTGGAGCCCCGCAACAGCCGAACCCGCTCAAGGGGCTCCCGCACGAAGAGCGTGGGCTGGCTCAGGGGCACCGTGGCCACTGACCGGCTGCTCCGATCGGTCTCTGTCTGCGGGGCGATCACGCAGAGTTCCGGCTCTGCGGGGGGATCCATCGTCGGGGCGCCCGTGAGCAGCGGCATCAGGGCGAGCAGGGGGAAGATCGCCAGGCCCCTTGCACTGGCTGGATTCGTGAGCATGGGGTGGCGTCCGCCGCTCCGATCATGTCGAAGTCTCGCGGCAGCCCCCATCGCCGCAGCCCCCCGGTTGGGATCGCCCTCAAGGGGCGGCCCTGTGACCCACCGGGCTGGCGTTGCCACCGGTGGTCTCCTGGCGGGAGCCGGGAGGAGCGGCTCCTCTCGGAACTGCGGTGAAGTCTGATTCGCAGGAGGGAGGTTGGATCAGAGCCAGGCCAGGGTGAGCCAGCAGCCGCCGGGCGCGAGCTTCTCGATCACAACCGGATGGCGCGGGTCTGCGATCAGACCGTTGGCGTAGGTCCTGGCATCCGCCAGGCTGGCGAAGCGGGGTCCACACACCTCATCGGGGACGGTGTGTTCGTTTGGCGCGAGGGTGCGGACCCGATAGGCCCCCCCCCCCGCGGCCGGCGGGGAGGCCAACGGCTCATCGGATCGCCGGCAGCACGGTTCAGGCAGCGGCGGTTCCCCGTCAGGCTGGGGTCCGCCCGGAACCGGACGGATCCCGCTCAGCTGCGGTTGCCGCGGCCATAGCCGCCACCGTTGTAGCCGCCGCCGCCCCCGAAGGATCCGGCTGGGCGGTTGTCGGAGCGCCGTTGGCCACCGCCACCACCACCACCACCACCACCACCGCCGGCACGGGGCTCGGCTTTGTTGACGCGGATGGCACGCCCCATCCATTCAACGTTTTGAAGATCGTTGATCGCAGCTTGCTCCGCAGCTGCGTCGCTCATTTCGACGAAGGCAAAGCCACGCTTGCGACCGGTTTCCCGATCGAGGGGAAGGTTGCACTGGCGAACCTCGCCGTACTCGGCGAAAAGACTGCGCACGTCTTCCGCTTCGGCGTCGAAAGAGAGATTGCCGATGTAAATGGTCATCAAAGGGGACAGAAACTATGAATGATTCGTCGAAAGCCCTGGAGGAAGTTGCTGGCCTTGTGGTGAAATCCTTGTCGCCCTGGGGTGACCGTGGGTTCGCGGGAGCCGCCGTTTCGGAGAGAAACCTGCTGAAGAGTGATTCGTGAATCCCTTTCACGCTAGCGCAGGGACACCAAAAACTCATCGAGGCAACCGCCTCTGCCGTGGACCCGGATCAAAAGCAAAAAAGCGGATGGCCGTGGGGGTTGGCCATCCGTCAGTCGGTGTGGCTCAGCCCAGGCCGATCTGGCCGAGGATGCCCTGGCCGGTGAGCAGCTCGGTGGCCAAACCGATCACGAAGCCGAGCATGGCGAGGCGGCCATTCCAGGTCTCTGCGAAGGAGACGAAGCCAAAGCGAGGGGTGGGTTCGGTCATGGAAAAGAAGGTGTTGCGAAACCTAAAGCGAATGTAACAGTGTTTGAAGCTGGCTGGGTGTATCGCTCGATGCAGGCGGGCCCTCTTTCTCGCCGGGGACGGCCAGCATGGAGTCTCTGGCGGGCCCCGGGCCATGGATTCAGGGGCCTCTCTGCCCATCACCCCCGCGGATCGGCTTGCCTCCGCCATGGATCAGCTGCGCCGCGAGGAGAAGATGGCGCTGCTGGAGGGGGCTACCCCCTTCTGGTCCGGCATGGCCGACATCGCCCTGCGGGATGCTTCCCACCGCCATCCCTGGCCGTGCGGGGTGTTGCCGCGCCTGGGCTTGAAGGGCCTGCACTTCGTTGATGGTCCGCGCGGCGTGGTGCTGGAGGGGGGGGCCACCACCTTTCCGGTGCCGATGGCGCGGGGGGCCAGCTGGGACCCGGATCTGGAGGAGCGCATCGGCGAGGCGATCGCCCGGGAGGCCCGCTCGTTCGGGGCAAACTGGGCTGGGGTGGTCTGCGTCAACCTGCTGCGCCATCCAGGCTGGGGCCGGGCCCAGGAGACCTACGGCGAGGATCCGGTGCTGCTTGGCGCCCTCGGGGCCGCGATGACGCGCGGGGTCCAGCGGCACGCCGTGGCCTGCGTCAAGCACTTTGCCCTCAACTCCATCGACAGCTCCCGCTTCCTGGTGGATGTGCAGGTCTCTGACCGGGTGCTGCATGAGCTTTATCTGCCCCACTTCCGCGCTTGCGTGGAGGCGGGGGCCGGCTCGGTGATGAGCGCCTACAACCGCGTCAACGGCCTCTGGTGCTCTCAGAACCCCCAGCTTCTCGAGGCGATCCTCAAGCGCCGTTGGGGCTTTACGGGCTTCGTGGTCACCGACTTCATCTTCGGGCTGCGCGATGGCGTGGCCGGCCTGCAGGCCGGCCTGGATCTGGAGATGCCGTTCCGGATGATCCTCAGCGGTGTGCTGCCGGAGGCGCTGGCCCGGGGCGAGGTGCCGCTGGCCCGCCTCGACGAGGCGGTGCGACGTCAGCTGCGGGCCCAGCTCGCGCTGCCGGAGGGGGTGTACCCGGTCACCCTGAGGGGGTGCCCGGCCCATCGCGCCCTGGCCCGGGAGGCGGCCCGCAAGTCGATCGTGCTGCTGCGAAACCAAGGAGAGGTGTTGCCCCTGAGGGGCCTGCGCTCCCTGGCCGTGCTCGGCCCGTTGGCCGCGGTCGAGAATCTCGGGGACCGTGGCTCCTCCGACACCCGTCCCGCGCCGGGGTCGGTGGTGACTCCGCTGGAGGGCCTGCGGGCGGCGGCCCCCGATCTGGAGATCCGCCATGGGGATGGCGGCGACCTTCACACCGCAGCCCGACTGGCCGCCGCCAGCGAGGCGGCCGTCGTGGTGGTGGGCCTGGATTGGCGCCAGGAGGGGGAACACATCCACCCGGGCGATCTCGCGCCGATCCTGGCCCGGGTGCCCCCGCCCCAGGCGCTGCGTCGGCTGCTCGGGCACCGCCGGGCAGGGCGTCTCTGGTCTCCGCTGGCTGCGCTTCTCGCGGCGGTGACCCGCTACGGCTCGGCCCGGAGCGGCGGCGACTTCGCTGCCGGCGACCGCACCGATCTGGCCCTGCCGGCCGATCAGGTGGCGCTGATCCAGGCCGTGGCGGCCGCCAATCCCCGCACGGTGGTGGTGCTGATGGGCGGCGGAGCGATCCTTTGCGATGCCTGGCAGGGGCAGGTGCCCGGTCTCCTTCTCCTCTGGTACCCCGGCCAGGAGGGTGGGGCTGCCCTGGCGGAGGTGCTGCTGGGCCAAGTCTCGCCCTCCGGCCGGATGCCCTTCACCGTGCCCAGCCGGCCAGAGCATCTCCCCCTGTTCGAGCCCCGGGCGGAGCAGGTGGTCTACGACCTCTGGCACGGTTACCGCCGCTTGGCCCGCGAAGGTTGGCGGGCTGCCTTCCCCTTTGGTTTCGGTCTCTCCTACAGCCGCTTTGCGCTGCGCGACCCGGAGCTGGAACGGCTCCCGGGCGCCGACTCCCTGGTGGTGCGCTGCCGCCTGCGCAATGCCGGGCCGATGCCGGCCGATGAGGTGGTGCAGGTGTACATGGAGCCGCCGGGGCGGGTGGTGGAGCGGCCGCGGCGGCAGCTGGCGGGGTTTGCGCGGATCTCGCTGGCCGCAGGGGAGGAGAGGGAGGTGGTCTTGACGATTCCGCTGCGGCAGCTCGCCTGGTTCGACGAAAGGCTGGATGCCTTCCGGCTCGAACCGGGACGGCATCGTCTGGTGCTGGCCCGCCATGTGGAGGACGGGGGGATCGCGCTGGAGCTGGATCTCGCCGACACCGTGCTCGGCCCCTGAGTCTCTCCGTGCGCTTCAGGGGCGCCACCGCCGCAGTGTCCTCGCCAGGCGAAGGCGGTTGTAGCGCTGCACCAGGACGCAGGGAAGGTTGAACGCCGTGGCGAAGCCCAGATTGATCATCACCCCGGCCGGGGGCAGCCACAGGGCGGTGACGGCCCAAAACGGCCACAGAGCCCAGTGCACCAGCTCAGCTCGGCGGGTTTCGAGCATCAGCCGCTCCAGCGAGGCCGGATCGCGGCGGGCCAGGCTCGCCTTGCGCACGCCACCCGGCAGGGCATCACCCGCATCGGGAAGCCAGGGCTTCCAGCGGCGGACGGCCAGGCGCTGCTCGTATCCCTGCACGCTCTCCCCCCGGAGCCACGGTCCCCCGTCCACGCCCATCGCCGCAAGCCAGGCCACCGGCAGGCGATTGGCCAGGCCCCCCACCAGCAGCGACCACAACAGCCAACCGAGGGCGGAGATCAGCAGCGGGGCAGCCGGCGGGGGCGTGGAGGGTGGGGCCATCAACGGGTCGCGACCCGGCGGCCTTTCCAGACCACCTGGCCGCGCTCGAGGTTGAGGATCGCCAACAGAAACACCCCCAGAAAGAACAGCACTGGCACCGGAAACAACAGGCTGATCCGGCTGAAGCGACCGACGGGGCGGGTGATCACCAGAAGCTGCAGGGCGAAGGCGACGTAGATCACGAGGTTGGGCAGCAGAGCCGCATCGCCCACCAGGGGCCAGCCGAGCAGGGCAGCCGGCAGGCACCAGGCAGCCCAGAACAGGCCGGAAAGCCACAGCACCACCGCCAGCATCCACGGCCAGCGCACCTCCCCGGCGGCGGTGGCGAAGTTCTTGTCGAAGCCGCTCACCATGTCCCTGAGGCCACCGGGGTACATGCGATAGGCGATCTGGCCATGGCCGATCCAGGCGCTCACCGGCAGGCCCGCCGCTTCGTAGGCATGGGCCAGGAACCAGTCCTCCACCACCTTGTCGGCCACGGCAGCGTGGCCGCCGCTGCGCAGGTAATCGGGGCGGCTGCTGATCATCGCCGGGCCGAAGGCCACCCCGCAGCCCGGTCCGAGGGGCACCGCCATCAGGCCCACCAGGTTGAACAGCAGCGACAGCAGCTCATAGGGGCGCTCGGTGCGGTGGTAAGGCTGTACCGAGATCAGGCCGCCCCAGCGGGCGTGGGCCGCCACCAGGCTGGCGAGGAAGCCTGGCTCCGGCTCGGTGTCGGCATCCAGGAACACCAGGAGGTCGCCGCGGCTGGCCGCCACTCCGTGTTGCAGAGCCCAGGTCTTGCCGCACCAACCGGGCGGGAGCGGCGGCGGCTGGATCACCCGCACGCCGAGTTCCGGCACGGTCTCCACGGCGATCGCCGCTGTGCGGTCCTCGGAGTGATCGTCGATCACGATCACCTCCAGCGGCGGCAGGCTCTGGCGTGCCAGGGCGGCCAGCAGGTGGGGCAGCGTCGACGCCTCATTGCGTGCCGGGATCAGCAGCGAGGGCAGGATGCGCCGCGGATCGTCGTCGGGGCAGGGCCCCGCCGCGGGCAGGGCGGGCAGGCGCAGGCCCAGCATCCATCCGAGGAGCCAGCGCACCAGCAGGGAGACCTCAAGCCAGCCCATGGAATCGTCCACCTGCGAGAGATCACGCTATGCAGGACGGCCCGGGGGCGGGTCCCGGGGCGAAGCGAGGGGGCTCAGACCTGAAGCAGCTGTTCCGCCAGGGGCAGGATCGCCGCGGGGTCGCGCATCAGCTGGGGATGGGTCCACACCGGCAGCATGCGCCGCGTCCCCACCGGCAGAACCGCTCGCCAGCTCGGCAACACCACCAGATCGATGGCGGAGTAGAAGCTGCGGCAGTCGATCCGACGCAGGGCCTCAAGATCGCCGTTCAGTCGTCGCAGGAGCGGGCTGTCGGAACGCAGATCGGCGATGCCGGCCAGCAGGCGCCCCGGCCAGGGCCGGGCCGTGATTGTTCCCTGCTGAGGGCTGCCGACGCTGAAGAAGCGCCGTGTGCGGGGATGCCCCCCCAACAACTGAATCCAGGCGCGAGCGATCACGCCCCCCATCGAGAAACCCAGCAGATCGATCGGCTGCTCCTGGCCGAAGGCGGCCTCGATGTGCCCGGCGAGCAGCTCGGCAGCCTCCATCACGGGGGTGCGGCCGAACCGCAGGGGCAACTGGGGGATCAGAAGCGGCTCCCGCCGCCCCGCCAACACCCGCTGCAGCCCGTCGAACACCCGTGGGGTATCGAGCAGGCCGTGCACCAGCACGAGGGGAGAGGGGGTGGGCAGGCGGGGGGAAGGCTCAGTCATCGGCGCCTGGAAGCGCTGCCCCGATCCTGTGCGGCCGCAGGCAGGGCGGGGTCTCAGGCGAGCGCCGCGGCCTCCGGCAGGAGGGAATGGAGGTAACGGCGGCGCTGGGGAGAGGCCCAGAGCTCTTCGGTTTGCCAGGGGGTTGTCGGGTTCTGGGGCTGGGATCTCCAGGACCTGCGCCCTGCGGAATCTTCGGTTGGGCGGGGGAGGGAGGGGACGGGGGAAGCGGGCAGAAGAAGGGGTTGGAAATTTTTTGATTTTTTTCGCATCCCCTCACCCTAAGCGCACCAGAGCGGGGCAGTCGTCGCGTCGGAGGCGGATCCGGTAGGTGATGTGCGCAGACCCCAGCTCGCTGATCAGGGCTTCCCGCGCCTCGTGGTGCCATTCCTCGCGGGAGGGGGCGCTCACCGTCAGCCGAGGGCGGAGCGCGGTGGCCTGGAGATGGCCCGGCCGTTCGGCCGTGACCTGAAAGACGATCTCGCGCATGTCCCTGCGTCGCGGAACCCCAGCCTCTTCGGCATTGCCAGGATCGGCGGCATGCCGGGGATACGGGGATCCGTGCCCTGGGATTCAGTCCGGCAGCACCGGCGGCCGGCCCTGGCGGATCAGCAGGAGAGAGAAGTAGGATTCCTCCCCGGCCGGCAGGTCGGCGGCTGGGCCCAGCCGCTCGTCCGGCCACCCGATTCGCCTGGCGAACACAGCCGCCGCCAGCAGCCCTCGCCGCTCCAGCAGGGGCCGGATCCAACCCCAGCGGTGGCCGAGCTTCAGGAGGGCGAGCACCCAGCCTCCGGCCTGCGCCTGTTCGAGCAGGGCGGAGAGCGCCTCGGGGGTGTCGGGGGTGGGGTGGATCAACAGTCCTTCGGACTGCAGGGCCAGGGGCCAGGCCGCGGCGGCTCCGGCGGCGGCCACGGCGCTGATGCCGGGGATCAGCCGCAGCGGGATGTCGGGATGGTGCCGTCGCAGGGAGAGCAGCACGTAGCTGGCGGTGGCGTAGAGGGACACATCCCCCTCGCAGAGCAGCACGACGGCCCGGCCCGCCCGCACCGCGTTCGCCAGCGTGTCGGCGGCGGCGCGCCAGGCGGCCAAGCGGGGTTCCACCTCGCTCACCATCGGAAACGGCAGCGGAAGCCGCTCCTGCTCGGGCCGGATCCAGGGGGCTGCGATCGTCGCCGCCATCCCCGACGCCCCCGGACGGGCCACCGGATAGGCGATCAGATCGGCCGACTCGATCGCCCGCACCGCCGCCACGGTGAGAAGTTCCGGGTCGCCCGGTCCCACCCCCACCAGGCGGAGAGCGGCCCGGGGGAGGGTGGGGGGAAGAGGGGCCTGGGGGGAGTGGATGGTCGGGGCCTTCGCTGCCGCCTTTCTACGCTGAGCGGGTTCCCGCGCTCGGGGCAGCCGCCGTGACCCTGCTGATGATCCACTCCGCCACGCCGATGCCGGAGGGCGAGCCACCGGCGCTGGTGAGCGAGGACATCGACGTGATCAGCCGGAAGCTGGCGGAGCGGGGGGTGGCGCTGCAGCGCTGGCCCGCCTGCGCCGCCCTCGCCGACGGCGCCGATCCAGCGGAGATCCTGGCGGCCCATGCGGCGGAGATCGGCCGGGTGCAAGCCAACGGCGGTTACGGAACGGTCGACGCCATTCGCATGACCCCCGACCATCCGGAGAGGGAGGCCCTGCGCCGCAAGTTCCTGGCCGAGCACACCCACAGCGAGGACGAGGTGCGTTTCTTCGTGGAGGGGCGCGGCTTGTTCTGCCTGCATATCGGCGACGAGGTGCTGCAGCTGGTCTGTGAACGCAACGACTGGATTGCGGTGCCCGCGGGCACGAAACATTGGTTCGACATGGGCCCTGCGCCCAGTTTTTGCGCGCTGCGCTTCTTCAACAACCCAGCCGGCTGGGTGGCGGAGTTCACGGGCGATCCCATCGCCGAACGCTATCCGCAGCTCGATGAGCTTTCGCTGCGCCTACGGGCCTGAGGGCGCTTGACCCGGGGTCGGAGGCCCGTCGGATCCGGCACCTCAATTCTGGTCGAAGTTTCCCAGGATTTATCCTTTTTTTTCCGCTTTCCCCCGGGGGGCCCCGGTCTTTGCTGTTCCGGCCAGCGGGTCGATCCGCTTCGATCCTGGCTTTGCTGAGGCAAGGGCAGGATTTATCGTTACCGTACTCAGCTTCCTCACTCGCGGCGGCTCGCAAGGCTGCGGAAGAGGATCGAAGGCCCGGTATGAGTGGAGTCCCGCCAACCCAGATCCCCCCGGCGTCGCTGGGCCCGCAGCAGCGTTGGCAACAGCTTCGCCATGTCTTTGTGGAGGAAAGTCTCCGGTCGATCCTCGCCTTGGTGTTCTTGGCAATGCCGGTTTCGTTGACGCGTTCTCTCGCGACAGGTTGGCAGCCTTTGTACTTCCTGCATATCGGCATAGCTGTCGTGTATTTGGGGTTGTATTGCATACGGAGTCGTATGCCCCTGGCGGTGAAAGCCTCGATTCCCATCCTGATTTATTGGACGCTGGCGGTGGGTGCGCTGCTCACTTGGGGCTTGGTGGGCAACGGCGTTTTTGCGCTGACAATCCTGAATCTGATGACGGCATTGATCTGTCCACCAAGGGTAACGATATGGATGATCGTGGCTTCGCTTTCCGTCTTGGCTTCCATCGGGGCTGCCATTGTGAGTGGTCACATTGTCCCCTTTGTGAATGCCAGTGAATATGCGCTGCAGGCCTCCTCCTGGGCGACGACATGGATCCTGTTCGGTGTTGTGTTGATGACCATATTTCGCTCCCTGGGTATTTTTCAACAATCCACGCAGGATTTGCTGCAGGAGATTCAAGAGCAGCAAGATGCCATCATCTACCTTGCCAATCACGATCAGCTGACGGGATTGCCGCTCATGCGGTTGGCCAGGGATCGTTTTGAAGTGGCTGCGCGTTGCGCCTTGCAAAACGGCACAAAACTAGCGGTTTTATTTGTTGATCTTGATGGATTCAAGGAGATTAATGACAGTTGCGGTCATGAAGTCGGCGATTGCGTTCTGCAGGAAATAGCGCAGCGAATCCGCAGTAAAATTCGGGCTGAAGATATTGTTGCCAGAATTGGTGGCGATGAGTTTCTTGCTATTTTTGGAGGCGTGAGTGAGCCGCAATCGATCGTTGATCGAAGCGTATTGCTACTTGATGCTCTGCGCCAGCCAATCCTGTGCGGAGCGAGGCAAGTCAGTCTGGGAGCGAGTATCGGAATTGCCCTCTATCCAGACCATGCCAGCGATCTTGATGATTTGAGGGGCTTGGCTGACGGGGCCATGTATCAGGCGAAAAGATCAGGAAGCAATGCCATTCGCATGGTTGAAGCCCCTGATTGCTGCCCGCTCACTGCCGATGGCGAAGGCAGGCATTAGCGGCCGGCAGGGGTAGGGTCAGTCTCGACTGCCTCCACCCCGGTGGCGTGCATGCGCACCCCGGGGATGGCGTCCGCCGGGGTGGCCAGCAAGGCGTGTTCCGCCGCCGCCAGCTCCCCGAGCCGGGAGAGAAGCAGCGGCCGGGGGAAGCGCCGCTCCGCCAGGAGCCAATAGAGGCCGAAGTGGCGTGCCTCGCTGGCCAGCAGCTCACCCCACAGCGCCCGCAGCTCCGGATCGGCGCAGTGGCGCGCCAGCAGGGCCATCCGCTCGTGGCTGCGGGCCTCGATCAGCCCCGCCACCAGCAGGCTGTCGAGCAGGCGGTCCGGCTCCTGCCTTCGCACCCGCTGGGCCAGTCCGGCACCGTAGGGCGGTGCCGCCAGAGGTTTGAGCGGAATGCCGCGACGCTCCAGCAGGGCCTGAACCCGCTCGAAGTGCTCCAGTTCCTCCCGCGCCAGAGGACTGAGGGCCCGGGCCAGCTCGCCATCGGAGGGGTAGCGGAACATCAGCTGCAGCGCCACTCCCGCGGCCTTCCGCTCGCAATGGGCATGGTCGAGCAGCAAGGTGTCCGGATCCGCCAGGGCCGACTCCAACCAGCCGGCGCTGCTGGGGGCGATCAGCCATTTCACCCGCGAGATTTGCGTTGGGTTCATCGGGGCTCCCGGTCGCGCAGGTGGGCCACCAGACCTTCGAGGGCGAGGCTGTAGCTCATCGGACCGAAGCCGCAAATCACCCCCAACGCCTTGTCGGCCAAGGTGGAGTGGTGGCGAAAAGGCTCGCGGGCATGCACGTTGCTCAGGTGCACCTCCACAAAGGGCAGGGCAACCGCCAGCAGGGCATCGCGGATGGCGATCGAGGTGTGGGTGTAGGCCGCGGCGTTGATCAAGATGCCGTGGCAGCCACCGTCGCGGGCCGCGGCGCCGGCCTGGTGGATGCGTTCCACCAGGCCGCCCTCCTGGTTGCTCTGGAAGCAGTCGAGGCTGACGCCCAGCGTTGCGGCCCGCTGCACCAGGTTCGCGTCGATGTCTGCCAGCGTGCTGGGGCCGTAGAGACCGGGCTCGCGGCTGCCCAGCAGGTTGAGGTTGGGGCCGTGGAGCACGAGCAGATGCATGGGGGGAGCGTGTGCTGGTAAGTTCTCGAGGTGTGGTTCGGGTCGGTGCCCGAGTGGTTAATGGGGGCGGACTGTAAATCCGCTGGCTCTGCCTACGTTGGTTCAAATCCAACCCGGCCCATCCTCCACACGCCCTTGTAGCTCAGCGGTAGAGCACTCCCTTGGTAAGGGAGAGGTCACGAGTTCAAGTCTCGTCAAGGGCTTCCTGAGCATCTCCCCACACGCGATTTCGGCCCCCGCCGGGGTCTGCCAGTTCCCCTTGCGCCCGCTCCAGCAGCTCCAGCGCTTCCGCCTGCGAGGCTGCCCGCATCAGGGCGTGGCGCAGTCGAGGAGCGCCGGCAAAGCCCTGGCAGGTCCAGCCGAGGTGCTTGCGGGCGATCAGCAGGCCCTGCTCGCCCCTTTCCCCCACCAGCGCCTGCAGATGCTCCGCCGCCAGGGCGAGACGGTCGCGGGGGCCCGGTTCGGCGGGCACCGGCCGGCCGCAGAGGGCGGCATCGAGGTGGCCCACAAGCCAGGGGGCGCCCATGGTTCCCCGTCCCACCATCACCCCGTCCGCCCCGGTGACCGCCAGGCAGCGTCGGGCCTCCTCCGGGCTGGTCACGTCTCCGTTGGCGATCAGGGGGATCGTCAGGGCCCGCTTCACCGCGGCGATCGCCTGCCAGTCGGCCCTGCCGCGGAAGCCCTGCTCGCGGGTGCGGCCGTGCAAGGTGATCGACCGGGCGCCCGCTTCCTCCAGGCTGCGGCACCAGGCCACCGGGTCGGCGTCGCCGCCGCACCAGCCCAGCCGGGTCTTGACGGTCACGGGGATCGAGACGACCCCGGCGACGGCCTCGACGATGCGGCGGGCGAGATCCGGCTCCCGGATCAGGCCGCTGCCCCAGCCTTTGCGCGCAATCTTGCGCACCGGGCAGCCCATGTTGATGTCGATCAGGAAGGCACCGGCGGCCTCAGCTCGCCGGGCGGCGTCAGCCATGGCGGCGGGGCGGTGGTCGAAGAGCTGCACGCCGATCGGCCCGCTTTCCCGCTCCAGGTTCTGCAGCTTGCGCCGCCCGTGGCCCAGCTCCAGGCTGGTGGCGTTGACCATTTCGGTGAACAGCAGGGCGTCGGGAGCCCAGCGCCGCACCAGCTGGCGGAAGATGGCATCGCTCACCCCCGCCAGGGGGGACTGCAGCACCCGGCAGCGAAGGCGGCGGTTGCCGATCGTCAGCGTGGAGGGGGGATTGGCGATCATCGTGGAGTGATTCTCGGCCGCCGGGCCGCCTGCCGCCCCTGTCCGCCGTGGCCATTCCCTTCCCCCTCAGCCGGGCCCTGCTGGAGGCCGTCCTGGCCGATTGCACCAGCGATCGCTTCGTGTGTGAGTTGATCTGGAGCCGGCTTGGGTACGTGCCGGATGCCTCCGGGGTGTGGCGGGCGGGGCCGACCACCGAGGAGTCCTGGCGAACGGCCTTTCCCGTGGAGCCCGCCTTCATCGCCGAGCGCCCCGCCAGCGTCGCCCTCACCCGGTCGATCCCCCGGGAGCACAAGCAGCTGTTGAAGGAGCAGCTTGGTTTCGCCGGGTACCGGATCGGCGCGCTCCATCCCCGCCGCACCCGCCGGGCCACGGCGGTGAACTGGCTGCTGGCCGAGTCGGCCCGGTGCGGCGAGGCGTTGCCGGCCAGCGGTCCGCTGCCGCCGCTGCTGGAGCCGCCGGCCGATCCGGTGGCCGGCCATCCCGGCGACCTGCCGGTGGGTTGAGCCCATCGCCGCCGGGGCGGGCGGTAGGGTCGAGACAGGAACTGAAGCCAGGAAATATCTGCGTGGCGCTGCCCGTTGTCGCCATCCTCGGACGTCCCAATGTGGGCAAGTCCACCCTCGTCAACCGTCTGTGCGGCAGCCGGGAGGCGATCGTGCACGACGAGCCGGGTGTCACCCGCGACCGCACCTACCAGGAGGGGTTCTGGGGTGATCGCCGGTTCCTTGTCGTCGACACCGGCGGGCTGGTGTTCGACGACGACAGCGAGTTTCTGCCGGAGATCCGCGAGCAGGCCCAGCTGGCCCTGGCCGAGGCGGCTGTGGCTGTGCTGATCACCGATGGCCAGCAGGGGGTGACCGCCGCCGATGCCACCCTCGCCGAGTGGCTGCGCGGCCGGGATGTGCCGGTGTTGCTGGCGGTGAACAAATGCGAGTCGCCGCAGCAGGGTCTGGCCATGGCGGCCGAGTTCTGGTCCCTCGGCCTGGGCGAGCCGCACCCGATCTCGTCGATTCACGGCGCTGGTACGGGCGAGCTGCTCGACGCCCTGATCCCCCACCTGCCCCCCGCCGAGGAAAGCGAGGGGGAGGCCCCGATCCAGCTGGCGATCATCGGCCGTCCCAACGTGGGCAAATCGAGCCTGCTCAATGCCATCTGCGGCGAAAACCGGGCCATCGTCAGTCCGATCCGTGGCACCACGCGCGACACGATCGACACCACGATCGAGCGGGAGGGCGAAACCTGGAAACTGCTCGACACCGCCGGCATCCGCCGCCGTCGCAGCGTCGATTACGGCCCTGAGTATTTCGGCATCAATCGCAGCTTCAAGGCGATCGAGCGCAGCGATGTTTGCGTTCTGGTGATCGACGCCCTCGACGGGGTGACCGAACAGGATCAGCGTCTCGCCGGCCGCATTGAGGAGGAGGGCCGCGCCTGCGTGGTGGTGGTGAACAAATGGGATGCGATCGAGAAGGACAGCCACACGCTGCCGGCGATGGAGAAGGAGTTGCGCGCCCGCCTTTACTTCCTCGACTGGGCGCCGATGCTGTTCACCTCGGCCCTGAGCGGGCAGCGGGTGAACGCGATCTTCCCGCTGGCGAAGCAGGCGGTGGAGCAGCACCGTCGCCGGGTGAGCACGGCGGTGGTGAACGAGGTGCTGCAGGAGGCCCTGCGCTGGCGGTCGCCTCCCACCACCCGCGGCGGCCGTCAGGGGCGCCTGTATTACGGCACCCAGGTGGCCACCCGCCCGCCCAGCTTCACCCTGTTCGTGAACGATCCGAAGCTCTTCGGCGATACCTATCGCCGCTATGTCGAGCGGCAGATCCGCGAGGGGCTTGGCTTCGAGGGATCGCCCCTGCGCCTTTTCTGGCGTGGCAAGCAGCAGCGGGACGCCGAGCGGGATCTGGCCCGCTCCCAGACCCGCGGCCGCTGAGCGATGGACTGGCTCCGCCAGCTGCCGATCGGCCAGTACGTCGACCCCGGCAGCGGGGGGGGCGGCTGGTTGTCCCGGCTCGGGCCGCGCCTCAAGCTCAGCTGGACCCTGGCATTTCTGGTGACGCCGATCCTGGCGGGTCCGGTTTGGCGGTTCGCGCTGGTGGCCCTGCTGGTGCTGATCACCGCGGTGAGTGGGCTGCCGGCGCGGCTGTGGCGCCGCAGCCTGGTGCTCTGGCTTTGCCTCTCGCTGTTGGTGGGCCTGCTCGCGGCCTTCCTGCCCGCTGAAACCGTCTCCCCTGCCAGCCTGCAGCGCCCGCCGACGGAGCTGCGGTTGGCCCCCTCGCCCCCCGGCGCCCCCCCGCCGCTGCGGGCCGGACTTTCCTGGGAGTTGCTGCGGCTCGGCCCGCTGAAGCTGGGCCCCGCCTCCTTCGGCCCGCTGGTGGTGACGCGCCGCTCCGCCCTGCTGGGCCTGCGCGCGGGCACGTTGTTGTTCACCCTGATCCAAAGCGCCAACCTGCTGCTGTTGACCACCGCCCCGGAGGAGCTGGTCTGGGCGATCGCCTGGTTCCTGCGGCCCTTGGGCGGCATCGGGTTGCCGGTGGAGCGACTGGGTTTCACGCTGCTGCTCTCCCTGCGCTTTCTGCCGCTCGTGCAGGAGGAGCTGCAGAACCTGCTGCGCTCGGTCGCCACCCGGGCCGTGAACCTGCGCAGCCTGGGCTGGCGGGCTGGAGCAGGACTGGTGCTGGCCGTCGGGGAGCGGTTGCTCGCCAACGTGCTGCTGCGCTCCGAGCAGGGGGCCGAAGCCCTGCTCGCCCGCGGAGGGCGCTGGCTGCCGCCGGAGCTTCTGCACACACCGCGACCGGGCGCCGGCCTGGCCGGCTGGCTCGCGGTGGGGGGCCTGCTGCTGTTTCTGGTGCTGCGCTGGCGTGTCGGCGCCCTCTGAACGGCCGCGACGAAGAGTCCGAGAAGGGGCGGTGGCCTTTAATGGCCGCAGTGCACCCGCATCCGTGAGCGCCGAGCGGTATCTCAATCACCCCACGTTCGGGTTGCTGTACCGCGTCGCTCCCGCCGCGGATGGACGGGATGTGTATGCCACGCTCTACGCGCAGCGCATTTTCTTCCTGGTGACGCTGCAGCCGAGGGGCGCCAGCTTTGAGGTGATTCCGCTGATGGATGCCCGCCACCTTGCCGAGCAGAATCTCAGCCGGGCCCGGCGGGAAGGTCCCGAGATTCACGCCCGCTGGCGCCAGCTGTTCGACCAAACCTTTCTCTGAGCGCGCCGCGATGACCGAATCCGCCGGCGACGATCCGCTGGCCCGGCGCCTGCAGGCCCTCGAGCGGCAATTGCCCCCCGGCTGCCGCCTGCTGGCGGTGAGCAAGGGGCAGCCGGCGGCGATGATCCGCCGCGCCGTGGCCGCGGGCCAGCGCAGTTTCGGGGAGAGTCGCCTGCAGGAGGCCACCGCGAAGCAGGCTGAACTGGCCGACCTCGGCCCGCTGGACTGGCACTTCATCGGCCGCCTGCAAGCCAACAAGGCCCGCGGCGTGCTGCGTCACTTCGCCACGATCCACTCGGTCGACAGCCTGCCGCTGGCGGAGCGGTTGGCGCGCATCGCGGTGGAGGAGGGTCTGGCGCCGGCGATCTTCCTGCAGGTGAAGCTGCGGCCCGACCCCGGCAAGACGGGCTTCACGGCGGAGGAACTCCGCAGGGACTGGCCGCAGCTCGCCGCCCTGGCGCCCCTGCGGCCGGTGGGGCTGATGACCATCGCCCCGCTTGGCCTGGACGTCGGCGCACGGCAGTGTTTGTTTCAGGACTGTGCCGCCCTGGCCCGGGAGCTGGGTTTGAACGAACTCTCGATGGGCATGAGCGGGGACTGGTCGGAGGCGGCGGCGGCCGGCAGCACCTGGGTGCGGCTGGGCACCGTGCTGTTCGGGGAGCGACCTCCTCTGGCGGCGGCAGCGGATCCGCGCCAGGAAGCGGGGACGGATTCGGCGACGACCCTGGCCTGAGAGCCTTGCCACCTTCGACGTGGGACGCTATTCAGGCTCAGAGCATCCCTCCCGAGGCTTTCCGTGTCGTTGTTCTCCCGCTTGCGTGCTGTCGTCTCCGGTGATGACTACCTCGACGGCGACTACGACGACGAGCTCGACTACGACGCCGGCGATTCCCAGCCGAGCGCCGGCAGCAGCAGCGCCAGCCGCAGCTCCGGCTCCGGTGCCCTGGCGATCGCCACCGACTTCGGCATGGCCAGCGATCCGTTCGCCGGCACCAACGTCATCGGCATGCCGGGCATCAGCACCTCCGTCGCTGAGCTTTGCCTGATGGAGCCGCGCAGCTTCGATGAGATGCCCCGGGCGATCCAGGCCCTGCGGGAGCGCAAGGCGGTGATCCTCAACCTCACGATGATGGAGCCGGATCAGGCCCAGCGGGCCGTGGATTTCGTGGCCGGCGGCACCTTCGCCATCGATGGCCATCAAGAGCGGGTGGGGGAGAGCATCTTCCTGTTCGCCCCGAGCTGCGTCACCGTCACCACCGCCGCCAGCGAGGAATCGGCATCCCCCACCGTCGCCACCCGGCCCGCCAGCCCCACGGTCGAATCGGAGGAGGCGGCCCCCAGTCCGGCCTGGGGCCGCAGCGACTCCCTCGTCTGAGGGGTGAGCGACTCCGCTCCAGGCCGTTTCGGCGTGGTGGGCCTGGGCTCGATGGCCCGAGCCCTTTTGGTTCCGCTGCTGGAGGCGGGCCGTCTCGATCCGGCGGAGGTGCGGGCGGTGGTGGCCACGGAGGCCTCCGCCCAAGCCCTCTCCGGGCTGCAGGGGCTGCGGGTGGGAACCGATCCCGCCGAGGCCTGGCGCTGTTCCACGGTGCTGCTGGCGGTCAAGCCCCAGCAGCTGGAGGCCGTGGCGGCCGGGGTGCCTGCCCGGGAAGCCCCTGAGCCGCCCCTGCTGATCTCCGTGTTGGCGGGCGTGAGCCTGGCCCGGTTGGCCCGGTTGTTCCCGGGCCGCCGGCTGGTGCGGGCCGTTCCCAACACCCCGTGCCTGGTGGGCGCCGGCCTCACCGCCCTCGCCTTCGGGGAGGGGGTGGGGGCGGAGGCGCAGGAGTGGGTGCGCTCCCTGTTCGCTCGGGTGGGGGAGGTGATGGAGCTGCCGGAGTCGCAGCTCGATGCCTTTCTGGCCCTCACCTCCTCGGGGCCTGCCTTCGTGGCCCTGGTCGCCGAGGCGATGGCGGATGGAGCGGTCGCCGCCGGGCTGCCGCGCCGCCTGGCGATGCATCTGGCCCACCGCACCCTGGCCGGCACCGCCGCGCTGCTGCACCAGCGCGAACTCCATCCCGGTCAGCTCAAGGACATGGTCAGCAGTCCGGGGGGCACCACGATCGCGGGTCTGCGGCGGCTGGAGAGCGGGGGCCTGCGCTCCGCGCTGATCGAGGCGGTGCTGGCGGCGGCGGAGCGCAGCCGCGAACTGGCCTGAGCTTTGGCCTGAGCTTCAGTCCCTCTTCTCCCCCAGCCGCGGCTCGCTGCCCTCCCGCAGCCGCACCAGATTGGCGCGGTGCCGCCAGACCACCAACACGGTGGTGAGCACCGCCAGGGCGAAGTAGGCGGGCCGGAAGCCGCCGCTGCCGAACCAGCCCAGCATCAGCAGGGGCAGGGACAGGGCTGCCACCACGCTGGAGAGGGAGACGATGCGGCTGAGGGTGAGGCAGGTGAGGAAGATGCCGAAGCAGGCCAGCCCCACCGGCCAGGCGAGGCCGAGCAGCATGCCCAGGCCGGTGGCCACCGCCTTGCCCCCCTTCCAGCCCAGCCACACCGGCCAGATGTGACCGGCCAGGGCCGCCAGGCCGGCGACCACCACCCACCCGTCGCTGCCGGGATCCCAGCCCAGCGGATCGAGCAGGGCGCGGGCGAGCAGCACCGCGGCGGTGCCCTTGAGCACATCGATCAGGAACACCACCAGGGCCGGACCCTTGCCCACCACCCGCAGCACGTTGGTGGCGCCGGTGGAGCCGGAGCCCTCCTGCCGCAGGTCGACCCCCGCCAGCCAGCGTCCCGCCAACCAGCCGGCCGGGATCGATCCCAGCAGATAGCCGGCCAGCAGGGCGGCGAGGGGCAGGAGCAGGGTCATCGTGGTGGGGCTGGTGCGGGCGGGTGGACGTGGGGGCGCTTCAGAGCAGGTCTTGTTCTGCGAGCAACTCGTCGGGACCGGCGGCGAAGGCCAGCCAGAGGGGGAACTGCAGCACCGGAATCTCCACGGCGCGCTCGGCGGCGTCGATCACGATGAAGGGCAGTTCGCCCCGTTCCTCCAGGCGGTCGGCTCGCTCGATCAGGGCGTCGGCCCGCTCGAACAGCACGATGCCGCTGTTGGGGCCGAAGTCTTCGCGGGCCAGGCCGAGGCAATCCTGCAGGCCGCGTCGCCATTCCCCCAGTCGCTCGGGCTGGCCGGCGAGCACCAGGGTCTGGAAGCGTTCGCCGTAGATCTCCCCGAGGATGGCCACCGCCGCGGCGGTGATCAGGGCATTGCGGCTGCGGCTGCCGCTGCTGGGTTGGGCGCCCCGTCCTCCCTGGCTGAGGAACCAGTCGGTGAGCAGGGCGGCCCCCTCCCGCTCGAGGCTGCGGCGAAGCTTCCAGGGATCGGCGTAAAAGTCGGGCTGGCCCAGGAAGCGCTCCAGCTGCTCGCGGATCAGGTCTTCGTCCTGGCGGAACAGGCCGGCGGCCGGCGGGGGCGCCTCCGCCTCTGCGGGGGCCGCGGCGGCCTGGCTGTCGAGGGGCGAGGGTTGGACCACCACAGGCTGGGCGACGAGCTCCACCTGCTCGGCGGCCACCGCCAGATCCTGCAGGGCACCCACCAGGTACTCCTGGAATCCCTTCACCCGCCGGGCGATGGCATCGGACTGGCCGCTGAAGCTGCGGCTGATCTCCTGTTGGATCTGATCGCGCCGCTGCTCCAGCGTCAGGATCTCCTGCTCCAGCTGGCTGCGCCGCTCGCGCAGCTCACACAGGGCCAGATCCAGCAGTTCCTGGCGGGAGGGCTCGGCGGCTTGGGATTCGGACATGGCGGGCGCTTCAGGGCGAAGACGAAGGAGCCGCCGAACCGAGGGGGCCCAGGTGGTGGGTGAGCCGTTCCCGCAGGGCCGCGGCGTCGAAGAGCATCGGCAGCAGGTGGGGGCTGGCTTGTTCGCGGAAGTAGAAGAGAACGGGCAGTCCCGGCCAGAACAGGCGCCAGCGCAGCCAGGCGTCGTAGGGGAAGCGGCGAATCACGGTGCCGTTGCGGCGTACCACCAGCTCCGCGTCGGCGAACTGGAGGCGCAGCAGGGCGCTCTGCAGGGCCAGGAACAGGCCGAACAGAGCGAGACTGAGGGCAAGCCAGGGGATACCGCTCCAGAGGGGCTGCAGGGCCAGGCTGGCGGCCCCCAGCAGGATCACGCCGATCGGCACGCCGTAGCGGGGCTCCAGGGTGACGCCCTGATCGGGAGCGGGGGGGGCGGAATCCACGCGGAAACAGGCGGTACGGCATTGTCCCACGGTCGCCAGGGAGGGGGCCGCCCGGCCCGGCCCGGCTCAGCCGAAGAGGATCTTGGTGAGCACCACGTCCATCAGCGCCACGGTCACCAGGATCATCACCACGGCGCCGGTGGTGCTGGTGCCCACCTCCTTGGGTCCGCCCTTGGTGGTGAGCCCCCAGCCGCAGGCGAGCACGGCGATCTGCAGGCCGAACACCACCGCCTTGAGCAGCATCGACGGCACGTCCTCCGGGTCCATCCAGGTGCGCACCGAGTTCCAGAACACCGCCGGCGGCAGGTTGTAGAGCAGGGTGCTGCTCGTCTGCCCCGACCAGAGCGCCACCACGAAGAACAGCAGGCATTGCAGCGGCGACATCACCACCATCGCCAGCAGCCGGGGCACCACCAGGTACTGCACCGGATCGGTGCGCAGCATCGTGATCGCGTCGATCTGCTCGGTCACCTTCATCGTGCCCAGCTGGGCGGCGTAGGCGGTGGCCACCTTGCCGGTGAGCAGGGTGGCGGTGAGCAGGGGGGCGATCTCGCGGGACAGGCCGAGGGCGAGCAGACCACCGATGGCGGCGTTGGCCCCCTGCTTGGAGAGCTCAGCCGCCACCTGGATGTTGAACACGGTGCCGGCGGCCAGGCCGGTGATCAGCACGATCAGGAAGCTGCCGGGCCCGGCCTCCTGCAGCTCCTGGAGCAGGTCGTTGGCATCGACGCGGCCGCGGGCCAGGGCGCTCACCGCCTGGCCGCCGATCAGCAGGCTGGCGCCGAGGCGCCGCAGCCAGCGTGGCGGGCGCCTCACGGGGCGCTGGCCCGCAGCTTGTGCAGGCCCCGTTCCGGCCAGCGGCGCATCACCACCAGGCCGAGCACGATCAGGGTGGCGGGGATCAGGCCCATGCAGAGGCGGATGGCCAGCAGGGCGCTGTCGGGTTGCACCACGCCGCGGCTGGCGACGTAGCCGCTGAGGCTCATCAGGTTGCCGAAGAAGAACAGGGCGAAGCTGATGCAGATCTTCTGGGTGAAGACCATCCAAGCGCTGTAGACGCCGGCGGGCTTTTCCGGATCGGCGTCGATCGCATCGGGGAGCAGCGCCCAGGGAATCAGGTAGGCGGTGGAGGCCCCCAGCCCCACCAGCAGGATGGTGCCGATCAGGCAGGCGAGGCGCACCAGGTTGGTGAGGGAGCCGGTGGGGGCCACGGTCGGGTCGAGCGGGATGAGCACCATCGCCAGCAGGCAGCCCCCCATCCAGAGGAAGGATCCCCAGTGCAGGGCCCGCACCCGGCCCTGGCGGCGCGACACCTCGGTCCACAGCCAGAGCCCGAGCAGGGCACAGATCTGAAAGGGGAGCAGGATCCAGTTGCTCCAGCCCGGCGGCACGCGCATCACATCGGGCAGGAAGATCAGGGCGGCGGTCTGCATCAGCTGCAGGGCGCACCAGAGCAGCAGGTAGAGGCCGAGCACCATCAGAAAGCGGCCATTGCGCTTGACGCGCCCCAGCAGGCGGCGGGTGGTGCCCTTCTCGCTCACCGGGCGCTGGCAGTGCAGGGCCGCCGGGGCGATGCCCCAGGCGCAGAGCAGGGTGGAGGCGGTGATGATCACCCCGGAGAGCACGCCCACCCGCCAGTAGCCGGCGGGGTCGGCGGGATTGCGCAGCAGCAGGCCGCCGAGCACCAGGCCCACCAGGCCGGCGATGATCGAGCCGGTGAAGCGGGCGGTGTTGAGGCGGGTGCGCAGCGGCACATTGGTGGTGAGCTCCGCCGCCAGCGCCGAGTAGGGCAGGTTGACGCAGGTGTAGAGGCTGTTGGCGACCACCGAGATGGCCACGAAGAAGGCGAACTTCTGCCAGTCGCCGCCGGGGGGCAGCCACCACATCAGGGCCATGCCCACCCCGAGGGGCAGGGCGGCGCCGAGAATCCAAGGAAGGCGCGGTCCCCAGGGGGTGCGGGTCTTGTCGCTCAGCCAGCCGACGATCGGATCGTTGACCGCGTCCCAGAGGCGGGCGAGCATCAGCACCAGCCCCGCCATCCAGGGGGCCAGCCCGGCAGCCTTGGTGTAAAAAATGAAGAGATAGAAGCCGATCAGGGAGGCGGCCATGCCGGTGCCGGCGTCCCCCAGGCCATAGGCCAGCAGCATGCGGTTGCGCTTCCCGGCCGGCTGCTCGGAGGGATCCAGCCAGCGGGGATCCCCCGGCGGGTCTGTCGGCGCCACGGTTTGGGGCTGCACCGGGGGAGGGGTGGGGCTCACGCGTTGCCGCAGACCAGGACACGTCATAATGCTGCAGCCCCGCTCCACCAGGAACGGCGGCCGGTCGGCGCCTGCGTCGGCCTTTCCCGGGCCTCTGGCCCCCCACGCAGGGAAATTGCATTCTCTGCGGGCGTAGTTTAGTGGTAAAACCTCAGCCTTCCAAGCTGATGATGCGGGTTCGATTCCCGCCGCCCGCTTGCTTTTCTCGGTCGGTGTTTACGTTTCAAGGCTTGGCGGCCCGTGACAGGGAGGACACGATCAGGCCGGTGGTGTCTCATGCCCTGTCTCAGAAATGGCGGTGGTGTTTGCCCTGGGGGACTGGGAAGAGCTGATCGCTGCTTTACGGGAGCACAAGCTGATCAGTGGCGAGATCAATCCCTCGACATGGCATCGCGTCTACGGGCCGCTGATGGCTGCCTAGAGCTCACCTCAATCGCCCATTCCCAAGCTCCCGGGCCTGGGCCACCAGCTCGCGGGCCTTGTGCCTTCTGGGGCCCTGTTCCGAACCGATGCCGGCCATCCACGGCCTTGCCCCGTACGACGAGGATGTCGCTCTCTGGTGTGCGGCGTATGCACGAGCCCAGGAGCTGCTAGGTGGCAGGCAGCAGACCATGCTCAACCAGGGCGATCACGAGGCGCGGCTCGCCTCCCTCGACGAAGAGACCACGCCAACGCCCGCCCTGCTGGGGGCATGGCAGCTGCACCAGGATCAGGTCGTGCGCTCCTGATCCGGTGGCGGTTCGGATCGAAGCCTTTGACCCTGGCTTGCACGACACCAAGGACTTCCGCTGCGGCAGCAACAGCCAGGACAACGTTCTGCGCCGCACCGCCAAGCGCCAGCAGCGTGATGGCTACACCCGGCTCTACGTCGCCGCTGAGGCCACCCGGGCAGGCGCACCTCGAGCCTGCCCGGGCCTCTACGCCATCCATGCCCATGCCAGTGGCGTGGCCGGGGTGCCTTTCGATACTGCCCCGTGGGCACCGCTGGAGAAGCGGAACGCGCTCGCCTCACCCTGAGTGCGCTCCCACCGCTGCAATCGGGGAGGTTAGGCATCAGAAGCGCAGATGTTTCCTGCTCCAGGCCGTGATCGTGGCTGATCAGGTTGCTGCTGCCTTTGCAAAAAGCCCGAAACGCGTGAAGCGCCCCTGCTGGTCGACCAGGGCACTGCTGTTGTTGCGCCAGAGCCGCACCGGACCGCGGCCGCAGGCCAGGTGGATGCGCTACTGGAACTCGTGTTCGCTGGGGGAGGAGGCCATGCCTCCTGTTGCCGGGCGGAACGACTCGTCGTGGCTCCAGAGGCGCAGCACCTTCACGATCCGCTGCTCCTCCAGCACCTGGTAGACGAGGCGGTGCTGGATGTTGATGCGTCTTGAGCAGGCCCCTCGCAGATCCCCGACCAGGGCCTCATAGGGAGGGGGCTGCTGATAGGGGTCGATGGCCAGGATGTCCAGCAGGGCCTGAGCTTTCTGCTTGAGAGCAGGGGATGCGGAAGCGAGTTTGCGAGCGTCCTTCTGGGCCTGCTTGGTGAAGAAGACCGCCCAGCTCACCAGAGCGGTTCGCTGCTCAGTTCGCTCACCTCAGTGGCCATCCCCTCAAGGATCGACTCACGCATGCCGGGGATCGAGACCAGATGCAGGGTCTCCTGGATGGCGCGCCAGTCGTCCTCGGAGAGCAGCACGGCGTTGCTGCGCTTGCCGGTGATCTGCACGGGCTCGTGGGACTGCCCCACCTCATCGATCAGGGCATAGAGCCGCTTGCGGGCTTCTGTGGCGGACACGGTTGTCATGGCCCGGTTCATGCTCGTACGTGAAAGCGTACCGCGCCCGTGTTGCTCGGCGCTGCTGCCATGAATCTCGCCCGCCGGCTGGAGGGGGGCAACAGAGCTCACAACCATCCCATGGGGGGACAGTGCGTCTGGTCAGACGCTCTTGCCCTGGCCTCAAGCGGTGCTGCTTTGCGCTCTGTCGACCCAGATCCAATGAGCCCAGCGCCCAGCCCGGTCAAACAGCTCAAGAGGGAGCTCGCCAGTGGGCAGGTGGTGGTGGTGGGATCGGGCGTTGCGGTGGCGGCTTGCGGCCAGCAGCTGGTGGAGGGGCACAAGATCCCAGCTTCGCTGATGCCAGCTGCTCGGCGCGAGGCAATGCGCCTGGGGTCGCGCTCTGGCGGGCCCTGCGGTCGCCGGCCCAGCGCCGCCGCAAAGCCCCGCTGAGGCTGAACCCACCCTGCTGATGCTCACCCTGGCTGGTGGCTGGTGGCTGGTGGCTGGTGGCTTGTGGCTGGTGGCTGGTGAGGGCTTATTCCCCCCCTCTTTGAAGCGGCATCCTGGGGGGAGCCAGCCAGCACCCAGAGCCGTGTTCAGCACCATCCCTAATCCCCCGCCCGAACTCCAGGAGCTGCGCCTCAAGCTCAGGGAGGTGCTCGCCCATATCGGCTACTGCATGGCGGCCGGCATGGGCACCGACGAGCAAGTGCTCAGGCACGACCTGAGCGTCGCGTTCCCGGATGAGGGCACAGAAGCCAGGCTTGCTGCACTGGCAGCCGCCCTGGAGAGCATCGCCGATGAGGCGGAAGTTTCCGCAGTGCTGGCGGTGTCCGAGCACGTGCTTCTGTCTGATCCGCCGGTCTCCTGAGGCGGTCTCCATGGCGGCGTGGCCGATGCGCTTGTTGACGTGCACTGAGCGAATGCTGATTTTTCCTCTCCGTAGCCCGGCTGGGGGAGGTGGTGGATCAGAACCGGTTGGAGTGGCAGGTTGAACAGCCGCCGGCGCTGCCGCTGGATCCTCGGATCCTGGAGGACCTGCCCGCTGGCGCCCGTCCCCGCGAATCGGCGATCACCCCGTTGCCTTGGACCCAGGAACACACCTGCTGCCAGAAGTGACCCCCTTTTGGCCATTTTCGCACCAATGGATAGCGTAGCAGCTGCATACACAGCAATGGATCCAGTCGAGTTGCTAGTGATCGCGCACAATTCGAGAACAGACCGCTGCATGGATCACCAGTGGCTGACGAAAATTTTTGGCGGGCGCCTACGGCGCTATTGCTAAAACCACAAAAACAACAGCCAGGGATAAAAGATCAAAAGCTAAAAGATTAAGCGATTAAGGGTAAAGAAGAACGGCCCTGAGGGAGGCAACAGACGCGGAAACCGATGGCGCGGCCGCGGTCGCCCGGGTGGCGGTTGCTGCGGGAAGCCGAGCGGCAGTCCCCAGGATTGCGGGCCCACGAGCCGCCGCGCAGCAACCTTTGGTTATCTTTATTGACATCCGAATCTAGCCAAGCACTGCCGTCTGCCGGTGCTCCCTGATAGTTGTCGTGCCATTGATCAAGACACCACTCCCAGACATTGCCATGCATGTCGTAGAGGCCCCATGGATTGGCGGGAAAACTAGCCACCGCCGTCGTCTCTTGCCGAAAAACACCTTTTGGCCCTGAGCAATAGGTGTAGTAGCCAGCATAATTTGCCAAATCTGGCGTCAACGTGGCCCCGAAATGAAATGGCGTGGTGATGCCTGCCCGGCAAGCATATTCCCACTGGGCCTCGCTGGGCAAGGTATAAGTGCGTCCGAAGCGCTGGCTCAGGCGCTGGCAAAATTCAATCGCATCCTCCCACAACACACCCTCCACAGGCTGATGTAATCCCTTGAAAAAGGCAGAATCCGAGTTGAGCTCCCGCTGCAACGTTTGCCAGCTCGCCACCACCTGCCATTGGGTCTGGGTGATGGGCGTCTGGCCCATGAAAAACCCCTGCAATTGCACCTGGTGCTGGGGCCCTTCTTTGTCATTACGCTCATACTCCTCAGAGGGGGAGCCCATCAGAAAGCTGCCGGCCGGAATCTGCACCATGGTGAGCTCCACCCCCTCGGCTAATCGCTCCCGGTAGCCCTGCACCTGCAGGGGACGCCTATCAATTCTCCAGGCCACTTTGCCTGAATCAGCCCTGGTTTTAACCACCTGTGCAGTTTCAATCGAAAGTGCCAGAAGTTCCCCAGCTTCAGCAGCATCCTCAACCGAGGAATCCCCAGGCGGGTGAACAGCAGCACGATCGGATTGAGCAGCGGCAAGCTTAAGCAAGGGATTTGCCGCAATGCCATGCTTGGCAAAAATCTCAATCAGATCAGATTCCGCCAGCTTCACCTGGGCCTGCAGATCCCGCAGGTCCTGCCAGTCGAGTGCAGATAGACCCTGGCCATCGGCAACCAAATCAGCCACCAGAGCCTCAAATTCTGATAATTTCTTGGCATACTCTCGCCAGGGCCCAAGCACCTCTGCTTCAATCTGCTCGGCTTGTTCATCACTAATTTGTTCGCCGGCGGGCAAATTAGCTCGCATTTTTTGTAGAATCATGCGCCCAGCTTTATTGATCACGCCCCGCCGCCTTTTGGCCAGTTCCTCTACTTTTTGCCGATAGAGAACCGTGGAATCGCGCGGTACCCTGCTCAACCGGATTTCACGGCCCGCGCCGATCGCAATCAATTGGGGCGACATCGCCGGTGCCAATTCCTGCAGCCGCGATTCCACGTAATGATGCAAGTCCTTGGCATCCACAAAGCCCCGTTGCTGGAGGTCTGCCGCGCCGGTGCGGATGCCTTCGACAAAAAAGCGGGTGTACATCGAAAGGTCGTCGCCAGCCTCGGGGGCGCTGGATGTTTCAATTGAGGCCGAAGAGGTGAGCACCGCCTTGCCCTTGCCGCCAAAACCCTCTAGGTCGATGGCGCCGTCATCCTTGGCCCCCATGCCCTCGGCAAAGGCACCGCTGAAGCAGCAATCGAGGATCAGCAGCTGGCGCTGCGATTGGCTCGCTCGCATATAGGCCTGCACATCCCGCGCCTTCAGGGTGGAGTACGGCTCTGGTTTGCCTTGCTTCGATTTGGTCGATTCGCTGCAACTGAGCAACAACTGGCGCTGGTCATCGCGAAAGCCGTGGCCCGAAAAGTAGAGCAGCAGCAGATCATCGGCGGCGCGGTTGGCAAACAGCTCTGCCACGGCCCGCTCCATCGGCGTGCGCTGCGGATCCTGCAGCACCACCACCTGCTCGGGAGGAAAGCCCCCCAGCTGCGGATCCCGCAAGACCTCGGCCAGGGCCGCCACATCCAGCCGGGCGCTGGGAATGGCAGTGAGCCCCTCGCTGTAGGTGCTCACGCCAATCAGCAGAGCGTGTTTGCTGGCCATCTAGGGCTGCCGAGCCACAAAGGCCTCGGCGCGATCGAACATCGCCAGCAGGGCCGCTTGGTCACTGGCGGGGGCTTCCAATTCCAGCGCCACCGCCTCGCCGCTGGCCGTGGTGTGGCTCAGCTTCAGCCGCAGCGGCGTCTGGACAGCCTGCGGCGGCTGTGGCTGATCGATCAAACGCCTTTTCAGATAGCCCAGCACCTTCAGGGCGTTCTTGCCATTGAGCTGGGCGCTGAGCTGCCCCAACAGCAAACTGCCGATCGCCTTGTCGCCGGGCTGGGGCTCCCCCTGGCCGGCCTCCGCCAGCACCCCCTCAATCTCATTGAGATCGGCCACCAGCTCGGCCACGAAATCGTCCGCGGCTTGGCCATCGCAGCCGGCCCCAGTTGCTGCCGTTGGGCCCGTGGCTGGGCTGGGGCAGCTAAGCGCCAGGGTCAGCAGCTGCTCAGTGGCCATCGGCTAGGGAAATCTCTGGAGAATGTAGGAGAGACGGGGTGCTGGGTAGAAGTGGTTGGGTGATTGGGGGAAGAGATGGTTGAAGGCAGCGGTTCGACCAGCGTTTTGGGCCGGCCTGAAGTGCAGGGTTGCCGCGCGGCAGCTGTCACCCAGGCCAAGCCCGCGAACGGATCGCTTGAGCCGCCTGCGAATACTCCAAAACCATTGGCACCACTCGCTCGCGGTGCTAACCTAAACAGAATTAAGTAGTGCTCTGCCGGTGGCCGAGTGGGGGTTCTACGGCAGGAGGCGCGAGCGGTCGGAGCTGGCCGGGGTGCTGGGCCGCGGGCGCTGGTTCTTCCTGCAGATCTCGGGGCGGCGCCGCATCGGCAAGACCCGGCTCGTGCAGGAGCTGCTCCAGCCGCAGCGTCGGGAGCGGATGCTCTACATCCAGATCCCCGACTCCGACCCGGCTGGTGTGGTGAGCACGGCCCGCGACTTCATGGAGAACTTCGGGGTGAGTGCGCCCCTGCCCCACGATCTGCGTTCCCTGGCGGTACGCATCGGCGAGCTGTGCGCCGAGGGCTGGATCGTGGCGCTCGATGAGTTCCAGTACTTCAGCCGCAAGGCTCTCTTCCCCTTTACTTCCGAGCTTCAATCTGAGGTGGATCGGCTTGCTGCCACGCCTGGGATCAAGGGTGGCCTGATTGTGCTGGGCTCCCTCCACACCGAGATGCAAGCGCTACTGGAAGACCGCAGCGCTCCCCTCTACCAGCGACTCACCGACAGCATCAGCCTGGGCCATCTCGACATCGCCTCGCTGCTGGAGCTGCTGCAGGTCCACGCCGACACCACACCGGAGCGGTTGCTGTTCCTCTGGAATCTGTTTGAGGGAGTGCCGAAGTTTTACCGCGATTGCTATGAGCAGGGAGTCATCGCCGCCGATCGGCAAACGCTGCTGAAGCGCATGTTCTTCAGCAGCAGTTCGCCGCTGCGCAGCGAGGCCGACAACTGGTTCCTGCGTGAGCTGCGGGGCCGCTACGACCTGGTGCTCAAGTACGTGGCCCGCCATCCAGGCTGCACCCATGCAGACCTGCAGGCCCACGCCGACTCTGTGGCACCCGAGATCGGCAGTCAGGTGGCCGCCTACCTGAAGACCTTGGAGGAGAAATATGAGCTGGTGGAGAAGCGGCTGCCGGTGTTCGCTAAGCCGAAGGCCCGCAAGGGGCATTACACGATCCGCGACAACTTCCTGCGCTGCTGGCTGGACGCCCTGGCGGTACCTGCGGCCGCCATCAACTTCCGCCCCTTGCAGGGCCTAGTGGAGCAGGCGAACCAGCGCTTGATGACCGCGGAGGGGTATGGCCTGGAGCGCTTGGTGGGGCAGCTCTACGAGGAACGCAGCCGGCTGGGGCTGGGAGATTTCCCGCTCACCTCCCGCATTGAGGGTTGGTGGGACCGCAGCGACACCGAGATTGATCTGGTGGCCCTTGATGAAACCGCGCAGCGGTTGCGGCTCGGTAGCTGCAAACGATCCGCTGCGGCGTTGGTGGCGGATCTGGGCCGCTTTGATGGCCATGTGGCCCGCTTCCTCCACGCCTTTCCCCGCTTTTCGGAGTGGCAGGTGGAGAAGGTGGCGATCGCCCCCTCTCTGAAACCGTTGGATCGCCAGGCGATCGAGGCGATGGGCTACCTGCCGCAGTCGCTCGACGAGCTCACAGCAGGCCTGTTGTGAGACCTCCCCCCAAGCCAAAGGGTTGACCACGGAGTCGGCCTGTCCAGAATCCAAATCGATGCCCCGGGCAGCCCGTTCAAAGCGGCTCCGGGTCCTCGCTGAGGATCGCCAGGTAGGCGTCGTAGGTCAACAGGCGATTGCGCCGTCTGCCTGTGATCTCCCGGGCGATGTCGAGCTCCACCAAGGTTTCGATCACCTTGCAGGCGGCCATTGCCATCGAGAACCGGGTGGATCGTCTCGAACTGCACGTAGGCCAGGGAGGCTCGAACAAGCACCGGCAGGGAATGCTCACCGTGCCGGCCGCCATGGATGAACGGCTCCAGCTGCGTCTTGCAATCCTCAAGGTGCCCCGGCGGCGGCACGAAGTGCGCATTCCCCGCTCGGGTGCCGCCGATTCAGTTTTGGCTGCGTCGGAACTCCCCCGGCCGCCTGAGCGGCTTCGATCGCGTCCCGCTCCGGTCTCAAGGGCTGCTTGCGCGACTGGCCTGTTCCTCGGACGACCAGGTCGCCAGGCGGCGTTCGAGAGCAAGCCAGTTCAGCGAACGTCTCACATGGGGCTTTCCTGCGCTTGAGAACCCCCTGCTGCAATGGGTTTAGGTGAAAAGCGGCTCAGCCTTCCAAGCTGATGATCCGGAGCCGATTCCCGCCGCCCGCTTTTTGTTCTCCTGAAGGGTTTTCGGCTTCGTAGAATTACTGTGACTGGAGTTAGGGCTGATGGCCTGGCCATCATCAAGCTCACCAAGAGCCCCAGCAAGCAGATCCGCGTGCATCCTTCACTCGGCAAGGAGCTGTGGATGCTGGGCGGTGGACGGCAACTTGGTGGACGCCATCCCCAAGCCTTGCCCAACGGGGAAGCCCTGGTCCTGAAGAAGACCTGGCCCCGAAGGAGCCCCGAACCATCACGGAACCCGGTAGCTACCATTGATATTCACCATGCGAGGCCAGGCTGATGGATACGGCGCGTCTGTTTCAGTCCGGCCGCAGCCAGGCGGTGCGCTTGCCCAAGGCGTACCGCTTCAGCGGCACGGAAGTGATCGTGAAGCACTTCGGCAATGGGGTGTTGCTCCTGCCGATCGAGGATCCCTGGCAGACCCTTGAAGCCGGGCTCGCCACCTTCGAGCCTGGCTTTCAGCTCAGCCGCGAGCAGCCGGAGCCGCAGCAGCGGCAGGAGCTGGCGCCTTGATCCTGCTCGACACCAACATCTGCATCCACCTCATCAACGCCAAGCCGGCAGCCGTGTTGCAACGCTTCCGCGACTACCGCATGGGAGAGATCGGACTTTGCAGTGTGGTGGCGGCGGAGTTGGCCTACGGCGTGGCTAAGAGTGGCTCCGCGCGGAACCGGCAGGCCCTGGATCTGTTTCTGGCGCCCCTGGCGATCCTGCCGTTTGATGAAGCGGCCCTTTGGGCCTATGGCAACCTGCGCGCTGATCTCGAGCGCAAGGGCACACCGATCGGCTCCCTCGACACCTTGATCGCCGCCCATGCCCTGAGCCTGCAGGCCACGCTGGTGACGAACAACCTCAGGGAATTTGAGCGGGTGCCGGGTCTTCAGCTCGACAACTGGGTGGCCAGTACTTAGCCACGCATTGTTTAGACCACGGCCCCGCTACTGCAGGCAGCCAGCCCTTTTGAAATGGGCGACAGGATTTCAAGCCAACCACGCCGTGAACGAGTTGGCGGCCCGCAACCGACACTCGCAAGAGGCGTACATGGAAGGCAAAACAAATTACCGATATTGACTCAGAGCCGCTTCCCGCCCAGGGCCGAGGTTTTGCAGAACGCCTGCCGATGGCCGTATGAATGGCGAATATTGATTCGCAGAGACCAAGGCACTGCCGAGCTTGCTGCCAGATGCTGCTTGGTGATCAGGATTTTCAATCGGCCATATTGAACTTCGCCTTGTGGTGTACTTTAGAGCGCTTCCTCAGCTGGCGGCTGAAGCTGAATGCGGTAAATGCTCCAACAAGAGGAAGGGGAGTTGGCACTGGGGTCGCATCAGATTCAACGAGATGAAAAGCAAAATTCTCGTCGGCATTGGTTTCCCAATTGGTGAAAGTACCACCGTCTGAGTTGGTGCTATTTGAGCCAAGGCTGCTTGATGTTGTCTCCCAGTAAATATTGTTTTTGACAAAATTGCTGCTTAGATGTAGGCCGAGCCAGTAAGTTGTATTTGCAAGCAATGGGAGGGGCACGGGCAGGTCGAAGTTGTATTCATATTCGGAGAGGCCAAGGACTGTTGCGCCGGTGTCGGTCTTTGTTACATTAGTTCCTGCTCCTTGCGCAAATGGAGTGCTGGCAGGCTGGCCAGATTCATCTATGAATAAATAGTAATCGAGCGTTCCATCCCATGCGCCCCCCTCCAAGGTCCAAAAATGAACACCCTTGAGGGTTGTCCCGGTCAAAGCAGTGAGGACAAAATCATCAGCCCCCACCCAGCGAGTTACTTCAAATCCATTTTGTTGATTTGGACTCCCTCCATCAAAAATCATTGCGGCTGTCGCTGCGCCCACGCTTCCCAGGGAAACAAGGGTTGGAACCGCCGCGTGTATCAACAAAGTTTTGAGTGAGGGATGCATAGGCTTAGGAAAGAAAAAATACGAAGGGCGTTCATAGCACCCTTGCGTGGTTGTGTCAATATCTGGGCTTGTGTTTCATGCCTGTTCGCGATCCGGATGGGAGACATCGCGCTTTCGGTCCCCTGGAGTGAGGCTCTTCCGCCAAGGGGTACTTCCCTGCCAGTGGGTTCTTCCCGATGATCCGACGCCTGATGAAGCCATGCCGATGTGGAGGTGGAAGGTATTGGCAGCAGCGGACGCGGCATGAACCACCCTGCGCGCACGCCTTGCTTCTCTCTGCTCCAGTGGTGCGGCGGTATCCGTGGGAGCAGCCGGGTGAACATCATCCATGCCGCCATCCAGCAACGGGCTCGTTTTGAGCGGGCTGGCCACCGGATCACCGGCGCTCCTTGCAAGGTCAGCTTCCCTGGCACTGGCTTCGATGCCAGGGGCGGCCTGATGAGAAAAGCGGCTCGGTGGCCTCGCTAAGTTTCACGGGGCTTTCTGGCTGTCAGCCGACAGCGAGAAAGTCACCAGATCCGACACGAAAAGTTCCCCACCCGGATCGAGAGATGGACGCAATCGCCGGTGCCGATGTCAGCCGACCAGCTGAGCTGTTGACGGCGTCGGAGGC
>JBILGK010000088.1:0-4119 GCA_044351065.1 Cyanobium sp.
GGGAAGTGGCGGAATGCCAGCACGTCTTCCCGGGTCGTGGCCATGAGTTCTGCCGCCCTTGGGAACTTGGCGGTGAGCATGGCGGCCACCTGATCCCATTGCTCCTCCACGGCGGCGGTGCTCTGTTGGGTGAACACCGAGCGCAGGGCGGCGGCCACCATCTCCTGCTGGGCTTTTGGCACCGTCTGCAGGAGGTTGCGGGCAAAGTGCACGCGGCAGCGCTGCCAGGAGCAGCCCTGAAACATGCGGCCCACGGCTTTGGTCAGCCCCATGTGAGCGTCGCTCACCACCAGCCGCACGCCGCCGAGGCCGCGCTGTTTGAGGCTGGCGAGGAACTCCCGCCAGAAGGGCTCGCTCTCGCTGTCGCCCACCTTGTAGGCGAAGCCTTCTCCGAAGGAGTAGCCCAGCAGCTCGCGGCGGCCGTCGGCATTGACGCCCGGGGTCCCCACCACGGCGCGGGTCCTCAGCCGCCAGCAGCTGTCGGCAGAGCTCCGCCAATCGCTCCGGCAGATCTGCTGGCGCATCGGACAGCTCCAAGGGGCCGGGCCCGCAGGCCCGCCGGCCACCAGGGCGTCAGCCCCGCCGGGCCAGGGCCGGGCCGGCGATACTGGATCTTCAAGAGCTTGCCCCTCGGTGCTCGCCAGCCCCGTCCCCAGCGCCACCCCGCCCCCCTGGGTCGACAGCCGCCATCCCCTCGGCCGCCTGATCGCCGCCGTGCTGGCGGTGGGGCCGCTGCGGAGTCTGCTGTTCTGGCAGGCGCGGCGGTTGATCATCCGCACCGCCGAGCGCAACGGCATCGCCTGGCGGACGCGGCGCGAGGAGCTGCGCGTCGCCGCCGAACCGCTCCTTGCCGCCAGCGTTGATCCGGCCACCACGGTGCCCGCTTATTACCAGGCCCGTTTTCACGCCTACCCGGAGGGCAACCTCTGCTGGCCGGCGGCCTGCGAGGCGGAGCAGGCCACCGCCTCGATGGCGCTGCGGGTGTGGCCGGAGGAAACCCTCACCCCCGAGCAGGCCCAGGCGCGCCTGCGGGCGGCGATCTTTGCGGTGATCGAACCCAGCCTGGCCGGGCCGGTGCACGACGCCCTCGACCTCGGCTGCTCCGTGGGGGTGAGCACCCTGGCCCTGGCCGACTGGCTGGAGGCGCGTCAGGCCGCCCTCGGCGGCGGGTCCGTGCGGGTGGAGGGGCTGGATCTCTCACCCCAGATGCTGGCGGTGGCCAGGGTGCGCGACGAGAAGGGGCGCATCGCTGCCTGGCACCATGCCGCCGCCGAAGCCAGCGGCCTGCCGGCGGCCAGCTTCGATCTGGTCACGCTCCAATACGTCTGCCACGAGCTGCCGGCGTCTGCCACCCGCGCCGTGCTGGCGGAGGTGGCGCGGCTGCTGCGGCCCGGCGGCGTGGTGGCCCTGGTGGATCAAGACCCGGAATCGGCTGTGATCCGCCGCCTTCCGGCGCCGATCGGCACCCTGCTCAAGAGCACCGAGCCCTACCTGGAGGACTACTTCCGCCTCGATCTGGCCGCCGCCCTGGGGGAGGCCGGCTTCACGGAGGTGCGGCGCCAGGCCTGCGATCCGCGCCACCGGGTGATGGTCGCCCAGCTCGGGCCCGCCGCCGCTGCTTCCTCAGCGCCATGAGAATCCTGCGCTATCGCGACCCCGAGGGCGTCATCCGCCACGCCCAGCTGCACGACGACGGCTGCCGCGAGCGGCTGGAGGGCGATCCCTTCGCCACCGAGGGGTCGCCCGGGACGGGCACGGTTGCCCTGCGCCCCACCGGCGAGGCTGCCCGGGTGGCCCAGCTGCTGGCGCCGATCGCGCCGCGCGCGATTCTCTGCATCGGCGTGAACTACCGGCGCCACGCGGCGGAATTCAGCTCCGCGATCCCCGCCCGGCCCGTGTTGTTCATGAAGGCGCCCTCGGCGGTGCAGCACCCGGAGGCGCCGATCGAGCTGCCCACCGCCCTGGCCAGCGAGACGGTGGATTACGAGGGGGAGCTGGCGGTGGTGATCGGCCGCCGCTGCAAGAACGTGGGGGTGGACGAGGCCCTCGCGGCGGTGCTCGGCTACTGCTGCGCCAACGATGTAAGCGCCCGCGACTGGCAGAAGCGAGCGGAGCTGGGCGGCGGCCAGTGGTGTCGCGGCAAGACCTTCGACACCTTCTGCCCCCTCGGCCCGCTGCTGGCCACCCCGGCCACCATCCCCGATCCCAACAACCTGCAGCTCACCACCACGCTGAGCGGCGAGTTGCGCCAGGACGCCAGCACCAGCGACATGATCTTTCCGGTGGCTGCCCTGATCGCCTTTCTCTCCGGCAGCACCACGCTCGAGCCGGGCACCGTGATCCTCACCGGCACTCCCAGCGGTGTGGGCATGGGCAGCGATCCGCCCCGCTGGCTGCGCCCCGGTGACACGGTGAGCATCGCGATCGAGGGGATCGGCACGCTTACGAATCCTGTGCTCGCGGAACCACCACAAGCTCCTGGTGGTGGTGTGACAGGCGCCTGAGGCGTGCCAGCAGCTGGTGGCGCAGGGCGAGCAGCTCCGGGTGCTCGGCGAATTCCCGGCGCACCACCAGGGCTTCGCCACTGCGAAACGGTAACTCCAGCGGCAGCCGCACCAAGCCACCGCCGCTCACCGCCAGGCTGAGGGGGGTGCCGTAGCCGATCACCAGCTCCTCCTCCGCCCGGCCCTCCCACAGCTCCCGTCGGTAGCGCTGCATCCGCACCGGGTCGTTCCACAGACCGATCTCCTTCAGCGTCGCCTCCACCAGCGGGTAGCTCCCGGAAGGCAGTGCCAGGGAAGGGAATCGGGCGATTTCGGCGAGGCTCACCACCGGCTGGCGGCTGAGGGGATGGTGGGCTGCCGCGACGAAGAACACCGGCATCGAGGAGAGCACCACAGAGGTGAGGTCGGCATCGTCGGGGGCGGGAAGATCCGGCAGGCCAGCCAGGAAAACGTCGACGATGCGCTCGCGCACCAGCTGGAAGTTGCGCGGCACCCCCACGATCGAACTCAGACCCAGGCTCCAGCGCGGTGGCACGGGTGTGCACAGCAGCGGCCCCGACCAATAGGTGGCCTCCAGCCGCAAGGGGCGGTGGCCGAGCCAGCGGGCGCTCTGGTGCACCCTTCTCTCCATGCTCAGCAGCGTGGTGTCCCCGACCAGGCACCATTCCCCCTGCTGTCGCTCCAGGCGCAGCCCAAAGCGCTTCAGGCACCGGCGCGACTGACGGCTGACCGTGGAGGGGTTGAAGCCGAAGCGTTGCTCCACCTCCTCTCCGGTTCGCAACCACTGCAAGCCATCGAGCGCGGCCAGGGCGTCCTGATCGATCAAAGCCGCGCCTCCGGTTCGACTTGCCAGCCAGTCTGCGACAGCTCAGCTCAGCTCAGCTCAGCTCAGCTCAGATCCAGATCCCCTTCCACCGCCATCCAGCGGTGCAGGCTCCAGTCCACCCCCCCGCTGCGCACCATCGGGTCCTGCCGGATCAGGGCTTCGGCGCTGGCGTGATCCGCCGCCTCCAGCAGCAGCAGGCCGCCGCCCCCGGGCTGGTCCTGGCCGTCCACCAGGTAGCCGCTGCTGATCCGCACCCCCTGCCCCCGCAGCTCCGCCACCCAGGCGCGATGGGCCGCCAGGTGGGGTCGCATCGCCGCATGGGGCTCGCGGAAGGTTTCGTGCTTGATGAACCAGGGCATGGGGCTGGGTGGAGCCTGGGGGGAGCGTCATGCCGCAAGTTAGGTGTTCTGCTTGGCTGCCAGGTTGGGAAGGCACCATGACACCTCCGCCCTGCCCCCGGGTAACGGAGGCCTCGGTTCCCCTTCGGGATCTTGCTGCAGATGCACAGCATCTGGCCCTGCGGGGCACTGCCGAGCGGCAGGGCATTCGTCTGCCTGAATCAGGTCTTGACCAGGATTGCGGGGGTGAATCATGGCCGCTTTGTTTTGCGGAATGTTAATTGCGTCCAGGTCGGCAAAGATGTTGCTAATGGAGGACTTCTGGTATCTGTTCAGGGGGCGGGACGGCTCATCTCGAACTCCAGCCCTGCTGAACCCTTGACGGCAGCTTGATTCCCGGTTGCATCACAGGCAGAGATCGCCTGTGATGAGCAGCCCTCCTGCCGGGATT
>JBILGK010000030.1:0-39599 GCA_044351065.1 Cyanobium sp.
AGGAGGTGCGGCTGGGGGAACTGGTGCGTCGCTATCCCGATCTGGACATCAAGCAGGACTGGCCGCGGGTGCTGTCGCTGGGGGAGCAGCAGCGGCTGGCCTTTGCGCGGCTGCTGCTGAACGGCCCGGCCTTTGTGGTGCTTGATGAGGCCACCAGCGCCCTGGATGTGGCGACGGAGAAGCGGCTCTACGAGCTGCTGGTGCAACGGGAGATGGCGTTTGTGAGCGTGGGTCATCGCCCGACGCTGAAGGAGTACCACGAGACGGTGCTGGAGCTGGATGGCAGCGGCGCCTGGCGGTTGCTGCCGGCCGACGGCTATACCTTTGGCCTGCCTGCCTGAGTCGATGAGCGACACCGCCCCCCCGGCCACCAGCGCCACCACCGGCGATGCCCCGGCCTTCGGTTGGAGTGCCTACGCCGAGCGGGTGAACGGACGCTTCGCCATGCTCGGCTTCACCGCCGTGCTGTTGATCGAGGCCCTCAGCCACGACACCTTCCTGCACTGGGCCGGCTTGGTGCCCTGAAGGCCGGATTCAGGGAACATCGATCAGATCAACCTGCCAGAGCCCGTCGCGGCTCACTTCCACCGCCAGCTGGCGCCCATCGGCCCGGAGGCTCACCCGCCGCGGCACGCCTGGGGGCTGCATGGTGATCCGCTGCACGATCCCGAAGGGGCGCCGGTAGAGCACCAGTTCGGTGCGGCCCTCCAGCTGGCGCACCACGGCCAAGCGCTCGCCCCGTTCCTCCACCGCCACGCTCACGGGCTGGGCATCCGGACGGTTGAGGCCCGGCAGAGGCACCGGCCCCTGCTCCCCATCCACCAGCAGCACCACTTCCCTCTCCCCCCGGCGGGCAATCAGGGCCAGCCAGCGCCCGGAAAGGCTGGGAGCGCGTCCCGCCCCCGCCTGGTCCAGCTGTCGATCCAGGCCCCCCAGCGGCTGGGGCATGTCAGAGACGCAGGCCGTCAGAAGCAGCGCCAGGGCCATCAGGGAAGCCAGGGGAATCCGCCGCTTCATGGGGGTGTGCCGGGGCCACCGCCCCGCACCCGCAGGCCGGCCGGGAGGTCGGGCTCGAACAGCGGCGTGAGCGCGAACAGTCGGATGCGCGGGCGCCCTGCCTGCATCGCCTCGATCGCCAGGCGCCGGGCATCAGGCGAGAGACTCACACGCTCGGGCTCCAGGTCTGGGGGGAGCATCAGTCGGTGCAGTCGCCCGCTGGCCCGGTCTTCGATCAACACCAGTCGGCGACGGCCCTGGCCAGCCAGCACCGCCAGATAACGACCGTTCCAGCTCAGCGAGGGAGAGCGGTGCGGCGGATCACCGCGCAGGTGACGCAGGGGCAGCAGGCGGCCGCTGCTCTGCTCCTGCAGCATCACGGTGGGTTGGCCGGCGCGCGGCACGATCGTGGCGAGCAGGCGACCATCGCCGCTCAGGGCCGGATCCTCCCGATCCAGCCGGCCAAGGCCCACCGGAGCGGCGGCACGGCGCCCCAAGCCGAAGAGCCCCCCTCCGCCGGAGCCGCCCGAAGCGCAGCCTGCGAGCAGGGCCGGCAGCGGCAGCAACGCCAGCCAGGTCAGCAGCAGAGACCTCCGGTTCAGCGCCCTCAGTCGTCGAAGCGGGAGCGGTTGTCGCGGGGCCGAGGGGAATCGCCCGACGCCGGGGGAGAGGAGGAGGGGCGGCGAATCGGGGTGTAGTCGGCGTCGCTCAGCGAGGCGGCACCGGCCGCACTGGCGGCGTTCGCCGTGGGGGAGCCGATCGGTGAGCCCTGGGGCACCCCCGGAGGACCCGCCGGGGCCGACGGGGGTCGGGTGGCTGGGGTGTCGAGGCTCGTGCCCCCACGGCGGCTGGAGCGGGGCATGTCCGCCGCAGGGGCGGGGCGACTGCCGCGGCGTACCTCGCCCCCGCCATCGCGATCCCGACGGCGTGCCCCGAACTCGGGAGCTCCTGCACGGCTGGAGGAGGCGGCGCTGTAGCGACTGCGCGGGGAGGTGCGTTCGTCGTCCAGGTCGTCGGCGGGGCGGGAGGAGCTTCGACGGGGAGCCTCCCAATCGTCGGGAGCTGCGCGTCGGCTGGCGGCCCGTTCGGGGATGGCGGCCCGGCTGGTGCGGCGCGGACGGTAGAAATCCTCCTCGGCCTCCTCCTGCGGACGGATGCGGCGGCGAATCGGCTCGGGCTCGTCGAAGCGGTCGTAGTCGCTTTCGTAGCCACCGCCGCGGGGGCGGAGGGGGGCCGCTTCCTCGTCCTCAAAGAAGGAGGAGCGTCGAGCCTGTTCGGTGGTGATGCCGCGCAGCCGCACGCTCTCGTAGGCGAAGAACACCGTGGTGCCCGCCAGCAGAAACTGACCAAACTGCAGGATCGGATCGAGGCGCCAGCCCTGAAAGAAAAGGATGCCACCGCACAACAGGCCGATGGCGGCGAAGAACACGTCGGTGTCCCGGGCGATGGCCGGCTTGAAGTTCCTCAGGAAGAACAACAGAGCCCCGCCGACCGCCAGAACAATGCCGACGATGCTGGCCCAGTTGAGACTGGCGTTGACCAAGGGGGGTGTGGCGGGCTGCCCGTCACTCTAGGGAAGCCGATGCGCAGACTCCAGCCCCCGGGGGGAGATTCAGAGCTTGCGGTCGACCCGGTCGTTCTGGCTGATCAGCACCAGCGCAATCGAGATGGGGATCACGACGATCGCCGCCCCCCAGGCGAGGCTGCTGAGGAAGTTGGCGAGGGAAGGGGTCATGGCGGCCGGTCCCGGCGTCTGGCTCGGGTGATCCTAGTCAGTGGCGGTGGTTTCCTACGATCGGGCTCCCCATGCTTTGAGCTTTGTGACGGCCGCCCCGCTCCTGCCGGTCTCGCCCCTGGGCGTTGCGCACCTCGGGTTGGGCCTGCTGCTCGGCGCCTGGACCCTTCTGTTTCTGTTTCGCATCGTGCTCACTTGGTATCCCCAGGTGGATCTGAACCGCGGATGGATGCGCCTGATCGGGGTCCCCACCGAACCCGTGCTGGCGGCCACCCGTCGTCTGATCCAGCCGATCGGCGGCGTGGATGTGACTCCGGTGGTGTGGGTGGGGCTGGTGAGCCTGCTGCGGGAATTGCTGGTGGGCCAGCAGGGCCTGATCACCCTGCTCCTGCAGCATCCTTCTCCCCCCCTGGCCTGAACCTTTCAGGAGAGGCCGAGCATCTCCTGCTCCACAAATTTGGTGTACACCTCACCGCGCTGGAACTCGGGGCGGTCGAGCAGAGCCAGATGGAACTCGATCGTGGTGGGGATTCCCGTCACGGCACACTCGGACAGGGCGCGGCGCATGCGCTGCAGGGCGTGCTCCCGGTCGACCCCCCAGACGATGAGCTTGCCGATCAGCGAGTCGTAGAAGGGCGGGATCTCGTAGCCCGTGTACACATGGCTGTCGATGCGAACGCCCGGACCCCCCGGGGGCAGCCAGCCGGTGATGCGACCCGGAGCGGGGCGGAAGTTGTGGCGCGGGTCTTCCGCATTGATGCGGCATTCGATCGCGTGGCCGCAGAGGCGGATCTCCTCTTGCCGCACCGAGATGGGCTCACCGCCGGCGATGCGCAGCTGCTCGGCGATGAGGTCGATGCCGGTGACCATCTCGGTGACGGGATGCTCCACCTGGATGCGGGTGTTCATCTCCATGAAATAGAAGGCGCCACTGCGATCCACCAGGAATTCGACCGTGCCAGCGCCTTCGTAGGCGATGCTGCGGGCGGCAGCCACGGCCGCATCGCCCATGCGGCGGCGCAGGGTTTCGTCAAGGCCCGGGCTGGGGGCTTCCTCCAGAAGCTTCTGGTGGCGGCGTTGGATCGAGCAGTCCCGTTCGCCCAGATGCACCACGTTGCCGTGCCGATCGGCCAGCACCTGCACCTCCACGTGCCGGGGCCGGTCGATGAATTTCTCCATGTACAAACCGGGGTTGCCAAAGGCGGCTTCCGCTTCTCCCTGGGCGGCCTTGAACAGGTTTTCCAGCTGGTCCGGTGATGGCACCAGCCGCATGCCGCGCCCGCCGCCGCCGGCGGTGGCCTTGATCATCACCGGGTAGCCCATCCGCTCCGCCAGGCGGGCCGCCGCCTCCGGGCTCTGCAGCAGCCCCTCGCTGCCGGGGATGGTGGGCACGCCCACCTTCTGCATCGTGGCCTTGGCGGTGGATTTATCCCCCATCGCCAGGATGGCGGCGGGGGAAGGCCCCACAAAGGTGAGGCCGTGGTCGAGGCATTTCTCGGCGAAGTCGGCGTTCTCGGCCAGGAAGCCATAGCCGGGGTGAATGGCATCGGCGCCGCGGGAGGTGGCCGCCGCCAGGATGTTCGGAACGTTCAGATAGCTGCGGCTGCTGGGCGCTTCCCCCACGCAGACCGCCTCATCGGCCAGCTGCACATGCAGGGCATTGCGGTCGACGGTGCTGTGGACGGCCACCGTGGCGATGCCCAGCTCCCGGCAGCTCCGCAGGATGCGCAGGGCGATTTCGCCGCGGTTGGCGATCAGCAGCTTGCCGATGGTCATCCGCACAGCAGAGCAGAAGGCGGCTTCCAGCCAAGGCGGACTGTATCAGCGCTCACCGACCTCCCCACCCCGGGTGGCGGGCTCGGCCATGGGTATGATCTGCGGCGGAACGCGAGCTCCTCGCGACTCCAGCCACGCGGATGTGGTGGAATTGGTAGACACGCACGTTTGAGGGGCGTGTGGCTTCGGCCTTGCGAGTTCAAGTCTCGCCATCCGCATTTCTTTCTCTCCGACGGGTTTTGTGGTGGGTGCCGCCCCCGTCCGCCGTTTTGCCGCTCCGCCTTCCCGGTCGTCCCAGCCGGCAATGCAGGGGGAACATCCTGAGCAGGCGGCGATCGTGCTGGTCAGCAACGGTCCCGGGGAGCTGACCACCTGGGTCCGCCCCCTCGCCCGCCGCCTTCACGCCGAGCTGCCCCTTCGGCCTCTCCACAGCGCCGCCGCAGCGGGCCTGCATCTGGTGTTGGTCCCCTGCCCCAACGCCACCGGCCGGGAGGCCAGCGTCGCGGCCGGGTGGGGGGTGTTCGAGCGGGTGCTGCCGGCACGGCGTTTCTGGGCCCTGCTGCTGCGCCCCCACCGCCAGGGACCCTGGCCACGGCGCGGGGTGGTGGTCTTCCTGGGCGGCGACCAGTTCTGGACGGTGCTGCTCTCGGCCCGCCTCGGCTACCGCCACCTCACCTACGCCGAGTGGGTGGCCCGCTGGCCCCGCTGGAACGACAGGGTCGCCCTGATGGGCAGCGAGGCGGCCGGTCGCCTCGCTGCCCGGTGGCGCAGCCGGGCCGTGGAGGTGGGCGATCTCATGGCCGACCTGCAGGAATCGGCCCGTTCCGAGGATCCCCTGCCGCCCGGGGAATGGGTGGCGCTGCTGCCGGGTTCGAAGCGGGCCAAGTTGCAGGTGGGGGTTCCCTTCCTGCTGGAGGCCGCCGACCGTCTGGCGCGGTTGCGGCCGGGCTGCCGCTTCCTCCTGCCGGTGGCGCCCACCACTTCGGTGGCCGAACTGCTGGCCTGGGGCTCCGCGATCAATCCGATCGCCCGCCACTACGGAACCGGCGAGCCGGAGCTGCGGGGGGAGGAGCTGATCACGGCTGCCGGCACGGCGATCCGGCTGATCGAGACCCATCCGGCCCACGGCCCGCTCAGCCAGTGCGCGCTGGCGCTCACCACCGTCGGTGCCAACACCGCCGAGCTCGGTGCCCTCGGGGTGCCGATGATCGTGCTGGTGCCCACCCAGCACCTGCAGGTGATGCAGGCCTGGGACGGCTGGTTGGGGCTGCTGGCCCGCCTGCCGGGGATGCGGGCCCTGGTGGGGGTGGCCCTCACCGCCTGGCGGCTCCGCCATCGGGGTTTCCTGGCTTGGCCGAACATCACCGCCGGTCGAGCGGTGGTGCCGGAGCGGGTGGGGGCGATCACCCCCGCGGCGATCGCCGCCGAGGCCGCCGACTGGCTGGAGCAGCCCCGCAGGCTGGAGGGGATGCGGGCGGATCTGCGCGCGCTGCGCGGTCGCCCCGGCGCCGTGGCGGCTCTGGCGACGCTGGTGCGGCAGCTTCTGCCGCCCGTCGATCCTGTCTAGGGTTCGCAACCCCTCTGTCGCTGCGATGAGCGAGATCGATCCGCTGGCCCCCGCCTCCCCGTCCGCTGATCCATCCCCCTGCAGCCTGGCCAGCGGCCTGGCCCGCGGCCTCAACGAGGAAGCCTGGCGCGAGCGACTCACCCCGGAGCAATTCCGCGTCACCCGCCAGGGCGGCACCGAGCGGGCCTTCAGCGGCGCCTACTGGAACCACAAGGCCCCGGGCCTCTACCGCTGCGTCTGCTGCGGCACCGAGCTGTTCAGCTCGGCCGCCAAGTTCGATTCCGGCACCGGCTGGCCCAGCTTCTGGGACGCGGTGGCGCAAGGCGCGGTCACGACCCTGCGCGATACCTCCCACGGCATGGTGCGCACGGAGATCCGCTGCGCCAACTGCGAGGCCCATCTCGGCCATGTGTTCCACGACGGACCACCCCCCACCGGCCAGCGCTATTGCGTCAACTCGGCTTCGCTCCAATTTGAGGCCCGGCAGCCGTAGCCCGAAGGGAGGGGGTCACCAGGGGTCGTCGAGCACCTCAGGATCGACATCGATCGGTTCGGGCGCTCTATCGCCGCTACGACGTTCGGACCTCCGTCCATCGACCGTGCGCTCGGCACGCCGTTCCGCAGGGGGGTCGCTCTGGCGCCGACCCGGCTCCGGTTCCTCTGGATCCCGGTAGCGGGGGTTTTCCTCGTACCGGGAGCGGGGGTCCTCCTGCCAGGCCGGGCGGCGCGGCTCCGGTTCCTCATCGAGGTAGCGCCGCTGACGCAGGGGTTCGCGGGTGCGGCGCTCATCCAGTTCGACGTAGTCGAGCTCACTTTCCGGCTCGAAGGCACGGGCTGTGGCCGGCTCCAGGCGGCGCCGGGTCTCCACGGCGCTGGGCTGGCCTGCGGGCAGTTGGTTCTCGGCCGGCACCAGACCAGCACGGAAGCGCTCCCGCTCTTCCTGCTCCCAGCTGCTGCCGCCGATGCCCAGCTTCTCCAGCAGGCCAGTGCCCAGCTGCTTGAGCTTCTCCTCGGCGCCTTCGTAAACAATGATCCGGTCGGTGCCGCTGCTGACGATTTCGATCACCGGCAGCTCCCACGTGCTCAGCACCCCCTCCCCCAGCAGCGGCACCCCGAGGGCTCCGATCACCAGGGTGGTGAGTTCGCCGGTCTCGATGTCGAAGCTGAAGCCCAACACCCGTCCGAGCTGTTGGCCGGCTTCAGTGATCACCTGGCAGTTGATCACCTTGCTGAATCGCTCCGGGTTGAACTCCTCCACCAGCGAGTCGGCGGAGTCGACGAGGATCACATCCCCCACCTGGCGGATGCGGTCGAGCGGCATCCAGCGGGGCAGACCGGGCAGAAAACGGGTGAGGGGATTGTCCCGCAGGCCGAGGGCCACCACCTCGCGGCGGTCGATGTCGACCACCACCTCGCCCACGACGCCCAGGCGCCGGCCCGTGTCCCGGGTGATCACCTGGGTTCCCATCAGCTCGGAGCGCAGCCAGAGGCGGTCGCTGGGTACAGCGGCGGGATCGGCGGCGGGGGGAGGCGTGGAGGTCAAGTCCAGGGGCGGGGTGCGGCGGGATGGCGCGGGCGCCGGGGGCGGGCCGCCAGCCCAGTCGGCCCATTGTGACTCACTCGCCCCGTTCAGGCCGCCGGCGGCAAACCGACCACCTGGGTGTGGGCGCCGCGGGCCTGGGTGACGCCGATGGTGCGGGTCGCCGCGGCGATCATCGGCCGCCGGTGGCTCACCACCACGAACTGTGCCGCGTCGGCCTGGCGGGCGATCAGGCTTGCCAGCCGCTCCACGTTGACGCCATCGAGAAAGCTGTCCACCTCGTCGAGGGCATAGAAGGGGGAGGGGCGGAACCGCTGCAAGGCGAACAGAAAACTGAGGGCGGTCAACGACTTCTCCCCCCCCGACATGGCCGCCAGGCGGCGGACCGCCTTGCCCTTCGGATGGGCCACCAGGGTGAGGCCCCCCTCCAGGGGGTTCTCTGGATTTTCCAGCTGCAGGCATCCTTCGCCATCGGACAGGCCGGCGAAGATTTCGCAGAAGTGGCCGTCCACGGCACGGAAGGCCTCCAGGAATGCCTCCTGGCGAAGGGTGGCCACGGTTTCGATGCGCAGCAGCAGCTCCTCGCGCTCCTTGCTGAGCACCTCCAGGCGCTCTTCCAGTTCCGCGAGCCGCTGCTCCAGCTGTTCCAGTTCCTCCAGCGCGAGCATGTTCACCGGCTCCAGGGCTTCCATCCGCTGCTGGAGGCGGCGCAATTCCTCCTGCAGGGCCTCCAGGCCGGCTTCGCGCACTTCCGGCGGAATCTCCGGCAGCGGGTCGGGAAGCTCGCGCTCCAGCTGCTCCAGCCGCACCGCCTGACTGCGCTGCTGCTCGGCGAGGGTTTGACGCTCCTCCCCCAGCCGCTCCCGCTGCCACTGCCGCTGCTGCAGGGCCTGCCGCTGGCTCGCCAGGGCCGCCTCCGCCTCGTCGCGGGCGCGCCGGCAGGCTCCGAAGCGGGTTTCCAGCTCCTGCTGGCGCTGTTCGAGGGAGACCCGGCGCTCCTGTTCCCCCTGCTGCTGCCCCTTCCAGCGCTGGCGTTCGGACACCAGGGTCTGCACCGTTTGCACCAGTCGCTGCTCCTCCACCCCGAGGGCCTCCAGCCGGCTGGTCAGACGTTCCGCCTCCAGGGCCCGCTCCCGTCGCTCGAGCTCCAGGGCGTCCCGGCCGCGACGGGCTTCGAGCAGCCCCTGGTCGGCCGCCTCCAGTTCACTCTGGAGACCCTGCCAGCGCACGCTGTCGTCCTGCCCCGCCGCCTGCCGTTCGGCCCCCTCCAGCTCCGCCAGGGCCGCCTGCAGGGGGGCCAGCGCCCCCACCAGCTCCTGCCGGCGCGTTTCATCGTTCGCCAGGTTCCGCGCCAGCTGGGCGAGCCGCTCGTCCAGCTGCTGCCGCCTCTGCCGCAAGGGCTCCAGCCCCCGCTGCGCCGCACCGCGTTCGGCCTCCAGGGCCGCCTGACGGCGCTGCTGCTCCTGCAGGGTGGGGCGGGCTTCCTCCAGCTCGCGGCCCAGCTCGGCTTCGCGACGGCGACAGGCCAGCAAGCTCTCGCCGAGCTGCAGCAGCCGGCGCCGCAGCGGTTCGGCCTCGTCCGCCTCGCCGCTGCGCCCGAAGCCCAGCTGGCCGGAGCGGGTCTGGAGGCTGCCGCCGGTCATGGCGCCGCTCTTCTCCAGCAGCTCCCCCTCCAGGGTGACGGCCCGGCAACGACCCAGCTCGCGCCGGGCGTTGGCGAGGCTGTCGAACACCAGGGTGTCGCCGAATACGTAGCGAAACACCTCCCCGTAGACCGGTTCGTGGCGGATCAGGTCGACAGCGCGGCCCACCAGGCCGCCCGCCCCGGCCAGGCCGCCGCCGGGGCCCCCGCCCCGCTGCAGCGCTGCCGAGCCGCTGGAGCCCCCGCCGCGGATGCGGTTGAGGGGCAGAAAGGTGAGCCGGCCCGCCCGGCGGCTCTTGAGCAGCTCGATCGCACGAGCGGCGATCCGGTCGTCCTCCACCACCACCTGGCCCAGTCGGCCGCCGGCCGCCACCTCCAGGGCCACCCGGTGGCGTTCCTCCACCTCCCCGAGCTGGGCCACCGGCCCATGGATTCCCTCCAGCCCGGACTCCAGGAGCAGTCGCAAGGCGCCGGTGCCGCGGCTCTCCTGCAGGGTTTCGCGGCGGCTGTCGAGTCGGGCGATCTCCCGCTCCAGGCCGGTCTGCTCCTGCTCCAGACGGTTTCGGGTGCGCTGCTGCAGGGCCAGCGCCTCCGCCAGTTCCTGCACCCGCGTCTGCTGCTCGTGCAGGCTTCCCTGCAAGGCCTCCCCCTCCCGTTCCAGCTCCGCCAACCGCCCGCCGGCGGCCGCGTCGCTGCTGCCCTCCTGGAGGGTTTCGGCCTCCAGCTCGGCCCGTCGCTCCCGCCCCTGCCGCAGCCGCTCCTCAAGGTGCTGCCATTCCGCCTGCAGCGGATCGAGCTGCCCCTGCAGCTCCTGGCGGCGGCGGCTGCGCTGTTGCTGCTGCTCCAGCCAACTGCCGGAGCGGCCGGCCACCTCCCCCAGGCGTCGGCGGGAGAGTTCCACCGCGGCCTCGGCGGCGCGGCAGCCGGCCTCCGCCGCCGCCAGCGCACCGCTGTCGTCGTGCGCCTGCAGGTGTCGCAGCTGGCCTTGCAGCTCCCCCTGCTGCCGTTGCAGTTCGTGGCGCTGCTGTTGCAGGCTCTCGGCCTCCCGCTGGTGCCGCTCCGCCTGCCGGGCCAGCTCCCGGCCGCTGGCCTCCAGCCCGGCCAGTTCCGCCTGCACCGCCAGCAGCTGATCCTCCCCCAGGGCCTTCACCTCAGCCTGCAGGGCCTCCAGGGCGGTGGCGGCCTCGGCCAATGCCTGCTGGGCCAGGTCGATCGCCTCCCGTTCCTGCTGCTCCTGGCGCTCCAGGGCCTGGCCGCGGCTGTCCAGGTTGCGCAGCTCTTGCCGCAGCGCTTCGGTGGCCAGCAGCTGCTCCCGGGCCCGGCCGACGTGCAGCTTCTCCCTGAGCTCCTGGTAAGCCCGCGCCCTGGCGCAGTCCCGCTCCAGGCGCTGGCGGGAGCTGAACAGCTCCTGCTCGACGATGCGGCAACGCTCCTGACGCTCCTGCACCTCATCAAGCTTGGCGCGGCTCTGGTCGATCCGACTGTCGAAGAGGGCGACGCCGGCCAGCTCATCGATGATGCCGCGCCGCTCCTTGGCGCTCATCGTCACGATGCGGGTGACGTCCCCCTGCATCACCACGTTGCTGCCGTCGGGATCGACCCGCAGGCGACGCAGCTGGGTCTGGAGCTGCTGGAGGTTGCAGGGCACACCGTCGGCGCTGAAGCTGCTGCTGTAGGTGCCCCCCGGCGCCACCCGCAGCCGCCGGCTGACGCTCCAGGTGGTCTGGCCGGGGCGGATCCATGGACCCTCGGCGGGGGGCTCCAGTCCCGCCTCCGCCTCGTCCGGCTGCCAGTTCCCCAGGTCGAAGTGGACCGTGACGGTGGTTTCCGCCGCCTTGCCGGCCCGCACCAGCGAACTGTTGATCAGGTCGGGCAGGCGGTCGGCGCGCATGCCACGGCTGCTGGCCAATCCCAGACAGAAAAGGATGCCGTCAAGGATGTTGCTCTTGCCCGAACCGTTCGGTCCGGTGACCACCGTGAATCCCGGTTCGAGGGGGATGGAGATCGACCCGCCGAACGATTTGAAGTGGGTGAGCTCGACCTGATTGATGTGAACCAACAGGCCCGCCTCCGAGCGCAGCCAATTTAGCGGAGACGCTGACGCGCACAAGGGGTCTGCCTACAGTTGCCGGCAAGGCCGTTCTCGCCCGTCGCGACCGGCATCGCCAGCCCCCGCCGCCAGCCCCCACCCATGGATCCGGAGAACCAGAACGGCATCCCCCTCGCCGCGGCCGCCGCTTCCCCCGAGGCGGGCTCCGGCAGCGGCGCCCCGGTCGCCGAGAAGGCTGCTCCCACCTCGTTGCAGCTGGCCTTCCGGGAGCGGTTCGAGGCGCTGCTGCCCGCCCTGCAGAAGGAATGGCCGGAGGTGGCCCGCACCACCTTGGAGGCCACACGGGGCAGCTTCGATCACGCCGTCGAGGTGATCAGCCGCCAGACCGGCGCCACCAGCGTGGGCGTGCGCCGCCAGCTCGGCGACCTGCTGAACGCCACGGGCGACCAGGCGCACCAGGTGGTCGATTCGCTCAAGCCGCTGGAGGAGCAGCTGGAGCACCTGCTCGATGAGCTGAACAGCACCCTGCGCCCGAAGATCGAGAAACCGGTGCGCGAGCGCCCCCTGCTGGCCCTGGGAGTGGCGGCCGGCGTGGGCTTGATCGTGGGCCTGCTGCTCAACTCCGGCCGTCGCTCGGCATGAGCGGCAACGGCATGGGTCGGGTCACGGCGCTGATGTCCTCCGTGATGGACCTGCACGTGCGCATCGCGCTGCAGGAGGTGGGCAAGGAAAAGCGCCGCGTCATCGGTGGCGGCATCTTCCTGGCGATGGGTGCAGGGCTGGCCAGCCTGGCCAGCATTTCCCTGCAGCTGGCCCTGATCCTCTGGATCAAGGAGCGCTTTTCCCTCAGCTGGCTGCAGACGGCCCTGGTGGTCACCGCCCTCAATGGGGTGCTCGCCACGATTTTCCTGCGGGTGGGCAGCCAGATCCTCAAGGGTCCCTACCTGACGGAAACCTTTGCCGGCCTTTCGCGCACCACCCGGGCGCTCACCGGCCGCTTCTAGTTCGTAGCGGCCGCTTGCTCATCGCCCCGCCCACCGGAGCGGATCTCGTAGCGAAGCCAACGGCAGTCGATGCCGCCATTGCTTACGGGCACCCGCCGACTTGCCTTGAGGCGCAGGGCGCGGGTGAGTTCCGGGTTGCCGCTCAGCAACCAGAGGGTCCAGCCGCCGCAGCGTTCCCGCAGCAGCGCGCCGAGCTCGCCGTAGAGGGCTTCGAGATCCTCTGCGTTTCCCAGGCGGGCCCCGTAGGGCGGGTTCACCACCACCAGCCCCGGCCCGGCGGGCGGCCGCAGATCGCGGGCATCGCCCCGCTCGAAGCGGATGTGCTCCGCCACCCCGGCCCGCTCGGCGTTGCCACGGGCCTGATCGAGCACCTCCGGATCGCGCTCCAGCCCCAGCAGCGGCGGCAGCGGGCGAGGTTCCAGCCGCTGGCAGGTCTCCCGTTCGTGCTGCCAGATCTCCCCATCGAAATCGGGCCAGCGGCGGAATCCAAACGCCCGCGCCTGGCCGTGCAGCACACCGGCCGGCAGGCCCAGGGCCATGGCGGCGGCCTCGATCAGCAGGGTGCCGGAGCCACACATCGGATCCACCAGGGGGCAGGCCCCATCCCAGCCGCTGAGGGCGATCAGGCCGGCGGCGAGGTTTTCCTTGAGCGGCGCGGCCCCCATGGCGCTGCGGTAGCCGCGGCGGTGAAGGCTGGCGCCGCCGCCGCCATCCAGGCTGAGCACCGCCTCACTGAGGCCCGTGCGGCGGTCGTGCTGGAGATGGAGGTGCAGGGCCAGGTCCGGATCGTCGAGGTTCACCGAGGAGCGCGCGCCCCAGCGCTGGCGCTGCCAATCCACCAGGGCGTTCTTCACCGTCAGGGCGGTGTAGTGGCTGTGGGGCAGGGCGGGGGTGGCGCCGCTGGCCTCCACCCGCAGGCTCGCCTCAGGCGGCAGCCACCGCTCCCAGTCGGCGGCGGCCTGCACCCCGGCGGCCAGCTGCTCCCGGTTGCCGCAGGGGAAGCGGGCCAGGGTGCGCAGCAGCCGGAAGGGCAGGCGGGCGCGCAGGTGCAGGCGGTAGTAGGTGGCGAGGTCGCAGCGGCCGCTCGCCTGCAGGCGGCCGGGCTGGACGTCTGTGACCCCGAGGGCGGTGAGCTCAGCGGCGGCCACCTCCTCCAGACCCGGAGGCACCACGGCGGTGAGCGCGAAGCGGGCGGAATCCCGGGGGGAGGTGGTCATCCGTGCCGTGCGGTTGCCTTTAAGCTAGCCGCATGATCTAGCCAGCTCGTCATGGCCGGTGAGTGGACGCTGCAGGACGCCAAGAACCGCTTCAGTGCCGTGGTGGAGGCGGCTCTGGCGGGGGAGCCCCAGAAGGTCACCCGCCGGGGGCGATGGGTGGGTGTGGTGATTTCGGCGGCGGAGTATGAGCGGTTGCTCCGTCTTGATCAGGCAAGCGCGCCGTCGCTGCCGGACCTGCTCCTCGCCCTGCCCCAGGACGACGAACCCTTCGAACGGATCGGCCTCACAGCGCGGGAATTTCCTTGTACCTGATCGACACGGTGGTGCTCTCGGAGCTGCGCCGCCGCCAGCGGGATGCCGGTGTGGTGGCCTGGATGGCCCGACAACACCAGGAGGATTGCTACCTGAGCGTGGTGAGCCTTGGCGAGATCGAGCGCGGCATCGCTCGCAAGCGCGCTTCGGATCCGCGATTTGCCGAAGATCTGGCCGCCTGGCTGGACCGGCTGCTGCGGCTGCACGGCCAGCGCCTGCTGCCGGTGGATCTGGCCATCGCCCGCCGCTGGGGCCGGCTCTCCGCGGCCCTCGGCCAGGACAGTGCGGATCTGGTGATCGCGGCCACGGCCCTGGAGCATGGCCTCACCGTGGTGACCCGCAACCTGCGGCACTTCACCCCCACCGGCGTGGCCACCCTCAATCCCTGGCTGGGCGAAGGCTGAGCTGCCTGCATGAGCCCATGCCAAGTTCGTCAAGAGCCCGCGGCACGGCACGGCCCGATTCCGACGTGGATCTGCAGATCATCGCCCCAGATGCCTGGCTGGCGGAGCATGACCGGAAACTGCTCGAAGCCGCAGGCGCCCGAGTGGATGATCACCGCAGCCTTGAGCCCTTCACCAGTTTCGCCCTGCAATTCCGCTGCAGCGCGGATCCCGAGCCGATCGACCTGGATCGGGCCCACTGGCTACGCCGTGCCGAAGCTCTCCTCGATCATGGAGCCTTGATTCTTGGCACTGGGGATGGAAGGGTTGATGGAGGAAAGCCCGGGATTCGGCTCGGGGCTCTCACCACTGATGGCATCATGGGTGGTCTCCCCCAGAATCGGAGGATCCCGCTCAGATCTGACGCCTGAGCAAGAACAAAAAGGCGGTCACGATCGCCGACCCGAACATCACCTGGTGATCCCAAGCCGGCTGCGTCAGCTGCAGGGGTTGAAGCCGGTGAAAGATTGGAGCTGAGCCTGGAGCCGTTGTGCCGCAGGTCAATCGATGAGACAGAGGTGGGCGGCCCGGGCGCTGGGCACCACCTCCAGGCCGATGCGCTGATCGAAGGTCGCGAAGCGTCCCCCCTGGCTCACCGCCAGGGCGAGAAGGTAGGCATCGGTGATCTGGCGGGGCCCCAGCAGTCGCTGCCAGTCGATCAGGCCCTCCTGGAGGAGGCTGATCGGCGCGGCCCAGAACGCATGACTGGGATGGCGACAGGCCTCCGCCAGGCGTTCGGCCACGAGGGCGGCGGGCTGCGGGTTCGGGTAGGCGGGCTGGGCCATGATCCGCACCACGCCGTTTTCCGTGATTGGGCAGCTTGCCCAGCCCTGCGCCAGCTCCAGCTCGAACCAGCGCGTGGCGGTGCGATGGAGCAGGTGACCCTGATCGAGCAGGGCGATCAGCACGTTGATGTCCAGGAGCGCCCTGGCCATCAGAGGCCGGCCTCCTCGCGCAACTGGTCGATCTGCTCGTTGGTCACCAGCTGGCCGGCCCGGGCGGGGAAAGGGCGAAAGCCAGCGATGGTCGGGGAGCCCCCTGACGGCGAGAGGTGGGTTGCCGCTGGGCCCAGCAGGGCGGCTCGCAGCAGGTGGGACACCATCTGTCCGGCCGATGTGCCCTGCCGGCGGGCCAGCTCCTTGGCCGCCGCGAGCACGTCGTCCTCGATGTCGAGCGTGGTGCGCACAGGAGGATCCGACTACGCAGGCCCTCAAACTACATCAGGAAATCAGCGCATCAACGCATCACGGCTTGGCCTGGACCGTTGCGCCATCCTCTGGCCCGTTCGGTCATCCCCCAGCGGGCCTCGTCGCCAGGTCGGGCGGCGGGTGCCATGATTCAGAAGTTCGGTTTCGACCGGACTAGGTGATCCACACCAGTGTTTCGGACAGCGGTTCGATTCCGCTCAGCTCCATTCCCCCGCCGCCGGCCCTCGGGCACGGCCACCATGGGGCTGCAATGGTTTCGACGGGGCATAAGGAGGGTGACTGAAGCCTGCTCGGTAAGAGCAAACCCGTAACAGCGAACAAAATCGTTCGTTTCTCCCGTCAAGCCGCCCCTGTGGCTGCCTGACCCTGTAAGGGAGATGGGGTGAGATCAGCCTTATCACCCAAATGATCCGTGGGGCCTGGAAGGGCCCCTTTTCAATGACGAACATCGGCGCGGCGCCCGCACTGGTCCAGCCGTGGAAGGTTTACCGCTGAGCGCAAGCAGTCGGCGAGCTTTTTTCCTACGTTCAGACTTGTCCTTGCCTAGCCTGGGGGTGATCTAATGGAAACGGACTTCTTGTGCTGTAGGGTCTGAAAGGTTTGCGTGCATCATCAGATCGGAGCGTGGCAAGATGCCATCCCGCTGCTGGTCACAGGACCGCGCCGCTGCATCGGGCAACCGCCCCAAGCTCCGCACGCAATGCCAGCCATGCCAATGAATGGAAGCATCCCTTTGCGGATGCCTTGGCCTTCCACATCGATTCCATCCGTGTAAAGTTGACCAATCTAGAGCCTCTGGAGCTGGCTTTGAAGGCCATCAGCAGCCCTTTCCCTTGGGCGTGGATGCCGGTTCGGCATTGCTTGCCTTTCCCCGATCCCCCCATTAACGCAGTTCGCGACCTGCCGGCCCGGCGGGCGATCTTTTTCCCATGCTCTCTTCGTTTGGCCCCGCACCACCGAAGCAACGAGCTGGGTTGCTGAGGCGGTAGGTGTCCTTGTGAAGTTGCCAGGGGAGATTTGCGCTACCACCAGCGAGACTCAGCTCATTGACAATCACGTGCAACCCATGTCGAAAACAAAGGCAACCAAGCTTCTCACCATAGGGCTGGCTACGGCGATTTCTGGATCCGCTCTCACGGTCGGTGCCCTGGTAGCCACGCGTCGCCTGGATATGCGATTACCCACGAAAAGTCCAGCACGCCAATCCGAAGCAAAACCTGAGGCTGCCTCCGAAAAAAGAGCCATCGCCGCCCTTGGCCGCCTGGAACCGGCGGGCGAAATCCGTGTGCTGGCGGCACCCATCGCTGGAATGAGCCTGCCTCGCATAACGCAACTTTTCGTCGCTGAGGGTGATCGAGTCCAGAAGGGGCAGTTGCTGGCCACCTTTGACACTGGCCCCGTGTTGCGTGCCCAGCGCAAGGTGTTGCTGACAAATATCCTCACTCTTGCAAGACGTCTGAAGCTGGAGTCGCGGGAACTCCATCGTTACCGAAATCTCACCAAGGCTGGTGCCTTTGCGGCCGATGAGTTGGATCGCCGGGAGCAGCAGTATTTGCAGCTTGAAGGCGAATGGCAAGTAGCCAAGGCGGAATTGGCAAAAGTCGAGGCTGATCTGGACAACACGGAGCTAAGAGCGCCCATCACCGGCACAGTCTTGCGCATTATTGCCCGAGTAGGAGAGAGACCAGGCGACAAGGGAATCCTGGAGATGGGGCGGAATGATCAAATGGAGGCCGTGCTTGAAGTGTATGAAAGTGACATCAACCATGTACGACTCGGCCAAAATGTTCAAATGACAAGCGAGAATGGAGGTTTCGATGGGGTGCTCAAAGGCACCGTGATACGGATTAGCCCCCAGGTGCGGCAACGCGAGGTGTTGTCAACCGACCCCAGCACGGATGTAGATGCACGAATCGTAGAAGTTCGTGTTGGCCTGGCTGCGGAGGATGCGAGCAGAGTCAGGGACCTGACAGGACTGAAGCTGATCGGCCGACTGGAAGCATGAGCGTTCAATGCTGAGTCTCTGACTATCGGATCCGATTCCACGTGGCGATCCCGGCTCATTTCGATTTCCTGCCTGTTATTAACACAACAAGGAAGACAGCTGATTAACTTTGTAGGCATTGGCTATATAGAAAACGACATTACCCAAGCGGTTAGTGGCAAACCTTGTCCCCCTCAGTCCACGATCCATCCGTTCGCTTTCCAGCTCCCGGTAGGCAGGGCACCGATTCTGTGCTCGGAAACCAAGCCACTCTCCTCAACCAGAGGGGAAGGGTCCTGTTGAAGCGTTGTCCCAGCCTCGAATCAGGCCGATCACCACCCGGCCTCGTCAGAAGCGCATCGTTGAACCAGAGGTGGAGAGCAATTGCGTTCGGGTGGGCGGCTTGCTTCGCTTAGCCCTTCCTTCGAAATTGATGGCAAGATCCTGACGAGGAAGGAAACCTTAACCCCTCTCAGCAGTCAGCCCAATGGCAAACTTGCACTGCAATTGATTCCATTTTCCACTCAGAGCTGCACCGGGGTTTTCCATGGGAGATGTGATTACGGATCAGATTCATCACAGCCACGTCAGCGACCACCTACCCGTAGATGCCACGTTGATGGCCACGGGAAAGTCGCTTGTCTCGGCTCAGCGATCCTGGCTGTGTGGGAGCCCGCCGGGGCCGTCCCACCTGATATCTTTAGCGAGATGAGCTGGGTCAACAATGCGATGATGCCATGAACACAAATCCTGCAACTTCACAACCAATGCATTGGGAGGAGAGCCTTGACAATCACCCAGGCGTGTTGGTCGATGATCTGAGCCACTGGTTCGGCACCGGTGCGAATCGGCGCCAGGTGCTGGACCGGGTCAATCTCATCATCGAACGTGGTGAGGTCATCATTCTGACTGGGCCCTCAGGATGCGGAAAGACGACCCTGCTGACCCTGGTCGGCGCCCTGCGCCATGTGATGGAAGGATCGGTTCGGCTGTTTGGGCAGGAATTGAAAAATGCGAGCCGGCGGCAGCTTCAGATGCAACGCAAAAAGATCGGCATGATCTTCCAAGGTCACAATCTCTTGCGTTGCCTGACCGTTGAGCAGAATGTGCAGATGGGGTCTGATCTACTGCCAGGCCTGAGCTACCGAACCCGAAGGGACATGGCTCGCGAGTGGCTGAGGGCAGTAGGCCTGGGCGATCACCTGAACAAACTTCCCCATGATCTTTCTGGCGGCCAAAAGCAGCGGGTGGCCATTGCCAGAGCCCTGGCAGCCAACCCTCGCCTTCTGCTGGCAGATGAACCTACAGCGGCATTGGACAGTCGCACAGGCCGGGAGGTGGTGGAACTCCTGCGTGGCCTGGCACGAGACCAGGGCTGCAGTGTGTTGATGGTGACCCACGATCCACGCATCCTCGACGTGGCTGACCGCCTTGTCCGGATGGAGGATGGTCGCTTGACAGAGGGCGACAAGACGGAAGCGAGCGTCGTTCCGCCATCCCCATGAGAAGATCCCAGTCCACTGCCGCAGGCTCTGACCAGCCAGGCTGAGCAGCCCACAGATCACTGCGTATCGTCCTGGCATAAGCCGACACGGATCTCCGCACTTCTATTCACTCAATCACAGCAGATGCCTCCTTCAAGGTTTCCATTTTGAGTCTCAGTCGGGAAGCGGTGTGAGTTGCCAACCTCTAAATCCATAGATTTTTGCCGTTGGGGCGGGAAGGGCAAGCTCCTGCCAATACCGCCTCCGGCCCTGACGCCCGCATCTCCAGCAGAAGAATGGGCTTGCGGGCCTTGTTGATCAGCGCAGCCGCCTCGCGCAGGGCCTCGAAGCGTCCAGAAGTGCGATAAAACCTCTCGATCCTGGCACCTGGAATGGCGATGCACACTCGCCGAAATCTCAGCACTGAGGGGGATTTTGCACGTCGATCCAGCTGATCTGATGATGCTTGAGCTTTGCTTGCAGGGAGGGGGAGATCTCTGCGACAGGGCCGGATCCCGAGAGGAGCAGCTGATAAATCAGGTCGAGGCAGAACACGCCTTGAAAGTAACCGCCATGGGGATCCAGCCTGCCGCGTACAAAGGCCACCAGGGTGAAGAGATAGCGAAGCGGCCGCCAGGCGGGCCCGCGGCTGGCCAGACGGGGCCCCCATCCCTTCCCTTTCGACGAGACGGGCAGATCGCAGTAATCGGTGCAATCGATCAGGTTGAGATGGCTCGCCGGCACCGTGCGCGCCAGGAAGGGGGGCTGGGTGAGTGCAAGAGGCTTGTTGAGGCGGGCGGCACCCCGCATGCCATGGAAGCCGATCTGGTTGAGATCCAGGGAGCGGGTTCCCCAGCTGCGACTGCCATCCAGGGGCACCACATTGCCCAGGCGATAGCCGCCCTCGCGACTGCCGGAGGCGAACACGAAGAAATTGGCCAGTGTGGAGAGGAGCCGCAGCACCACATCGGCATCATTGGTGAAGAGAAACACCTCCCGGAAACGGCGTAGACAAGCCTGCAGCGGATTCGAGCGGCCGTTGGTCAGGGCCCACACCGGGATGTCCGGCGAGGCCAGCACCAGCTGGCCGAGGGTGAAGAGGTCACCGATGCTGCCGTTGGTGCTCTTCTCCGAGGCGGCACCACAGGGATCCGCCTCGGAGAACGGACCCTCGCGACCGAGGCTCCGCCAGCGCTCCAACGCCTTGGGATCAAACACATCGGAGAGGGTGCGCACCAGCTGGGTGGCCACGAAACAGCCCATGCTGTGGGCCAGCAGACTCAGTTCCACCGCCACCTTCCCGTTGCCCTCCGGCGGATGGCCGGAGCCAGCTGGTGCGGGTGCTTCCTTGAGCAGGGCGATCAGCTCTGTCACCACTTCAATCTGAGGGGCGGCATTGGTGATCTCCTCCAGGAAAATCTGGTGCAGCCAGCGCACCAGTTCCACCCCGTCGTACACAGCAGCACTCGCGGCCCGGTCGCGATCGCGAAAGTAGGTGACCATCCGCAGCAGCAGCAGCGCCGTGCTGATTCCCAGCAGCAGGCCGCCCAGCAAACCAAGCACGAGCGTCCAGCCCGCCGCCCCCGAGGAGGTGAGCACCACGACCAAGCCAGCCAGGCCGATCAACAGGGCCAGAATCAGCAGCAGTCTCAATAAAAACGGGGTGGCGCGCAGCACCGCAGCCGGTGAGAGCGAGAAAGCTTGTTCAGAAGGCCAGCTGTAATCAATAAACACCACATAATCGCCGAACTTCTCTTTATTGCTCGCCAGCTTGGCCCGATCGCGTGTCAGCTTGTTTTTGGTAGCCAGGAAAGCATTGCGATGAAAATTCAGAAGCGGGGTGCTGTAGCCATGAATGTTGAGGACGATCTTCAACTTGTCTTTCAAAGCCACCAGGAAATCTTCGCTCCCCTGGTGGCTGGCGCGAAACCCTGCCAAAAATGTGGCGAGAGAATGGCGGAGTTGTTGGAGGGCTTCCTCGGTGTGGTCGGTCAGCGTCTCCCCCTTGCCTCGCAGGGGCAGCTGCAGCGAACCCTCTTCCGCATTGACCGGTGCCGTGCTGCGCACCAGCATGTGGGTGGCATCGCTGTAGGGCGTGTAGTCGATGACGACCAATTGACGGATTTTGGGCATGGGAGGTCTGCCTGCAGGATTTGGCCAGCCCCACCGTGCCGGGGCCGTGGTTTTCTCAGGCTATGCAGAGCTCAAGCCGCCCGCCACCGCGGGCGCACTCAGGGGGAGACAAGTGCTTTTGCCGGGAATCCGCCCCAGCGTTTGAGTTCCTCCACCGTCTGCACCCCCTCCAGGCGGTTTCCCTCCAGCACCCAGGTGGGGAAGACGCGCACGTCAGCCGCTGCGCAGCGCTGGCGGCCGGTCTCCTCCTTGTCGCATTCCACATAGGGCAGACGGTTGCCGGCCTCCTTGCCGAACAGATTTTTCTGCTGAAAGCAGGCCGGGCACCACCAGGCGCCGTAGAAGATCACGCCCCGCTGGCGCAGCCAGTCCGCCACGGCGATCTGCTCGGCACTGGAGGGCTTGAGGGCTTCGCCGATCGTGGGGGTTGTGCTGCCCCCGCCCCCCGCGGGCAGGGCGAAGACCCGCGTGGGCAGCGTGGCCACCAGCAGGCCGCTCAGGCCGGCAGCGAGCAGCAGGGCCGGCGCCGGGCGGGGGGAGGACGACATGGGTGCGACCGCGCGGGGGGAAAGGGGCAAGGCGCAAATGTAGGAGCGGGCCACGGCCTTCCCGCAGCGGCGTTCGGCCTTCCCCCCTGCCCCAGCGCCGCGACGGCAGAGACAATGGCGGTGCGTCCTGGATCCCTCCGCCGCGACCCCGCGATGAGCAGCAGCCGATGAGCGCCAACGGTTACCGGGACTACTTCAAGGTGCTGGGGGTCGAGCGCGGCGCCGACGCCGACGCCATCAAGCGGGCCTTCCGCAAGCTCGCCCGCCAACACCACCCGGATGTCAATCCCGGCGATGCGAGCGCCGAGGCGAAGTTCAAGGAGATCAGCGAGGCCTACGAGGTGCTCTCCGATCCGGAGAAGCGCCGCCGCTACGAGCAGTTCGGCCAGTACTGGAGCCAGATGGGGGGCTCCGGCGGCGCGCCCGGTTTCGATGTCGACTTCGGTCGCTACGGCAACTTCGACGACTTCATCAACGACCTGCTCGGCCGTTTCGGCGGTCCGAGCGGCGGCGGTGGCGGGGGCTTCGGCGGGTTCGGTGGCGGCTTTCCCGCAGGCTTTGGCGGAGGTTTCGGCGGCGCCTCCGCGGCTCGGGGCATTCCGGTCGATCTGGATGCCGAGGCCACGATCACCCTCAGCTTCTCCGATGCCTTCCACGGCTGCGAACGCACCTTGGTGGTGAACGACGAGCGGGTGCAGGTGCGCATCCCGCCCGGGGTGAAGGGGGGCAGCCGGCTGCGTCTGAAAGGGAAGGGCAACCTGCAGCCGGGCACCGGCCGCCGCGGCGACCTTTATCTCAATCTCAAGCTGCAGCCCCATCCGGTCTGGCGGCTCGATGGGGACCAACTGCGGGCGGAGCTGCCCCTCAGTCTCGATGAGCTGGCCCTCGGCGGGGAGGTGGCGGTGGCCACGCCCGATGGGGAAGCCACCGTGCAGGTGCCGCCGGGGATGACCCTCGGCCGCAGCCTGCGGCTCAAGGGGAAGGGCTGGCCGCTGCGCAGCGGCCGCGGCGACCTGCTGCTCACCCCCAGCCTCAGCCTGCCCCCCGTCCTCAGCGAACAGGAGCGCCAGCTGCTCGAGCAGCTGCGCCAGGCCCGCAGCGCCGACCCCCGCCAGGGCTGGGTGGCCTCCGCCCGGCTGTGAGGCCACTTCCCCTCCCCGATCCCCCTGCGCCCGCTCCGTAGGATCCGGCCAATGCCTCCCCCCTTCATGGAGCTGACCTACCGGCCGCGGCGGCTGCGGCGGACCCCCGCACTGCGAGCCCTGGTGCGCGAGCACCATCTCTCCCCCACCGACTTCATCTATCCACTGTTCGTGCATGAGGGGGCGAGCAACGAGCCGATCGGCTCCATGCCGGGCGCGAACCGCTGGAGCCTGGAGGGGCTGGTGGACGAGGTGGGACGGGCCTGGGATCTGGGCATCCGCTGCGTGGTGTTGTTTCCGAAAGTGGCCGATGGCCTCAAGAGCGAGGACGGCGCCGAGTGCTTCAACGAGCACGGCCTCATCCCGCGGGCCATCCGGCTTCTCAAGGAAGCGCATCCGCAGATGGCGATCATGACCGATGTGGCCCTCGACCCCTATTCCTGCGATGGCCACGACGGCATCGTCTCGGACGAGGGCGTGGTGCTCAACGATGAGACGGTGGAGATCCTCTGCCGCCAGGCGGTGGCCCAGGCCCGGGCCGGGGCCGATCTGATCGGGCCCAGCGACATGATGGATGGTCGGGTGGGTGCGATTCGCGAGGCGCTCGATGAGGAGGGCTTTGAGCACGTCGCCATCATCAGCTATACGGCGAAATACGCCTCCGCCTATTACGGTCCATTCCGCGATGCCCTCGATTCGGCGCCGCGGAGTTCCGCCGGCAAGTCGATCCCGAAAGACAAAAGCACCTATCAGATGGATCCAGCCAACGGCCGCGAGGCTCTCCTGGAGGCGCAGCTCGATGAGGGCGAAGGCGCCGACATCCTGATGGTGAAGCCGGGCCTTGCCTATCTCGACATCATCCACCGCTTGCGCGCTGAGAGCGAGCAGCCCATCGCCGCCTACAACGTGAGCGGTGAATATGCGATGGTGAAGGCCGCCGCCGAGCGGGGCTGGATCGATGAGCGGGGGGTGGTTCTGGAAACCCTGCTCAGCTTCAAGCGCGCCGGTGCTGATCTGATCCTCACCTACCACGCCTGCGATGCGGCGGCGTGGCTGCGGCAGGGGTGAGGCGAGGCACTGCGGCGGCGGAATGCCACCGTCGCCGGCCCGCTGCGGGAGAATGGCTTCAGTGATTTCCCCCGCCATGGCACCGGCCGCCGTCCATCGCCTCGGCCATGTCGCCCTCCGAGTCACCGACATGGAGCGGGCCAAGGCCTTCTACACAGCCCTTGGGCTCCGCCTCACCTGGGATGCCGCCGACTGGGCCTACCTCCAATCGCCCATCACCGGCGATGGTGTGGCCCTGCTCAGTCCCGCGTACCGCGCGGCGGGCCCCCACTTCGCCTTCCACCTGGAGGACCGCGCCGCCGTCGACGCCGTTCACGACCAGCTGGCGGCCAGCGGCCATTCGGTGGGGGAGGTGCACGATCATCGTGACGGCACGGCTTCGTTCTATCTGCAGGATCCAGAGGGCAACTGGCTGGAGGTGCTCTACGAGCCCCCCGCCGGCATCCCCTCCAACACCGGCGTCGCCGCGATCCCCGCGCCGGGGGCGGCCCGTTCCGGTGGCCAGGGTGAGGTCTGAGATTCTGGAGTCCAACAGGCTGCCCCGGGAGTCGCTGCCGCCCGCCGCCGTGGCGGCACCGGCTGCGAGCGCCGTCGCGGTTCCCGCCGCGGCTGACGCCATCGCCGCCGAGGCTCTGGTTCTCCTGGAGTGGCCGCGCCTGGCGGGCCACGTGGCCAGCTTCGCCAGCACCGCGGCCGGCACCCGCCACTGCAGCCAGCTGCCGCTTCCCCGAAGCTGCGCCGCCAGCCGCGAGCTGCAGGCGGAAACCACCGAACTGCTCGGCCTCGACGGCGTGCTGGAGGGCGGCCTGAGCTTCCGCGGCGTGGCCGACATCGGCCCCACCGTGGCCCGTTGCGCCAAGGGCGGCTCCGCCGGCGGCGAGGAGCTGCTGGCGCTGGCCGGCACCCTGGCGGCGGCGCGGCGGCTGCGGCGCCAGATCGACGACCTCACCCTGCGGCCGGTGTGCAGCGCCCTGGTGGCCGACCTGCGCACCCTGCCGGAGCTGGAGCAGCGGCTGCACTTCTGCCTGGAGGAGGGCGGCCGGGTGGCCGACCGGGCCAGCCCTGAGCTGGAGGGTCTGCGGCGCCAGTTGCAAGGGGTGAGGGCCGAGCGGCGCGAGCGTCTGCAGGAGCTGATCCGCCGCTGGGGCGCCCTGCTGCAGGACACGGTGGTGGCGGAGCGCGGCGGCCGGCCGGTGCTGGCGGTGAAGGCGGGGGCCGCCGGCCAGATCACCGGCCTGGTGCACGACAGCTCCGCCTCGGGCAGCACGGTGTTCGTGGAGCCCCAGGCGGTGATTCCCCTCGGCAACCGCATCCGCGAGCTGGAGGGTCGAGAACGGGAGATCGAGACGGCGATCCTGCTGGAGCTCAGCGGCCTGGTGGGGGCGGAGGCGCCCGCGCTGGAACACCTGGGGGCGGTGCTGGTGCAGCTCGATGCCGGCCTGGCCAGGGCCCGCTATGCCGCCTGGCTGGGGGCGGTGCGGCCGGAGCTGGCGGAAGATCCGGAGAGTGGGTTCGAGCTGCGGGCGCTGCGCCATCCGCTGCTGCTCTGGCAGGAGCGGCGCGAAGGCGGGCGGCCCGTGGTGCCGGTGGATGTGGGGGTGGCCCCCGAGCTGCGGGTGGTGGCGATCACCGGGCCGAACACCGGCGGCAAGACGGTGACCCTCAAGAGCGTGGGCCTGGCGGTGCTGATGGCCCGCGCCGGCCTGTTCCTGCCCTGCACCGGCACGCCACGGCTGCCCTGGTGCGCCCGGGTGCTGGCGGACATCGGCGATGAGCAGTCGCTGCAGCAGAACCTCTCCACCTTCAGCGGCCACATCCGCCGCATCGCGCGGATCCTGGCGGCCCTGCCCGATCCCGCTGCAGCGGAGGCCGGCGACCCGCAAGCCGGCCAAGCGGAGCCGCGGCAGGGCGCCAGCCTGGTGTTGCTCGATGAGGTGGGGGCCGGCACCGATCCCACCGAGGGGGCAGCCCTGGCGGCGGCTCTGCTGCGCCACCTGGCCGACCGGGCCCGCCTCACCATCGCCACCACCCACTTCGGCGAGCTCAAGGCCCTCAAGTACGCCGACCCGCGCTTCGAGAACGCCTCGGTGGCCTTCGACGTGGAAACCCTTTCGCCCACCTACCACCTGCTCTGGGGCATCCCGGGGCGCAGCAACGCCCTGGCGATCGCCGAGCGCCTGGGGCTCGATTCCCAGGTGATCGCCGCGGCCGCCCGCCAGCTGGAGCCCGGCGGCGGCGGCTCGGTGGACCGGGTGATCGAGGGACTGGAGCAGGAGCGTTTCCGCCAGCAGGAGGCCGCCGAGGAGGCCGCCGCCCTGCTGGCCCGCACCGAACTGCTGCACGAGGAGCTGCTGTCGCGCTGGCAGCGGCAGAAGGACCAAGGGGCGGAGCGGCAGGAGCAGCAGCGCCAGCGATTGGAAACCTCGATACGCGAGGGCCAGGGCGAGGTGCGCCGCCTGATCCGCCGCCTGCGCCAGGCCGGCCACGCCCGGCCGGAGGAGGCGGGCGAGATGGCACGCACGGCAGGGCAACGACTCAAGCGGTTGGAGCGCGAGCATCGGCCGCTGCCGGAGCGGCGGCAGCACGGCGGCTGGCGGCCGGCGGTGGGAGACCGGGTGCGGCTGCTGGCCTTGGGCAAGGCGGCCGAGGTGCTGGCGATCTCCGCCGACGGTCTGGAGCTCACGGTGCGCTGCGGCGTGCTGCGCAGCACCGTGCCCCTGGAGGCGATCGAGGGCCTGCACGGCGAGAAACCCAGCCCGCCACCCCCGGCGCCGGTGACCGTGCGCAGCCGCCGCGCGCCGGGCAGCCGCGGCCCCGAGGTGCGCACCGAGGGCAACACGGTGGATGTGCGCGGCCTGCGGGTGCACGAGGCGGAAGCCACGGTGGAGGAGAAACTGCGGGGCGCCAACGGTCCCCTCTGGGTGATCCATGGCATCGGCACCGGCAAGCTCAAGCGCGGCCTGCGCGACTGGCTGGCCACCCTGCCCTACGTGGAGCGGGTGGTCGATGCGGAACAGGGGGACGGCGGGCCCGGCTGCAGCGTGGTGTGGGTGAAGTGAGGCCAGGGGGATCCGCAGAGCGCCGAGAAGGGAATCGCCGAAGACGGCAGCCACAAAAAAACCCTGCGTTGAGCAGGGCTGGAAGGGACATCAGGGCTCCAATCAGGCCCGGGACGCTGTGATCAAAGGAGTGGCGATGCGCTGGCGCAGACGGCGGCTCCAACCCCAAGCGGCACCGGCCCCGAGCAGGGGCAGAGGGCCGGGCACAGAGGACGGCGGCGCAGGTGCGGGGCCATTGAAGTTGCTGATGGTGGTGGAACCTCTCCCATTCTGTGAATCTCTGGATGCCTGTCTGAAACCAAAAACATCTCCCTGTAGCACGGAAAAAGTAGATGAACCAGACTGAGCCTTTACATTAGGATTGCTCAGTTCTGTGAAATTTCCATTTACTAGATAGCCAAAAGGGTCCCAATAGGCACGTGAATCGCTGGTATCAAAGCTCCAGTCAAAGCTAACGATTCCAGCGGCTGGTGCTGTGATGGTGAAATCCACGTTTTGTTGGGCCCCTGAATTATTATTAGAGCCATTCAGCACGATGCTGCCTGGAGCGCCGCTGGTGTTGATCGACCCGTCGCCACCAATGCTTTGGGTCCAATTGGCCGGGGCATAGGGGCCAGCAAAGAGAGTGATGGCTTGGGCGGGGTTCGCGGCAAGGCCAAGGGTTGCGCCGGCAAGGGCGAGCGGTGCCAGCAAGCTGACCACGCCAGCGCGCTTTCCGCAGGGCTTGCGGCTGCTGGTGTTGGCTGATCGCGAGGGAGAAGGGTTGGGGGAGTTCATACAGGCAAGAAATAAGCAAGAGGAAGCAGCGATATCCGCTGCACTTTCCTTGACGAAAGGGTAGGGAATGTTTTTTGGGGGGGGGGCGTGGCGGACACCTTCAAAAGCGTCAGTCCGTGCCGTGGATTGTCAGGGTCCCGTGTTGGCGAAGCAGGGCCCCCAAAGCCGAGAGCCGGCGCGCTCGCCGGGTCCATGCTCGCCCCAGCCAGTCCCGAAGCGCCACCGGCCTCGACGTTCGCCTGCCGGACGACTCCGTGCTCAGCCCCGATGCCGCCCTGGTGGCCGTCGATCGCTGGCAGGCCCTCAGCGCCGGACAGCGCCACGGTTTCGCGCCCCTCTGCCCCGATCTTGTGGTGGAGCTGGCCAGCACCAGTGGCGCGAGCCCCAGCGACGAAGGCCCCCGCGGGCTCACGGCTTTGAGAGAGAAGATGGCCGCCTGTCAACGCAACGGCGCCCGCCTCGGCTGGCTATTGATTCCCGCCGAGCGGGCGGTGGAGGTGTGGGGGCCGCTGGCCGATCCGCCGCTGAAGCCCTCACCTGATCCAGAGCGGCTTGAGGCGGACACCCGCCTGGATGGAGGCCCTGAATTTCCGGGGCTGGTGATCGAGCTGGAGGAGATCTGGGCGGGGTGAAGGGGACAGATCTGTACCGCCGCACCTGGTTCTGGTTCTTGATCCTTGCCATTCCAGCCCTCGCGGCCTGATGACCCCATGGCGCCGGTTACTGGCAGTCCGGAAGGCTGCTGGATGGTCGGCTTCGCCCCCCGCAGGTGCATAGATTGCGGTCCTCCCGGGTTCCCATCCTTGGCGGATCGATCGGCCGACTGGGTTGGACAGGCCCTGCGGGATCTGGAGCAGGCGGAGCAGTCGCTGCAGGCAGGGCGCCATGAGTGGGCCTGCTTCGCCGCCCACCAGGCTGTGGAGAAGGCCCTCAAGGGGTTGAATCTGGCGACGGGCCAGCAGGCCTGGGGGCACACGCTCACCCGCCTCTGGGCCGCCTTGCCGCCGCAGGACTGGCAGCCGCCGCCACCGGAGGAGCTAGAGGATCGATTAAGGCTGCTGGATGGCTTCTACATCCCAACCCGCTATCCCGACAGTTATCCGGAAGGCACTCCCGGCGAGCATTTCGGCAGACTGCAGAGTGAGCAAGCCCTTCTGCATGCCAGCGCCATCATCACCTGGGTCCGTGCTGCGCTGGCCCACCGCAGCTGAGGTTCTTGCGGAAGCGGAGCGCTGGGCCGTGCGGCAGCGACGCAACCATGCCGATCTGCTGGCCGTCGGTGTGTTCGGCTCCTATGGCCGTGGCGATGCCGGCGTGGGCAGCGACCTGGATCTGCTGCTGATCCTGGAGGTCTGCTCCGAACCGGTGTGGCAACGGCTGCGCCGCTGGGATACCCGGGCGCTGCCGCTGGCCTGCGATCTGCTCGTGTACAGCCTGGAGGAGTGGCGCACCTTGCCGCAGTGGAACCCGGGGTTTTCGCAGGTCCTGCATCAGGAGACCCGCTGGCTGGGGGAGGTGACCGACGTGTTGCGAGCTGTGTTGTAGCCCCTCTGATCACGCCTCCACGCCGCTGAGCAGGTGGATCCCCTCAGCTGAGGTTCGCGGAGGGCACCAGCTCCTCGCTGATCCGCTCCACGCTGGGGATCGCGTCCACGGCCAGCACGGCTTGCTCCAGTTGCCGCCGTTCGCTCAGACCCGGCTCGGCCAGATCGCCATCAGCGAAAACCACCTGGGTCTTGAGGCATTCTCGCGCGGGGAACTGCGAGCCATAAAGCGCTTTGGCAGCGCCAAGACCATCGGCCAGCGACAGGCCGCAGCCAGGTCGATCTGTCACCCGTTGCACCCTGGCTTGAGCAGACTCCAGCGGGCTCAGCTGGTGCCAAGGGGCGGCCTGTCCGCTCCCGCCAGCAGACTCTCCAGCTCCGCTCGCAGCTGGCGGATCCGGGCCAGCAGCTCCGCCCGGGTGCCCGACAGTGGAGTCTCCTCCGGCGAATAGCGGGCCTTCACCGCAAACTCCTGCAGAGCCAGAAGCTCCTGCGGCAGCCGCACCCCGGCCAGCAGCTGCAGACGCTCAAGGTCGTGGCTCAGCGGTGGCTGTTCACCGGCCAGGACGATCAGGCCTTTGAGCAGGTTCTCCACGCACTGCTGGGCCAGGAAGCCCCAGTTTTCCTGGGCGAAGGCTGGATCCAGGCTGGCGGCCAGCGACTGCTCGTGGCGCAGGGCGAGCCGCAGGATGGCGCGGGCGTCTTCCTCAGGCGGCATCGATCGGTACTCCTTCGCGGTGGATGTGGCCGAGCACATGCCAGCGGGAGCCGGCCCTATGGTTGGCCGTGGCGGCATCGCTGATCAGCAGGTCGAGATCCACCGGCAGCAGCGGCAGCAGCAACGCCCGCGTGCGGGCGCGCAGTTGGCGTTCCCGCTCCGCCGTATGGCTTCCTTTGAGGATCAGCAACAGGTCGAGGTCGGAACCGGGGCGAGCTTCGCTTCGGGCGCGGGAGCCGAACAGCCGGATCTCCTGGACGTCAGGGTCCTGGCTGAGCTGCGCCAGGGCCGCAGCGATCTCCGGCGCCTCCAGCCCCGGCCCGAGCAGCCCGGCCGCAGGCTCTTGCCGCAGTGCCTCACGCTCCGGACTTGCCATGGTTCGAGGCTAGGCGGGTTGGGGCTGAACGATCACCACCAGCAGCGGCTCCTCGGCCGGGGAGGCTTGAGGCCCCACGGCCGTCCTCCCTTCCCAGGCTGATTGGCGCCCTGGCCGCTTCATCGCCACCATCGAGTTCTGGTCCCAGCTACATGAGCATGGTCATGAAAAAAAAGCTTGGCCTCGCCTGAGCAACAGCTGTCAGGCGACAGCGAAAACGGGTCCGGAGGCTCCAGAATCTGCCTTGGACATGGTTCGTCTGGTTGAGGTAGGACTGAAACCAGGGAAGCGGGCCTGCCCACCCCTTGCAACGACTGGCGTTTCAGGAGCGCATGCTCAGGCCTGGCCGATGGGGTGGAGGTGCTGGGGCTGGCGGTGGTCTCAGGCCAGCCGCGGCAGCTGCGGCTCCGTGCGCCCCTGGCCGAGCGGTGCCAGCGGCAGGGCCTCGCCGGCCTGGTCGAACAGCCGCCAGCCGTGGGGGTCGACCGCCAGATGGACGCTTTGCCCCACCGCCACCGCCAGCTCCGGATCGGCCCGCACCAGCACCAGGTGGCTGCCCTCCAGGAGCCGGCAGGTGACCAGTTGCTCATTGCCGAGGGCCTCCACGTGGCTCACCTCCGCCGCCAGGTTGCGATTGGTGGCCGGCGCCAGCTTGAGGTGTTCCGGCCGCAGGCCCGCGGTGAAGCTCTCGCCCACATGGGCGGCGCTGAGGGCCGCCAGCGGGCCGTCCAGCAAGAGGCGCTGACCCGCCAGCAGCAGCTGCCCCGGCGCGGCAATCTGGACGGGCAGCAGGTTCATCGGCGGGCTGCCGACGAACTGGGCCACGAAAAGATTGGCGGGCCATTGGTAGAGCTCCATCGGCGTGCCCAGCTGCTGCAGCCGGCCGGCGTTGAGCACGGCGATGCGATGGCCCATCGTCATCGCCTCCACCTGGTCGTGGGTGACGTAGAGGGTGGTGGTGCCCAGCTGGCGCTGCAGGGCCGTGATCTGGGCGCGGGTGCCGGTTCGCAGCTTGGCGTCGAGGTTGCTGAGCGGCTCATCCATCAGGAACACGGCCGGCTGGCGGGCGATCGCCCGGCCCAGGGCCACCCGCTGCTTCTGGCCGCCGGAGAGCTCCTTGGGCAGCCGCTGCAGCAGCGGCTCCAGCTCCAGCATCCGCGCCACCTCCGCCACCCGCCGCTCGATCGCCTCCTCCCGCCCCGAGGCAAGCCGCAGCCCGGCGGGCCAGCGGCGGCTGAGGCGATGCAGGCCATCGGCCAGCTGCTGGGCGGTGCTGCGGGGCCTGCTGCGCCGCAACCCGAAGGCCAGGTTGTCGGCCACGCTCAGGTGGGGGTAGAGCGCATAGCTCTGGAACACCATCGCCACATCCCGCCGGGAAGGCCGCAGCCCCGTCACCTCCCGGCCGCCCACGTGGATCGTGCCGCTGGTGGGCGTGTCGAGTCCCGCCAGGAGGCGGAGCAAGGTGCTCTTGCCGCAGCCGGAGGGGCCCACCAGCACCAGGAATTCACCGTCGGCGATGGTGAGATCGAGGGCGCGCAGCACCGGCACCGGCGCACCATCGGCGCTGCCGCGGCGGGGCGGGTAGGTCTTGCTGACCTGCTGGAAGCAAACCTCGGCCAAACCGGCACAGCGACCGCCGGATCCTAGGGTTGAGGATCCGACGGCCCCGGCGGCCGCTTTCCCGTGCAGTTCATCGACCAGGCCCGCATCTTGGTGCGGGCCGGGCGGGGTGGCGATGGCATCGTCGCCTTCCGCCGAGAGAAATACGTGCCCGCCGGCGGACCCTCCGGTGGCGATGGCGGCCGCGGCGGCGACGTGGTGCTGGTGGCCGACGCCAACCTGCAAACCCTGCTGGATTTCAAATACCAGCGCCTCTTCGCCGCCGATGATGGCGTGCGGGGCGGCCCGAACCGCCGCAGCGGCCCCGGCGGCCGGCCGCTGCGCATCCGCGTTCCCTGCGGCACGGAGGTGCGCGACGCCCGCACCACCATCCTGCTGGGCGATCTCACCGAGCCTGGCCAGGAGCTGGTGGTGGCCCATGGCGGCCGCGGCGGCCTGGGCAACGCCCACTACCTGAGCAACCGCAACCGGGCGCCGGAGAAGTACACCGAGGGGCGCACCGGCGAAGAGTGGCAGCTGCAGCTCGAACTCAAGCTCCTGGCGGAGGTGGGCATCATCGGCCTGCCCAATGCCGGCAAGAGCACCCTGATCGCCGTGCTCTCCGCCGCGCGGCCCAAGATCGCCGACTACCCCTTCACCACCCTGGTGCCCAACCTGGGGGTGGTGCGGCGCCCCAGCGGCGATGGCACGGTCTTCGCCGACATCCCCGGATTGATCGAGGGGGCCTCCCATGGCGCGGGCCTCGGCCACGACTTCCTGCGCCACATCGAGCGCACCCGGCTGCTCGTGCATCTGTTGGATGCGGCGGCGGAGGACGTGCTGGAGGACCTTGCGGTGGTGGAGCGGGAGCTGCTGGCCTACGGCCACGGCCTGAGCGAACGGACCCGCCTGGTGGTGCTCAACAAGATCGACATCCTGGACTCCGAGCAGCAACGGGAGTTGGCAGCCCGCATCAAGGCGCGGGTCGGGATGGCGCCGCTGCTGATCTCGGCAGCCACATCCCTGGGCCTCGAAGCCCTCAAGCTGAAGGTGTGGGAGGCGCTGCCGCCGCCGGAGGAGCCGGTGGAAGCCCCCACGGAAATGGCCCGGATCGCGGGGGGAATCCCGGCGATCTGGGCCAATCAGGGGGTTTCCGCCGAGGGAGCGACTCAGTCGTCGTAGACGAGGCACTCGGGGGCGTCGGGATTGAGGTCGCAGAAAACCTCGAGGGGGGTGGGGTCGTGGGAGTCTTCCGGGTGGTGAGACTTGTACTCCTCGAGCCCTTTGAGCTCCTCTTCGAGATGGCGCACCTTGCCGTCGTCTCCGGCGACCTTCGCCGCCTCGATTTCGGCCTTGTCCTTCTCGATGTGCTCGTCGATGCTTTTCATGCCAGAGGCCGGCCCCTCAGAGCCGGAACGAACCGCGACCAACCTTAGGTGGAGCAGAGAGGGGTGGGGCGGCCATTGTGCGGCGGCGCTGATCCATGTTGACAATCCCTACATCTGGCTTGCTGCCGGGCCGCGATGCGGCAGATCTGCTCGCTTCCGGCTAGCACAGAGGCACAGGCGCAGGCAAGCCAGGCCCATGACCCGCATCCGTCAACGGCGCGAGCGCCACTTCATCGATGAGACCGGACGGCTCTTCTGGATCAACGGTCCGGAGAATCACTGCTACTTCTCGGAGCAGCGGCAGTGGCGCCGCGGCCTCAGCTTCGACGAGGTGCTGGAGTGGAAGCAGTGCGCCCCCAGCGGTCTGGTCAGCCAGCGCTTCCCTTCTCTTCAGGAGGCCCTGGAGGCCTTTGAGCACGGCCAGCTGATCTGGTCGAACGACCTCTACCTCCGCCGCATGGGCGATCAGATGCAGGCCCATCGCTGCGTCGCTGACTACAAGCCCACAGCGATGAAGGAGGCGGAGGCCCGGGGAGCGGCGGAGCGGCAGCAGCCCTGGCGGCTGCCGGAGCCCTGCGGGCCGGTTTGCGGCCTGGTGCCCCGGGCTGATGGCAGCGGGCCCGGCGCTTTGCAGGGGGCGGAGATGCCCCACCCCCACCGTCGGCGCCGCTCAGGCGGGCAGCTCGCTGAGCGCTAGCCAGCGCTCCTCGGCCGCGGCGATCCGCTCCAGCAGTTCCGCCAGTTCTCGACTGCGCTGTTCGATCTCGCCATGGCCAAGGGCGCCAGCTCCGGCCAGGTCGCCCTCCAACGCCGCACGGCGGCTCTCCCAGGCCGGCAGATCCCGCTCAAGCGCCTCCAGCTCCCGGTTCTCCCGGAAGTTGCGCCGGCGCAGCGCGGGCGGGGTTGCGGGGGCGGGGGTGGCTTGCGCCAGCACGGCCGGGACTGGGGCCGCGGCGGCGGGAGCGGGGCGAGCCGCCTGCCGCTCCAGCCAGGCGCTGTAGTTCCCCTCGAAGCGCACCAGCCGACCGCCCTCGAAGCAGAACAGCCGGTCGACGGTTCGGTCGAGGAACCAGCGATCGTGGGAGACGACCACCACGCAGCCGCGGAAGTCGTCGAGGAACTCCTCCAGCACCCCCAACGTGTGCACGTCCAGGTCGTTGGTGGGTTCGTCGAGCAGAAGAACGTTCGGGGCCGCCATCAACAGCCGGCAGAGGTGCAGGCGTCGCCGCTCGCCGCCGGAGAGCTTGGCCACGGGCTGGTGCTGCTGGGCGGGAGGGAAGAGGAAGCGCTCCAGAAGCTGGGAGGCGCTCAGTTCACGGCCGTCCACCACCACCTGGCTGGCCGCCTCCTTCACCACGTCGATCACCTTGCGCTCCCCGCCCCGGCCTGGCTCGCCGCCCAGCAGCACCTGGCTGTGCTGGTCGAAATAGGCCAACTTCACCGTGCCCCCGAGCTCCAGCCGGCCGCCGGCCGCAGGCCGCCTTCCGGCGATCACCTCCAGCAGGCTCGATTTGCCGGATCCGTTCGGCCCGATGATCCCCACCCGGTCCTCCGGGTCGAAGTCGTAGGCGAAGCCCTCCAGCAGAGTGCGCTCCCCCACCGCCACCGCCAGGTCTTCCGCCGAGATCACCCGCCTGCCCAGCCGTTGGGCTGTCGTGGCCATCGTCACGCGCCCCTGGTTCTGGCGCGGGGGGATCTCCCGCAACGCCGCGATGCGCTGCAAGCGCGCCTTCTGCTTGGTGCTGCGGGCCTTGGGGCCCCGGCGCAGCCAGGCCAACTCCCGCCGCAGAGTTCCCCGCAGGCGGGCGGCCCCGGCCACCTCGGCCGCCTCCTCCTGCGCCCGGATTTCCAGATAGCGTCCGTAGCCCCCCTCGTAGGCCCGCGCCTCGCCCCCCTCCACCGCCACGATCCGGCGGGTCACCCGATCGAGCAGGTAGCGGTCGTGGGTGACCAGCACCAGGGCTCCGGGGAAACGCAACAGCCAGTCCTGCAGCCACTCCACCCCTTCGGCGTCCAGATGGTTGGTCGGCTCATCGAGGAGCAGCACGTCCGGTGCGGCCACCAGGGCCGCCGCCAGGGCCACCCGGCGGCGGTTTCCACCGGAGAGCTCGCCGATCCGGCGCTGCCCGTCCGCCACCCCGAGCCGTTCCAGCACCTCCCGGCACTGCTGCTCCAATCCCCACGCATCCAGATCGTCCATGCGGCGGTGCAGGTCTCCCAGCCGCGCCAGCAGGGCCGGGTCATCCCCGGCAGCGGCGAGGGCCTGGCTGAGCCCTTCGTGCTCCCGCAGCAGGGCCTGACGCTCGCCACCCCCGGCGAACACCGTCTCCAGAACGGTGGCCTCCGGGTCGGTGCTGGGTTCCTGCTCCATTCGCACCACCCGCAGGCGCGGGGTCGCCCGGCGCTCGCCCCGGTCGAGCGGCTCCTCCCCCGCCAGCACCCGCAGCAAGGTGCTCTTGCCGGCCCCGTTGGGGCCGATCAGCCCGAGGCGCTCCCGCTCGCCGACGTGCAGGTCGAGGTTCGTGAACAGGGAACGAAGGCCGAAGTCACGGCTGGCCCCCACCAGACTGAGCAGGCTCATCGATCGCCAACGGCTGGGCGGCGCTGCTGCTCCAGCCAGAGGAAGACGCTCTTGTCGCCCACATCGGCGGCGGCGGGCATCGGGAACTTGCGCAGGGTGAGCACAAGCAGGAGAACGGCCTCGATCGCCAGCAGGGCCAGCGTGGTCCGGGGGTCCAGCAGGCCGATCAGTCGCCCGAGCAGCGCCGCGGGCAGCAGGAGGGTGACCCCGATCGCCTCGGGCCGACGGAAGCAGAAGAACTCCTTGAAGCCCACCCCCGCCAGGGCCGCGAAGAACGGTCCGATGGCCAGGATCCAAAGAGGTTGTTCCGCCAGGGCCGGCAGCAGCGCGGCAGCACCGACGCGACCCGCCAGGAGCAGGCACCCCAGGCAGCCCACCAGCCAGAACAGCTGCAGCAGCTGGTGCAGGGGCTTGAGGTAGATGTGAATCCAGCGCAGCGCCAGGCCGAGGCCGACGCCCATCACCACCAGCCAGGGCCAGACGAGCTGGGGACCCACCGCCCGCCACTGGGCGAGGAGGGCCAGCTGGGCCACGGCCACCGCGCCCAACGCCAGCCGATAGCCCAGCACCTCGCGCCGGTCGTCGGCGGTGATCGTGTAAGGGCCGTAGACCCCCTCGAAGACCGGATCATCGCTGGGGATGGCGGCGGTGCTGCTCATATCCCGATGGGGGGCTCGCTGCCCACCAGTGTGGCCAAGGCCGGCCCCGCCGGGACGATTCCGGAGGGATGGAGCGGGAACAGGGCGCCGAAGTAGTCGGCTCGCCAGGCGTCGGCACAGCAAGTGCCGTCCACCCCCGGCAGGGCGAAGAACCGGGAGCGCCAGCGCCACAGGGCCGGCAGCTGCCAAAGCGGTTGCCGACTGGCGCCGAACAGGGGGGCGTACACCAGCTCCAGCCGCATCAAGGTGGGGAACAGCACCACGTCGGCCAGGCTGAGCTCCGCACCGCAGAGCCAGGGTCCCCGCCCCCCCAGCTCCGCCTCCACCGCCGCGAGGGTGTCGAACAGCTCCCCCACCGCTTCGTCATAGGCGGCTTGGCTGCGCGCGAAGCCGCAGCGGTAGACGCCGTCGTTCACCGCCCCTTGCAGGCGCTGGCGCCAGGCGTCGATCGCCGGGCGCAACGGTTCGGCGTTCAGCCGCGGCACCCCCTCCGACGCGGGCCAGAGGTCGAGCAGCTCGATCAGCCGCGCGCTTTCGTTCAGCACCAACCGCTCCTGCCGCCTCGACCAGAGGGCCGGCACGGTGGCGGGCGCGTCGGCGGAGGCGCCACTGCGGCGGTAGAGCTGGCGCAAGGTGTCGCAGCCGGCGAAAGGGGCGGCAAACCGCCAGCGCCCGGCGGCCGGATCGGGCTCCACCACCAGCAGCTCGATGCTCGACCCCAGCCGCCGCAGGTTCCAGACCAGCCAGGCCCGATGGGCCCAGGGGCAGCTGCGCCCGACGATCAGCACATGGGCGCCCGTATCTGCGGCGTCCTCCGGCAGGGGGGGCAGCTCGGCAAAGGCGGGGGCGGGGCGCCGGTAGCGACCGGCCGCGTCGGCGGGGCCCAGCCCGCCCATCAGCACCCGCCACTGCTGGCGCCACAGGCAGCGGGCTGACTGGACCAGGACCGCGGGCGGGGGCATGGGGCGGCAAGCGGCGGGATCCCCCGATCCTGCGTCAGGCTGGAGCGGGTTGATCGGCGTGTGGACCATGGGCAAGGTGCTGGTGGTGGCCGCCACCCATGGCAATGAGCGCAACGCCGGCTGGCTGCTGGAGGGTTGGCAGCGGGATCCCGCTCTCCTTCGGAATGCCGGCCTGGGCCTCGCGCTGACGCTCGGCAATCCGGAGGCCTGGGCCGTCTGCCGCCGCTACATCGATCGCGACCTCAATCGCAGTTTCGATCCCGCCCTGCTGGCCGACCCGGCCCGCGAGGAGGGGGAGGTGCGGCGGGCGCGGGAGCTGCTGCAGCGCCATGGCCCCGCAGGAAACGACCCCTGCCTGGTGGCAATCGATCTGCACAGCACCACCGCCGCCATGGGCAATTCGCTGGTGGTCTACGGCCGCCGCCCGGCCGACCTGGCCCTGGCGGCGGCGATCCAGGGGCAGTTGGGGCTGCCGATCTACCTGCACGAAGGCGATCCCCGCCAGACCGGCTACCTGGCGGAGAGCTGGCCCTGCGGGCTGGTGATTGAGGTGGGGCCCGTGCCCCAGGGGGTGTTGACCGCGCAGATCTGCCACCAGACTCAGTTGGCTGTGGAGACCTGCCTGGAGTTGCTCGCTCTGGCGCGCACCGGCCGCCTCCCCCAGCCCCGCACGCTGGTGGTGCATCGCCACTTGGGCAGCCTGGATCTGCCGCGCCATCCCGACGGCACCCCCAGCGGGATGCTCCATCCCCTGCGACAGCACCGCGACTGGGAGCCGCTGAAGCCGGGGGATCCGGTGTTCCTCACGCCGGATGGCATTCCCCTCCCCTATCAGCCGCCCGCCGGGGTGGGTGCCGAACCGGTGTGGGCGGTGTTCATCAATGAAGCCGCCTACGGCGAGAAGGGCATTGCCCTCAGCCTGACCCGCCGGGAGGTGTGGCCGGTGGCATCCCGCTGGGCGGAGGCCCTGCTGAAGCTGGCCACGCAATTGGAAAGGGATCCCGCCGGCTGATCACACCCACCACGCCGATCGGGGCTTCCTGCCGCGGATCTTGGGTCGCGGGCGGGGGCTGCTCTCGGAGATCACGCGCAGAACTTGCCGTCCATCCCGGGAGATGCGGATCACGGTCTCCTGGGTGGGGGACTTGCCCTCCTCCTGCCAGCCGGGGGGGCCGCCGGGGATGCGGAAGACGAAGCCTTTGTCGCCGTCCTCCACCAGGCAGTTGCCGCCGTCGGGGCGTTGCATGCAGCTGGCCGTGCGGTAGCTCTCCAGGCCGCCGTTGCGGGTTTCGGCCGTCATCCGGGCCAGATTCACCGCCCTGCCCAGGCGTCCGAAGGGAAGCCCGGCATCTTCCCGAGTGGAGCCCACCTCATCCTCCGCATGCAGGGGGGATGGACTGAGGCTTGCCAGCAGGCTGGCGCCCAGCAGGGCCAGCGTCAGCCGGCGACCGATCGGGGCGAGCGGGTGGGGGAGGGTGGGCTTGGGGGCCATGGCGATTCAGCCGCAGACGAGGGTGGCCTGTTCCTTGGTGCAGGGCAGATCGGTGGTGCTGCCGTCGGCCCAATAGATGCGCAGACGGTCATCGTCGCTGCCGCTGCGCAGCGTGAGCGACTTGACCACCCCGGCGGGAGGTTTGCCGGAGCGGTCGGACCCGTTCATCCGCTGGCTCGACACCTTGTTGAGCCGTTGCTCAAGCTGCTGGAGCTTGAACTCCAGCTCGTCGATCCGCTGGCTCTCGGGGTTGGGCCCCCGCTCGCAGCCACCAAGCAGCAGCCCGAGCGAAAGGCTGAGGGCCAGGGCAGCGGAGCGAAACACAGCCAGAGGCATCGGGAACAGCGGCCTTGCCCTCTCCGTTTAGCAGCGATCGGCGGTGGCGGCCCGGAGGGGACCCGACCCTCCCCGGACTTTCTTCATGAACCCCCCTTTACAAACCCCGCAACATCCCGTTACGTTACGAGGGGCGGGATTCCGCCTTTTCCTTCCGCACCGGCCCTTCGGGTCCGGGCTCCCCCTCTCGTACTCATGACCGCCACTCTCCAACAGCGCTCCGGCGCTTCGGCGTGGAACCAGTTCTGCGAGTGGATCA
>JBILGK010000089.1:0-4016 GCA_044351065.1 Cyanobium sp.
TGCGTCTGGCTGCGCCGCTTTCCCCTCAGCCAGGGTCGCTTGCCCACCTTCGGTGTTCCAGCCGACCAGGTGCTGCCCATCGCCAGCGAGCGCAGACGATGATTCCCCCCCAGTTCGTGGCGATTCACCGCCTGATCCATTCCGCCTGGAGATTTGGCTCGATCGCCATGCGGCTGACCATGGCCGCCCTGGGTTTCGACCTGCTGCTGCATGGGGCTGGAGTGGCCTGATGCGTCGTGGTGGCCGCGGGCTCACCCAAACCCCTGCGCCGCCCCCCGCGCCCCCGGCGGCAGCAGCGGGATCTCGATCACCGCCCCCTGCTCCACTGGGTAGCCCTCCATCTCCAGGTGGATGTCGCTGCAGACCAGGGTGAGCGGCGGCTCCATGTCTTGCGCCTCCAGGAACACCAGCACCAGCTCCGGCCCGTCTTCCCCGGGTTCCGGGTGCCGCTTCACTTCCTGGCGGAAGCGCAGGGCGGTGTACTTCTTGAGGTCTGGCCGGGCGGAGAGCACGTTGGTGCGCAGGAAGCGGCGGTTGCCGTACTCGGTCTGGTTCACAAAGAGCACGTAGGGCTCATCGCCATCGGGGCCGAGCAGGTCGTTCTGGGTGGTGATCGTGATGCCGGCCATGGCTCAGCCCTCCGGCTGCAGGTTGCTCAGCCCCTCAGCCGCGGCCTTCGCCTCAAACAACGGCCCCAGCGGCACCACCGCCAGCTGGCCCTGCTGCACCCGCTCCAGCCCTGGCGGCAGCGGCTGCTCCGGTCCGTAGAGGGTCGGCGGTGGCGTGCAGTCGCCCAGGGGCAACGGGTCCTGGCGGTAGCGGGGGCGGGGCATCACGGGCAAAGAGCTGGGTTCAGCCTGCCGGAAAGGAGCGGAGAGGGCCAGGGCGGCAATGGGTTGACGAGGCCGGAACCCTCTGGCGTCGATCCCAACGGAACCTTCCATGGCAGCCGATCCCTGTGAAAACGCCCGCACCCAGGCGCTGTGCTGGCTGCTCGATGAGCTGCTCGATGCAGAGGACGACCTGCTGGCGCTGGTGGCCAGGCCCGGAGCGTTGGCGGGCTGGCGGCGGGAGCGGTTGGGGGAGTTCTGCCAGCGGGTGGGGGAGGGGTTGCTGACGGAGTGAGCGTCAGCGGCGCAATCTTTCGCAGGCCTCCCCGTCGCCATCGCCATCGAGGTAGGTGTGCCCCTGGCGCAGCAGCTCCTGGGCGCGAGCGTGGGAGCCAATCTCCCTGCAGCGGTAATGGCGACCACCTGGGAGGAGGAGCTCCGCAGCAGGTCGACGGTTCTGGGCTGCTGCGGGCCGATAGCCCCGGCGGCCATGCCTGAAATCCCAGGGCCTCTCAATGCCCCCTGGAACCGACCAGACGCCCTGGCGATCGAACTCGGCGCCGCGCTCTGCTCCCAGGTAAGCAGCGGCATTGCACTGGCTGAGGTACTGGCGATAGGCAAAGGCCTGCCCGCCGCGTACCATCTGCAAGCTCACGTTCTGGCTGCCCCGCAGGATCTCAGCCACGGTGCGGCCGTAGCGATCGGTGGTCAGCACTCGCAGGCTTACATCCGAACCAACAGGAGCCAGGCCAGCCAGCAGGCTGCGGGATTGGGCGCCGTAGGGGCTCTGGGCCATCTCTGGAGCATCGATGCAGGCCAGGCGGATCGTGAGGCGCTTGCCTCGGTCATCAACACGCAGGGTGTCGCCGTCACCGATCGAGAGCACGGTGGCCGCCTGGGCGGGGAGTCCAAGGAGCAGGGCGAGGAAAAGGGCGGTAAGGCCCCTCGCGCAGTCAGCAGGGAAGTCAGCAGAGGGGAGAGACAGGCAACCTCAGATCGAGAGGAAACGACACAGGGAAAGCACTGCCTTAGGCGCTTTGATGTCCCGGAAGCGAGTATGGAGTAGCGCCGAAACTATGCAGATACCGCATAAAGAGTGCTTCCTTTGTCGATCATCCTTGCGTTCCGCATCCACTCCCGATCCCTGCCACCACCCCCGCTGCTCACGGGTCGGGTTCATGGCCGAGAGTTTCAGATCCTGCACTTTGGCGAAGCAAGCCGGCGGTCGGTGGGCGGCTGCCACTGCGCCGTGGTCGGTTGCCAGCCCTGCTGCCGCTTTTCAGCCCAGAGCTGGAGCGCCTCCTGGCGGCTGAGCTCCCAGCGCTTCTTGAGCAGCGGCACCGGCTGATCCGCCAACAGCTCACCGCTGGTGATCACCAGCCGCTGGTTCCAGCGGTCCCAGAGGGTGGGGCGGAAGTGCAGCACCTGGCGGCCGTCGCTGAGCCAGGCCTCCTTGGGCGAGAGCGGCGGCCGGTTGCGATGGCCACCGCTCACGCCGCCTCAGCCGCCCAGCCCCGCTGGCGGTGCAGGTTTTCGCTCCAGCCGCTGCAGCGCTGCGTCAGGTGCTCGCCGTGGGTGATCAGGCCCTGATGCAGATGGCAGCTGAGCACAGGGATGCTTTCGGGCCCCGGATGGTGGCGGAAGAAGTGGCAGGTCATGCACACCTGATGGCTGCGGCTGGAGCACAGCACTGCCTCATCCAGCCAGGGCCAGTCCTCGATCGCCTCGCTGCGGGAGGGCTGCAGGGCTGAGAGCGGGATGGGCACCATGGCGACTCGCTGAGGCGTACGCCTGTACTAGCAGGGGTGATCCCCTTCTGCCAACGCCGGCTCCTGGCCATCGTCCCACTCCCGCTCCCTACCACCACCCCCGCGGCGGGAAATGAGGGTGTCACCCGGCGCAAGGGCTGCGCAAGTGCGGCTGCGCCGCACCCTTGCCCTCGGGTGATCATTCTCCCCTTGCCGCCGCCGGGATGGTTTGTTCGGGGCACATCTGCAGCGGCTCTCTTCCCGCGGCTGCGGTGGCATTTAGTCACGGTTGGCCATCATGTGCCCCTCTCATTCCCTGGGGCTCATGGCTTGCGTCAGGGCCTCTCCTGAGGCTGCTCTCCCGCGAGCTGCGGTAGCAAAAGCTCCCGCTTGGCCATCACGTTCCCCTCTCAGTTCTTGGGGCTCTTGCTGATCCGTCTGGTCCCATTCGCACCCCTACGGATCTCCTCACTGCTGGCCCTTTTCCGTGTTTCCACGGATGCGGCTAGTACCCATGTACGCCTATCTTTAGAAGGTGGCCAGAGGCTCTGCCCCGCAGCCGCTCTGCCCGCTTCCCTCTCGCTTTTTCACTCCTCCAATCCGCCATGGGTTTGCTCCTTTCGGGTGCCGCATCGGCGCTCCCCCTGCCGCCGCATTGCCCGCTCCCCGCTCCACCTGCTCCGCTTCCCATTCCCCGCTCCCACTGCCGCGCCCTGGTGGTGGTGGCCGGCGGTGGTCGTGATCTCGATTGGTCGCCCCTGATGGTCGCCGCCGCCCTCAGCTCCGCTGCCGCTGGCCGCCTGGTGCAGCTGGTGCTCCATGGCGGCGCCCGTGGTGCCGATCGCGCCATCGATGCCGCCGCCCATCGCCTCGGCTGGCCCGTTCAAGCCATGCCCGCTCAATGGGCCCGCTACGGCATCGCCGCCGGCCCGGTGCGCAATGGCCAGATGCTCCGCCGCGCCAGCGAGGAGGCCACCGCCCATTCCCGCACCGCACCCACCGGCGTGCTCGTGATCGCCTTCCCCGGCCGCTCCGGCACCGCCTCCCTCCTCGATCAAGCCCACCGCCTCCAGCACCGCCATCCCCTCCCCATCGAAATCCTCAATCTGGGCCCGCTGATGGGGGCAGAGCCCCCTTTGGTGCGGGGGTGATTCCTCTCGCCAGCCGCCCCTTTCCTGTGGCCCCAGGCCGTTTGCCCACGGCACTGCTCATGGCCAGGGCCCTTCTCACTTCTCACGCCCATGTCTGTTTCCTTTCCCATCACCGCCCCGCCAGCCGATCAGGCCCCGCGAGGCCCTTCCCTCTGGGAGCTCGGCGCCGAGCTCCAGGCGGAAACCCGCTGGATCGCCCAGCTCGCTGAGCGCCTCCATACCGGCGATGAGGCCGAACACGCCCTCGCCGTTGCCGATCTGGAGGAATGCCTCGCCGCCGAGGAATC
>JBILGK010000031.1:0-39337 GCA_044351065.1 Cyanobium sp.
ACCGCTGCGTAACGAACCTGGCCATTCACTACATAGGGAGAAAGGATCTTGAGCCGCCAACCCTGCGGCCACAACTCATCATATTTGGCGCGCATTTCTTTGTACGGCCAGTCATAGACTTGGATTTCGCCTTCGCTGCTGGGCTTCCAGACCGCTGCGTAACGAACCTGGCCATTCACTACATAGGGAGAAAGGATCTTGAGCCGCCAACCCTGCGGCCACAACTCATCATATTTGGCGCGCATTTCTTTGTACGGCCAGTCATAGACTTGAATCTCGAGTTCTTCCGAGGGATGCCAGACCGCATAGTAAGATGGATTATTGTTGATCACATAGGCACCCAAAGCACGCAGACGCATCGAGGGATGAATGAGGTGCCAACGGTTTTCTTCCTCTAAAGAGCGACGGATTCCAGTACGCTGCATTGGGGAGAAATGCATGGGAAAACCCAGGCAATGCTTGAAGTAGCTCATCACATTGCCACGATCTGGCTTCAACTTGTACTCTTTCTTAGTACCATTCGAAAACGTTACCGGCACATTAATAAACGCCTGGGCAGCGCATCCCCCTTCTCCATATACGTGGTCAAACAAGTTATTGCCAGGATCTGGCAGCGTATCGGTAACCTGAGTGGCATCACCATCGAAGACTTTCGCCCCATCCTCAGCAGATAGGCCACCTTTTTCGACAGCATCTCTGATGATGGCAGCAGCATCTTCTTCATTTGCCGGTAGCCAGCTGTGCGTGTGCCATTGATGGAAGTAATGCCCGGTTTCATGGGCGACTAAGTTTGCAAAACTTTGCAAGTCGCCCTTGCCTGTGGGAAGTGCAACAAACTCAGCATCTTCCCCTGAAAAGGCATAAGTACGGAAGATCATTGTCCACTGCTTTTGGCCTTGGTCGTAGACGAGCATATTTCCATCGCAAAAAAGAAGAACCATTTTATGCCGATGCTCACGTCCTACACGTTGGCGTTCGTCAGCATGGGGCTTGGCCAAATCAATAACTTGCTGATCGCTCAGCGGGGGCTGCGACTCCGGCAGAGCAAAATTCAATCCCGTTGGAATGGTAAAATCTAGATTCAATAATGAGCTATTCACTTTCTGGAAATCAGTAGCAGGATTGTAAATAAATTGCACGCCAACGGCCTTGTAGATGATATTGGTGGTATCGATGAGTTGCTTGAGGTAGAAGGCATCTACTGCATTGGGATCAGCTGCACCCCCAGACCCATCATCATTGGCGCAGAGGATGGCATGAACGCGCACCTGATAGAGAGGCTGAGGCGGAGGTGGAGGCGGAGGTGGAGGCGGAGGCGCGGGTGCTGGCGCGAGCGAGGAAGGCCGCTTTACTGGCAACGTGATTTTAAATTTTGTGCGCTCGGAATCTGTCAGGCCAAGCAATAGTGGATAGAGATCATTGCTGTCGTCGAACGCCCGCGGCAATCGGATGGCCGTGACTCTCGGTAGCGACTTGAAAGCCCGAAGCAACGTCTGTCCTGAAAGTTTTTGTCGTAGAAAGAGTGATTCCAAAACGACTGCCGGTTTAATCGGATTTTTCATGGTGAAGCTCCTGATCTTATTTGCTCTGACTAACTTACTCTTAGCCAGAATCTCAAAAGCTGCCAGCCATGGCTTCACATTACGTATAGGAGATCAGAAAGCCATCCTCCCGCGCTATGATTGGCTACGTCCCTTCAAGCTCTGTATAACCCCAGGCTCGAGTGCCCTGATTCGAGGTGGCATACGGCTGGATGACGGGTGGTCATCAGGGAGGCGTAGATCCACCTCTATAAGCCTCGATTCATCGAGATGAAGAGTTGCCAAGTCTCTCTTCCTTCCGCTTTTTAAAGTTTGAAGTTTGGCGATCGGGAGGGGCCTGGGTGCTCCCTTTCTGAGGCGCTGGCTGTCAGCAAGGCAGGCTGGCTTTCCAGCTCTGAGCTGGCCCTGCCCCTCAGCCGCTCCTGCCCGATCCACATCTTCTCGATGTGTCCCGCGTCAATCCCCTCGGCCACCGGACCACTTCATTGTCGCCGGACAGCTGAACCGAAAGTGAACGCACCAAGGTCTGAGAGCACCGCCAAACCCTGAACAGAGCCCGGGGGTCGTTGCGCGTGATTCTGCCCACTCTGTGTGTGATGGATCGACTCTCTGCCTGCGTGCGTTGGCGAGATCGTCAGGGCTGGGAACAGACTGGGCCGCATGACCCTTCTGCTCGACGAGCGATCGCTCGCCTCAGTCCACCCGGAAGGTGACCGCCATCACCGCCGTGATGTCCTTGTCGATTGTGCGGGTGTCGTAGCTGCCGCTGTCATTGGTTTCGGTGGAGTTGGGAGCGGTGATCTGGAAGATGCCGGTATCCACCTTGGTCACGGCCCCCACACGGGCGCCAGCTTCGGCGGCGATGGCCCGGGCGCGGTTGCGGGCGTCGCGGGTGGCCTTGGCCAGCATGTCCACCCGTTTCTCGGCCAGCTTGGTATAGGTGAAGGCGGGGGCATTGATCGTCAGCGGCACCCCCTGGCCGATCAGCTGCCCGATCTCCCGTGAGACCGCGGCGATCCGGTCCACCTCGGCGCTGCCGATCTGGATCGTCTGGCGGGTGGTCCAGAAGGTGGCGCGCAGCTCGCCGGTGCGGGGATCGCGGATGTCCTCCTTCTCCGATTTCACCGCCTCCAGTTGCACCTCCTTGGCTTTGATTCCCTGGGCCGTGAGGAAGGCCAGCGTCTGCTGCACCGCCGGCTGCAGGGCCTGATAGGCGATCGGTTGGCTGGCGCCACTCTGCTTCACCAGCACCGACCAGTCGACGAAGTCGCTGCGGATCCGCTCCGTGCTCGCCCCGGTGACGGTGATCGCGTTGGTGGCGGAGCGGAATCCCTTCACCAGCACCGAACTGGCGCCGATCAAGCCCGCACTGAGCACTGCCATCGCGAACACCAGCGGTGGCGTGCGCCGCAGCAGCGGTGGCAGACCCTGAAGCGACGAGAGAACGGGGCGGAGGGAGGGCATGGCGGCAAGGGAGGCGGGACAAGCGTCCGGCTTGCCTTCAGCCTATGAACACCCCCATGGTGTGGATGCCATGCACCGCCACGCCAAAGAGTGGCGAGGCGTGGATGTCCTCGATCTCCACCGGGATGGGGACCTCGCAGGGGCGCAGCGGCTCCAGAAACCACTGGCCGTTCTCGCGGGCCAGGGGGCGGAGCAGGAACTCCCCCTGGTGGGCCACCACCACCAGATGGCCGGGTTCCGGAAGGATCGAGCGGTCGATCACCAGCAGGTCGCCATCAAGCACGCCGCGGCTCCGGAGCCCGTGGCCAGCCACCCGCATGTAGAAGGTGCTGCGCGGGTTGGCTGCCAGCAGCTCGTTGAGGTCGAGGCCGTCGGGATCGGAGCTGGTGCGGAAGGGGAGCGGCGAATCGAGGCGGAGAGGGCCGGGCATCGCAGACCAGGGCACTGGAACAGATGTTCTAGTGCATCCGGCCACGGCTCCTGCCAGGGGATCCTTGCGCCAACGGGCTGCCCTTGCCTCCCCCCTCGCTCCCTGCCGCCCGCGGTGACCAACGGCAAGGAACTGCCGACCGTTTGCGTCTCCTCCACCTTCCTCGACCTGGAGGCGCACCGCGCCATGCCTGGCGAACATGGCGGCGGCAGATGTGTATGGGCTGCTGATCGCCCACCGCTGCGGCACCAGAACACAAGGCAACAATCCACGGAGACGTTCCATCACCCAGCTCGAATACGAGCAGGCGGGCCGCCTTAACCAGCCTTGTCTTGTCTTCCCCGTTGTGCCTGATCACGCATGGGGAATCCGCGGTGGATCGAGGAAGGCCAGGACAAGGACAAGGAGGATTTGACAGTTCCGCGCCGGGGTGAGAAGAAGACATGGCTGGCATAACTTCAGCCAGCTGGATGATCTAGCCAAGCAGGCGCCGTATCCCCGCTCCCTCGGTGCGCCATCGCCAGGTGCAGGTGCCGCTGGAGGTGGAGGTGGAGTTTCTGCCGGAGGGTGCGGGCCAGGGCCCACCAGCGCTGCTGTGGCCGGAGGATCTGACCCCCTGCTGGCGCAGATGTTCATCGACGATGTGATCACCAATCAGCAGAAGGGACAGCTGCCGGGCTGACGATCGACGGCCACCGGTAGCCTGGCGGCGACGGGGAGCCGGGGGATCAGCTGCGGGTGTTCAGCCCGCCCAGGCCAAGGCCACGCAGCAGAAGGCGGAACCCGAGGGCCTGGCGCTCACGACCCGGAAGCGGCGGCGCTGTTCGCGGAGCGAGCTGGGTAATCAAGCTCGGGCTTGCTGGCAATCACGGCGAAGAACGGATCCCCTTTGGCCCCGATCAGGCCAGGCAGGCCCAGGGCGCGGGTCTGCTCGGCGAGGAGAGTGGGCTTTGGCCAACCCTGGGCGATCAGCACCTCGGCCACATAAGCGAGATGGTCGCGGTCGCTGCCATCGGTCCACACCTGCGGCGCCTTGGTGAAAAACATGCGATTGGAGAAGGCGACGATCAACTGGCCGCCCGCTCGGGTGATCCGCAACAGCTCGGCCGCGATCGGCTCCGGCTCCTGCAGGTACTGCCAGCCGGCCACGATGAGGGTGGCATCCACACTTTCGCTCTCCAGGGGAATCTTCTGGTCGCGGTTGAGGTTCTGCACCCAGCTGCGATCGAGGCGCGGATTGGCACTCAGCTCGCGGGCATTGAGGCCGTGGCCGATCACCGTGCCGTAGCTCCCATCTTCCGGCAGATGGGATACCCAGCTGGACATCAGATCCAGCACCACCGCACCGGCCGGAATCCGCTCGCGGTAGAGCTTGGTGAGGCGCTGCCGGAACGCCCCGTCGAGATGCTGCACGAAGCGAGGTTCGGCATAGAACAGGGCGTCGTCACTGGCATCCCATTTGCGTCGCTGCGCTTCCGTCAACACCGGCACCACCATCAGAACCTCTGCAGCTGAGCAGCCAGTCTGGTGGCGCTGAAGGGCGATGGCGGGGGTGGGGAGGCCACGCCCCAGCACGCCAGCTGCACCACCAGTCCCTGGCCGTCCCGAGGCGGATTGCGTCGCCCCAGTCGATTCGGATCGAGAGGGAAGCCATAGGGCGGTCGTGGAGATCGGGATGGTCCTCCAGCACATCGAGCCGGGCCGCCACCCCACGGGCGGAGGCGGCAAGGATCTGCGGACGGGATGGTGTTGGCATGGCTGGGCGCTGAAGGGGTTTTCCCCTGGCGGATGGAGCGGGCAACAGGACCTGCCTGCCTTGGTCGGCCCTCGCCGCCGCGACGAAGGATTCGCCACCCGCAGCCCGCGCCCCAGCCCACGCCCCCCAGATGAGCCTCAATTGAGGCATACCTCGCATTGTTGACACTGTTGAGGCATGCTGTGGAGGTATCGGGCGAGGGGAATGGCTGTTCCAGTGCGCACCAGTGCGGCCGCCAGCGGCTTGGAGGTGGGCCTGGTGCTGCGCAAGGCCCTGCAGCGCGCCGGGGAGGAACTGGGGCTGTCAGCCGGGGAAACGGCCCGGGCGATCGGCAAAAGTCGCACCTTCTTTGAACAGGCGCGGGCGCAGAGCCGCGTTGATCGGCATACCCAGCGGATGATTGCCCTGGTGCTGCGCCTGCACCGCAGCCTCTCGGCCCTGGTGGGTGACGACACCGAGCTGATGCGGCACTGGATCGGCACCGCCAACCGCCATACGGGCGGCATCCCGCGGGAGCAACTGCAGGATCCGGAGCAACTGGTGGAGCTGGTCCAATACCTCGATGCCATGCGCGGGCGGCCGTGAGCCAGGATGCGAGCCTCGATCTCACAGCCCTCACCCACCTGGATGGGGTGGTGCTGCGACTGGTGGAGCAACAAGGGGCCCAGGCCACACGCCGGATCACCGACAGCCTGGATGAACAGGCCTGGTTGGAAGACTTTCTGGAGGCCAGTAAACCGAACCTTCCCGATGCTGAGGAGTGTCCCGTGCGACATCGCCTGCTGCTCACCCCATTCCGGTATCGAAAGCGCCACGGCACCCGTTTTGCCACCCGATGGGAGCGGGGCTTGTTCCATGGATCCCGCAGCCGAATCGGCTGTCTGCTGGAGGGGGCGTATTACGAGTTGGTCTTTCAGGACGGACCCGAGCAGCCGTTTCCCCGCCGCTCCGCGATGCGAAAGACCCTCTTTCACGTGGAAGTACAGACACCGATGGGACTGCGACTGCAGGAGCAGGGCAGCCGGGCTGTGCAGGCAAGTTTGCGGGATCCGGTGGATAGCCGCTTCAGCCAGGGGATTGGCCTTCGGATGCGGGAGGCCGGCATCCAAGCCTTTGAATACCACTCGGCCCGCAGCGCGGAGGATGTTGTTCAGTTTGGAGCCCTCAGCTGCTGTGTGTTCGCCACGACGCCGTTTGATCAGGTGGATGTGCAGGTGGAAGCAAGCGCTCACGAAGTATCCTTCCGCTGTCTGGATGACAACAGCGTGCATCACTTCCAACGGCAGCAATTCGAGCTGAAGGGAAAGCTGCCACAGCCAATGCATTGATTCAAACGGCCGCGGCCTGGCCCAAGAGCCTCAATACTCGACATGGCGCCTGGCTGTCCGCTGCAGACGCCCGTTCAGACGTGGGGGAACAGCCTTGGCTGGCGAGACAGCTGACTGGATATCCGGCGTGGCCGAAGTTCGCACCGGATCACTGGCGAAGAGCAAACTTGAAGGCGTCCGGCCTTGGAGCTTTTGTCAAAGTCTTACAACGGGAAGGACAGACCAGAATCGCTAGCCATATCTGAACGGAAGGATATCCATTTGCAGTAATCATTGCAGAGGCCATCGGTGTGGCTGGGGTCAGCCTTGCGGATCCGCAAAAATGCATTGCCGGGTGTACCGGGATGGTGACGCTGGTGGAATGAGCTTCGCCTGACACAGGAGGCATCGGTACGACAGATCCCTTGCCATTGCCCGACCCGGACATCTCTGCCACTCTTCAACCCACCCATTCACCTGAGCGACCTTTTCATCAGATTTACTATCCTCAATGATCCTCCTCTCGCAATGATCCTCCTCTCGCACAGCTGCGCATCGATCCGGCAGCGGACCCGGCTGCAAGGGGCAGGGAGGATCCTGCTCAGGATTGAGAATAGACAGAGGCAGCACAGGCGTTGACAAGAACCTGGCTAGAAATAGACCGGAGAGGGATAAAGGAAGCGACACGCCCCCCGTGGCCAGCAGCAGTCCATTCCAAACCTGTTGAATAAACGTGGCACAGGGAACCCTCGTGAGCAGCGTGCGGATCGACCCCGAACTGGAACGTCAACGCAAACAAATGGCCAGACGGCTCAGGCAGCGGCCCGCCTAGAAAAGAGGTCGCTCTTCCCCTCGCCATGCCCCCGCTGACCCTGTTGGCCGCCACCTCCCTGCCGGTGATCCCCTCCGGCACCATGGCGCCCTTCGCCTGGTCGCTCGTGCTCAGCGGCCTTGTGGTCATCCTCAGCCTGATCCCCCTCGGAGCCGGACGCTCTCAGGCCGACTTCACCCCGGCCGACCTGGCGGCGCCGCGGGCGATGTTCGAGCGGCTGCCGGCCTGGGGCAAGCGCGCCAGCTGGGCCCATCAAAACAGCTTCGAGGCCTTCACCCTCCACGCCCCCGCCTGCCTGCTGGTGCTGCTCGCCGCCCCTGAGCTCACCGCCACCGCCGGCCTGAGCGCCGCGGCCGCCTGGCTCCACCCGCTGCTGCGGCTCGGCTACATCGCCGCCTACGTGGCCAACGTGCCGCCGGTGCGCAGCCTCTGCTGGGCCGGCGCCATCCTCTGCACCGGCCTGCTCTACAGCGAAGGCATGCGCTCCTTGCTCAGGGGCTGATCCGGCTCATGGCAGGTGTCTTGCGCTGTTCTCAGCTGGGCGGAGTTTCGGCAGAAACCTGCCCTCGCGCTTCCAACACATCCGCGATCTTCCCCATCGTGATGGCCTTCGAGCGCACATCACCCAGCCGTTCATAGACGGGCAGTTCCTCCTCCTGGCGGATGCGCAGCGCTTCATCCAGCTGCCCTCGCGCTTCCAACACATCCGCGATCTTCCCCATCGTGATGGCCTTCTCGCGCACATCACCCAGCCGTTCATAGACGGGCAGTTCCTCCTCCTGGCGGATGCGCAGCGCTTCATCCAGCTGCCCTCGCGCTTCCAACACATCCGCGATCTTCCCCATCGTGATGGCCTTCGCGCGCACATCACCCAGCCGTTCATAGACGGGCAGTTGCTCCTCCTGGCGGATGCGCAGCGCTTCATCCAGCTGCCCTCGCGCTTCCAACACATCCGCGATCTTCCCCATCGTGATGGCCTTCGCGCGCACATCACCCAGCCGTTCATAGACGGGCAGTTCCTCCTCCTGGCGGATGCGCAGCGCTTCATCCAGCTGCCCTCGCGCTTGCAACACATCCGCGATCTTCCCCATCGTGATCGCCTTCGCGCGCACATCACCCAGACGGCGATGGAGGGGTAACTCCACCTTGCGCCAGTGGGTGAGGGCTTCATCGAAATCCCCCAGACTGAACAGCAACCCGCCCAGCTCATCGACAGGCGTGACGAGCAGCTCATCAGGCGCTTCCGGGTGCTGGGCAAGCCAGGCCCGGATCTCGGCCACCCGCCGGCTGCGCTCGGCCATGGAGCGGCTGTCCACAGCCCCACGGTCGCTGGGCGAGAGCGTTGGTAACGGCATCTCCACACCCTGGAGTTGCTGGGCTCCTGGGGCGGCTGCGGGCAGAAACGCATACACACCGCTCCGCCAGGCCCACAGGTCGGGTGCGCTGCGGGAGGCCAGGGCGATCGCCTCCCCATCCAGCCAGAACACCAACCGGGCGCGGGCTTCGGCGGCCAGACGCTCCCGGCGAACATTGAACACATCCCAGCGGGCGGCGTCAAACCAGCCCGGGCGGCCGATCACGTGCACCACTGCCGCCTGGCGCGCGTTGTTCACCAGCCGGGCTTCCAGCATCGGCACATCGAGAATCTTGTCGCTCAGCGGCAGCCGATCGCTGCGCAATCCCGCGCGCTGCAGCACCCGGTCCAGGGCGTCCATCACCTGGCGCCGCATACTTTCATCCGGCGCCTCCACCAGCAGCCACTGAAACTGTGGTCCATGAATCAGGGTGCGGCTGAGGCGAAGAAAGTCGTCATGGCACGGCCCGGGCAGCTGGCGGGCTTCCGCCAGCCTCGCCTGCTCGATCGCGAAGTCAGCCTTCACCATGCCGGCAGGAATGCAGGCTCAGCCATCTGCCGTCTCATAGCCCTCCAGGGTGCGCACCACCGGATGGCTGCGGCGCCAGGTGCCGTCGTTGTACTGAAGCAACGCCAGGCGATGCAACAAATCCTGGGCCTGTTCGTCGTTGCCGCCATCGGCAGGGTTGCTGTCGATCGCTTTGAGCAGCACGTAATCAGCCGGTTTGAGAAAATAGCGGTAGTCGGCGGCCAGTTTTTCAATCGCAGCTTGCACCACGCCGGCATCAATCTGATCATCGGCCACCTCACAGCAGAGTTTCAACAACCGCAACAGCTCGCGGGGATGGCCGCCGCTGTACTCCACCAGACGTTCCACTTCCGCATCACTGGCAAACAGGCAGCGGTCGGCCCGCAGCAGCAGCAGGCGCCGCATCGTGCTCCATCCGACCTCCAAGCGGCTGCCATCGCGCTCCTGCAGCTTCATCATCGGCAAGACAAGATCGGCTTCGAGCTTGCCGCCGAGGCGTCCGTCGTATTTCAGGTGCAGCGGCGCCGTGTAGATCACCAGGGTCTCGATCGCCAACAGCTGCTCCGCATCCTGCACAAAAAACAGCTGCGTATCTTCACCGCGCATCTTGTCGGTGCCATCGATCAGAAACAGCACCCGCTCGGCCTTGCCTGCTTGGACCAGGCAGGCTTCCGCCTGACGAATGAGGGCATTAAAAGCCAGGGCCAGGGAGGTGAAATCATTGCGAATTTCGCGCCGCCATTCACTCTTCTGGCTCGACCCTGTCTTGAACGCGGCCGTAAAGCTTGTCAGCAACTTGAGCAAACCAGGGATCCCGCCACCACCCTCAGCCACCGTCTTGAGTTCGGCGCTGAGCTCACTCGATGTGGTCTTCGTTTCCACCACATTGCCAAACCAGCGTTGCAAGGGCGCAAGGGCTTCGTTAGCCAGGTCAACGCCGTCGCCGTGGAGCCGTTCCAGCAAGGTTTCGGCCATGGCCATCAACACTTCGGTGTACTGCAGGTTGTTGCGGTCCAACTTGGCCAACACATCCACTTCCACCACATAAAACCGCCTCGATGCGTTCAGATTCGCGGCATAACGGCGCAATTCGGTGGTCTTGCCGATGCCGATATGACCAAAGAAGAGGATGTGCTTTTCGGAAGGCGCGAAGAACGCGTTGCTGGCGGGATCCCAGCCAAACTTGCGCGCCAGGCGGGTGTAGGTTTTCTCGCTGCCCCGTGCTTCACGCGTATCCACATAGCGGGGATCCCCGTTCAGCAACGCCTCTTCGTACTCAATCTTTTGCAGAACTTCGAGCAGATGGCGTGGGGGTTGGTAGTCCATCGATCGTATCGGTGAAGATCAGGGTAGCGGCCCTACTCAACCCTTCTCCTGCAGCCCCTTCAGCGCCGCCAGCAGCGACGCCGGGCTCTGGGGATCCACCATCAGCACCGTGCCCCCCGGCGCCTGGGCCATCTGCTGCCCCATCGCCATCCAGTCGCGGGCCAGCAGCAGCCGCAGGCTTTCTCCCCCCGCCGGGTGACCTTCAATCGCCGCCGCCAGCTCCTGCGCCGCCTCCGCTCGCGCCGCCGCCAGCAGCCGCTGCTGCTTCGCCTGGGCCTCCGCCTCCAGCAACAGCGCCTCCTGCTTGGCCTTCGCATCGAGAACGAGCGCCTCGGCCCGACCCCGCGCGGCGTTGATCAGCGCCTCCCGCTCCCCCTCCGAGCGCAGGATCGAGGCACGCTTCTCCCGCTCCGCCGTCATCTGCTGCTCCATCGCCTGCTGCACCCCCTGGGAGGGCCGGATGTCGCGCATCTCCACCCGCGTCACCTTCACCCCCCACGGATCGGTGGCCTGATCCAGCTCCCGCAGCAGCACCTCATTCACCTCCTGGCGGGTGGTGAACGTCTGGTCCAGGTCGAGCTTGCCCATCTCCGCCCGGATCTGGGTGAGCACCATGTTCACCATCGCCGCCTGCAGGTTGTCGACGGCGTAGTAGGCGCGCGGATGCTCCAGCAGCTGCCAATACACCACGGCATCCACCTCGATCGAGACGTTGTCACGGGTGATGCACTGCTGCGGCGGGATGTCGAGCACCCGCTCCTTCAGCGATTCATGGCTCACCACCCGCTCCAGCCCCGGCAGCACCAGCGAGAGGCCTGGCTTGAGCTGGCGGTTGTACTTGCCCAGTCTCTCCACCAGCATCGAACGGCTGCTGCTCGTCACCTTCAGGCTGCTTACGCCCACGGCAGCCATCGCTGCGATCACGGCCAGCACGAACGCTTCCATCGCCGGAAATGCGGCACTGTTTGCAAGCTAGTGCTTCCCGCCGGATCCGACAGGGCCGCGGCGCCTAGCGTTGACTCGGGCCCGCTGCCCTCGATGACCCCAGCTCCCGCCGCCACGCTGGCCCTCTCCCTCCTCCCCCTGCTGGCGAACGCTGCGCTGGAGCCGCGACCCCTGAGCGCCCTGCCGGCGGATCTGCAGCCCTTGCTCCGCGATCTGCAAACCCGTGGCTTCACGGTCCGCATCGAACTGCCGCCGCTGCGCCAGAGCTACGGCCTCTTCCAGAGCGCCAGCCGCACCCTCTGGCTCTCGCCGCTCAGCTTCGAGCTGGGGATCGCCCGCCCCACCTTCCTGCACGAAGCGGTGCATGCGGTGCAGAGCTGCCCCAGCGGCCGTCTCAGCCCGATCGGCTGGCGCCTGCCCCTCGCGGAGGTGGTGGATCGCCAGATTCGCGGCATCCTCACCAGCGGTCATCCCCACGGCGCGCGGATCCTGGAGGAGGAGGCCTTCGCGCTCCAGGGCCAGCCCGACGCGGTGGCCCTTCTGCGCCAGGCGCTGCGCGAGCGCTGCCCGCAACGGCCCAACCCCACCTCCCGATTCGGATCCGCTCCCTGACCCCCATGCCCTCGCCGCCCGCCCTCTGGCTGATCCTGGGCCTCACCCTGCTGCTCCTCTCCCTGGCGGGCCTGGACAGCGACGGGTTGCTGTTCCTCGCTGCCCTCACCTCCCTCCTGCTCACGCTGCTGACGGCGCTGCTGCCACTGCCCGCCTGGGCTCAGATCCTGATCGCCGCGCTGCTGTCGGGGGCAAGCACCGTGGCCCTGCGCCGCTGGGCGGGCCGCAGCGAGGAGCGCGCCATCCCCCCGGCGGCCAATGCCGGCAGCGCGGAGGTGATCGTGGCCTTCGACGCCCGGGGGCAAGGGCGAGTGCTGTGGCAGGGCCAGAGCTGGGCGGCGCTCAACCTGGAGCCGGAGCGACCCCTGTCCGCCGGGGCCACCGTCACGGTGATGGGCCGGGAGGGCACGCGCCTGCAGGTTCTGCCCCAATGAAGGGGGCTGCGGACCGCTCGGGCAGTCTCAGTCGAAGAACATCAGGCTGACCACCTTGCCCATGTCCTCAGCGGTGCGGCAGCTGGAGAGCAGCGTTTCGCTGTCGTGGAAGGCGTAGCAGATCAGCTGATCGCAGCGGATGATGATCTCCTGGTTGCAGAGGCTGCTGGCCATCGGCAGCGGCAACTCATCGTGCTCGGGCTTCTCCACCAGGTGCAACACCTTGTCCAGCTGGTCGCGGGATTCGACCGGCTGCCGATCCAGGCTCTGGGGCAACAGCACCGTGAGGCGCGCCGGATCCACATCCAACACGCTGCGGATCACCGCAGAGTTGACCCCCTGGGCGCCGGAGGTGATCAGGCTGTGGCCCTCCTGGGCCAGGGAGCGGGCCACAAGCTCGACCAGATGGATCGACACCACCGGCACATGGCGGCTGCCGAGGATGGCGATCCGGCGTTTGCCCCGGTCCTGGAGCAGGGCCAGTTCCTGGGCCAGCGTGTCGATCCGGTCAAGAGCCGGAAGATCTAAGGACCGGGTCACCCGCAGCCGACAGTGTCAGAGCGAACCTAGCAGCGGCCCATCGCCACGGTCGGGCGCGCACCGGCGCTCAGGCGCGCACCGGCAGCCGCAGTCGATCGAAGAGCCGCTCGAAGCGGCAGCTCTCCTCCACCAACCGCACCGCGTAGGTGGCCTTGACGGTCTCCTGCAGCCGCACATGACCGATCGCGGCCTCGATCACCTCCACCGTGGTGAGGGTGTCGTGGTCGACCTTGAGCACCGGCACCTCCAGCTCCTCGGAGCGGTTGATCAGCTGCGGCAGGGGCTCGCCCGCGCCGGTGAGGATCAGGCACTGCGTGGAGGCCTCCAGGGCCGCCAGCTGGATGTCGGTGCGGTCGGCGCCGGTGACCACGGCCATGTTGCGTCGGCGCCGGAAGAACTCCATGGCGGAGTTCACGTTCATCGCCCCGATCGAGAGGGTCTCCACCAGGAGATCGAGCCGATCGGTGCAGCAGAGCACCCGGGCGTGCAGCCGCCGGCAGATCTCCTCCACGGTCACGCTGCGCAGCAGCGGGCTGCGCGGCATGATCCCCAGCACCGGCAACCCCAAACGCTCCAGGGCGGGTGCGACCTCCTCCCGCAGAGCGGACACCTCGTCCGGGATGACGGCGTTGAGGACCAGCCCGGCCAAACGGTCGCCGAGCTGGCGGTGGGCCTCCAGCAGCGGATCGACGCTGCGGCTGTCGTGCCAGGGATGGACCAGCACCACCTCGGCCTCCAGGCCGTGGGCCAACTGGGGCAGGCTGAGCCCGAACAGCAACCCCTCGCTTAAGCTGCCGGCACCCTCCAGCATCACCAACGAATCGGCGCCGGGCTGGGCGGCCTCCGGGGCCAGCGACTGGCGCAGGGCGGCGAACCCGTCGCCGGGCTCCAGGTCACCAGCCAACAGCCGCTGGTGTGCCACCGCAGGATCGTGGCGGTGCAAGGAGGGGATCAGCTGCTCCTCCGCCAGACCCAGAAAGGAACCGATGAAGCGCGTGTCCTCATCGATCAGCGGCCCCGCTGGGACGGGAGATGCGGGGATCCCGGTCGGGGCGGGGGCTTCCGAAAGCGTGGCCAGGGGTTTGCCGATGCGCAGGCTCACCCCCTGGCGGAGGAGCTGGCGGCCCAGCCCGAGAGCCACAGCTGACTTGCCGCTGAAGGGTTCGCTCGAGCCGATCAGCAGGGGGGCAGGCATGCGGTTCACAGCCGGGCTTCGGGCAATCTAGGCAGCGCGCCACCCGCCTTCATGCTGCCCCCCCCTCCGCCCCTCACCGTGGCGATCAGCGGCGCCGGCGGCGCCCTCGGCCAGGCCTTGCTGCGCTGCTGGCATCAGCGCGGCGCCCGGCTGATCGCCCTCAGCCACGGCGAGAGACCGATCCAGCTGCAGGATCGCGCCGGCCGGCCCATTCCCCTGCTCCAGCACCACTGGCGCGTGGGCGCGGAAGAGGAATTGCGGGACTGCCTGACGGAGGTGGATGTGTTGATCCTCAACCATGGCGTCAATGTCCACGGCGCCCGGGATGCCGCCGCGGTGGCCCTCTCCCTGGAAGTGAACGCCCTCAGCAGTTGGCGTCTGCTGGAACTGTTCGCGGGCCTCGCCGCAGAGCGGGGCCTCGCGGATCCGGTACGACCCCGCCCCGAGGTGTGGGTCAACACCTCCGAAGCGGAGATTCAGGCAGCTCTGAGCCCCCTCTATGAGCTGAGCAAGCGGCTGATGGGTCAGCTGCTGAGTCTGCGGGCGCTGGATCTCGCCCCCTGCCTGCGCATCCGTCGCCTGGTGCTCGGGCCCTTCCGCTCGGATCTCAACCCGATCGGCGTGATGGATCCCGATTGGGTTGCCGGCGAGATCCTGCGCCAGGCCGACTGGAACTGCGGCTTGATCATCGTCACAATCAACCCGCTCACCTACGCGCTGATGCCCCTGGCGGCGCTGCTCCGCTGGGGGTATTTCCGCGCAACCACCCGGGGTGCAGCCGAAGCGCAGGCCCCCCAGCACGCCGGGGTCAGAAGTCCCGGTCGGTGAGGATTTCGCAGCCGTCTGAGGTGACGGCGATGGTGTGCTCCCACTGGGCCGAGAGGCTGCCATCCACCGTCACCACAGTCCAGCGATCCTTGAGGGTGCGGCAGGCCTTGCTTCCGGCGTTGAGGATCGGCTCCACCGCCAGGGTCATGCCGGGCCGCAGCTTGAGGTCGGGCAGATCGCGGGTGCGGAAGTTGAACACCGATGGCTCCTCGTGCAGGTTGCGACCGACGCCGTGGCCGGTGTAATCCTCCACGACGGCATAGCCGTGGGCCTCCACGTGATCCTGCACCGCCCCGGCCAGTTCCAGCAGGCTGCTGCCGGCACGCACCGTGGCCAGGCCCTTCATCAACGACTCCTGGGCCACGCGGCTGAGACGACGCGCCTCCTCGCTCACGCCCTCCCCCACGCAGAGGGTGATGCAGCTGTCGCCGTGGAACCCGTCGAAGTAGGCGCCGGTGTCCACCTTCAACAGATCACCCGCCTGGATCGTGCGCCGGGAGCTGGGGATGCCATGCACCACTTCGTGGTTGATCGAGGCGCAGATGCTTGCCGGGAAGCCGTGGTAGCCCTTGAAACTGGGCACCGCGCCCAGCTCGCGGATGCGGGCCTCCGCGTGGCGATCGAGATCACCGGTGCTCATGCCCGGAGCGGCCAGCTCTGCGATTTCCCGCAGCACCGTCGCCACGATGCGGCTGGCCTGCCGCATGATCGCCAGCTCGCGGGCCGACTTCACCTCCACACCCCGCCGCCCCCTTTGGATGCGAGGTCCGGTCTGGGTCACGACCCCTTCGGACGGCCTGGCCTCACCGGCCTGGGCGGCCAGGCCGAGAACCTCTCCCCGGCGGGCGTCCCGCGCGGACGAGGATCCAGCCAGGAGATCGGCGAACAGGTTCATGCGGGAGGGATCCCCTGGACCATGGGTGTGAACCCTCAAGCTATCAACGGCGACCGCCGCGCTGCCGTCAGCATGGGCCGTGGATGCCGGCGGACGCATGGCTGAAACGGGGCAAGGGCGGGAAGGGACAGGCGGCGCGGGGCTGCGGCCCAGCGGGCTGCCCCTGGCGAGCCGGTTGCGGCGCTGGCATGGCGCTGTGGCCCCCTTCGTTCTCCTGCCCCTCCTGCTCACGGTGGCCACAGGATTGGGCTACAGGCTGCTGCGGGACTGGGGGGGACTGGCGCGGGACCGGGCCCACCTTCTGATGACCCTGCATGAAGGGGAGTGGTTGAAGACCTGGTTCGGTGCCAACGGCGAAACGGTGTATGTGTTGCTCAACGGCCTCGGCCTGTTCTGGATGATCGGCAGCGGCGGCGCCATGATCTGGAGTCGTTGGCGGCGGCCTGGCTCCGCCAGGCACACCACTGACAAGGCCGGCCCGTTGGAGGGGGGGGACACCTGAGCCGGTACAGTGTTGGTTTGGTCAGGCGTCGCGTAAACGGGATGGCAGCGGAAACGAACAGCCCAACGGAAATCAACAGCTCCGAGGCAACCACCACCGCAGCGGTGGCACCCCCCAGCGGGGCCAGCACCCGGCGGCTGGGCGCGCGCGAGCTGATCGAGGCCTTCGAGGCCGAGCAGCTCAAGAGCGATCTGCCCCTGATCTACGTCGGCGACACCGTCCAGGTGGGCGTGCGGATCCGCGAGGGCAACAAGGAGCGGGTGCAGCCCTACGAAGGTGTCGTGATCGCCAAGCGCCACGGCGGCCTGAACGAAACGATCACCGTTCGCCGCATCTTCCAGGGCATCGGCGTGGAGCGGGTCTTCATGCTGCACAGCCCCCAGGTGGCTTCCGTCAAGGTGGAGCGGCGCGGTAAGGTAAGGCGGGCGAAGCTGTTTTATCTGCGCGACCGAGTGGGTAAAGCCACCCGTGTCAAGCAGCGCTTCGATCGCTGAGGAAGCGAGTGCGGAACTCCGGTTCTGCCCTTTTCCTTCATGCTTCCCAGGGGTCATCTACCCTGCGCCGTTAGTTCAGTTGGTAGAACGCAGGTCTCCAAAACCTGATGTCGGGGGTTCAAGTCCTCCACGGCGCGTCCGATGGCCCCATTTTTAGTCTCGTGGTCCTCGAAATCGGTCCTGAACATGGAGTTGGATCTGCAGCCCGGCGATGTGGTGAAAGTGCTGGAATCCGCAGCCCTCGGCTGGGTGCGGGCCCGGGTAATCCGGGTCAAATCCGGTGGTCGGGTCGTGGTGCAGAGCGATCAGGGCCGTGAATTCACCGCCCGGGGCAATCAAGTGCGCCTGATTGAACCGGCCGGCTTCCGTCCCTAGAACCCTCGCTCACGGGTCCTTGACACGGCCTGCCCGGCACCCACTCGGGTTCCGGGGTTTTTTGGCGGTCCTGTGCACCAGCCTCAGCCCGAAGCAAGGGCATGGCTCGCGGGTCGAGGCCCGTTGACGGGGGGGGCGGTGGCGATGGATACTTCAAAGGTCGGCGTTCACCACGCAGGCGCTCCTGAGGTTCCCTGTCCTTTACCGGACCTTCTCCCCTACAGAGAAGATTCGAACCTTGCTCCCCGATCCGCTCCCGGACCTTCGTCCGACGCGGGCCGGAAACCACCAGGCCCGATCCTGTTGGGTCTTGCTCTGGGACTGTAGTTCAATCGGTTAGAGCACCGCCCTGTCACGGCGGAAGTTGCGGGTTCGAGCCCCGTCAGTCCCGTTTCAAAAATCTTTCCCCCTCAGGAGGTTCTCGGTGAGCAGCACGGGTTCAGTACGGGTGCGTCTGGCTCCGAGCCCCACCGGAACCCTGCACATCGGCACCGCTCGCACCGCGGTCTTCAACTGGCTGTTTGCCCGCCGCCACGGCGGCAGCTTCCTGTTGCGCATCGAAGACACCGACCGGCAGCGCTCGAAGCCGGAGTTCACCGCCAACATCCTGGAGGGTCTGCACTGGCTCGGCCTCGACTGGGACGGCGAGCCCGTGATCCAGAGCGCGCGGGCGGAGGAGCATCGCACCGCGATCGCCCGCCTGCTGGAGGGGGGTCAGGCCTACCGCTGCTACGCCAGCGAGTCCGAGCTCAGCGAGATGCGCGACCGCCAGCAGGCGGAGAACCGGGCGCCCCGCTACGACAACCGTCACCGGGATCTCAGTCCGGCGCAGGAGCAGGCCTTCCGCGCCGAGGGCCGCGAGGCGGTGATCCGCTTCCGCATCGACGACGAACGCCTCATCCGCTGGCATGACCTCGTGCGGGGCCCGATGGAATGGCGCGGAGCTGACCTGGGGGGCGACATGGTGATCGCCCGTCGCGCCCCGGCCGACAGCATCGGCGATCCCCTCTACAACCTGGTGGTGGTGGTGGATGACGTCGCCATGGCCATCAGCCATGTGATCCGCGGTGAGGACCACATCGCCAACACCGCCAAGCAGCTGCTGCTCTACGAGGCTCTCGGGGCCAGCGAACCCCGCTTCGCCCACACCCCCCTGATCCTCAATCAGGAGGGGCGCAAGCTCTCCAAACGCGACGGCGTCACCTCGATCAGCGACTTTCGGGAGATGGGCTACGCGCCCGAGGCGCTCGCCAATTACATGACCCTCCTGGGCTGGTCCCCACCCGAGGGGATGGGGGAGCGGTTCCGGCTGGCGGAGGCCGCTGCGGTGTTCGACTTCGAGCGGGTCAACCGGGCCGGTGCCCGCTTCGACTGGGACAAGCTCAACTGGCTCAATGGGCAGGTGTTGCACGAACTCCCCGCCCACGTCCTGGTGGAGCGGCTGCGACCCCTCTGGGCGGAACGCGGCTGGGGCCTGAGCGGACCCAGCGCCGATGCCGCCTGGCAGGAGGAACTCTGCGCCCTGATCGGCCCCTCCCTCACCCTGCTGGCGGACGGGCTTCGGGAATCGCAACCCTTTTTCGTCCGGCCCTCGCCGGACGCCGGGGCCCGGGCCCAGCTGGAGCTGGAGGGAGCTGCCGCGGCGCTGGAGGCCCTCGCCACCGCGTTGCCCCCAGCCGGTGCCCTCGCCCCGGATGCCGCCCAGGAGCTGCTCGCGGCGGCCGCCACCGCCGCCGGGGTGAAGAAGGGGCTCCTGATGAAGAGCCTCCGGGCAGCCCTGCTGGGCAGCCTGCAGGGGGCGGATCTGATCAGCAGCTGGCGGTTGCTGCACGCCCTCGGGGAGGACGCACCTCGGCTCCAGGCCGTCCGTCCTCAGTTGTCCATGCCATAGAGGGGCTCGACCCGGATGGCCACCAGGGCGTTGGCGCGGATCAGCAGGTACTCCCCCTCCAGCTCGCTGATCGGCACATTCACGAAGGCCTCCGGATTGCTGGCGCTGTGCAGCACCTCCGTGTACCACTTCTGAAAGGTGTCAAGCGTGGGGAAGTGCACCACCTCCGTGTGCCCTCCGCTGAGGCTCAGGTGAATGGAGTAGCGGCGGGGAATGCGGGCCATGACGGCAGGGGAGTCGGAGGAGGGGGGATGGCCCCACAGGATGGCGCAAAGGGCTCGAGCCGTTCGCCGCGCCGCAGATAGAGAGGATGGCGGGGCTGTCCCGTGCCGGTCCGCCCCAGGCTGAGCGCCGGCCAGCCCTCCGCCGCCAGCAGGGCCCGCACGGTGACGTCACGGCCGCGCCAGAGCCCGCGGTTGCCCCAGCCATGGGCAAAGCCGAGCAGGCGCCGCAGGGTGGGATCCGCCCGATCCCCGGTGGCCCGGGAGGGGTTGAGGCCGAAGAACACCAGCCGCGGGGCCCTCGGTTGCCAGATCCGCACCAGCCACCAGCGATTGGCGCGGAAGGCGCTGAACGCCACCCGTCCCACCTCCTGGCTCGAGCTGGACGAGCCGGACGGGGCGGGGGCGGTGGTGGGCCGCAACTCTGGCAGGCTGTGGCGGACAGCCGGGCCGCGGGAGGCAGCGCACGGGGCGATGGGCAAGCAGAAGCAGGAAGGGAACGCGGAACCGGCGGAAGCGGGGCGGCAGTCCAAGGGGGGAACGGCGGAGACAGGGGGGGCGGCGGTGACGGAGCCATCCAGGCCCCTGCTGCTGCTGGTGGATGGCCATTCCCTGGCCTTCCGCAGCTTCTACGCCTTCGCCAAAGGGGGGGAGGGCGGGCTGAGCACGAAGGCGGGGGTACCCACCAGCGTGACCTACGGATTCCTCAAGGCCCTGCTGGAGAACTGCCGCGGCCTGGCCCCCGACGGCGTGGTCATCGCCTTCGACACCGCCGAACCCACCTTCCGCCACGAGGCGGATGAGACCTACAAAGCCCACCGGGAGGAGGCGCCGGAGGCGTTCTTCGCCGATCTCGACAACCTCCAGGGCATCCTCCACGACGCCCTCGACCTGCCCCTCTGCACCGCCCCGGGCTTCGAGGCCGACGACATCCTGGGCACCCTCGCCAACCAGGCGGCGGATCAGGGCTGGCGCGTGCGCATCCTTTCGGGCGACCGCGATCTCTTCCAGCTTGTGGACGACACGCGCGACATCGCGGTGCTCTATCTGGGAGGCGGGCCCCAGGCCCGCAACAGCGGACCCTCTGAGGTGCGGCGCGACCAGGTGATCGCCCGACTCGGGGTGCCCCCCGAAGATGTCGTCGACCTCAAGGCCCTCACCGGCGACAGCTCCGACAACATCCCCGGCGTGAAGGGGGTGGGTCCAAAGACCGCCATCGGCCTGCTGCAGGCCCACGGCGACCTGGATGGTGTCTACGCCTCCCTCAAGGAGGTGAAGGAGGCGCTGCGCGCCAAGCTCGAACGGGACCGGGACAACGCTTTCCGCTCCCGCATGCTCGCCCGGATTCGCACCGACATCCCGCTGGAGGTCACGCCGCGTCTGGCCCTGGGGGAGGTCCGCCCTGAGCGGCTCGAGGAGCGATTGCGGGAGCTGGAGCTGTTCAGCCTGGTGCGGCAGGTGGACGGCTTCGCCCGGCAGTTCTCGGCCCAACCACCCCAACCAACCGCCGCCGCGGACACCCCCCCCGCCGCGGACCCCGCTCCTCCCGTCGCCCTGGCCGGGGAGTCCTCCCTCCCGGCTCTGCAGCCGCGTCTGATCGATGAGCCTCTGGCCCTGGCTGTTCTGGTGGAGCAGCTGATGGCCGCCACCGATCCCGGGCGGCCGGTCGCCCTCGACACCGAGACCACGTCCCTCAATCCCTTCCGCGCTGAACTGGTGGGGATTGGCCTGTGCGCGGGGGCGAATCCCTCCGACCCGGTCTATGTGCCGATCGGCCATCACCCCCAGCCGGCCGCCGACCTGCTGAGCGAGCCACCACCGCCGCCCCGCCAGTTGCCCCTGGAGGAGGTGCTCGCCGCCCTTGCCCCCTGGCTTGCCAGCGAAGCCCATCCCAAGACCCTGCAGAACGCCAAATACGACCGGCTGATCCTGATGCGCCACGGCCTGAGCCTCGGCGGCGTGGTGATGGACACCCTCCTGGCCGACTACCTCTGCGACCCGGGGGAGCGCCACAGCCTCGAGGCCATGGCCCAGCGGGAATTCGCCTTCACGCCAACGGGCTATGGGGATCTGGTGCCCAAGGGGGGCAGCTTTGCCGCGGTGCCGGTGGCGGAGGCGGCCCTCTACTGCGGAATGGACGTGCATCTCACCTGGCGGTTGAGCGAATTGCTGCGCCGCCGGCTGGCGGAACTGGGCGAAGCCCTGCCGAAACTCCTCAAGCAGGTCGAGCTCCCCCTCGAGCCGGTGCTGGCCCAGATGGAAGCCACCGGCATCCGCATCGACGTGCCCTACCTGCAGGAGCTCAGCCAGGAGCTGGGAGGAACCCTGGTGCGGCTGGAGGCGGAGGCCCGCGCCGCCGCGGGGGTTGACTTCAACCTCGCTTCCTCGAAGCAACTCGGGGAACTGCTCTTCGACACACTCGGTCTGGATCGTCGCAAATCACGCCGCACCAAAACCGGCTGGAGCACCGATGCCGCAGTGCTCGAAAAGCTTCAGGACGACCACGCCGTCGTTTCCCTGGTGCTGGAGCACCGCACCCTCAGCAAGCTCCGCAGCACCTACGTCGACGCCCTCCCGGCCCTGGTGGAACCGGAGACCGGTCGCGTACACACCGACTTCAACCAGGCGGTGACGGCGACGGGGCGACTCTCCAGCAGCAACCCCAACCTCCAGAACATCCCCATCCGCACGGAGTTCAGCCGGCGCATCCGCAAGGCCTTCCTGCCCCAGGAGGGCTGGCAGCTGATCAGCGCCGACTACTCCCAAATCGAGCTGCGCATCCTCACCCATCTCTGCGGCGAGCCCCTGCTTGTCGAGGCCTTCAACCAGGGCCAGGACGTTCATGCCCTCACCGCCCGACTGTTGCTGGAGCGGGACGAGGTGAGTGCCGAGGAGCGACGCCTGGGCAAAACGATCAATTTCGGCGTGATCTACGGAATGGGTCCCCAGCGCTTCGCCCGCGAGACCGGGGTGGGACAGGCCCAGGCCAAGGACTTTCTGAGTCGCTATCGGCTGCGCTATCCCCGTGTCTTCACCTTCCTGGAGCTGCAGGAGCGCCTCGCCCTCAGCCGCGGCTACGTGGAGACGATTCTGGGGAGGCGACGGGTGTTCCACTTCGACCCCGGCGGCCTGGGGAGACTGCTCGGGCGCGACCCCCTGGAGATCGACCTGGAGGCGGCCCGAAGGGCCGGCATGGAAGGGCAGCAGCTGCGGGCGGCGGCCAACGCTCCGATCCAGGGATCCAGCGCAGACATCATCAAGCTGGCCATGGTGCACTTGCATCACCAGCTGCGCGAGCGCGACCTGCCCGCACGGCTTCTGCTCCAGGTTCACGACGAATTGGTTCTGGAGGTGGCGCCAGAAGCAGTGGAGACCGTGCGGGATCTCACCCGCCTCACGATGGAGCAGGCCGTGACCCTCACGGTGCCCCTCGTCGTCGAAACGGGGGTTGGGGCCAACTGGATGGAGGCGAAGTAGGCCGGAACAGGCATCGGCACCCTCAGGCATCAATTCCTAGCCAGTGCGGGCCCCAGGGGGGCGAAACGTGATTAACTGTTGCGATCCGAGCAGGGGGTCGCACCCGCCCCCAGAACCCAGTCCTGGTCTAGCGGCCCATTTTTTTCAGTCATGGTCCACTGTCCCCTGGTTCCAGTCATTCTCTGTGGCGGCACAGGCACCCGTCTCTGGCCCCTCTCCCGAGCTTCCTACCCCAAGCAGTACTGGCCCCTGGCCGGCAACAGCGACGAGAGCCTGCTCCAGCAGACGATCCTTCGACTGCATGGCCTGCCACGATTGGCCCCTCCGCTCTTGATCGGCAACGAAGACCATCGCTTTGTCATTGCCGAACAGATGCGGCAGATCGCCGTTGAGCCAGCCGCAATCCTTCTGGAACCCACGGGCCGCAACACTGCGCCGGCCGTGGCTGTCGCAGCCCTGAAGGCTTCGGCCCGGGGCGAAGATCCCCTGCTTCTGATTCTGGCGGCTGATCATCTCATTCGCCATCCCGCACGCTTTCGGGCCACCATCAACGCGGGGATCCCGGCGGCAGAAGCCGGCCGGCTGGTGACCTTCGGCATCATTCCCACCGCACCGGAGACCGGCTACGGCTACATCGAAGCTACCGAGCCACTCCCCAGCGGTGCAGGCTCAGAGGACAGCGGTTCCCCACCCATCGCTCCGGTGCCGATCGCCCGCTTCGTGGAGAAACCCGACCGTGCCACCGCCGATCAATTCCTCGCTTCCGGGCGCTTCACCTGGAACAGCGGCATGTTCCTGTTCCGGGCCTCCACGATCCTGGCGGAGATGGAGCGCTTCTGCCCGGAGGTCCTGAGCTTTTGCCGCAGTGCGCTGGAGCATGACAGCGCCGACCTCGAATTCCTGCGGCTGGAGAGGGAAGCCTTCGCCAGCTGCCCGAATGTGGCCCTCGATGTGGCGGTGATGGAAAAGACCGACCGCGGCTCCGTACTGCCCCTCGCCGCCGGCTGGAGCGATGTGGGAAGTTGGAGTGCGCTTTGGGAGACCTCCGACCACGACAGCCAGGGCAACGTGAAGCGCGGCCGCGTCATCAGCAAGGATTCCCGCAACTGCTACCTGCGCAGCGAGCACCGTCTGGTGGTGGGTCTTGGCGTGGAGGATCTGGTCATCGTCGAAACCGACGATGTGGTGCTGGTCGCCCATCGTGATCGCGCGCAAGACATCAAAGGCATCGTCAGCCGCCTGGAGAGCGAGGGAGCCCCCGAGAGCCGCGCCCATCGCCGCATCTATCGCCCCTGGGGCTACTACGACGGGGTGGTGGAAGGGGATCGTTGGCAGGTCAAGAAGATTCAAGTCAAACCCGGAGCCTGCCTCTCCCTGCAAATGCACCACCATCGGGCAGAGCACTGGATCGTGGTGAAGGGAACCGCCGTGGTGGAGAAGGATGGTCAGACGGAACTGGTGGGGGAAAACCAGAGCACCTACATCCCGCTTGGCTCCCGCCATCGGCTCTCCAATCCCGGCAAGATCCCCGTCGAGCTGATCGAGGTCCAGAGCGGCCCCTACCTCGGCGAGGACGACATTGTCCGCTTCGAGGATCGCTACGGACGCAGCGAAGCACCCATGCTCACCGGCTAAGAAAAAGCCGGTTGCGGCCTGAACCAACCCCACACGACCCCGTCCTCACACCTCCTCCCTTCCGTTTTTTCTTCATGAGCAAGATCGCATTGATCACCGGGATTACTGGCCAGGACGGCTCCTACCTCGCCGAACTGCTCCTGGCCAAGGGCTATGAGGTCCACGGCATCAAGCGGCGTGCCAGCAGTTTCAATACCGATCGCATCGATCACCTATACCAGGATCCGCACGAATCGGATCCCCGCCTTGTTCTTCACTATGGAGATCTCACGGATTCTACCAATTTAATCCGCATTGTCCAACAGGTACAGCCCGACGAGATCTACAATTTAGGCGCTCAGAGCCATGTTGCTGTCTCGTTCGAAAGCCCAGAATATACCGCCAACAGTGATGCCCTTGGCACGCTGCGAATCCTGGAAGCTGTTCGCATTCTTGGCCTGATCGACAGGACCCGCGTTTACCAGGCCTCCACATCGGAGCTCTATGGCCTTGTCCAGGAAATTCCCCAGAAAGAAAGCACACCATTCTATCCTCGCAGCCCGTACGGCGCTGCAAAGCTCTACGCCTACTGGATCACGGTTAACTATCGAGAGAGCTACGGAATGTATGCGTGCAATGGCATTCTCTTCAATCATGAAAGCCCTCGGCGTGGCGAAACCTTTGTCACGCGCAAGATTACACGCGGCCTGGCCCGCATCGATGCAGGCCTAGAACAATGTCTCTACATGGGCAATATCGATTCTCTTCGAGATTGGGGTCACGCTCGCGACTATGTGGAAATGCAATGGCGCATGCTGCAGCAACCCGGAATTCCCGAGGATTTTGTCATCGCCACTGGCCGTCAGGAATCCGTGCGTCGTTTCATCGAGCTCACGGCAGAGCAGCTGGGCTGGGGAAGCATCGAGTGGCGGGGAAGCGGGGTGGAAGAAATTGGTTGCCGCTCCGACAATGGCGCTACGGTGCTGCGTATCGATCCGCGCTATTTCCGTCCTGCTGAAGTGGAGACACTGCTCGGAGATCCCAGCAAAGCCCACGCCAAGCTTGGCTGGCAACCGACCACCACTCTGGAGGAGTTGGTCGCCGAGATGGTGGCAGCAGACAAGGTGGAAGCCGCCAAGGAAGCCATTCTTCGCCGAGAGGGCTTCAACGTCGTGGGGTCAATGGAAAATCCCCCGATGGCCCTGCGGCGTTGAGCCCTGCAATCCCCACGATGTCCAGACTGATCTCCCCCTCCGATCGCATCTTCGTCGCCGGCCATCGGGGCATGGCAGGGTCCGCCATCGCCAGGCGGCTACGCAGCGGGGGCTACGAAAATTTGCTCACCGCTGGCCGAGACATCCTCGATCTAACCGATCCTCTGGCGGTGGCCGAATGGTTTGCAGCCTATCGACCCGAAGTGGTGGTTTTAGCTGCCGCCAAGGTTGGCGGCATCCTCGCGAATAACACCTATCCCGCAGATTTCCTGCTGGAAAACCTGAAGATCCAGAACAACATCATCGAGAATGCTTGGCGGCATGGCAGCCGTCGTCTTCTCTTCCTCGGCAGCAGTTGCATCTACCCCAAGTTGGCGCCTCAGCCGATCTGCGAAGAATCTCTTCTCACCGGCGCGCTCGAGCCAACAAACGAGTGGTATGCCATCGCAAAGATCACCGGCATCAAACTCTGTGATGCCCTGAGAAGGCAGCATGGCTTCGATGCGATTAGCTTGATGCCCACCAACCTCTACGGTCCAGGTGACAATTATCACGCCACCAATAGCCATGTGCTTCCGGCTCTGATTCGCCGTTTTCATGAAGCCAAGCAGAGCGATTCTCCTGTGGTCACCTGCTGGGGCAGCGGCTCGCCTCGGCGGGAGTTCCTGCACGTCGACGACCTTGCGGACGCTGCAATTTTCTGCCTGGAGAACTGGCGGCCCGAACCGGACGACTGCCCATTTCTTAACGTCGGGACGGGTAGCGACGTGACCATCCGCGAGCTGGCCACGATGGTGGCTGAATCCCTGGGCTACGAAGGCAAAATTGAGTGGGATGCTTCCAAACCCGATGGAACCCCACGCAAATTGCTCGATGTCAGTCGCTTGGCCTCCCTCGGCTGGAGGGCTCAAATCCCTTTGCCGAATGGCTTACGCAATACCGTGGCAGAGTTCACCGAGCAGCGCCGCGAGGGCAGCCAGCTGCGCCTTTGACCCCGGGGTTCAGGACAAAAATGCCGAGCACACGCAAGTTTCCCAGATCAGATTACCCAATCAAACCAGAGTCAACGGGCAACGATTCCGGGTCTGCCAAATCAATTGCCTGGCGCTCAGTTTCCAGCCGTTCCCTACCTGAGCACGAGAGTAGGCTGACAGCATTGCCCCATTGCCACCCCTCCACCCTGACAACACTGCTGCTGTAGCCCCGAATGCAGTTCGATGAACTCCTTCTGTGAGACAATGAGTCCAAGGCTTCAAAAGCCTTCAACACTGCCGTCAATTCTTCCCTCCTCTTCCCCGTGTCCATCCACGCCGCCACCCGCGTAGCCACGACCAAACGCCGAGGCATTATTCTCGCTGGCGGCAGTGGCACTCGCCTGGCTCCGCTCACCACAGCCGTGAGCAAACAACTGATGCCAGTCTACGATAAACCCATGATTTATTATCCCCTCAGCACATTAATGCTGGCTGGAATCCGCGAGGTCCTCATCATTACAACCCCTGCCGATAAAGCCTCCTTTCAGCGGCTGCTTGGCAATGGTTCCAACTGGGGCATTGATATTCACTACGCCGTTCAAGCAAGTCCGGATGGACTTGCACAGGCCTTTCTGATCGGCGCCAAGTTTTTGGCAGACCACGCAGCGGCATTGGTACTTGGTGATAATTTATTCCACGGTCATGACCTGGTGCCGCAATTACAGGCTTGCAATGGTCCAACGGCAGGCGCAACCGTTTTCGCCTATCCGGTTCGGGATCCAGAACGCTATGGCGTCGTCGAATTTGATTCTGCGGGGCAGGTTTTAAGCCTGGAAGAGAAGCCGGAACATCCCCGCTCACGCTATGCGGTAACCGGTCTCTATTTCTACGACGATAGTGTTGTAGAGAGGGCCAAAACAGTTCGGCCATCCCCCCGGGGCGAATTGGAGATCACGGATTTGAATCGCCTGTACCTTGAGCAGGGGCAACTGCGGGTCGAGCTGATGGGGCGCGGTATGGCTTGGCTTGACACCGGCACCCCGGATTCCCTTCATGAAGCTGCGAGCTACATCCGCACTCTGGAGCACCGCCAAGGGTTGAAGGTGGGTTGCCCTGAGGAAGTTGCCTGGCGCATGGGTTGGATCAACTCAGAAAGACTTGAGCAACTTTCCCAGCCCCTGCGCAAAAGCGGCTATGGCAATTACCTTCTGCAACTTCTGAACGAGAGTCCCAGCGACCACGGCGCATTGCAGGCCTCCTTGGAGGTTTCCCATGCAGGTTGAGCGCTTTCCCGTCTACGGCCCCGTGCTACTGACCCCGAGGGTATTCGGGGACGATCGCGGGTTCTTCCTGGAGACATGGAACGAGCGCAGTTTTGCCAGTGCGCTCGACGTACCTCCGGAGGGGGTGCCCCAGTTCCGGCAGGACAACCAGTCTCGCTCCTGCCGCGGCGTACTCCGCGGTCTTCACTATCAAATAGAGCCGGAACCGCAGGGCAAACTGGTGCGTTGTGTATCCGGCGAGATTCTGGACGTCGCCGTAGACATCCGCCGCAGCTCCCCAACCTTCGGCCAGTGGGTGTCGGCGCGACTCAGTGGCAGCAACCACAAGCAGCTTTGGGTGCCGGTGGGCTTCGCCCACGGGTTCCTCACCCTCAGTGAAACCGCCGATGTTCTCTACAAGGCGAGCGGCTTTTGGAATCGTGACTGTGAGCGCTCGCTGCGCTGGGATGATCCCGACCTAGCGATCGATTGGCAGCTTGTGGATCTGGACGGAGCCAGTGTGCTCCTGGCGGACAAGGACGCCGCAGCGCCCAGCCTGGCGGAGGCCATGGACCGCGGAGACCTCTTCTCATGACCAAGGTTCTGCTCACCGGCTGCCATGGACAGTTAGGACAGGAGCTCCTGGCCCGCGTTCCAGCCGACGTCACACTGGTACCCACCGGGCGTGCCGATCTCGATCTGGCCGACTCTGCTGCCTGTCGCGCTGCCGTCCTCCATCATCGCCCCGATTGGGTTCTCAATGCCGGGGCCTACACCGCAGTCGATAAAGCAGAGAGCGAACCTGATCTCGCCCATGCCGTCAATGCCGGCGCTCCGGAGGCTTTTGCCGCGGCTCTGGCCGAATGCGGGGGGAGATTGCTGCAGGTCAGCACTGATTTCGTATTCAACGGCGAGCAGGGCACTCCCTACACCCCCGATCAGCCTCTCCAGCCGCTCGGGGTCTACGGGGCGAGCAAAGCGGCCGGGGAGGTGGCCATTTTCCACCAGCTTCCCGCCCACCAGATCTGCCTGCTGCGCACAAGCTGGGTCTACGGTCCCGTGGGCAAAAACTTCTGCCTGACCATGTTGCGCCTTCACAGCAACAAAGCCGCCGCTGGCGAAGCCCTTGCCGTCGTCGCTGACCAAGTGGGCTGCCCCACCGCAACCCACACCCTGGCCAATGCCTGTTGGGCGGCGATCCAGTCCCAAACCAGTGGAGTGCTCCACTGGAGCGATGCCGGCGCCGCAAGCTGGTACGACTTTGCGGTTGCGATCGGGGAGCTGGGAGCTGCACAGGGCCTGCTCAAAAGGCCGGCAGAGGTGAGACCGATCGCCACCAGTGACTACCCAACGCCAGCACAACGTCCTGCCTACTCCCTGCTCGACTGTCGGGCCAGCCGCATCTGCCTGGGTCTCGAACCCGTCCACTGGCGCACCGCGCTGGCCGAGGTGATCGCTCGGGTTCCACCATCCTGAGCCCAACGAACACGCACCCCTTCCCCCTTGGGCACTATCCCTTTGCTCCTCACGCTTCGATGAACGCTTCAGCCGATGCAACCGTCACCGCAGATCCCTCCCCGGCAGCGCCCGATCTCCACACCTTGCTTGAAGGCCGCCGTCGGATTCTGGTGACCGGGGGAGCTGGTTTCATCGGCTCCGCCCTGGTGCGCCGCCTGCTTCGTGAGAGCGACGCCACGGTGTTCAACCTCGACAAGATGGGCTATGCCAGCGATCTCACCAGCATCGAGGCTGTGATCCGCGAGCTGGGGCAAAGGGGAAGTGGGGCAGACGGACCCCGTCATCAACTTCTGGCGGTGGACCTCACCGATCGCGAGGCAACCGAAGCCGCCGTGCGCCAGGCCGATCCCGACCTGGTCATGCACCTCGCTGCCGAAAGCCACGTCGATCGCTCCATCAGCGGACCAGAAGCCTTTCTTGAGAGCAACGTAATCGGCACCTTCCACCTCCTGCAGGCCGTCAGGAGTCACTGGGAAGCCCTTGAGGGGGAACGGCAAGATCGCTTCCGCCTGCATCACATCAGTACCGACGAAGTTTTTGGATCTCTGGGGACAACCGGACGCTTCAGCGAAACGACCCCTTACGATCCGCGCAGCCCTTACTCGGCCAGCAAAGCGGCAAGCGATCACCTCGTACGGGCCTGGTTCCACACCTACGGCCTTCCCGTTATCATAACCAACTGCAGCAACAACTACGGACCCTGGCAGTTCCCGGAAAAGCTTATACCCGTTGTCATCCTTAAAGCGGCGTCCAATCAGCCCATTCCACTCTATGGAGATGGACTGAATGTGCGGGACTGGCTCTATGTTGAAGATCATGTTGACGCCCTGCTGCTGGCGGCAACCCAGGGAAGACTGGGGGAGAGTTATTGCGTTGGCGGTCATGGCGAACGGAACAACTCCGAGGTCGTCGAACGCATTTGCGCTGAGATGGACGAACTACGGCCCGCAGGCGCTCCCCACAGACGCCTGATCACATCCGTACGGGACCGGCCTGGCCACGACCGTCGCTACGCCATTGATCCAACTCGCATCCGAATGGAACTCGGCTGGCAACCACGCCATAGCTTTGAGGCTGGTCTTGCGGAAACAGTGCGCTGGTATCTCAACCATCATCACACCGGCTGAAGCAAGGCCATCCGACCGTCCACTACCGATAGATCGCGCAACATCGCGTTCTCAACCGATCCGCCACCCCCAGACCCAACCATGGTCGCCCTGAACAATACGATCAGCAACGAGAGAAATCCGGCAATTCGAGCGCGGGTATTTTCAATTTCCGCCTTCGATGCATCCTGGTATCTGGATGTCAACGGCCTGAGCAGCGTACCCCACAACAAAGCATGGTCGCACTACCGCTCGGTTGGCCAAGCGCAGGGCCTCCAGGCTCGCTACGACGTAAGTGAATTGATACTGAGCTTGATCACAGCAGAATTTAGCCACTCCCTGACAGAAAGTCTTCAATCATTGCTCAAGAATGACAAGCTAGGACCAGTATATTTTCACCCAGAAAATCTACCCCTGCAACTAAGCGCGCGAACGTCCGCCATAGATCCTTTTTATCAATTGGCCGAAATTTTCAAACGGGAACTTCGCAATCATAATCGTTATGGAGCGATTCTTAACCTCAGGGCCCTTTTCGCCACCCCAGGCGGAAAGACAACAGGCTCCAATTATCGCCTTATCAAGCTAATCGAAGCTCTTCTCTATCCAGACTATGCAACTATTGAAACAAGATCTCAACGTTTTGCCAAAATCTGGCCGGCCAATTATGCACGCCTTACGGCGGAGGAAATCAATGGAGTGGAACGATGCTTTGACAAAGATTTTTACTGCGGTGTTTATGCCGACATTCGCATGTCAGGCGTCAACCCCCTGGGCCATTTTCTGAGCCAGGGACGACTTGAAGGACGCCAATGCTCACCAATCTTTGATCCGATCTATTATCTAAGCGAAAACCACGATGTAGAAGCGGCAGCGGTAGATCCCTTTGTTCACTACATCATGCATGGATGGCGAGAGCGGAGGAATCCCAGCGAAGCTTTCCCTCACCAATGGCTCAACCAGGTTTTTCCAGAGGCCCAGAAAGATGCCAATGGTTTTTGTGGCTATCTGTCGGGAGGCGTCAGCGGCGAACAAAAACTGCAGATTCTCCACACAAACTTCAACAATCGTGAGAATCCTGATTTTCGTCCGAAGCCAAAGACAAGTGGCGCTACCGCAGTGGCGGACCAGGAACGAATCTTCGCCTTCTATCTTACCCAATACCACCCTATTCAACAGAATGATTATGCCTGGGGCAAAGGATTCACTGAATGGCGAAATGTAACCAAAGCATTCCCGCGTTATTTTGGCCATTATCAACCTAAACTGCCGGCCGACTCAACGCTTTACGATTTGCGAATTCGAGAGAACATACTTGAGCACATAAGTTTGGCTAAAGAGACAGGCATCAATGGCTTCTGCTTTTACTTCTACTGGTTCAGTGGGGAAAGAGTACTAGAAACCCCGCTCAACCTATTCTTGCAGTCACAGGAAGATGCAGACTTTCCTTTCTGCATTCTCTGGGCCAACGAAAACTGGACGCGCAAGTGGGACGGAAAGTCAAAGGATGTCATTATCGGCCAAAAATACAATGACACAGACCCGTTGCAGTTTATACAAGATGTGGAGCCAATCCTTCTCGATCCGCGCTACGAGCGGACAAACGGCAAACCAATACTGATTGTCTACCGTCCCGATGACCTGCCAAACTGTGATCAGTGGGTGAGTACTTGGCGAGAGTACTGGCAAGCACAAGGCCACGGCGAGCTGCATCTTGTGTGCGTTCAATTTCTTCCTGACACAGATCCACGAAACTATGGCTTCGATGCCATGTTGCAATTCCCACCAAACGGCTTCCCCAATCACGGCACGCACCAGAGAATATCTCGCTACACACGCAGTTTTTCTGGATCGCTATACAGCTATGACGAGATGCAGTGGCGGGCGATGGCTCAGCAATATGACCATCCCATCTACAGAACGAGCGTTCCCTCCTGGGATAATGAATGTCGAAGGCCCCTGCAGGGAGATACGTTTGTTGGTTCGTCTCCTGAGAAGTTCCGAGACTGGACGGCGGCGAATCTACTGAATTCCAAACAGGATAACGATTCCAGGCTCTCGTTCATCAATGCCTGGAATGAATGGGCCGAATCCGCCTGTCTCGAACCTGACAGCCGCTTTGGTTATGCTCATCTCGAGGCCGTAGCCGATGCTCGTGCCATGGCCGATCTTCAGCGTGAGGCTGAATCATGGACGGCTTGTCATAGCAGCGCTATTATGATACACGCTTTTTACCTTGACAGCTTCCAAAGTATAGTTGCCAGACTGGCACTTTTTCAAGATTGTTGCGATATCTATGTTACTTTGCCGCCGCTGGGGTGCCATGAGAAGATTCTCGCGATTCGTCAACACTTTAGCCGCGCTCGCTTTTTTATATCACCGAATCGCGGTCGCGACGTGCTCCCATTCCTTTCACTCTGCAAGACGCTCAAAGCGCTGAACATCCAATACGACAGAGTCTGCAAGCTTCATACAAAGAAATCTTTGCACCGTAGCGACGGCTCTCAATGGCTTGAAGAGATGGTCAATAGCCTTCTTCCCGTGGAAGGACTGACAAAGATTGAAGATCTTTTCGAAAATGGAATCGGCATGTTGATCCCCAAAGGGCATGCCGTTTCTCTCATGGAATTCATGGGCGGTAACGAAGGGCTCTTAAATAGGCTGCTTGAACTAAATAATGCTTTGGAGCGTAAAAACACCTCGAGTTATTTCTCCAGCGGTACAATGTTCTGGCTGCGCGGTGATGTGCTCACCAGACTCAACGAAGATGAGAGTGCTTTTGATTTCGAGTATGAACGCGGTCAGGTCGATGGAACCCTTGCCCACGCTTGGGAGAGAGCGATGGCGATGCTGGTTCAGGCCAATGGTTGGCGCTGCCTCCACTCAGATGGTTCTGAGATAGAAGTAGCCCCACCCGGAGGCTACCGCTTCGCGAACCTGGAAGGTCGGGTCGATCTGAACAGTAGGTCTGATCTGAGAACCGCGTCCGTAATCCGCTACCTGCAACGACAACCAGCGCAGGCTCAAAAGAGAGTGGCCATACTTGCCACCTTCGCAAAGGATCAGGCTGACGTAACTAATGTGCAGCGAATCTGCTCCTACTTACGCAAACACGACTATTTCGTAGCGTGTATCAACCCAGGTTTTGACTTCAAATCTATCTCCTCAGACGATCAGCTGCTTGATCACTTAAACTGTGATCTCTACGTAGAACGACACAACAACGGCTACGATTTTGGATCATGGGCAGAAGGGTTCTTTTTTCTGAAAACGCGAGGCGAGCTCGACGCAGACCTTACGGATGAACTTCTGATCATCAATGACAGCTGTATATTAAACAACGAAGATTCTGACCTCATTGAACGTGCCCGTGGCATCACATCAGATATCATAGGCCTCACAGACAGTCATCAGTTTCTCCACCACATTCAGAGCAACTTCCTGCTCGTCAGACGCTTTCAGCACTGCGATGCCTTGCTTGATTCTTTCTTCTCAGAATACCAAAAACGTTCCTTGCAATCCAAGGATGACGTTATTCAATTTGGTGAACTAGCCCTGGCTCGCAAGCTTGAACAAATGCAGATACAATGGAAACCGGTCTATGAAATCCAGGAGCTGGTTGCCCTTACCCTTGCAAAGTACGCTGACAGCCCGATCGACAGCTGGCAACGACAAACCGCAGAAAAACTCAGCGAAGGCCAACTCCTGAATCCCCACCACTACATGCATGAGGTTCTCTATCTCGATCTCGGCTGTCCGCTGATCAAGAAGGAGTTGCTCAGGGACAATCCGGCTAACTACCCGGACGTAGACCGGTATCGCCTCAAACTGAATTAGCGCATGTCTGACGTATCCTGTCACGCTGACATTAACTTGCAACCGTGTCGACCACTCATCACCCAAAGCAGATATGTGCCCGATACCTTCGGTTCACTCTCTATAATTCCGCGCTTTAACCCCACCACTACAGCGAATACACAGGCAAATTGCATCGCAGCTTGATCGGCACCACCGACGGCCCAATCAGGGAGGCAACAGCCTCAGGCGCGAGGCCAAGCCAGATCCCAAGCTTTGCTATTGAGTACAGGTCAGGATGATTTGTGCCAGAAACACAATGAAGAATTCCCCGAGCCTGGCAATACTCCCCCCCAAACCTCGCCTCCCCTATAAAGTGGGATCAGCGTTTGGACTGTAAGGGTGAGGGTCAGTGATCTGGACGCCCCAGGTACCGCAAGAACGTCCGGGCTTTTTGGAGACACTCCATGGGCTGTACTGGTCGGAATCCAAGACCCAGCCCTCTTGAGAGAAGCCGAGTCTTGTTGCGAGCGGCTGCTGGTGATCCAACCCAACAGCCGCTATGCGGAGCGGCTTCGTGAGGAGTGGCCGAACGGCCTTCCCCCTGGCCTGCAGCTTTGCCCCACGCTGGTGGGACCCCAGGGAATGGAGGTCCCCTGGTACTGCTACAACGACCCCCGTCTTGATGGCCCCCTCTCCCCGCAAGAGCTCCGGGGCCGGCACCCGAACCTCACCCTTCGTGGAGAGGAGTTGCGGCACCAGCAAACCCTGGATGAGATCTTCCAGGACTGGTGGGGCCAACAGACGCCCCCACAGCCCGAATCCGGCCTCCTTCTGCTCCAGGCTGATGATGCCGCCCCCGTGCTGGACGGTGCCTCTTCCCTCCTCACCCATCTGGGATCCTTGGTCTGCTGGGCGGAGCGAGGCGGGAAAAAGGAGCCAGCTCCACTAGCCCAGGATCTGGCCTATCGCTTGGAAGAGGCGTGCTTTCGGCGCTCCCAGCAGGATCCCTCCCGTTGGAAGCGGGATGAGAGGAAGCTGCTACAGCGACAACTCGAACAGGCACAGGCTGAGAGGGCCCGCTTGAGCGCCGAATGCCAGGCGCAATCTCTGTCCCTCCAGGCCAAGGACTCGGAAAAGGAAAGCCTGCTTGCAAGCATTCGGGCTGTGGAGTCGCAGCGAGATCTCCTGATGACGGAATGTCAGGCAATGCAAGAGATTTGCGTAGAGGCGCAAAGACATACAGAAGAGCTGGAGAACCGCTATCGCTTACTGGAAAAACAGCTGAACGAATATCAGATCCGCGAGAGGAATCAGCAACAGAAATCCCATACCTCTAGCCTGCAGCAGGAAGAACTGCTGGACAGCATAAAGTCCCTCGAACTAAGCTTGCACCAACTGCGTGGCAGAAATTCTGCACTCGAATCGGAAAGGGATCACCTGGTCCAGAAAGATGCCGATCAGAAAGATGCCTTGGCCTTAGCTCTACAGCAGTCGGATGCACTCGATCGGCAGGTCCAAGAGCGTGAGTTGGAATGCGCCACCCTGCAAAGTCTCCTGGAAGGGATGCAGGGCCAGTTGGAAAGCCTCGAACGCGAACAGCTGAGCCTCGGGGCTGCCCACGACCTGGCCATCCAACAGCGCGACGACCTCAACGCGCGACTCCTGCACAGCGAGGAGCGCAGCACCAACCTTCAAAACGATACACAAACCCTCCAGGCGCAATCCTCCGCGCTTCAGCAGGAATGCGAAAACCTCCGGGCCGCCCACGACCTGGCCATCCAACAGCGCGATGAACTCCATGCCCAGCTGCTGGACCGCGCGGAGCAAGGCGCAAGCCTGCTGAACCAGAGCCAGGCCCTGCAAGACCGGTTCGACGGCCTCGAACGAGACCATCAGACCCTCCAGGCGCAATCCTCCGCGCTCCAGCAGGAATGCGACAGCTTCCACGCCGCCCACGACCTGGCCGTCCAACAGCGCGATCAACTGGATGCCCAGGTTCGACTGCTCACAATCGAAAATGAGGACCTGCGGCGTCGCGAGCTGGAACTCGCCCGACTCACCGAAGACTCAGAACAACAACTCGCCTTGATTCGTGATCTGTTTGTGCAGGTCAGCACCGCCCGCTCCACGTCCCCTTGATGGCCACCACCACCCGGAAAGCCAGGGGACTGCTTTGGCGATCTTTGCACCACTGTGCCACCGCCCGCTGGCATTCTCTGGCGAATCTCGGGCTGCCGATGGGCGAAGGCAAGGGAAGTGCAGCCGAGAGAGCCCTCGAACTGGTTCTCCTGCTTCGGGACCATGGGCTGCGGCGCATGCACCCCGCAGCGCTGGTCCCGGAAAGGCCGCGGCAGACGCAGAACCTCAGTGACTCCGTCATCCTGTGGGTGGAGCTGGCGTTCCAGCACCTCCGCCTGGCGGAACAACGGCTGCTGCTCGGGGATCGGCCGGCCGCCGGGAGCCACTGCCGGCAGTTCCTGAATGGGCTTCTCTCCGCAACCGTGGCAGTGCTCGGGGAGGCATTCAGCCGAGATGAGGAGGAGTTCCTGCTGGCTTCCGCCCGGCAACTGACAGTGAGCCTGGCGGCCCAGCTGGAGCTGCGTCAGGCCCTGGTCAGCGGCGGCTTGCCTGACCGGCTGATCTTCGTGCTCGGCATGCATCGCAGTGGCACCTCCGCCCTGAGCGGCATGCTCTGCAAGGCGGGCTTCGATGCCCCCTCCGACCTGATGCCCCCCAATGATGTAAACCCCCGGGGCTACTGGGAGTCCAGCGGGCTCTTCGCCCTGAATGAGACCTTGCTGCAGGAACTGGGCAGCCGCTGGGATCAGACGGCGCCGCTGCCTGAGGGCTGGCAACACGGAGAAGCAGCGATCCGCTGGCGCAGCCGCGTGTTGCAGCACCTCTGCCAGGTCTATGCCGGCAGCACCGCGCCGCTGATCAAGGATCCCCGTTTCTGCCTTCTCCTGACAGGAATGGATGCCTGGCTGGAGAGCGGTTCTCTCCAGGTGGAGATGCTGCTCACCCTGCGGGATCCGCTGGAGGCAGCCCGCTCCCTGGAGCAGGCCCAGAACCTACCCAGCCCGGAAGGTCTACGGCTCTGGCTTCAGCACGTTTTGGCGGCCGAACGCAGCAGCCGCGGCTGGCCTCGCCTTCTGCTGGACTTCCACGACCTGATCCACCAACCAAAGGCATCCCTGAACCGCTGCCTCGCTCTTCTCGAACGGGAGCAAAACGAAACGGCCCTTGCCCAGGAAGCCAGCAGCTTCGTCCATCAGGACCTGCATCGCCAGCGGAGAGAAGAACTGGAGGAAGAACTTCTCTGCAGCACCCGGTCGAACGTGAGCGTACGCGAGTTGGCTCTGGGGGTGTATGCGTTGCTGCGCAAGGGAGAACTAGACTCACAAGCAACTGCAACAGCGTTGGACACCCTGACTGGCCATTGGCGCCTGCTTTCGGAAAGCACACCGAAACGACTGGCAACAACCGCATCAAGCTGATGCCCACACCTCTTTTCAATCGAGAGTGCTTTTTGTCGGCTTCCGAAGGTTTTTGGCTCCTGATCTAGGAGCATTTTCCCGTCTGCTCCCAGCTGGATCGCCGGGCCAGCCAAGGCCAGGCAAGGTCAGGTCCCCCCTTAGATTGGGTTCTGAAGCGAGCGTCTGGACCCTCCCATGTTCCGCTGGTTCAGCCCCTTCGTCCTGCCCCAGCAGGCTATCGAGAAACTTGCTGCCGCCGGCGGTCAGGCGCAGTCCCAGGAGGAAGCCGGCAGGGAGGACAACCTGGAGAGCCCCCTGCTCCTGATCTACCCCCCGCCCCATGGCGCTCTTGGTCCACCGGAGCTGTTGCTGAACGGCTATCGGCGATTGCTGAGGCTGGCTTCCCGGGGCCAGCTGATCCACCTGGAGCGGCTGTGGAACCTGCCCATCGAGAACGGCAAGACCCTGGTGGGCAGTGAGCCCCCGACCACCCTCGCCTCCCTCGAGCAGCCCGCCCCCCTGCAGGCGCTGGTCACCCTGGCCCTGCTGCGCGAAGTACCCGCCCTGCTGGATGCCTACCTCGACCTGGAGCTGTCCAGCCAACTGGGAGGCAGCCAACCCGACAGCGACTACTTGATCCGGCTGCGCGAAGCGAGCCCGGTGGAGGCCCTGCTTGCCTCGCTGCACGACGACAGACAAGAGCAGAATCTCGCCCGTTTGCAAGAGGAGAACCAGTCGATTCGCGAGCAGCTCAACCATGGTTACGAGGAGCTGGAGCAATTGATGCTGGCGGAGCGCAGCCAGCAGGAGCAACTTCTGAATCTGCAGCGGGAACTTGAGCTTCAGCGCACCCGTTGCCAGCAATGGGAACAGAATTCGGCCGAGCGGGAGGCCGAGCTCCAGAGAGGCGCCCTGGCACTCCAGGAGGTCAGCGGCCGACTGGCCGCCGAAGAGGAGAGAGCCCGACAGAGGCAACAGACTCTTGAGGCCAGTGAACGCCAGGCCGACGACCTGCGCAGAAACCTTCAGCAGCAGGAGCGGGAACGGGATGAGCTGCTTCGCGAACTGGAGGGACACCACCAGAGCTGCCAGATGCTGGAGCAGCGAAGCGCCCAGCGGGAGGCGGAACTGCAAGCCGACCTGCAAAGCCGCGCTCGGGAGGCCGTGGAAGCAAACGGACGACTGGCTGCCGAGGAGGAGAGAAGCCGTCAGAGGCAACAGGCCCTTGAGGAGAGCCTGCACCACGCCGACGACCTGCGCCGTTCCCTGAAGGAGCAAGAGTGGGAACGGGATCGCCTGCAGCGGGAGTTCGAGGATCAACGCAACAGCTCCCAGCTGCTGGAGCAGCGGGAGGCCGAACTGCGCGCCGAGCTCCAGACCTGTGGCCGGGAACTCCAGGAGGTCAGCGGCCGACTGGCCGCCGAAGAGGA
>JBILGK010000063.1:0-12945 GCA_044351065.1 Cyanobium sp.
GATCGCTCTGGCAGCCCCTCAGCCCGCTGCTGGCTGGTGGTGCGCTCCGCGGCGCTGCGGCGGGCGCGGGAGTTGCAGGCGGCCCATGGCGCTGGGGCGCTGTGGTGGGTGTGAGGGGCAGCAAAAGCCCACCGAATCACCCAGGTCGCGAGGGCCATGGGGCAGTGGGCCGGGGCTGTGCGGATCGTGCGGTCTTGGGTTTGGGGCAGGCCTTACCTACGGTTGTCGCCGATCACCGGAGCGGGTCTGGACCCTCGGGTCTGTGACCCTTCGGGTACTCCCGCTGGAATCCCTTCCAACGGCTCTGACGGTGAAGGGTGCTGGGGGGGAGAAGCAGCCGGGACGGACGCCAACGGTGGTGTTGTCAGTGTCCGGGTGGTTGCTGTTCCGGAAGGCGGCGCGGGCGTTGTGCGGATTGTTGATCCACGAGCCGCCGCGCAGCAGCTGGGCGACCCGCCCTCCACCGCAACCTATGCGCGCATCAGAGGGGGATGGGTGGAGCGACAACAAAAATCATTCGAGGCGCCTGCGGCGCCATCCCGCAGCAGCCAACAGCCAGCGAGCCAACAGCCAGGGCAAAACCAAACAGCCCTAGCCGCAAGGCTTCCACGAAGCGGTAGGGCCAAGGGCCCAAGGGCTCAAGGACCAAGAAGGGAGCCTGGGGGGGAGAAGCAGCCGGGACGGACGCCAACGCCGGTGCCGACAGAGTCCGGGCGGTCGCCGTCCCGGAAGGCGGCGCGGGCGCCGTGCGGATCGTCGAGCCACGAGCCCCCGCGCAGCAGCATGTAGGCCTGCTCCTGATTGCCCTGCAGACCTGGATCCGGGTCTTCCAAGGGGCTCACATCAACAGTCGAGCCTGCCAGCAGATCGCGATGCCACCGATCGGCGCACCACTCCCACAGCTGCCCGTGCATCTCGGCCAGGCCCCAGCGGTTCACCAGGCCAAAGAAGCCCACCGGCACCGGACACTGGCGGTAATCACCAGTGCGGCCAGGGCCGTAGGTGTAGTCGCCGTCGTAATTCGCCCAGCTGGCATCGAGCGTGTCTCCGAAATGGAAGGGTGTACCCGCCCCGGCCCGGCAGGCCACCTCCCACTGGCTCTCACTGGGTAGGCCAAACACGGGCGCATCCCCATCGCCGCCGAGCTCCGGCCACTGCTCCTTCAGCCAGCGGTTCAGGCGCTGCAACCATTCCTGGCAGTCGTTCCAGCTCACGCTGTCAACCGCCAGGCCGCCGGGCTGGGCAAAGCGTTCCCAGATGGCGTTTGGCTTGTAGCTGCCAGGGGTGGGATTCAGGTCTCGCTCCAGTCGGGGCAACGCCGCCACCGCGCACCATTGCGCCTGCGTGAGCGGGTGGCGCACCAGCGCGTAATCCCCGAGGACCACCCGGCGCTCGGCTTCCACGTTCACCCCCTGGCAATTCCGGCGGAACAGGGAGTACACATCACGACCTTCTTCCTCCTCCGGCGAACCGATCAGGTACTCCCGGCCTTCCACCACCACCAGCTCCAGCTGTTCGCCGCCCGGCAACGGCAGCTGCCACACCGGCGGGGTAAGCACCTCCGTGCGGATGCGCAGGCCCTCCCCTTCCTGCAGGGCAGTGAGCGTGAGCATCGGCACCGCACAGCCAGGGACGTTGCCCAGCAGGGGCAGATCGGCGGAGGCCGCCAGTTGCAACCCCCTGGAGGCTCCCTGCAGGGGTGGCAGGCGCCGGTCGTGCTCCGCCCAACCCGCCTCATCCGTCACCAACAGATTCAGCCCATCGCTGTGCAACCAGCCCTCCAACTCCTGCCGCAGGCGCCGCCGTCGATCACCATCGCCGCACCGAAACGCCACCAGCCCCAAGCCCTCTGCCGCCTGGCGCCGCAGCGCCACAGGTGCTCCTTGATCCGCCAACACCTCTCGCAACAGCCGATCCCCCCCAAACAACGCCAGCACCATCAGCGCCTCACAGCGCTCCGCATCCGCCAATGATTCGTTCCTCACCAAGCGCGCGCCCACCTGCTCCTCCAGGGCTGCAAGCTGCGCAGCAGGCAGGGAGCCCTGGAGGAGCAGGTGGTTCGCCAACCAGGCCAGGGCTTCACAGGCCGCCTTCCGTACGGCGGCATCGGCATCCGCCAGGCAATCCAGAAGGGGTAAGACAAATCTGGGCTGAGCCGTCTTGGCAATGAGCGGTATTAGGTAGCGCGTCTCATCGCCATCGGAGGCCTTGGCTCGCACAAGAGCCCCCAACAGCAGCTCCGACTGTTCATCGGTTGGTTGCCAGCCACCACCGCCGCCCACTCCCTCCCACACCGTGGCCAAAACAGGGGGATTCAGGCGGTTGTTGGAGAAGGAGCCGCGTTTGGCCAGATCCGTGGGTGCGTCCACGCTCAACCAAGCCAGGGCCCAGGCAGCCCCATGGGCACACGCGCCACCACGCCCGAGCAGCGCCAGCAAATCCTGCTCCAGCCCCTCTCTCCCACCGAGCAATCCTTGATAGGCCAGTTCCAGCACCTGCAGGGCTGCGCAGATTGCTTCTGAGTGGTCAGAAGAGGCCAGGCAGTGGCGCATCGTCTCCAGGCTCTCTTCTACCGCCTCGGTGGTGATGGAATTGGATGTCCCAAGGAGCTGGGCCAATACCGCGCCGCAGTGGCGCCCCATGGAGGTGGCTGGCTCAGCGAAGGCTTCCAGCAAGCACGCTTGCAGGGTATCGCGATGGTCTGGATGCGATTGCCACACCTCCAGTGCCACCTTCTCCAGGCTTGATTCGATGGCGGCGATCCCGTCATTCTCGCCAATCGACGCTACCAACCGCTTCAGGACCTCACGGGCCGTGGCTTCGTCGACATTCGGCTCCTCGGCCAGGCATTGGGCCGCCAGGATTACCCTCGGCATCTGGGTGCTCTCCGCTTCTTCGCCGGGGCTCGGGTCGAGGATGCTCTTAAGCACGGCATCGACATCATCGTTCCTGCAGATCGAAACCAGCAGCCTCAAAGCCTCACGCCAGGAGTCGGAAACAGCATCTACGCTCTCCTGGAAATGGCCTGTCTCTTGAGCCTCTTGGGGCGAGGGTGTGGCGAGGGGGGCTACCTGCATGGCCAGAGATTGACTGGCGTCACGGCCCTTGTAGTAGCCCATGTTTAAAGCCACAGCAGCGAGGTATTCCTGAAAGGTGAGATGGCGAAATTCCCAGATGGCTTTTTCCTGCGCATGATTTGGCTGCCAGTGCACACCAGATCGCATCAACAGACCAGAACGCTCCTCGAGAAGATGCAGGAATTCCTGCGAACTTCGTTGACGTAGCGCACGGATTTTCGGGTAATCGTCACGCAATTGATCCAGCAGATCCAGCACTTCCTCCCCCAAGAGCTGCTGCACACCGCGGCGGCACATCTCGTAGGCCAGAAAAGCCAACTGAGGCAAAGCCTCATCATCCTCAATCACGGTGTAAATATTTGGATTCCAGTTCAGCAACACTGAAACAGCTTCGGCATAGAGTTTATGGCGGCGTGTGGGTAGCTTTCCTACCTTTCGCTTCACCAATGCCATGGTAGTCAGCAACATCGGATTGCTGGTGAGCCGCTCGATGCGATCAGACGAATGCAAGGCTGCCATCAGGTCTTTCGCACTTCTCTCCCGGTTCGCCTTTGGTTGGTGTGCCTCGGTCGCCTCCACCCAGCGCTTAGCAAACAAGTCTTTGGTTTCTGGATGCAAGTCGCCGATCACACCGTGGGCAAATCCTGTGCGCATACGATCGGGCATGTCGCGATAACCAACGATCCGAGAGGTCGCCAGAATCGGCGCACTTGGATAACGCACGGCGGTGCGTTCCAGCTGCTGGCAAAAGGCCTGCCGCACACGCAGATTGCTGATCTCATCCAGCCCATCCACCAACAGCAGCACCTCACCTTTGGCGAGCCGATCGAGGATCACAGCAAACATCACTTGGGCTTCTTGAGGCTGAAGTTCTGACTTATCAAGATGCATCTTCAGCACATCTTTGAATGAGCGGCACAGGTCATCCTCGCCAATCTCGCGGCAGCGAATCAACACAGGAATCCAGTTCTGCTCTGGCAGTGTCTGGACATCCGGAAGCTGGTCAAAGGCGGGGTCGTTGATATGGCGGAGCAGAAAGGCCGTGGCCAGCCAGCGCAGCATGGTGGTTTTGCCACCCCCCGGGTCTCCAAGCACAACAAAACGCTGGCCAGTCCCAAGTCGCTCGCCAATCGCCACCGGGGCGCTTAGGGCATGGGTCGCGTGCGCATCACGTGCATCGCGGCGGCCGGCATCGCGCAGGCGGGAAGCTTCACGCTGCCGCTCGAAGTTGACCAGCATGACCTGATCATCGCGATCAGACTGTTGCGCTTCAAATCCAATACGTAGTGGCATATACAGCTGCCGCAACAACAGCCTTTGGGTGGCGATATCTGGGTCATTCGGCAAACTGGCAAGGTCGATAATGTCCCAACTCAACAAGGCGTGGCGGCAATAAGCCTCAAGTGCAGCCAATTGACGCTCTGGTGCATACTTCCCTGCAGCTTCCTCAGCCAATCGTCTTCCTTCAGCAACTTGCTCTCGCAGAAAGCGAAGACTGAGATCGAAGCGCCATCGCGAAAGAACATCATCCGCAAAGACCGCCTTATCCAGGGCAGCAAAGAAATGGTTGTGCAGAAACTGGCGCTGCTCCTCGCTAATCTCAGCTCCCGAAAGCAGGACCTCCATCTTCTGAATCATGCGCGCCTTGACTGGTTCTCCCTCCTCAATGCCACCAACTTGCAGCCACTCGACGAAATCCTGATGAAAACTCGGGTCGCGCAACAACGGCCGCAACTGCTTCTGGGCCGGCGAAACCCACAGCTGTTCATGCTGGTCTGCCAATTCAAGGCAAGCGATGCGGAAATCGTCGGCAATTGAACGCCAGGCTTTCAGCGCCTCGCGAGCCTGATCAGCTTCCAGAAATTGTGCCGCTTGTCTATCTTTCGACGCCGTGATGATGTAATCGGAATGCAGGTTCGCTGCCAAACCGAGAAAGTGATTGAGGATATGCCCAGTGATGAGATCCATGGTGTGTGGAGCCTATAAGTTCTCAGGCATTTCTTTCTGGGAGGACACCGCTGTCTGGGGGAAACAAGAGTGATGGCCCACCGTATCACCCAGGTTTGGGGCCATGGGGCAGTGGGCTGGGGTAGTGCGGATCGTGCGGTCGCTGGCTCGGGGGAGGCCTTACCAGCGGGGATCGCCGATCACCGGAGCGGCTCTGGACCCTCGGGTCTGGACCCTTCTGGCACTCCCGCTGGAATCCCTTCCAGCGGCTCTGACGGTGAAGGGTGCTGGGGGGAGGAGACAGCAGGGGCGAACGCCGTTGTTGGTGTTGACGTTGGCCGGGACGGCGCAGCCGATTGGTGTTGCCATGGGCCAGGTGGGCGTTCCAGCTCAGGGCGGAGGCGCGGGCCCGGGCATGGCGGAGACGGCGGTGCGCCAACCCTTGGGCGCAGCGGCGCAGACCCCGGCGTATGCGCAGCAGGCTGTGATTACGGAGGCGGATGCGCCCGCCGATCAGATGAAACCCCACGAAACTGGCGCCGCTGGCGGTGCGGTGGAGGTGGGTTTTCTGTGGGTGCACACGCAGCCGCAGGCCAGCCAGGTCTTCCCGCAAAACGCTCAGGGCCTGCTGCAACGGCTCGGAGTGATCGGCGAACAGGGCCAGGTCATCCACGTAGCGCAAGCTGGCCCTGACTCCGGGTAGGGCCCGCAGGTGGTGATCGAGGGCATCGAGGTGGAGATTCGCCAGAAACTGGCTGGTGAGGTTGCCGATCGGCAGCCCACGGGGTCGCTCCATGGGCGTGAGCAGGGTGTCACCGGGAAAAGCATCGATGGCAGGGCCACCACTGGCACCGTTGGCCAGGATCACGGCCAGCAGCCAGAGGGTGCCGGGGCAGACGATCCGCCGCTCCAGCTGGGCGATCAGCGCGAGGTGATCGATCGAGGGGAAGTAGAGGCGAATGTCGGCCTGAAGGATCCAGCGGTGTTCACGGCAGGCCCGCGCAAAGCGGCGCAGAGCGCGATGGCTGCCGTAACCGCGGCGTGATGCACCACCCGATCGCGGAAGGGTGCGGCGCTCACCAGGCGCGGTTTGGGCTCTCGCACCAGGAACTGCCGGTAGGGCCCGGGGGCGTAGGAGAAGCTGCGCAGCTCGTGCTGCAGCTGGAACAGTTCGGCTTCCAGGTTGGCGGCAAAGGTGAGCACATCGGGGCGATAGCGCTTGCCCTTGCTCGCCTTGCGGAAGGCGGTGAGCAGGGTGGAGAAGCTGGTGATGCGGGGATAGAGATTCCGCAGCGGAGGTTGTGGCTTGGCCATCGATGAGGCTCAGGCCGGAGCGGCCGCCTGGGATTGGCGCCGTTGCTGGCTGATCCAGCCCCCGAGCTGACGCCCCACCTCCTCCACCAGGCGGGCCACATGCTCGTAGCGGCGATCATCGATCAGCTGGAAGTTGTGCAACAGGCGAATCTGCAGGCGCAGCAGATCGAGGCGGGCATTGAGCGGCTCCAGGCCCTCCAGCAGGTCGTAGAGGCCGGCGACGAGACGATCGCCGAGGGCAAAGCGGTGATCGCGGGGCAGGCGGTTGAGCAGGGGCACAAACCACTGGATCAGATCCATGGTGGCCTGAATGATCGGCAGTTCGCCGCGGCTGGGGGCATTCATTGCGGCAAACGATCCAACAGGGGAGAAAAAATCGAGGCGCCTGCGGCGCCAGAGCCTCCAGCCAAACAGCCAAACAGCCAAACAGCCGGACAGCCCCCAATCCAACAGCCAGGGCAAAACCAAACAGCCCAAGGGCAAAGGGCAAAAGGGCTCAAGAACCAAGAAGGGAGCCTGGGGGGAGGAGACAGCAGGGGCGAACGCCGCCGTTGGGGTTGACGCCGGCCGGGAGGTCGCTGCCCCGGATGGCGGCGCGGCAGTTGTGGGGCTCGCCGAACCAGGAGCCGCCGCGCAGCAGCTTCCACTCCTTCTGGGACGATCCCAGGGCCTCCAGGGCCGGATCCACCCCCTCCCAAGGCAGACCATCCCCGGGCCAGACCTCGCCCGTCGGATCAGGGTGCCACTGGTCGCCACACCATTCGAACAGCTGGCCGTGCAACTCCGCCAGCCCCCAGCGGTTCACCAGGCCAAAGAAGCCCACCGGTACCGGCCGCTGGCGGTAGGCACCCTTGCGGCCTGGGCCATAGGTGTAACCGCCGTCGTAATTCGCCCAGCAGCCATCCAGCGTGTCGCCGAAATGGAAGGGTGTGGTGGCGCCGGCTCGGCAGGCCACCTCCCACTGGCCCTCGCCAGGCAGCGCCAGTTGGGGGGCAGCCCCCTGGCCCCCCAGCTCGCTCCACTGCTCCAGAAGCCAGCGGTTCAGGCGGCCCAGCCATTCCTGGCAATCGAGCCAGCTCACGCTGTCCACCGGCAGCGCTCCTGGCTGAGCAAAGCGTTCCCAGAGGTCGTCTGGTTTGTAGCTGCCGGGGGTGGGGTTCAGGTCCCGCTCCAGCCGCGGCAACATCGCCACCGCTTGCCACTGGGACTGGGTGATCGGGTGGCGCGCCAGCGCAAACCGCTCCAGCCGCACGGTGCGTTCCGCCTCCACGTTCACGCCCTTGCAGCCATCGCGCTGGTTTTCGTACCAGCTGCGGCCTTCCTCCGTTTCCGGGGAGCCGATGGCGGCCTCGCCGCCCTCCACCACCACCAGCTCCAGCTGTTCGCCGCCGGGTAGCGGCAACCTCCACACCGATGGCGTCACCACCTCCGTGCGGATCCGCAGGGCCTCGCCCTCCTGGAGGGCGGTGAGGGTGAGCATCGGCACTCGCATTTCCCGGTCGCTGCCAAGAAGGGGCAGATCTGCGGACGCCGCCAGTTGCAACGCCCTGGAGGCTCCCTGCAGGGGCGGCAGGCGAAGGTCGTGCTCTGCCCAGCCTTCCTCACCGGTCACCAGCAGATCTAGGGAGTCGGCGCGCAGCTGTTCCTCCAGAAACGCCTCGATGCGCGGGCGGTGCGCGGCTTGATCTCGGGCCGTCAGCCCCAGCGCCTCCAGCGCCGTGCGGCGCAGCCCAGGTGTTTGCCCTCCATCTCCCGCCAGACCCTCCAGTGCCTCGATGCCCGTCTCTGTGCCGATCAGGCCCAGCACCATCGCAGCTTCCTGCCGTTCTTCTCCAGGGAGATCGCCATTGGCCAGCACCTGGCTGAGGCGTTCGCTGGCCACCACCGCCACCGAACGCCGATCCTCGGGCTCGGCCCCGGCCGCCGCCATCGCCGCCAACTTGCTGATCGCGTCGCGGCGTTCGCTGGCGATCGGCACCAGCAGCTCCCACATCCACTTGCGGGCACGCTGCTCCGCCAGCCGTTCGCGTTCCCGCTCCGGATTCAATCCCCCCAGCTCCGCCAACCGGTCGGGCACCTCCTCCGGCACCCCGCGGCCGCGGCGCTCCAGGGCGGCATCGCGCAGGGCCAGGAAGAAGCCGCGCGAGCGCGAAAGATCCGCCGCTTGCTTCAGCCGCTGCTCCAGCCCCGCCAGAAACGTCTCCCATGCCGCCTTCTGCCCCGTGCTCCAACTCGTGGTTTCCAGCACCTCCAGCTGCGCCAGCGCCGCCAGGTAATCGGCCAGCGGATCGAGCGGAAAGCGCAGTTCGCTGCTGTCCTCCCCCGGATTCACCAACAACCGCCGCTCTCCCAGATAACCAAGCACCCCTTCCGATTCCTCCGCCCTAAGCCCCAGCCCTTCCGGTTCGGGCTGCTGCAGCGTCTCCTTGGCCAGCGCACGGCTGAACTCCCGCGGTTGATACGCAGGCTCCCCATCACCACCCATCTGCCGATGGCTGGCCAACGCCAGGCACTTCAGCGCCCGTTGCACTCGCTCACTGTCGATCGTCAGCCCTGCCCTCTCACGCTGAGAGGGATCGACCGGGGTATCCAGCCGTCGCACGTAGCTGAGCATCAGCTGCGGCACCGACCCCGCCAGCAGGCCCCTCTGCCGATTGGCGATCACATCGTCGATGAACATCTGCGCCAGCAACGCCGTGATCGGCTTGTCGCCCACGATGCGGCGCAGCTGGTTCTGGGCGGGCACCAGTTCATCGTCCCGCAGCACATCCCCCTGCCCCCGACCCTTGAGGTACTCCACAAAAAACGACTGCAACCGATCCAACGCGATCGGTCGTGGCACGATTTGGCTCAAGGCGCACCCCTTCCAGCCATCGTTCGGGCTGCGGCTGGTGGTGATCACCAGGCCCGGCGGCAACCCCGCCAGCAGTCGCTGCCTCGCCGTCGGCGCCAGCTCCGAGACATGATCGAGGATTGGCACCAGCCGCCGCTCTCGCAGCAGCGCCGCCACCAGCTCCACCCCTGGCGGTTCGCCCAGCTGCTCCTCCAACCAGGCCCCCACCTTTAGCGCCACCGTCTCCCCTTCCGCCAGGGCGGTTTCGATCAGCACCGGCAACCGCACCACACCGCCGGGTTTTCCCGCCAGCCACCAGCGGGCGATCGCAAAGGCCAGGCTCGTTTTGCCCGCCCCGCCATCGCCGCTGAGCAGCAGCACATGGCTGCCCGCTGCCGCCAGCAGGGGTTCCAGATCCTGCGGCTCCAGCAGTCGCGGGCCTTCCTTTGCCAGCGCCCCCGCTGGGGTGAGGCACACATCCAGCGGCACGTGCACCTGGCGGGCCTGCACCGACGGGAGGCCCAGGAACGCCTCTGACAGGCGGGCCTGGTGGCGCTCCACCCAGTGCTGCAGGTCGGTGGGGGTGTAGCTGCGGGTTCGTGGAGAAGGGGCCGCGATGGAGGGTGACCGGAGCGCTTGCAGCGCCTGCAGCACCAGGCTGGCGAGCTGATCGGCTGTGGTGAAGCGGTTCACGCCGTGGGAAGCCTCCACCTCGGCCCGGAAGGCCGCCAGGTCGGTGCCGTCCTCGCCGCTGTCGATCCAATCCGGTAGCCACAGTTGCTTGCGATCGACCGTGAAGACCAGGCGCGGCTTGTTGCGGCGGCTTGCCTCCTCGTACTCCAGGTGGGTGATCGAACGCCGCTGCGGGTTGTCTTCTGCTGGCCTGTAGCCGTAGCGGTGGGCGATCAGCAGCACATACACATCCGTTGCCGCCACATCCGCCAGGCAGCGATCCAGCGGCCGCTGATCGAACGCCGTGTATTTCTCCATGCACTCCACGTCGTAACGCGCCTTCTCCAGCGCGGCCTTGAGCGCGGCGCGGTGAGCCTCCAGGTCGATGAAGGTGGAGGAGACGTAGACCGTCGGCTGGCCCTTGGAGTGGAGCACCGCAGGCAGCTTGCGGGTGTGGCGTGCCTCAGCAGTCTGCCGGTGAATAGCTCAGTTGGCACTGCAGACCCTGCCGCGGGGCCGTGAGGCCATGAAAAAGGCCCGCCGGTGGCGGGCCCAGGGCCAGAGGCGGGCAATAACGCCCCCCGTGCACCAGCGATCACGCAGGGGCAGCAGTTGCCGGCTCCGCCCCCGACTGCTGCCCCGCCCCATCAGGGCCAGAGCCCTCCTCCGCCTCCTGCGAGGCATCGAGCGGGACGAGCCTGATCTGCCGCCGGCCCAGCTGAATCTGGAACGGATCACCCGGCTTGAAGCCCAGCAGGGCGGTGTAGGCCTTGCCCACCAGCAGGTTGCCGTTGAACAGCACGTGGGTCACGTAGCTCAGCTTGCGGCCTGGAACACCATCCCCTCGGGACGGACCTAGGTGGATGCCCCTTGCTTCCAGCAGGGCCTCGTAGAACGCCGTGAAGTTCAGGCGCTCCGTGCCGTCTTCCTTGGTGGAGACGTAACCGGTGGCGCGGACGAGTTCCGTTTTGGAGGCATCGCCCAGGTCCTTGACCTTGGCGAGCAGTTCAGTTCCGGTGAGCATGGCGGGTGGGCTTGGACAGCCGGGGGAAGGACATCTGCTGTTGCCATGGGGGCAAGAGGCACTCCCCGGGGTGGTGAAACCCCGGATAGGCGTCGCTCCGCTGTGGGGAACGCCGCGGCCTAACGGTCCTGGCCGCCGCTGCCACCCCGCTCAACCGTCAGCCCGCCAACATCGGCTGCAGAAGGTTCGCCATCTCCATGGGCCGTCCGGCAACCAGTGGCAGTCCAGCTTTCGCTGCCACTGGAACACGACAACCACCGCGAGCGAGCCCACAGCTCCACCGTGCCGATCGGACAGGATCCCGGGCCGCGGCATAGATGGCCTCTCCATCGAGGATCCATGCGTGGCCTGATCGTCTCAGGTGGCCGAAATGAAGAGGCATTGGCCCACCGGTGCCGATTGGTTCAGATCGATGCTCGACCAGAGCCGGGCCAGCCTCGAGTTTGGGCACGTTTTGGGCACGGCTCCTTGGAGCAATCCCTGAAAAGTCAATCGGGGCGACAGGATTCGAACCTGCGTCCTAGTGCTCCCAAAGCAGGAATCTCGCCTTGTTGGGATCTGGGATCTCGCTCCAGAACTCGCTTCCCGACTGACCTTGAACGATGCTGATCGAGCGGCTTGAGCTAGTTTTGCGTACATCTTGCGTACAAGCGGGTGCCCAAGAGGCGACCTGACGAAGCCTAGGAAGAGGTCCTGCGCACCGCTGCCCGCTCCTCCACAGCCAAGGGCTGGATCCTTCGCGAGCATCGCGGCCGGGCACGCCTGGAGCTGCGCAGTACCGGGCAGTTCAACTCTGTCGGCCTGCCCTTTTCCTGGGCCTCATCTGAGGTGGCTTCGATTCTCGCCAGGGTGCGGAACATCTATTTGCTCACCCTCAAGGGTCACGGTCTGCAGGACGCGGCGTCTATCGCCGACGGAAATGCACCCCAGCGGCAGGTGAGTTGGCGCGATGCCATTGCGAACTTCCGCCGTCAAAAGCTTGAACACGGCAGTGCGATCAAGCCGACCACCTGGGAGCAGCACTACGCCCCGGTGCTGGAGCTGGCGGTGCAGCTGCTGGAGGGCCCACGCCAGCCAGCCGACGCGGCCGCCCTCCTTGATGCCTGCCTACGGGGCTGGGCGCCTGGGAGCCGGGCCCGGCAGATCCGGGCACAATCGCTGGCGCAGTTCCTGCGGCATTGCGTCGAGCGCGAAAAATTCCCAGCTAGGGAAACTCTGGATAGCCGGGCGGATCCACGCGACAATGCCTCTGTGATCGCAGGAGGTGACTGGGTTCATGGGCGGCAAGCAGCTTGGATTCGGTGATTACGAGCAGACCACCGCGAGGAAACGCACCAAGAGGGAGCGATTTCTGGCCCAGATGGAGGCTGTGGTGCCCTGGAAGGCCCTCATCGATCTGATCGAGCCCCACTATCCCAAGGCTGGCAGCAAGGGCGGCCGTCCTGCCTACCCGTTGGAGACCATGCTGCGGATTCACCTGATGCAGCAGTGGTACGACCTCAGCGACCCGGGGATGGAGGATGCGCTGATCGAGGTGCCGACGATGCGTCGCTTTGCAGGCATCGACCTGATCAGCGAGAGGATCCCGGATGAAACCACGATCCTCGCTTTCCGCCACCTGCTGGAGAGGCACGATCTCGGGAAGCAGATCTTTGAGACGGTGAAGGCTCACCTCAAGGCCAACGGCATGGCCATGAAGCAGGGAACGATCATCGATGCCACCTTGATCGCAGCTCCCAGCTCCACCAAGAACAAGAAGGGGGAGAGGGATCCTGAGATGCACCAGACCAAGAAGGGCAACCAGTGGTACTTCGGCATGAAAGTCCACATCGGTGTGGACAAGGACAACGGCCTCATCCACTCAGTGGAGAAAACCTCTGCGAACGTGCATGACCTGACCCCAGCTGCAGAGCTCCTGCACGGAGAGGAGACAGTGGTCTACGCCGACGCTGGCTACCAGGGGATTGAGAAGCGAGAGGAGATGCAAGGCAAGGCGATCGGCTTCCGCGTGGCGATGCGACCAGGAAAGCGGCGCGCTCTACCCGATACCCCGGAGGGACGACTGGATGATCTGATCG
>JBILGK010000032.1:0-38917 GCA_044351065.1 Cyanobium sp.
GATGTTCGCCCCACCGACTGGGCGTTCCAGGCGCTCAGCAACCTGATCGAGCGCTACGGCTGCGTGGCCGGTTATCCCGATGGCACCTACCGCGGCGCCAAGGCGATGACCCGCTACGAAGCGGCCGCCCTGCTCAACGCCTGTCTCGATCGCGTCACCGAAGTGACCGACGAGCTCAAGCGCCTGATGAAGGAATTCGAGAAGGAGCTCGCCGTGCTGCGCGGCCGGGTGGATGGCCTGGAAGCCCGGGTGGGTGAGCTGGAGGCCAACCAGTTCTCCACCACCACCAAGCTCAAGGGCATCGCCACCTTCGTGGTGGGCGCCAACAGCTACGGCGGTGACAACAGCTTGCTCAAGGACGCGGCCCAACAGCTGCAAGGAGCCACGTCGTTCAACTACGACGTCCGCCTGATCTTTGACACCAGCTTCACCGGCAAAGACCTGCTGCGCACCACCCTGCGGGCGGGCAACTTCAAGGATTCCCCGTTTGGCGGCCCGGTGGTTGGCCTGAACGCCACCGAGGTGGGCTTTGAGGAAGACTGCGGAACAGGCGCTGATTGCGGCGACGTGGTGGCGATCAACCGCCTCTTCTACCAGTTCCCGATTGGTTCCAGCTTCACGGCCACGATCGGCGGTCGTGTCCGTCAGGACGACATGCTCGCCCTGTGGCCCAGTGTCTACCCGGCTGACACCGTCCTCGACATCTTCACCTACGCCGGCGCACCTGGTACCTACAGCCTCAACCTCGGTGCCGGTGGCGGCCTGTGGTGGAAGAGTGGCGACTGGAGCATCAGCGCCAACTACGTCTCGCAAAATGGTGACGTGGGCGATCCTTCCATGGGTGGCATCGGCACCAGCGGTTCCGAGGAGACCGGCACTGTTCAGCTGGGTTATGGCAGCGCCAACTTCGGCCTGGCTGCCGCCTACACCTACTCCAGTGGAGCGGGTCTCTATAGCGGCAACGCCACGCCCCTGACTCTGGTCGGCTACGCGCTGTCCACCAGCACCAATTCTGTTGGCGTCAGCGGGTACTGGCAGCCCACCAACTCCGGTCTGATCCCCTCGATCAGCGCCGGTTGGGGTCTCAACTCTGCCAGCTCCGATTTCGCTGAGATTGATGGAGCCCAGTCCCAGTCTTGGTATGTGGGTCTGCAGTGGACCGACGCTTTCATCAAGGGCAACGCCCTGGGTATGGCGGTGGGTCAGCCCACCTTCTTCACCAAGTCGGGTGACGACGAAGTCGTCAAGCCCAACGATGGCAACTATGCCTGGGAATGGTGGTACAAGTTCCAGGTCACCGACAACATCAGCGTGACCCCGGCCCTTTTCTATCTGAGTGCCCCGCTCGGCCAATTCCAGAAGGTTAACGGCGACTCGTTCAACAACCTGGGTGGCCTCGTCAAGACCACCTTCAAGTTCTGATCGAAACCGCCCCCTAGTGGCAATTGCTTCCTGCCTGGCCGTCTTTACGGCCAGGCTTTTTTGTGTAAGCTTGTATGGTTATGCTTCTCAGCCGGCTATTACTACCGGTGAACTTCCCACGCTCGGCTGCGGCGGCTATTTGCTTCGCCTTGGGAGGGTTGGTCTGGCAGGGCGCATGCGCAGCTGCGTGATCCGCGCCCGAGATCTCGATCTGGAGGAGATCGTCGGTCGCCGCAGCGATGACTTTTGGCACGCTGACCTCAGCAGCATCGCCTGCGCGGAAGAGGCCACAAAAACTCTGCAATTTGCTGATGTCCAGCCCAGAGACTGGGAAACCCAATCCTCTGACCACCTGATGGCAGTTGTCCTGCATCAGTCTGGACACCGAGGAAACGGTCTTCAAGATAGTTTTATACGCCGGCGCTCCCAGGGCTTTCAGCCAGCTGCAAGGCACCGCCTTGGGTTCGGCATCAGTTGGATCTTTGCGGCCAATTATGGAGTCAGCACACGGAGATGGACGCAGTTCAGCCTCTGGAGGCATCGCCACACTCAGTCTCTGGGCCTCTCCGCCTCCTGACAGGCTTCCAGCCGTGATTGGCTGCTTTCGCTCAGCACAGGCTGGGGTCTCCATCGCATCCATGATACGAACAGCGACACCTTTGTTCCGATTGACATGGCTTTTATCAGGCTGTCACTGAATCCTGATCAGTGGCCGTGCTCTGAAGGGCTGCTTCCTTCAGTGGCCATGCCCTTGCCGCTGCCTTCGACATGCCGATCAAAACAGCCAACTCCGATGAGGAGAAGGTATGGCCTGTGTGCCCCCTCCTGCCAGCCCTGACAGAGGTGCTAACCGTGAAGGGAACTTTCAGAAATTGAGGGTTTTCAGCTTTGTCTTCGCGCTGTCTTGCGAGAGGCAGATCACCGCTCAGTCTGGCCACGATCAGCTGCGGTTCGGGAAAGAAAGACAGCACGGGCTGCGCGCCGGGCTCTTTGGAAACAGCCCACGTTCCGGTTTTCAATCCGAACACTTCTGGGCACGGTTTGTGTCGGGGACTACGGGGGCATGTGTCCTTTTTGAGCCTGTTTGGCGCGAGTCCTGGGTATATTGCTCACGCCCGCCACTTCCCGGTGGGCATAATCCTCGATTTGGTGTGAGGAACCCAATGAAACTCTTCCAGCATCTGCTGCTGGCTCCTGCCGCGCTTGGCTTGGTCGCCCCTCTGGCCGCTCAGGCTGCTGACCTCAATCTCACGGGTGTCGCTCAGTACGACACCGTGGGGGCTGAGGAGCAGGTCACCAGCATCAATCAGTTCTCCGACGTCAAGCCCACCGACTGGGCATTTCAGGCACTCAGCAACCTGATTGAGCGTTACGGCTGCGTCGCTGGTTATCCCGATGGCACCTACCGCGGCGCCAAGGCGATGACCCGCTACGAAGCTGCAGCCCTGCTCAACGCCTGTCTCGATCGCGTCACTGAAGTGACCGATGAGCTGAAGCGTCTGATGAAGGAATTCGAGAAAGAACTCGCCGTTCTGCGCGGCCGAGTCGATGGTCTCGAGGCCAAGGTGGGTGAGCTGGAGGCCAGCCAGTTCTCCACCACCACCAAACTCCGCGCCGACACCCGCTGGGTGCTGGGTGCCCTCAGCTACAGCGGCAACCAGGCTAACGATGGCCGTTACGGTCCTGATTCCAGAGGGGTCTATCAGAACCTGCGTGAGGCGCTGACGTTCAACTATGACGTTCGCCTGAACTTCGACACCAGCTTCAGCGGCAAGGATCTGCTCCGTACAACGTTGCGGGCCGGTAACTTCCGTGATAGTGGTTTCAGCAGTAGCAACACGGTCACCCCTCTGGCCAACCTGGATGCCGCCTTCGAGGAGAGCTGCGGAACCGGTGTTGACTGTGGCGATGTGGTGGCGATCAACCGCCTCTTCTACCGCTTCCCGATCGGCTCCGGCTTCACTGCCGTGGTGGGCGGCCGCATGCGACAGGACGATGGTCTTGCCGTCAAGCCGAGTGTCTACACCGCCGACAAGATTCTCAAGTATTGGGATTTCAACGGTGCCCCTGGTGCCTACAGCCAGTTGCTCGGTGCTGGTAGCGGTCTGTGGTGGAAGCAGGCTGGCAAGACCGGCTTCAGCTTCGGTGGTGTCTACATCTCTGGCAACGCTGACAACGGCGCTCCTAACAGCGATAGCTGCGTCAGCTACACCCTCGGAGATTGCGGTGGCATCGGCAACTCTGCCTCCCAACAGACGGGCACCCTCCAGCTGGCCTACACCGGTAAAAACTGGAACCTCACCGGCGCCTATACTTATAACAGTGGCGGTGTGAACATCTCCGGTACGCCCCTCAGCCAGGCACTTCTGCCCGGGGTCTACAACGGTAATGGTTCCGGTCGGGTCAATTCCTGGAGCGTCGCTGGCTACTGGCAGCCCCTGAAGAGCGGCTTCTTCCCTTCGATCAGTGCTGGCTGGGGTTATAACGATTACAACTATGGTGGCACTGTCGAAACCGGTATGAAATCACCGGTTTACCTGCTTGATAGCGCTGCCAGCCAGTCCTGGTATGTAGGCCTCAACTGGCGTGACCTGTTCGCCAAGGGCAACGCCCTCGGCTTCGCGGTCGGTCAGCCCACGTTCATCACCTCCCTGACCGGAGCCGACGGTGGCGACATCGACAGCAACGACGGTAACTATGCCTTCGAGCTCTACTACAAGTTCCAGGTGACCGACAACATTGCTGTCACCCCCTCGCTGTTCTGGCTCTCGCGTCCACGCGGTGGTCTGACAGACAGCAGTGCCAATGCACTGAAGGTGATCAACAGCCCGAACCTCAGCTCCGGCGACGGTCTCGGTACCTTTGGTGGCCTCGTTCAGACCACTTTCAAGTTCTGATCCTGCCACTCGCTCCAACCGCCCCCCGACTCGGGGGGCTTTTTTTGTCTCATCGACCGCCGCGACAGCGCGGAGCCACATTCCGTCGTCCGCCAGCTTCGGCAGCATCATTCTTTTTTGCTTTGAGGAATTCCATGAATCCCTTTCAGCGTCTCCCGCTTTCCTCGGCCTGCTGCCCTCGGCCTGGTCGCCCCCGAGACCGCCCAAGCTGGCGACCTCAATCTTGCCGGAGTCGCCAAGTACGACTCCGCGGGATCCAAGCAGCAGGTCTCCAGCGACATCTGTGTGGCTGGCTATCCCGAAGGCACCTATCGCGGTTCAGCGTGGGTTGGGCGCGTCGGCTCCGTCAACCAGCTGGACAGCGGAATAGTCCAGGTCTAGGGAAGTGCAAACAGTATCAATATGCCCCTAGGGCATGCCCTTGGCACGACGGTAACTCAGCCCATCTTTGTACCCTCATTGGAGAACAACGACGGTTGTGACGGGCGCAAAGGCGGTAAGGGCGCCCGGGAATGATGCTATAAATTCCAGCTGATCGACACCATCAGTGGCGGCGCCGCTCTCTTCCTTCTGAGCCGTCCTGACGGTCAGTACATCGCCAATGGCCATGCCAACGCCGTCTCCGGGGTCCTGATCCAAGCCCGGTTCCAGTTCTGATCCGTACGGCGACTCGGCCAACCCCACATTGCCTTGGCCCAAGGTGGTATCAACTCCCCGCTTCGGCGGGAGGAGCTTCTGCTTCGGCTTCGATCCGCGAAGATGGGCACTGAACGGATCGATTCAATGCCCCAGTCCGCCAGCGATCCCTATGCCGTGCTGGGGGTGAAGCCGGGGGCGTCACCGGCGGAGATCAAGGCGGCCCATCGCGCACTGGTCAAGCGCCACCATCCCGACGCGGGCGGAAATGACGATCGCATCCTCGCCCTCAATGCCGCCTGGGAGGTGCTGCGCGAGCGGGTGCGCGGCCAGCCTCCAGGGGCGGATGCTTCTCCGTCCGGCGCCGAAGCAGCGGGACGCTCCCGCCGTCGCCCTTCCGCGACCGGCGACCAGCTTCTGCTGGAGTGGCTGCAGAGGGTCTACACCCCGATCGATGGTCTGCTTGGCCAGGTCATCGATTCGTTCCCAGCCCAGTTGCGCGCCCTGGCCGCCGATCCCTATGACGACCGCTTGATGGACGATTTCTGTGCCTTCCTGGTCCGTAGCGGGGAACGGTTGGAGAAGGTGGAGAGCCTCTTTCGCTCCCGGCCCTGTCCTCCTTCGGCCCGGGGATTCGGCTTGAGCCTGTACCACTGCCTCGGTCAAGTGCAAGACGCGCTGGCGGAACTGGAGCGCTACACCATGGGATACGTCGACAGCTACCTGCACGACGGGCGCGAGATGCTGCGGGAGGCCGGGTTGCGGCGGGTCAGGTTGCAGGAGGAGCGGCGGCGTCTCGACCTCTGAACCGCTCAGCCGCTCCAGGCCTCCAGTTGATCGAGCCGCAGCCACACATCCGGAACCGGTCGACGCCAGCGGAGCTGGGCGTAGGCGCCCTTGACGGCCAGAATCTCGCCGGGCCCTTCGATCACGTAGGTCGGTGGTTCCGGGTCGCTGGCACCCGCCTCAACGCTGCCGCGGTAGGCCTGGAGATTCAGCCGCACCAACGCCCCCTTCTTCAGCGGTGCCCCGGTGCCGGGGGCGGCTGGCGCCGCGGGGGCTGGGGAGGAGTCGGCCATGACAAGCAGCGGGACTCACGTCAGGCTAAGGCGGCTGCCTTGCCCCCGGGTCGTTGAGTTCCTCCCTCACGCTTCTGCTCGCCGTCTTCGGGGCCTTGCTGCTGGTGGCTGTGCTGCTCGAGGACATCGCGGCTCGCCTGCGCGTGCCCGGCATCCTCCTGGTGCTGCTGCTGGGCTTGCTCACCGGCAACGATGTCGATGCCCTGCCCAGCGGCAACCACCAACTGCTCTCCCTGGATCAGGCCGATCAGATCTCGCAGCTGGCCTTGGTGCTCGTTCTGTTCTTCGGGGGGCTGACCAGCAACTGGCAGGAACTGCGCGGCGTGTTGCGCCCGGCCTTGCGTCTGGCGACGCTCGGCTCCCTGCTCACCGCGCTGCTGGTGACAGGACTGGTTCTGTTGCTGGGGCGGCTTCCCGTCAGCAGCGTGCATCCCTCGCTGCCGGTGGCGCTGTTCATCGGTGCCATGGTCTGCAGCACCGACGCCTCTGCGGTGCTGGCGCTGTTGCGCCCTCTGGCAGGCCACCTCCCCAAGCCTCTCCTCGATCTGATCGAATGCGAGTCAGCCCTGAACGATCCGATGGCGGTGGTGCTCGCCGGGATGGCCCTGGGGATCGCCACCGGTCAGGGGGGAGCGGATCCCTCCACCCTCTTGACGGCGGCGGGGCGCCAGTTCCTCTTCGGGGCCCTGCTGGGGTTTCTGGGGGGGCGCCTGGCGGCGCAGATGCTGATGCACAGTCCGCAGCTGCGCAATCCCGCCCGGCTAGCCGTCGTCAGCCTGGCGGTGTTGATGTTTCTGGTGGGCAGCACCCAGCTGCTGGGGGGCAGCGGCATCCTGGCGGCCTACGTGGCTGGCCTGGTGCTCGGCAACACCCCCGGCTGCGACCGTTCGGTGCTGGAGGAGACCCACGCCAGCTTCGCCAAGATGGCGGAACTGGGTCTGTTCCTTTGTCTCGGGCTGGTGGTGGACCCCGCCCAAGTACTCCGCGAAGGCGTCTGGGTGCTGATCCTGTTCTTGGTGATGCAACTCTCCCGCTGGCTGATGGTGGAGGCGGTTCTGATGCGGGGCCCTTTCCGCCGGGCCGAGAAGCTGATGATCAGTGTTTGCGGGTTGCGTGGTGCCGTACCGATCGCGCTGGCGATCCTGGCGGCATCCAGCCGTGTCCCCTGGGGCCGGGAGATGCCGCCCCTCGCCCTGGGCGTTGTGCTGCTGGGACTTCTGCTTCAGGGTTTCGCGCTGGTGCCGCTGGCCCGCCGCCTCCGCCTAGCCTCGGCGCGCTGATCCACGGGGACGAAGGGCGTGCGCCTGCTGCTGCTGGGATGTTCAGGGTTTGTCGGACGAGAGCTGGTGCCCTTTCTGCTGGAGCTGGGCCACCAGCTCACCGTTGTGAGCCGCCGCGCCCAGCCCTTCCCCGCACGCTCCGACGACCGCCTCCGGACCCTTCAGGCCGATCCGTCCGATGCGGCCAGCTGGCAGCGGGAAGACCTGCGGCAGGCGCTGGCGTTGGCTGAGGGGGTGGTCAACCTCGCCGGCGAGCCGATCGCAGAGAAGCGCTGGACCGCCTCCCACCGCCAGCTTCTCCTCGACAGCCGTCTGCAGACCACACGCCTCCTTGTGGAAGCGATGGGCCGCCTCCCCCAGCCGCCGCAGGTGTTGGTGAACGCCTCGGCCGTCGGCTACTACGGAACCAGCTTCGAGGCTCAGTTCGAAGAAAGCAGCCCCGCGGGGGATGACTTTCTCAGCCAGCTCTGCCAACGCTGGGAGGAGGCTGCCGCCGCGGTCCCCAGCCGCTGCCGGGTGGTGATTCTGCGTCTGGGGATCGTGCTCGGGCCGGACGGGGGCGCGCTGGGCCGGATGCTGCCGGTGTTCCAGGCGGCCTTGGGGGGGCCGATCGGCTCAGGGCGACAGTGGATGAGCTGGATTCACCGGCACGATCTCTGCCGGTTGATCGCCTCCGCGCTGGAGGATTCCTCCTGGAGCGGCCCGTACAACGCCGTCAGCCCCGCCCCCACGCGCATGGTCCTTTTTGCCGCGGCGCTGGGGCGAACCCTTGGCCGTCCCAGCCTGCTGCCCGTGCCCGGCGCCGTGCTGCAACTCCTGCTCGGGGATGGGGCCCGCGTGGTGCTGGAGGGCCAGCATGTATTGCCTGCCAGGCTTTTGGCCCGGGGCTTCCGGTTTCAGTACCCCGAACTCAGCGAAGCGCTCGCCGCTGCCACCACCCCAGCGCCCCGCTGAGCAGCGCCGCCCCCATCAGCAGCGAGATGGCTGGCGTGAACAGGGGTTGCCAGAGCCTCTGAAACAGCTCCAGCGCCCCGTCCCGGTGCCAGCCGTGCAGCACCACGGCGGTCGCGAACCAAAGGGCACCCGCCAGCACCAGGAACACATCGGCCACCAGCAGCCGGTCGACCCATTCCCGCGCTTGGCGCAGGCGATCGGGCGGGGCGGCAGAGGGGTCACTCATCGGGCAGCCTTCCGGGCAATATCCATGATCGCCGCCGCCAGGCGGGCGCTGCCGCCCGGCGGGCCGATGCGCTCTTCAGCCAGGCGCCTCAACTCCTCCCTCCAGTGCGCATCGGCTGCGGTTGCAGCTTGGCGTTCCAGCAGAGCGGCCGCCAAGCTGGCGCTTGCCGCCAGGGTGGTGTCGTTTCCGGCTGGGCCGTCGGCGCACACCACCCCGGGCCCGAGCAGCCGTCGCTGGGCCTCGGCAAAACCCGCGGTGAACTGGGGGCCGCCTCCCACCAGCTGCAGCACCGGCAGGCCCAGGCCCACCGCCTGCTCCGCCGCCGTGCCGGTCATGGAAAGCACCAGATCACTGCCCCGCAGCACCGTGGCGAACCGCCCCCAGTGCAGCTGCAGGCGCAGGCGGCCCCGGGCGAGCACCCGGGGGGTGCCTTCCTCCTCCGGGAGGGTTCCGGGCTCGATCCGCCAGCCCAGGGGGGCGGCCAGGGAGGCCACCGCTTCGGCCGGCAGATCTCCCACCAGGGCTGCCTGAAGTCGCAGTCGCCCGGGGTCCTGCAGACCCTCGGGCAGATGGGGGAGCATCCGCAACATCAAGATCAGGTTGCGGCCTGCCTCCGGGTGCCGGCTGCCTGGCAGGAGGGCCAGGCACTGCTGCCGTCCCTGCCCGCCGGCCGAGGCCCCTGCCGGCGGGCCTTGCTCCGCCGCGGCCACCAGATCGAGGAAGGGGTTGCCCAGGAATCTCACCGGACGGCCCAGCTGTCCACTCAGATCCTCGGCGGTCAGGGCGTCCCGGCTCCAGATTGCCCGCCAGCAAGCGGCCCGCAGAAGCAGCCCGCAGGGGAAGGGGAGTCGCAGCCGCCCCTCGTAGTGGCTGGAGTAGGCCACCAGATAGACCGCGGCCGGTCGGCCCATCAGCCTGGCGGCCAGCACCGGCACCAGATCCCCCACCGACAGCACCAGCCCGTAGCGGCGCCTCGCTCGCCAGAGCCAGAACAGTCGCGCCAACAGGTAGAGCAGTTGGCCTTGGACCAGCTCACTGAGCCGTCCGGTGACGCTGGTGTAGCCCAGGCCGCCGGTGCTGAACTCCCGAGTGGGTCCCCCCACCACCGCGATGCCCTCCTGGCGATAAGCCCTGCCATGCCCGACCAGTGGCATCGCCTCCACCCGGACACCGTGGCGGCGGAGCTCTCGGCCCAGCAGGGCGGCGCTGAGATCTTCGCCGTGGCCGTTGCTCAGCAGCAGAAGCGGCCTCAATCCCGCAGCCAGCTCTGCACCTTCTCCAGGGCCTGCCAGCCTGGCCGGCGCCGCAGTCCATCGGCCATCGAGTCGGAAAGCTCCTGGCCCAGCTCAGGGGCGAGCAGGAGGACCCGTTTGACCATCTCAATGTGTTCGCGGACGCCCTTCGCCCCGGTTTCGAGCATGGCCACGCTGAGGTTGATGCGGGCCTGGGGATCCTGGGGATTGAGGCGCACGGCGGTGCGGGCTGATGGCAGGGCGGCCTGGGGCTGATCGAGCAACAGCTGCAGCCAAGCCAGACAGGTCCAGCCCGCTGACTGACGTGGATTCTGGGCTGTGATCGTCAGGAATTCGCCGATCAGCTCCTCCGGAGCGGCTCCCTGCTGATAGCGGGCGATCGCCTCGTCGAACTGGGAGGTCCCGGAATCGGAGGAGGTGGCCGTCATGGCAATGGCTGGGCGAGCGCTGCGGTCTTCTCAGATTCCCATGCCGCCGGTGCCGCCTCTGCTCACACCGCGAAGGAACTGCCGCAACCGCAGGTCTGGCTTGCGTTGGGATTGCTGAAGTTGAAGCCCCCGCCGATCAGGGCATGGGAGAAGTCGAGTTGCATGCCGTAGATGTACAGCAGGCTCTTCGGATCGCAAACCACCTGGAAGCTGGCGGCACCCTCCGGCTCGTAGGTGTACACCTCATCGTCGGCCCGAATCGCCGAGCGCGCAATGAAATCCATGGTGTAGCTCATGCCGCTGCAGCCGCCGGAGCGCACCCCGACCCGCAGCAGCGTGCCATCGCCCTGCTGGGGCATCAGGCTGGCCAGCTGACGCATCGCCGGCTCGGAGATCAAGATGCCGCGTCCTTCCCGGTCGGTGTGGGTGATCGCGGCGTCAGCCGTCGGGCCGGTAGCGGGGGAGGGGGCGGTTTCAGTGGTCATGGTTCGCGGGATCGACGCATCTTCAGTCCTCCCACTCTATGGAGGCCCTGCAGGGGGTGAAGCTTTGGCTGGGGAGCAGGGCTCTGCAGTTCGCCTGCTGTGCGTGGGAACGCTGGCAATCCCTGCCGGGACGATGGGCCGGTTCTCCCGCCCCCCACCGCCCCCGTCTCTCCATAGAGTCGGGGCCGTCCTGGAGAAGCTGGTGCGGGTCGCCATCGTGGGGTCGGGTCTGGCGGCGCTGTCCGCGGCCGTCGATCTGGTAGACGCCGGCCACGGGGTGGATCTCTACGAAGCCCGGCCTTTCATGGGTGGCAAGGTGGGCAGCTGGGTCGACGAAGGCGGCAACCATATCGAGATGGGGCTGCATGTTTTTTTCTACAACTACGCCAACCTTTTTGCCCTGATGGGCAAGGTGGGTGCGCTGGACAATCTGCTCCCGAAGCAGCACACCCATTTGTTCGTCAACCGCGGCGGCGACCTGAGGTCGCTTGACTTCCGCTTTCCCCTCGGGGCTCCCTTCAATGGCCTGAAGGCCTTCTTCACCACTCCTCAGCTCGACTGGATCGACAAGCTGCGCAACGCCCTTGCCCTTGGCACCAGCCCGATTGTGCGTGGGCTGCTCGACTATGAGGGAGCGATGCAGGTGATCCGATCGCTGGACCGCATCAGCTTCCGGGATTGGTTTGTGGGCCACGGGGGTAGCGAGCACAGCATCGAGCGGATGTGGAATCCGATCGCATACGCCCTGGGTTTTCTTGACTGCGAGCAGATCTCGGCCCGCTGCATGCTGACAATCTTCCTGATGTTCGCCACCCGCACCGAGGCCTCCAAGCTCAACCTGCTCAAGGGCTCTCCCCATCGCTGGCTCACCGGCCCGATCCTGGCCTACATCGAGGCCCGCGGCGGTCAGTTGCACCTCCGCCACCGGGTCACGGAGCTTCACACCGAAGAGCGGGACGGTGGGCCGGTGGTGACCGGCCTCACCCTCGGCACACCCGAGGGCGAGCGCCAGGTCGAGGCAGACGTTTACCTGGCCGCCTGCGACGTGCCCGGCATCCAGCGGCTTCTGCCGGAGGCCTGGCGCCGCTTCCCGATGATCGAGGCGATCCATCGGCTCGAGGCGGTTCCGGTGGCCACGGTGCAACTTCGCTACGACGGCTGGATCACGGAGCTGGCAAAGGATGCAACCAACCCCGATCGTCACGACACCACCCGTCCGGTTGGGCTCGACAATCTCCTCTACACCGCCGACGCCGACTTCAGCTGCTTCGCCGATCTCGCCCTCACCAGTCCCGAGGATTACCGGCGCGAGGGATTGGGATCGTTGCTCCAATGCGTTCTCACGCCCGGCGATCCCTGGATCCCGAAGAAGACGGAGGAGATCGTGGCCCACACGGACCGTCAGGTGCGAGAGCTTTTCCCCTCCTCGCGGGACCTGCAGCTGGTCTGGAGTCATGTGGTCAAGCTGGCCCAGTCTCTCTATCGCGAGGCCCCTGGCATGGAGCCGTTTCGGCCAGAGCAACGCACGCCCGTTCCCAACTTCTTTCTGGCTGGCAGCTACACCCGACAGGATTACATCGATTCGATGGAAGGGGCCACCATGAGCGGGCGCCTGGCCGCCGCCGCCATTCTCGGCAGGCCGGTGAGCCTGGTGAAGAGCAGGGCCGTGGCCTAGGAGACGAAACGATGGGACGGTGGCTCGAGCACAGTGTGACCACGGAGATCGACGCCCCCGTCGCGCGGGTCTGGGAGGTCTGGAGCGATCTGGAGGCGATGCCCCGCTGGATGCGCTGGATCGAGTCGGTGGTCACCCTCGAAGATCCCGATCTCACCGACTGGACGCTGGCCGCCCAAGGTTTTCGCTTTCACTGGAAGGCCCGCATCACAAAACGGGTGGAGTCCCAGCAGCTTCATTGGGAATCCGTTGGGGGTCTCCCCACCAAGGGAGCGGTTCGCTTTTATCCGCTGGGGGCGCGACGCACCGCTGTCAAACTCACCGTGAGCTACGAACTCCCCGGGGTCCTTGCACCCCTGATGGAACCCACCATCATGGGCGGGATCGTCACCAAGGAGCTCCAGGCCAACCTTGATCGCTTCCGAGACCTGGTGGAAAATGGCTAGAGCGATGGCGAACCGAGCCGGACGGCTCCCCGTCGCCCTTGCGCCTCTCCTGTTTGCCGGCTGTGCGAACACCCCGCCGCCGACCGATCCCGCGTCTCTGCTCCCTTCCCCGGCTCCGGCTCCCGCCGCTGCCCTCAAGGCACGCAAACAAACCCCGCAGGCCACTACCGGGCTTCGCCCCCTGGCCACCCCCCAGCAGGTACTCAGCTCCGTTCCACTGGGGCGTAGAGACCCCTTCGGCCGCCTGATCCCCGCCCAGCCTCCGGGGGCCGGAACCGGGATGCCATCCGCTCGCGCGGGCAAGCCCTCGCCCGTGCCCCTGCCTCCTCTGCAGCTCCCCCAGGACTTCAGCATCAATGGCGTGATCTCCAGCGGTGGCGTCAGCGAGGCCGTCGTGAGTTTCGGCGATCTCAGCGGCAGCCTGCGCCCCGGCGACCGCGGCGGCCGCACAACCGAATTGCTCCCCCCTGGCTGGAGTGTCGCCGCGATCGATGTCCAGCGCGGCGTGCTCACCCTCAAGAAGGGTGACCGCAAGGTCAGCGCTGAGCTCTGAGGGCCCGCCCGCAGGCCTCCACCAGGCCATCCAGGTCGTGGGGGTCCGCTTCGGCGTCCACCCGGCCGAGTTCCTCTCGACAGCGCCCGCTGGTGGCGGGCCCGATCGAAACGATCCTGACTCCGGCCAGACGCTCCCGCCAGGGGGCTCCAAACGCCGCCTCCAGCAACCGGGCTGTGTGGCTTACGGTCTTGCCGCTGCTGAAGGTGATGGCCTCCACACTCCCTTGATCGAGGGCCTGCACGGTGGGACTGGGCATGGCGTCGGGACAGCGGGTCTCGTAGGCCGCCACCTCCACCACCCGGGCGCCGGCATGGGCGAAGGCGTCTGCCAGCACGGTTCGGCCGCCGCTTTGCACCCGCGGCAGCAACAACCGCTGCCCCCAGCCCGAAACCGGGAAGTGCTCCACCAGGCTCTCGGCGATGAAGTCCGGGGGAACGAAGTCTGCGGCGGCACCGAACTGCTCCAGCAGGGCGGCGGTCTTGCGACCCACCGCGGCGATCTTCACCCCCCGCGGGCGGTGGGCCAGGCTGCCGCCTCGCCGCCCCAGTCGCTGCTGCACCGCCTCCACACCGTTGGCACTGGAAAACAGGATCCAGTGGAACTCTGTCAGTTCCGCCAGGGCATCGTCGAGGGGCCGCCAGTCGTCTGGGGGGCCGACCACCAGCGCGGGCAGATCCACCACCCGGGCCCCCGCCGCTTCGAACAGCCGTCGGGCCGCCCCCAGTTGCTGCTCGGCGCGGGTGACCGCGACCGTCCGTCCGGCCAGGATCCCAAAAGGCGCGTTGGTGTCGCTCATGGCGGGTCTGCGCCATCCAGGACCACCAGCTGTCCTGCTCGGCGGGCCAGGTCGGCGGCATCGGCCGCCCTCCCGTGCTCCTGCAGCAAGGCGATGGCCGTGCGGAATCCTTGGCGGGCTCCGGCGATGTCGCCGGCCATCAGCGAGGCAACGGCGAGATTCTGGTGGATTTCCGCCTGGTGGGGATCCCGTTCCAGAGCCTGGCGATAGGCGGCGATGGCGGCAGCCGGCCGGCCGCGCTGGCGCTCGATCAGTCCCAGGGCGATCCAGGCGCGGGCCAGTTCCGGAGCCTCCGCCGTCACTTCCTGCGCCAGAGCGGCCGCCTCCACCAGCAGACCCTGCCCCTGCCGCAACAGGGCCAGGTTGAGTCGGGCCGCTGCGGTCAGCCGCGGATCGAGGGGGAGCGTGAGGGCCTCGCCGTAGAGACCGGCTGCCTGGTTCGGATCGGCGGGAGCCACAGCCATGGCGAGGGACAGGAGCAGCTCAAACCTCTCGGCGTGGGCGCTGCCGGGGCAGGCCGCCAGACCACGGCGCAGCAGAGCCATGGCCCGCTCTCGGTGTCCCTCTCGCAGCTCCAGACCGGCCAGCTTCGCCAGGGCGTAGGCATCACCAGGACGTTCCGCAAGGTCGGCCTCCATGGCGGCGCGGAGCCGAGCCGCCTTGTCCCCGTGCGCCAGGGATTCCGCCCGGTAGCCGTCGTGGAGCAGGGCCGGTTCGGCGCAGTGCAGGACGCGCCAGTGGGGCTCCCGTGCCTGGAGCGCCAGCACGCTGTCGTCAATCATGGCGTGATACGGGCGGCTCCAGCGCAAAGCCGGATGGCGGCGGAACAGGCGACTGACAGCCGAGTAGGGCGCCTGGGCTGCACCCAGTTCTCGCCGCAGCAGGGTGATCACCAGCGCTTCCGGCTCCGCCATCAGACGCTGCAACGGCTCCTGCGCCTCCGGTCGCAGTCGTTCGTCGGCGTCCAGCACCAGAACCCAGTCCCCCCGCACATGCTCCAGGGCTTGGTTGCGGGCCGGGGCGAAGTCGCCGGGCCACGCCATCTCGAGCACGGTTGCCCCCAGGCGCCGGGCGAGCGCCACGGTGTCGTCCCGGGAGCCGGTGTCGACCACCACCATTTCATCCACGAAATCGGCGACCGAGGCCAGGCAGGCCTCCAGCCGAGCGGCTTCGTCGCGCACGATCATCGAGAGGCTGAGCATGGGGGACCCTCAGTCGGTGAACCCGCCCGCGGCTTGCTCTGGGGCTCCCAGGCCCAGGCTCGCCAGCAGCCTGCGTTGGGCGCCCGGCATCTGGGCCGGACTGTAGGCGGCGGGGATGGAGGAAGGGAGCAGTGAGCGCAGTTCCTCCCACAGGTAGGGGCTGCCCAGCACCGCCAGGCCCCCCAGCCGATCGGCCTCCAGCAGCTGTCGCACCACTTGGGGCCAGGGTTCGTCGCTGCCAGCACTGGCGCGGAAGGGGTTGCCGCGCACGAACAGCTGGAGCAGCACGGGACCCTCTCCCAACCGCTCCAGGGCCAGGGGGCGCTCCGGATCCTCGCTCCAGGGGGAAAGAGCGCGGCCGTCCAGCAGTCGCGTCTGCAGTCCTGCCGCCGCCGGCAGTTCCAGGGCCGGCGCCATCGGGCCCAGAAACGGGCAGCCCAGGCTGGAGTCCACCCGGATCAGGTTCAGCCCTCCCCCCTCCCTCCGCGCCCAGAGCGGGCCCTGGCGCTCCAGGCTTCGGGTCAGCAATTCAAGGGCCAGCTCACGGTCCTCATCCACGGGTCCATTGCTCAGCTCCGCCAGGGGCGCCGCCGCATCGGGCTCCACCGGTTCGGCATGGGTGTTGGCCAGAGCCCGGCGGCGGCGCGCCAGACTCTCCTCGAGCCGCCTCTCGCTGAGGCGGCCGGCCGCCACCGCCGCCACGATCGCGTCCAGGGCGGCATCGGCGTCAGCGGGCATCAAGACCACGTCGGCTCCGGCCGCCAGGGCGAGCACCGCTGCCTCCCCCGCCCCCCAGCGCCCGGCGATCGCCTCCATCACCAGCGCATCGGTGACGATCAGTCCCTCGAACCCCAGATCCCTCCGCAGCAGGTTGTCCAGCACCGCGGCGGAGAGGGTGGCCGGCAGCTCGGAATCCAGGGCGGGCAGCAGCAGGTGGGCGGTCATCACCGAAGCGACCCCGGCTGCGATGACCCGGCGGAAGGGGGGCAGTTCGGTCGCCTCCAGTCGCTCCCGCCCGTGGGGCAGCAGGGGCAGCTCCAGGTGGGAGTCGCGGGCGGTGTCCCCATGGCCGGGGAAGTGCTTGGCGCAGCAGAGCACCCCCTCGGCCTGGGTGGCGCGGCAGAAGGCTTCGGCCAGTTCGGAGACGCTGGAGGGATCTTCCCCCCAGGCGCGCACGTTGATCACCGGATTGGCCGGATTGTTGTTGACATCGCAGACCGGCCCCAGCACCCAGTTGAGTCCGAGCCGTCGCGCCTCCCGTCCTGTGCAGCCCCCGTAGCGTCGGGCCAGGGCAACCGCGCCCTCCGGATCGCTCCGCCACAGGCGGCCCAGGGCCAGCGGTGGCGCCAGCCAGCTGGCCCCTTCAAAGCGCTGGCCCACCCCCTCCTCCACATCGGCGCAGAGCAGCAGCGGGCCTCCCGCCCAGGCAGCCAGCTGACGGGTTCGCAGCCGCAGCTCAGCGGCGCTGCCGCCGAGAAGGATGACACCGCCGACGCCCCCGGCGAGCAGACGCCGCAGCTCCGCATTCGGCAGCTCCCAGCGGGGATAGCGGCGCTGGTCGTCGGCGAGATGCCCGCTGGCGCGCACCACCAGCAGGGCGGCCAAGCGCCTGCGCAGGGCCACCGCCTCGCTGGAGTTTGCCGCCGGGGTGCTCATGGAGTCGACTCAGTCCGGTGGGGCGCCGCCGCCGCTGCCCAGTTGGATCTCCCCCCGCTCCTGCCGCTCCTCCTCCAGTCGCCCGAGCAGTTCCAACACGGTGCTGCCCCGCTCGAGACCCCGGTCGAGCAGGAACGCCACCTCGGGCGTCCGCCGCATCCGCAGTCGCCGCCCCAGCTCCCCCTTGACGTAGGGCGCGGCCGCCTTCAGACCTTCCAGCACGCGGGCCTTGCCCTCCTCGTCGCCCAGCACGCTCACAAAGATGCGGCAGTGCTGGAGGTCGCCGGCCACCTCCACATGGGTGACGCTGACCATGCCGCTGTGGATCCGGTCGTCCTTGATGCCGCTCATCAGCAGCTCGCTCACTTCACGGCGGATCAGGGCGCCGACCCGCTCCACCCTTCGGCCCTGGGCCATGGTGATCCTGATGGTGCTCAACTCACCATCGCACGCAACACCAGGCCGAGGCTGAGCATGCCGCTGATCAGAGCCCCGACCAGTGCCACGGCGGTGACCGGGTTGCTGCGCCGCCTGGCGAGTGGCTCGACCACGGAGTTCAGCACCCCGAGGCTGAAGGCGATCAGGTAGCGCGGATAGCGGGTCACATTGACCAGGAAGTCCTTCATCGGCCTGGGCGCCGCCGGCCGGCGGCATCGCTGCGGAACTACGGGCTACTCTGCCGCGGGCGGCTCCCGCCCTGCCCCCGCCCCGCCGTCGAAGCGCAGTGGAACTGCATCAGTTCAGACATTCCGCCTTCTGCGAGAAGGTGCGACTGATCCTGTCCGTCAAGGGATTGGCCCATTCGCTGGTGGAGGTGACCCCCGGGCTGGGTCAGCTCGAGTTGTTTCGTCTCTCCGGCCAGCGCCAGGTTCCGGTCCTGATCGACGGCGGCGAGGTGATTGCCGACTCCACCGCCATCGCTCTGTACCTGGAGGAGCGCCATCCCGAGCCTGCCCTGGTGCCGAGGGAGCCCCGCTCCCGGGCCCGGGTGCTGCTGCTGGAGGACTGGGCTGACACCGCCCTGGCGGCCGGCTGCCGGCAGGCGCTGGTGCAAGCCGCCGCCGCCGATCCGGTGTTGCGGGGGGCCCTCCTCCCCGAGAGCACGCCCGCACCGTTGCGTCAGCTGGTGACCGCTCTGCCGAGCACGGTGCTCACTCCCGTCAGCGAGGCCGTGGGCGAGGTGCTGGGTTCCTGTGTGTCCCGGCAACTGAGCCGCAATCTGGAGCAGATCAGCGCCCTGGTCGAGGGCGGTGGCCATCTGGAGGGGGACAGCCTGAGCCTGGCCGATCTGGCGGTGGCGGCCCAGCTGACGCTGCTGCGCTTTCCGGCTTCTGCTGGCGTTCCCCTGGCCGGCCGCGGCGTTGCCGGCATTGCCGACAATCCGATGCTGGAGCCGCTGTTCACCTGGCGGGATCGGATTCTGGCGGAAGCGGGTCGAGCCTGAGCCGCCAGCGACCCGTGCCGGTGCCGGTGGCCACCAGCCCGCGGGCAGGGGACGGGTACCGCGCCTGCCACTGCTCCGCTTCAATCCAGGTGTGCTCTGCCTCCCCACGGCGTTCATAGCGGCTGAGGGTCTCGATCCGGTTGATGCGTGGATCGCCGGGTCCGCGCAGCACCTGCAGGACCAGTTCGTCCGCGAGGAACACCCCGGGATCGCCGGCCGGATGTTCGCTGCGGCGGCCGACCACGGTCGACTCCAGGCTCCTCTCCCCGGAGAGCCGCGCCAGCTGGCGGTTTGGATTGCCGGGATCGTCCAAGACCTCCAACAGGGCCTCCCCCAGCAGGGCCTGGCCCACCGCACGGGCGTTGGCGGCCCGTTCTCCCACCACCCCTCCGGCTGGGGCGGGGCGAAAGCGAACGACCCAGCACACGGCTGTCTCCGGCGCGGCCCCCACCTCCCAACTGCTCACCCGCCAGTCGCCTGCGAACCATGGGGGGTACACCAGGTCGCCTCGGGCGGGTCGCGGCAACGGCGCAGGCAGGCGCCAAGCGGGCCACTCTGCCCGGCGGATCTCCAGGGCCCCGCGGGCCCCCGGGGGGGCGGCTGCGGTGGGCCCGACTCCCACGCTCAGCCAGAGCGCCAGGATGGCCATCAACAGTGCTTGGCCCATGTCCGATCCGCTCCTGCGGGAACTCGATCATTACGTGGTGCTGGAGCCCGGGGAGGGCGAGACGATCCTCACGGCGTCGGAAACCCTCGACTGGTTGGCCGCTCGGCTGGAGGTGATGGAGGTCCCGCCGGCCGACCTGCTTGGTCTGGAAGGGGCTGCGGCCCGGGCTCAGCGTCTGCTGGAAACCGCCTGCGAACTGGAGATTTCGCCAGGCCTCACGATTCAGTGGTTTGCGGTCCGCCTGGAGCCGCCGGCCCCTCGCGGAATTGCGGATGGGTCCGGGGCTCCCGCAGGATCTTCGGCAGCTCCTCCAGCACCCGGGCCGCCACCTGCTGCGCTGATTCCTCCCCTTGCTGGATTGTGAGGTCGGCCAGGGCGTACAGGGGGCGCCGAGCGTTCAGCAGGGCCGTGAGGCGGGCAGCAGGATCCTGGTCCGCCAGGAGGGGGCGTGGGGTCGGATCGTTGCGGAGGCGCTGCAGCAGCAGCGCCTCCGGCGCGTCCAGCCAGATCACCACACCTTGACGCAGGTGCCCCCAGTTCTGAGGGCGTCCGACCACGCCGCCACCGGTGGCCACCACCAGCGAGTGCCAGCTGGCGAGCTGATCGAGCACGGAGGTTTCGAGGGCGCGAAACCCCGTCTCTCCCTCTGCCGCGAAGATCTCCGGGATCGTTCGGCCCGCTGCCTGCTCCACGACCGTGTCGGCATCGAGGAACCGGTAGCCGAGGGCCTCGGCGAGGGGCCGACCCACACTGCTCTTGCCTGAACCCATCATCCCAACCAGATAAAGGTTGAGCCCCTGGAGTCGTTTGGCCAGCGCCCGCGGGCCGGCGTCGTCGGGGTCGCAGCGGGCGGGGCTCATGGGAGATCGCCGGGCGGTGGAGCCCTGTTTCTAGGATGCCCATTGTGTTGGACCAGGCCGATGATCGCCAAGGGGCTGACGGCGCCGCTCCCGGTGCCCCCCGGGGCCGCCCCGGCCGCACCCGGTTCCGAGCTTCGTGTGGATCTGCGCCACGGCCGCGGCCGTCCTTGCGTGATCACCCGCCGGGCCTGTTTCAGCGCCAGCCATCTCTACTGGCTGCCCGAGTTGAGCGAGGCGGAGAACCAACAGCGTTTCGGTCCTTGCAGCCTGGCCCCTGGCCACGGTCATAACTACGAATTGATCGTGGCGATGGGTGGGCCCCTGGATGCCGACGGGATGGTGCTCAATCTCTCGGACGTCAAGCACGCCATCCGGGAGCAGGTGATCGCTCCTCTGGATTTCCGCTTCCTCAACGAGGTCTGGCCGGAATTCGATCTGCGACGCCCCGAGGGCCGCCTCCCCACCACCGAAGCCCTGGCCCTCGCCATCCGCGACCGCCTCGCCCCCCTTCTCCCGCTCGTCGGCCTGCGTCTGTACGAGCAGCCCGGCCTCTGGGCCGATGTCCTTGCCGGTTCCCCTCCTGATCCCATGGAAGCCTTCCTCTCCGTCCGCACCCACTTCGCTGCGGCCCATCGGCTGGCACGCCCTGAGCTCAGCCAGGCCGAGAACGAGGCGATTTACGGCAAATGCGCCCGCCCCAACGGACACGGTCACAACTACCTGCTGGATGTCACCGTGCGCGGCAGCATCGATCCCCGCACCGGCATGGTCTGCGACCTTTCCGCCCTCCAGAAACTGGTGGACGAGCTGGTGGTGGAGCCGTTGGATCACACGTTCCTCAACAAGGACGTGCCCCACTTCGCCACGACCGTCCCCACAGCCGAGAACATCGCACTGCACATCGCCGATCAACTGCGCGACCCGATCGCCGCCAGCGGTTCCCGCCTGCATCGGGTGCGCGTTCAGGAGAGCCCCAACAACGCGGCCGAGGTCTATGCGGAAACCCCCCGGCTCGAGATGATGCCAGAGGCCCTCTCGGCCCTGGCCGCCGGCTGATCGCTTCGCCTCGGGCAAGGCCGCCGCTTCGGCCCCACCCCCGTTCAGGGGGCCGGCACTGCGGGGCTCACGGAGCGGGTCCCGAAGCGACGCCCCAGCTCCCGCAGCGGAACCTCCCCCAAGCTGTCCGCCGGCAGCCCGAACATCCGCGCGAGGCAGCGCTTCACCACCACTTCGCTGTCGTCCCCGAAGCGACCGCCCAGCATCTCGGTCAGCACGCCCAGGCCGCGGCCGGTGGCGTCGGTCTCCTCGATCAGGCAGCGGCTGGTGGGGATCGCCAGCTTGCGGCAGGGATCCTGCAGGGCCCGTTCCAACTCAGGTCTTCCCCCGGCGGCGGTTTCAACGCACACCTGGGCCAGGCGGTTCTCGAGCTGGGGGCGCATCAGCATCAGCACGGGTCTCAGCAGGCCAGCCGCCGCCGGCTTCGGCTCGCCCAGCTCGCCCGCCCCCCAAGCCAGGGTCAGGCAGGCCACCAGAAATCGCCGCTGTGCCGCCATGCGTTGTTCTCAGGTCGCGGAGGACCTGGCTAGTTTTGCGCCTCCGCCGCCCCCGCCGCATTCCCCGCGCCATGGCCGAGCTCACCGCCCGCTGGCACCGCGCGACCCGGGAGCTGCCGGAAGCCCAGTGGCAGGCCTTGCTGGATGCCCCCGCGGCTGGCTCCGGTTCCGTCGACGCGCGTCCTTTCTTCCGTTGGCGCTGGCTTCATCACCTGGAGGCGAGCGGCAGCATCACGGCGCGCCAAGGTTGGCAGCCCTGCCACCTCGGGCTCTGGCGGGGGGAGCGGTTGGTCGCTCTCGCCCCCCTCTACCTCAAAGGCCATAGCTACGGCGAGTTCGTCTTCGATCAGTCCTTTGCCCAGCTCGCTGCCCGGCTGGGCCAGCGCTACTACCCCAAGCTGGTGGGGATGAGTCCGGTCAGCCCGGTGCAGGGCTACCGCTTCTGGTTTGCTCCCGGAGAGGACGGGGCAGCGCTGACGGTGTGGATGTTGACGCTGATCGAGGAATTCTGCCAAGCCAACCGCATCCTCAGCTGCAATTTTCTTTATGTCGATCCCGCCTGGCAGCCCCTGGCGGAGGCCGCCGGCTGCGCCCTTTGGCTGAACCAGCAAAGCCTTTGGCTCAACCCCGGCCATGCGGATTTCGACGATTACCTGACCAGCTTCAATGCCAACCAGCGCCGCAACATCCGCCGTGAACGCAAGGCGGTGGCCGCCGCTGGCCTGACGGTCACCCCGCTGGCCGGTGACGATCTTTCGCCCCGCCTGGTGCGTCGCATGCATCACTTCTATGCCCAGCACTGCGCCCGCTGGGGAGCCTGGGGCAGCAAGTACCTCACCGAAGCCTTCTTTGCCGCCGCCGCCGAGGAGCTGCGCGACGCGCTGGTGCTGTTCAGCGCCCACCGGGGAGATCCCGCCGAGCCGCTCGCGATGTCGCTGTGCGTGCAGGACGCAACCCAGCTCTGGGGCCGCTACTGGGGCAGCGACGTGGAGGTGGATCACCTGCACTTCGAGGTCTGTTACTACGCGCCGATCGAGTGGGCGATCGCCCACGGCATCCGCAGCTTCGATCCGGGCGCCGGGGGCAGCCACAAGCGCCGCCGCGGCTTTGTTGCCCAGCCCCGCGCCAGCCTGCACCTCTGGCTGGATCCTCAGTTCGACACGATCCTGCGCCAGTGGCTGCCCGGCGCCAATCGGCAGATGCTGACGGAGATTGAGGCGATCAATGCGGATCTGCCGTTCACGGCTGCCTACGATCCTCTGCATGTCCCAGACCCCCACAGCCCCCGATCGGCAGCGGTTGGATGAGGAACTCTCCCAGCGCTTCATCGCCCTTGATCCGGCCGGCTACTTCCTGATTCACATCGACCGTGAGGCCGGCGAGCTGGTGGCCGAGCATTACGGCAACGGCATCGATGAACGCGGGCTGGCCACCGACCCGGAGACCGGCGAGGTGCTGGCTTGTCGCGGTGCGGCTCGCCGCACGCCCCTGGCCGTGTTTCGGGGTCGCACCGCCAAGGAGCTTGGCATCCTTCTCACAGAAAGCCAGGTGTCTCCTTCGCTCAGCCGACTGGATCACGCCCTCTACCTGGGGCGCGAGTTGCAGAAGGCGGAACACTGCTTGTTGCTCGACCTGCCCTACGTCCAGGACTGAAGCGGCTCAGGCCGGCTGCAGCTCGCGGTCGGCGTTCACAGGAGCGGTGGGTGGATCGGGCGGCAGGGCGGCGAGCTGGTCGTGAATCTCGCGCGTGACGATGCTGCGGTATTCCTGAAAGTGCTCGTTGTGGGCGAGGGTGACCAGGAACTGCTCGAAGTTGTCAGGGTTGACGCGGGCGATCTTGAGGAGCGAACTCCAGAAACGCCAGCGGGTGTCGCGCAGGATCCCCTGGCGCCAAATCACGATGGAGAGCGCTCGCACATCGGTCCAGCTGGGCAGTCCCGCTTTGCCGAAGCTGACGACCTTGGCGTATTTCTGCCAGCGGGGCTTGCCTACTTTCGTGTAGTAATGGGTGACTCGATCGATGTAGGCGTTGGGTTCGTAGAGGCGGCAGAACGCATCCACGTACTCGTTGGCGATCTCGCGGATCGGTCGGCTTGGCACAAAATTGAGCAGGTTGGTCTGGTTGACCCCCTTGGCATCTTTCTTCTCTTGAACCAGGCGTCCTTCTTTCTCAAGCCTGTGCCACAGGCCCGTGTTCGGCAACGCTTGCAACATGCCCATCATCGCGGCCGGAATGCCGGTGCGGCTCACAAAAGTCACGATGCGGTCGCCCGCACCGGTCTTCTCCCCGTCGAAGCCGATGATGAAGCCCGCCATCACCCGGATGCCGTAAGAGGTGATGCGATCGACCGATTCCTCCAGGGAGCTGCGGGTGTTCTGGTGCTTGCCTGCGATCGAGAGGCTGGCTTCATCGGGTGTCTCAATGCCCAGAAAAACGCTGTCGAAGCGAGCCTCGGCCATCATCTCCATCAGTTCGTCATCGGAGGCCAGATCTACGGAAGCCTCCGTAGCGAAACTAAACGGATAGTTGTGTTCGATCTGCCATTGCTTCAGTGCCGGCAGCAAAAGCTTGGCGTTGCGCTTATTGCCGATGAAGTTGTCATCCACCAGAAAGATCGAGCGCCGCCAGCCCAGTTGGTAGAGATACTGGAGTTCGGCGATCAGCTGCTGCGGTGTCTTGGTGCGCGGTTTGCGGCCGTAAAGAACGATGATGTCGCAAAATTCGCACTGAAACGGGCAACCGCGTGAGAATTGCACCGACATCGAATCGTAGGCCTCGAGCTGGAGCAGGTCGAAGCGGGGGATCGGAGTGCCGGTTACGTCGGGCTTTTCGCCGTTGGCGCTGAAGCGGCCGCTTGTCTCTCCCTTCTCAATCGCTTCGATGAAGAGCGGCAGGGTGATTTCCCCCTCATCCAGCACTTTGAAGTCGGCCAGGTCAAGTTCCGGCGCGTCGGGGGTGGAGCTGGCGAACGGTCCGCCGACGGCCACCGGCAGGCCCCGTTGCTTGGCCTTGCCGATCTGATGGGCCATATCGGCTTTCTGCACGATCATGCCGGAAATAACCACCAGCTCTGCCCAGGCCCACTCCTCCTCGCGGACCTCCCGCACGTTGCGGTCGACCAGCTTCATCTCCCAGTGCTGGGGCAGCAACGCGGCCACGGTGACCATGCCCAGGGGGGGCAGCAGCACCTTGCGGTCCACCAGCTCAAGGATCTTCTCGTAGCTCCAGAAGGTCTTCGGGAACTCGGGATAGATGAACAGGGTGCGCATGCTGGGGGAGCGCCGCGGTGCGGCTGGGTACGGGAGGCAGGCCAGGGGCCAGGGGGGCAGGCACGCCGAGCTGAGCCGGCGTCACGGGTTCAGAAAGTGAGGCAACCCTAGAGGGTTTCTGGCCAGAGGGAACCGAGGTCCCCTCCCTTCTGCTGTAATGGCATCACCTTTTCTTGAACAGGTCCATGGGTGTTGCGATTTATCTGGGTCTGGTCGGCGCCGGCCTCGTCGCCGCTTTCGTCGCCACCAAGATCCTCAAAGGGGTCCGGCTGATCTGATCTGAGCTGAGTGTTCAGGCCGGATCCAGGCGCATTCGTCTCCGGCTCAGCTCCCACAGCCCCATGCCCAGGCCCGCCAGCCCAAGCACAGCGAAGCAGGCCAGCAGCCCGAACCGCATCGTCAGAAGGGCGGCCATCATTCCGCTCAGGCCGCCGCCCCCGAGGAAGGCGATCTGCCCCAGACCCGCCATCCTTCCCCGCAGGACAACCGGGGCTCCCACCTGGCCGATCAGGTTCGTTCCTGCCAGCAAGCAGGCCGTTCCGGTACCGATCGCAAAGGTCATGGCCAGGGATAAGGATGTCTTGGCTGGCCCGTCGGGCAAAGCCAGGGCCAGGGCCATCCCCAGCTGGGACAGGGCGGTGAGAACGGCACAGCCCCCAAGCAGCAGAGCGGGCCTTCGGCTCAGCCTCACACTGTGCCGTTGCAGCACCAGGCCTCCGCTCACACTCCCCGCGGCCAGCACGCTGGTGAACAGTCCGAGGTCCTGGGGGGAAGGCCCCAGCACCCGGGCTGCGATCAGCGGCGCCAAGCCGGGGTGGAAGAAGCCAACCAGGCAGGCCAGAGCTGTGAAGCGCAGCACGTGCCGCAGTACCGGGCCACATTCTCGCCAGGCGGTGCCCAGGCTTGCAGCAGCCCCGCTCGGGCTGCGCTGTTCCTTCTCCCGGCGAGGCCGGAGCACCCAGATCACCGCGCCGATCGGCAGCAGATAGGTGGCGGCATCGATGGCCAGGGCCATGGACGGTCCCGTCAGGGCCAGCAGCCAACCCCCCAGGGGAGGACCCACCAGCTTGCCGACGTTGAAGACCACCGAGAAACTGGTCAGGTAAGGGGCCAGTTGCTCGGGGCGATCCACCAGCAGGGCGCAGTACTTGTTGCGGGCCGTCAGTTCGAAGGTGCTGGCCACTCCCACCAGCAAGGTGCTCAGCAGCAACAGCAACACCTGGGCTCGGCCCTGCAAGAGCGGAATGGCGAGGGCTCCGAGACAGCCGCCCGCGAACAGGGCCCACTGGGCGCGGATCAGCACCCGCTCGCAGCCCAAGCGGTCGGTGGCCACCCCGGCCGCACCACTCACCAGCAGGGAGGGCAGTGCCAGCGCCGCGAAGTGAAGCGCCAGGAGCAAGGGATTGCCGCTGCCATGCAGGAGGATCCACCCTTTGGCCGTCAGCCCGGCGAACGAGCCTGCGGTGCTGAGCCCCGAGGCCACAAGGAACGCGCCGCGCTGGTGGCGTCCCAGGCGCTCGAGTCCTGCCCTCAACGCTCGGACGGGCCGTTGCGCAGATCCGCCACCATGGCCGCGGCACCCACCACCTCCCCGTGCAGGTCATAGGTGTCGGCGGCGGTGATGCGGACGGGCACCATCGTGGCGGGAGCCCCGTGCAGCCCGTCCGGTTGGGGGTGCACGTGCACCTCGCCGTCCACTTCGGGAGCGAAGCGGCTGCAGCGGCCGATCATTTCGCCGCTGACGGGGTTTTCCTGCTCGATCAGCACGTCGACGATGCGGCCCACCCAGGTGGCATTGCGCGCCGCGGCGATCGGTTGTTGGTGGGCCATCAGTTGCTCGCGGCGCTCCTCGGCCCGCCCCGCCGATACGGGATCGGGAAGGGTGGCTGCCGTGGTCCCCTCCTCGGGAGAGAAGCGGAACACGCCCACGTGGTCAAACTGCTGGTGGGCCACGAAGTCCAGCAGGTGCTGGAAGTGGGCCTCGCTCTCCCCCGGGAAGCCGACGATGAAGCTGGTCCGCAGAACTGCGTCGGGCAGTTGCGCACGGATGCGGCTCAGCAGCCCGTCCGTCAGCTCCGCCTGCCAGGGGCGGTTCATGGCCCGCAGCACCTCCGGATGGCTGTGCTGCAACGGCAAATCCAGGTAGGGCAGCACGTTTGCCGTTTCGCGGAAGGCCGCCAGCACCTCTGGGGTCAGGCCGGTGGGGTAGGCGTAGTGCACGCGGATCCAGGGGATCGGCACCTCCCCCAGCGCCCGCAGCAGATCCGCCAGCCGGGGGCGCCCGTAGAGATCCAGCCCGTAGTTGGTGGTGATCTGGCTGATCAGGATCAGCTCCTTGACCCCCTGGTCGGCCAGCTGGTGAGCCTCGGCCACGATCGACTCGATCGGGCGGGAACGCTGATCGCCCCGCAGCTTGGGGATGATGCAAAACGCGCATCGATAGTCACAGCCCTCCGCCACCTTGAGGTAGGCAACCGCCTCGCTGGTGGTGCGGTAGCGAGGCAGGTGTTCGTCGCCCACGAAGGTGGGCACGGCGCTCACCCGGTTCACCCGTTCGCCCGCTTCAACCCGCCGCAGCACCTCAACGATGTGCTGGTAATCGCCTGTGCCGACGATCGCCTTCGCCTCGGGCAGGGACTCCAGCAGCTCCTCCTGGAAATGCTGTGCGAGGCAGCCGGCGATGATCAGATTCTTGCCCTGCTCGGCCAGCTCCACCAACGTGCGCACCGATTCCTGGCGGGCGTCCTGGATGAAGCTGCAGGTGTTGACCACCACCACGGAGGCCTGGCTTTCGTCGGCGCTCACGCCATAGCCGGCCCGGGCGAGCAGGCCGAGCATGTGCTCGGTGTCCACCCGGTTCTTCTCGCAACCAAGGTGAGCGAACGCCACCGTGGGCTTTTGGGCGGGAGCGCGGGTTTGCGGGGGCACAACCTGGTCTAGGCAGGTAGTCACCCTACCTTGGAAGCCCATGCTTCCCCATCCGACACGCGCCGGGGCGACCGTCGCCCTCCTGCTCGCCTTGGCTGCCTCCCGCCCCGCCACAGCCGGCGCCGCGCAAAGCAGCCTTTGTTATCAGAAGCTCAGCGGCCTGGCCAGGCACCCCGACATCGAGCAGCTTCGCCTCGTGATCGATGGGGAGAGGCTGACCGGGGAGTACAGATGGTTTCCCTGGCAGAAGGACCGTCGTGTGGGGCGTCTTGAGGGGCGCCTGACCTCCGGGGGAACGGCGCAGGTGCTTTACCGCTTCCTGCAGGAGGGGCAGAAGGACAGCGCACGACTCACGATCGTCTTCAACGAGCGCGAAGCCCGCATCCGCTGGCCTCCCCCGCAGCCTGGCCAGGCTTCCGGGCCGCCGCTGCCGCCGATCCTGCTGCCCCGCCATCCCTGCGCGGAGCTGAAGATGGCACCAAGCCTCTGACCTTTTGATCCGGGCCTGCCAAAATCGGCCCTGCACCCGCAGCCCATCGTGACTTCCACCCGCCTCAGCGAGCGCCTCGCCGGCCAGCGGCGCCGGCAAGATCCAGGCCGACGCTGGCTGCGCGTGGCGATGGCCGTGCTGGCCACGATCGGTGCGATCGACACGGGCGCGATCACCCTCAAGCGCTGGGGGCTGATCGGTCCCCTCACCTGCCCCGGCGGCGCCGAAGCCTGCGACAAGGTGCTCAACAGCGCCTGGGGCTCCCTGTTCGGCCAGCCCCTCTCCCTGTTCGGCTGCCTGGCCTACCTGGCCGTGCTGCTGCTGGCCCTTCTCCCCCTGGTGCTCAAGGGGGAGGCCCGCTCGGCCATCGCAGAGTTGAGCCGTTGGGGCTTGCTGCTCTTCAGCACCGGGATGGCGGTGTTCAGCCTCGTGCTGATGGGCGTCATGGTGTTCAAGATCCAGGCCATCTGCGCTTTCTGCATCCTTTCGGCCCTGCTCAGCGTCTCTCTGTTGGTTCTCGCCCTGATCGGCGGCGAGTGGGAGGACCGGGGCCAGCTCATCTTCCGGGCCGTGCTTGTAGCTCTGGCGGTTGGATTGCTGGGCCTGGGCTGGGCCACGGCCGTCGATCGCCCCGCCGATCTCGGCAAGGGCGTGCCACCTCCGGTCAGCAGGGAAAGCACTCCCGCCACCCTCGCCCTGGCAGAGCATCTCACCGCCAGTGGCGCCCGCATGTACACCGCCTACTGGTGCCCCCACTGCCATGAACAGAAGGAGCTCTTCGGCAAACAGGCCACCGCGAAGCTGACCATCATCGAGTGCGCTCCGGATGGACGCAACAGCCAGACAAAGCTCTGCGAGAGCAAGAACATTCAGGGTTACCCCACCTGGGAGATCAACGGCAAGCTCGACTCCGGGGTCAAGACCCTCCCCGACCTGGCCCTGCGCAGCGGCTTCAAGGGTCAGCTGTAGATCCTTGCGCGCGCCCCCTCTCCCCTACCGGTCTTGTGTAGGGGGAGGCTCCTTTTTGTTGCACGGTGTGGCAGCGCCAGAACGGTTGGGGGCTGGGGGCATCGATGCGGAAATGTCCACCCCGGCTCTCCTGCCGGAAGGCCGCCGCCTCGATCAGTAGCTCCACCAGCACCAGTCGCTGTCGCAGTTCCTGCTGGAGACGCAGCAACCCCAAGCTGCGCCGACTCAGGCTGAACTGCTCCCCCGGTATCAGGCTGCGGCTTGCGACCAGCAGCGGTTGGGCTTCCAGAGACTGCCGCTGGGCGCGAACCCGCCCGAGGGCCCGGACCAGTTCGTGGCCGCTTCGCTCCACTCCGGCCACCTGCCAGCAGAGCTGGCGCAGGGCGATGATCGCGCGGCGCAGAGCCGTGGGGTCCGCTTCGGGCAGATCCAGCGGCGAGCAGGGTTCCTCACCGCTACCTGCTGTCTCACCGTTGGTGGTGGGCAGCGACAGCCGCCTGAGCTGGCGGGCGAACACCAGACACTCCATGAGCGAATTGCTCGCCAGGCGGTTGGCGCCGTGCACCCCGGTGCTGGCCACCTCGCCCACCGCATGGAGACCGGGGATGGAGGTGGCGGTCTCCAGATCGGTGGCGATCCCGCCCATCCAGTAGTGGGCAGCCGGTGCCACGGGAATCGGTGCGGCGGTGGGCTCCAGGCCGAAGGCGCGGCAGCGCCCCAGGATCGTGGGGAACTGCTGCTCCAGGCACTCGCGCCCCACCGGCCGAAGATCCAGCCAGAGGTTCTCCACCCCTTGGCGTTGGAGGCAGCGGGCCAGGGCTCGGCTCACCTGATCTCGCGGGGCGAGATCGCCGCCTGCCAGGCCTGATACCGGACTCGCCCCGGAGGCGTCGCACAGCCGTGCCCCCTCCCCGCGCACTGCCTCGCTGATCAGGAAGTGGGGGGCCCCTGGCAGCATCAGGGCGGTGGGGTGGAACTGCACAAACTCCAGGTCGCGCACCCGGGCTCCGATGCTCCAGGCCATGGCCACGCCATCGCCGCTGGACTGGGTGGGGTTGGTGGTGTGGGCGAACAGATGGCCGCCGCCGCCGCTGGCCAGCACCACGGCCCCGGATCGCAACCAGCGCAGCCGCTCCCCATCCAACACCTGCAGCCCGACGCAGCGGCCGGCTTCGATCCAGAGCTGCAGGGCCAGCAGCCCTTTGCGCTGCACCAGAGCGGGGCGCCGCAACACCTCCCGCTCCAGGGCGTCCACCAGCGCCCCTCCGGTGCGGTCCTGGGCATGAAGCACGCGGCGGTGGCTGTGGGCCGCCTCCAGGGTGGTGCTCAGGTGGTCGCCGTTGCGATCGAAGTCCATCCCCAGCTCCACCAGCCGCTCCACGCAGGCTGGGGCCTGGTTCACCAGCAGCTGAACCGCGGCGGGTTCACAGAGACCAGCCCCAGCGCGCAGAGTGTCTTCCTCATGGCTGGCGAGGCTGTCCTCAGGACGGGTGACCGCCGCAATTCCTCCCTGGGCCCACCGGCTCGCGGAGCGTGGGGCCGCGCTCTTGCTCAGCAGCAACACCCGCAGGCCGGCGGGCAGTTCCAAGCAGGTCATGAGTCCGGCGGCCCCGCTTCCCACCACCACCACGTCCCAGGAACTCGCCAGCCGGTCGGACGTCACAGCTTGGGACGAGGGTTGCCTTGCCATCCTTTCGTCCGTTGGATGCCGAGCCTATGGGAAGAAGGGCCTGCTTTTGGCGGGCCAGGCAAGGAGTGCGGGCCGTCCCCGAAGGAACGGCCCCCAACGAAACGAATCGCGAGCCGAGCGGGCGGCACCAGGAGGGGAATCAGCGGTACTGTCCGTCGTTGATGCGGTCAAACCCTTCATTCAGGGCGATGGAAGGAGGGGTGACGGTGAAGTTGTCCTTGTACTTCTCGAACAGCTCCTTCTGGCGATCGGTGAGATCGAGGTTCAATACGTCATCCACTGCGCTGTAAGGACCCCCGAGCACGATCTTGCCAGCAAGGGTGGGATACATCCCCGGGTATTGCTGAAAGCGGCGTACCGAGGAATTGTTCAAATCCACCTTGTCGCCGCGCTCCGCAATCTTGTCATCGGCCAAGTTGCGAAGATCGCCCTCGGCGTAGGCGGGCCCGGGCAGCAGCAGGCCGAAGAGCAGACCGGCCAGAACCACACCACTCATCAACCAGGCAAGCAGCCGCTTCATCACGACACTCCAGAGAAGGGAAAGGCGGGGAGAAACCAAGATCCGGGCCCTGGGGGAGCCCGGCCGCCGGGGCCTTTGCAGGCAGCCAGGCGGCGGCAGGGGCGGAGAGTCCGTTCCCTGCAGCCCACAACGTTACAGACCGCCCCTCAAAGGATCCTTTCGGCTTCCCCGCCGTTTGCAGATCTTCAGATCAGGCCGCTGAGACGGGGCGCCAGGGCGGCCGCCAGCAGGAAGATCCCATCCACCGCCAGCGTGGTGGCCAGGGTCGCAGCCCCCACCTGGCCCTCCCGGTCGCCGCGGCGCCACAGCCAAACACCCAGAGCGCTCAGCATCGCGGCGGCCAGGAGGGTCAAGGTCAGCGGCAAGGGGCGTAGCGCAGCTGCCGCAGCGTCCTGGAGGAGGGCGGGCGCCTCGGCCGGGGTCGCCGCGAGCACTCGGGGCCAGAAATCCATCAGCCCTCCGGCGGCCATCACGGCATCGGTGGCGGCGGTGCCGATCAGGGAGGCCAGATAAAAGGTGGCCGCCAACCGCCAGCGGCTGCGGAGGCCCGCCAGGGCCAGGGGAAGGGCGAAGGCTTCGATCGGCAAATGCCAGAGCGGATGCAGTCGGAACCATCCCCAGAACAGGCTTCCCCCCAGCCAGCTGCCGGCAAACCCCACCAGCAGCACTCCGAGGGGGCGAAGGGGCCCGCGGCTGCGCTGCTCCAGCACAACTCCCAGGGCGGCCAGCGGCACGGTGAACAGGGTGGCCGCCATCGGCGCCAGCCGGACCCACGGGGCTTGCAGGAAGACCGGAACGGCCACCAGGAACGCTGCCGCCAAGGGCAGAGACAGCGCAGCGGGCCAGGCGAAGGCGGCAATCGCGGGGGGCACCAGGGACCCGGGGGCCACACGGGCGGGGCTGGAGGGGAGGCTGGAGGGAACCCCGATCACCTGGGATGTGAAGAAAGTTGGCCAACCTTAGGGGGTTTCGGGGTTGGCGCTCCGCCCTGCCCCGCCATAGGGTCGGCCTTCGTCTCCCCTCGGGGCATGTTGATCAACGCCACCGCGGAACCCTTGTCCCTGGGAGCTGCCTGTTGGCATGCCCTGGTGCTGGGCATCGTCCAAGGGCTCACCGAATTCCTGCCGATCAGCAGCACCGCTCACCTCAAGGTGGTCCCCGTTCTCCTCGGCTGGGGGGACCCGGGGCTTGCGTTTACCGCCGTGATTCAGCTGGGCAGCATCGTCGCGGTGCTGGCTTATTTTCGCAGCGATCTGGCCGAAGTGGGCCGCGGCGTTGCCCGCGCCTTTCGCCACCAGCAGTGGCGCGAACCTTCCGCTCGCCTCGGCGTGGCCATCGGCCTGGGCACGGTCCCGATTCTGTTGGCGGGCCTGGCGTTGAAGATCTGGGTTCCCGGCTATGAATCTTCTCCCCTGCGCAGCATGACCTCGATCGCGGTGGTGTCGATCGTGATGGCCCTGCTCCTGGCTGCGGCCGAGCTGCGGGGTGCCCGTCGTCGCCGCATTCAGGATGTCCTGCCTCGAGACGGATTGCTGGTGGGAGCAGCGCAGGCCCTCGCCCTGGTTCCGGGGGTCTCCCGTTCCGGCAGCACCCTCACCGCCTCCCTGTTCGACGGCTGGCAGCGTCCTGCCGCCGCCCGCTTTTCCTTTCTGCTCGGCATCCCGGCGATCACATTGGTGGGCCTGGTGGAGCTGCGTGATGCGATCCAGCAACCGGCCAATGGGGGGCTCCTGCCCACCTTGCTCGGGGTCGTTTCCGCGGCGGTGGTGTCCTGGCTGGCGATCGCTTGGCTGCTGCGCTTTCTGCAGCGCCACAGCACCTGGGTGTTTGTCGCCTACCGCCTGCTCTTCGGTCTGGTGATTCTTCTGTTTTTCCGCTCCAGCGAGGGTTCCGTGGGCTGAGAGGTCCACCGCGGCCTCACCACTCAGCAGACTGGCGGCAAATCCCGTCAACAATCCCGTGTGGAAGGAACCCTCCGCAGGCATCGCCCTGGCCGAAAGCGAGGCCAGGGCCGCTGGGGCAGAGGGGCTGCGCTGGCCCCAACCGGCCGTGGTCGCCGGGGTGGAGCCCGGTTCGATCGGTGAGGAACTGGGTTTCCAGCCCGGGGATCGCCTGCTCAGCATCAATGGCCATCGCCCCCGCGATCTCATCGACGTGCAGATGCTCTGCTGCGCGGAGGAACTGGTCCTGGAGGTGGAGGATCCGAGCGGCAGCCACCACGTGGTGGAGCTGGAAAAGGAGGAGGACGCAGGGCTGGGCCTCGCTTTCACCGAGGCCCTCTTCGATGGTCTGCGTCAGTGCAACAACCATTGCCCGTTCTGTTTCATCGACCAACAGCCACCGGGACGCCGAGGCAGCCTCTACCTCAAGGATGACGACTACCGGCTCAGCTTTCTCTACGGCAGTTACCTCACCCTCACCAACCTCACCGCCTCCGATTGGCAGCGGATTGAGGCGCAGCGGCTCTCCCCTCTGTACGTCTCTGTGCATGCCACCGACCCGGCGCTGCGCAGTCGCCTGCTGGTCAATCCCCGCGCGGCGCTTCTGTTGGAGCAGCTCGCCTGGTTCGCCGAGCGACGCTTGCAGATCCATGCCCAAGTGGTGGTCTGCCCGGGCCTCAATGATGGGGAAGCCCTGGAGCGCACCCTCACAGACCTGGCCCGCCACGGGGGCGGCGACTGGCCGGCTGTGCTCTCCACCGCCGTCGTTCCCGTCGGGCTCACCCGTTTCCGGCCGGCGGGGGATGCGCTGCGCCCCGTCACCCCGGCGGCCGCGGCCGCGGTGATCGACGCTGTGGAACCCCTGCAGTGTCGCTTCCGCCAGGAGCTGGGCAGTCGCTTCGCCTGGCTCGCCGATGAGTGGTATCTGATTGCGGCTCGCCCCCTGCCGCCGCGGGCCAGCTACGAGGATCTCCCCCAGCGGGAAAACGGCGTCGGGAGCATCCGCGCCTTCCTGGAGGAGTTGGCGGCCGCCACCGCAGTGCTCCCCGCGGCGATCCCCAGGCCCCGGCGTCTCAGCTGGGTGGTGGGCCAGTTGGTGTCCGGCGCCTTGCAGCCGGTGGTGGAGCGCCTCAATCGGGTCCAGGGGCTGGAGTTGCTCCTGCATGGCCTGCCCAGCCCCTATTGGGGCCAGGAGCAGGTGGTCACGGGCCTTCTCACCGGTTCCGACCTGCTGAGCGGTTTGCGGGGAAAGGATCTCGGTGAGGAGCTGCTGCTGCCGCGGGTGATGCTGCGGGAAGGCCAGCCGGTGTTTCTGGACGACTGCACCCTGGAGCGATTGCAAGAGAAGCTCCCCGTGCCGGTGCGGCTGATCGGGGGTGCGGACGATCTTGTGGCCGTCTGCCTCGGCGGGGTGGGTGCTGATGCCTAAGCTCAGGCCCATTCTCCGATCAAGGATGTGAAGCGCCACCACCTTCTGCTCGCTGCGCTGATGGTGGCCCCCGTCCTGTCTGTTCGGGCTACCGCGCAACCACTGCCTGGCACCCCTCCTGCCGAGGCTCCAGCCCCGATCCTCCCCGGCCTCAATCCAGCCGATCCCGCCGGTGCGGCCCTGCGACAGTCCATCCCCCTGGCCCCGGCTGTCAAGGGTGCGCGGCCCAAGTCCAATCCCTCCGTGCTGCCCCCGGCGGCCACCCAACTTCCCGCGGCGGATCTCGACCTTTCCGCCCCCGCTCCGCTCGCCCTGCCGGTGAAGCCTGAGCAGGTCCGCATCCGGGAGCTCCGCCCCCTCGGCCTCCCCGATGCGGAGACCCTGGCCGAGGTGAACAACCCCAACCTCAAGGCTCTCGCCAGCCGTGTCGAACAGGCCCAGTCGGCCCTGCGTGCTGCGATCGCTCGCTGGTATCCCAGCCTCACCTTTTCCACCCAGCGATTCCCCTCCTACACGGGAGGCGAAAACTTTCCTGTCACTCCTCCCACTCCGAATCCCACCCCTCCACCCAAAAACCTTTCGCCTCTCACGCGCACCAGCATCCTGCAGATGGATACCCAGCTCGAGCTGAGCTGGGCGCTGATCGATCCGGCCCGCACGCCAGCGATCGCCGCGGCTCGGGATCGCTACGAAAAAGCCAAGAACGATTACCTGATCGGTCTGCGCGAGCTGCGCTTGCAGGTGGCGGAAGCCTATTTCGACCTTCAAAAGGCCGATGAGCAGGTGCGGATCGGCCAGGAATCGGTGCGGGCTTCCCTGGTTAGCCTCCGAGATGCCCGAGCCCGCTTTCAGGCTGGGGTGGCCACCAAGCTGGAGGTGCTGGAGGCCGAGACCCAGCTAGCCCGGGACCAGCAGCTGCTCACCAACGCTCTGCTGGGCATCAGCAACACCGGTACCGGCCAGGCCGTGGCCCGCCGCAACCTGGCAGCCCTGCTCGATCTCCCCCAAGACGTCACCCCCACCGCCAAGGATCCGTCCCGGCCGGTGGGAGTATGGCTGCCCTCGCTTCAAGAGAGTATTGTCGCCGCTTACACATTCCGCGAAGAGCTCGATCAGCTGCTGCTGGATATTTCAATCGCCAACAGCTCCGCCAACCTGGCCCTCGCCGAGGTGCAGCCCTTGCTGAGCATCTTCAACGCCGTTTCCGGGGGGCGTTCCTACGGGTACAGCCGCCTTGGCGTCGCCGAGCCCAGCGGCGATTGGGAGGGCTGGAGCTTCGACAACCAGGTGGGCATGAGGCTCAGCTGGACTCTGTTTGATGGCGGTAAAGCCCGTGCCGACTACCGCGCCGGCAAGCAGCGGGCCCAGGAGAATCGCTATCTGTTCTCCCAGAAGCGGGATCAGATCCGCCGGGAGGTAGAGAGCAACTGGTACACCCTCGAGCAGAACAACCGCAATATCACCACCACCTCCCGCGAAGTGCTCTCCGCCCGTGAATCGTTGCGGCTGTCTCGGCTGCGCTTCCAGGCCGGTGTCACCACCCAGCGGGAGGTGGTGGATACGCAGCGTGACCTCACCCAGGCCGAAGTGCGCTGGTCGAACGCGATCGCCGACTACAACATCAGCCTCGCCCGCCTGCGGCGCTTCACGGGCCTCGATCAGATCGCCATGTGTCCGCGGCCCAATCTCCCCGCCGCCCGGCCCGCGACCGAGGCCTCCAGCCAGGTGCCGGTGGAGCCCGCTCCCCTGCTGCCGGCCTGCAGCGCCGAAAACACCCCCAAGCCGACCCGCTGACGGCCCTTGCGCGCCCCCGCCCCCAGCCTCTCCCTGCCTGCCACGCTGCGACTGGGGCTGTTCCAGGGCTGCCTTGGTGCGCTTGCCGTCGTCTTTGCCGGCATGTTCAACGGGGTGATGATCAGTGAATTGGCCTTCCCGGGCCTGCTCGTCGGCGGGGCCCTCGCCTTCGAGCAGTTCGTCGCCCCTTCGCGGGTGCTGTTCGGGCAGCTTTCCGACAGCCATCCCTGGCGCGGCCGTCGCCGCGTTCCCTATGTCCTGGCGGGCACGGCCCTGTTCTGCACCCTGGCGGTGCTCTCCGTACCGCTGATCTTTCAGGTCGGGCGGTTGCTGCAGGTGGGCAGCCAACCCCAGCTCGCCTTCGCCATCGCAGCCCTTTGTGGTCTCTTCGCTCTTTACGGCCTGGCCATCTCCCTGGCCTCCACCCCCTATCTGGCCCTGGTCATCGACCGCACCACAGAGGCGGAGCGCCCCCGGGCTGTCGGCATCATCTGGTGCATGCTCACCGTGGGCATCGTCGTCGGTGCGATCGCCATCAGCCTGAGCCTGCGCGGTCTTGATGGCATTGATGATCCATCCATCCTGGAGCCAGTCCTGCTGCGTTTCATGGCCACGGTGGCCCTTCTTGTGATGGTCCTGGCTGTCGTGGCCACCTGGGGGATCGAACCGGGCGAGAGCAACGCCCCCCGGGTCTCCCCCACCACCGGTGATGCAAGCCGCGAGGATGGGGTCACCTTGCGCCAGGCCTGGCAGCTGATCACCTCCAGCCGTCAGGTGCTTGTGTTTTTCTCCTTCCTCATCCTGTTCACCCTGGGGCTCTTCCTGCAGGATCCGATCCTGGAAGGCTACGGCGCTCAAGTCTTTGGACTTTCGATCGCCGCCCGCACCCAACTCAACGCCTTCTGGGGGATCGGCACCCTGTTCGGTCTGCTGGTTGCCGGCTTCTGGATCGTGCCTCGGCTTGGCAAACTCCCCACAGCCCGTCTGGGCTGTCGTCTGATTGTCGTCACGCTGGTGTTGCTGGTGCTCTGCGGTTTGTCTGGCAGCCCCCCGCTGCTGCGTACCGTGATGCTTCTCTTCGGCCTGGCCGCCGGCATCGGCACCAACAGTGCTCTCTGCCTGATGCTCGATCTCACACTCCCCCAGGTCGCCGGCACCTTTGTCGGAGTTTGGGGTCTTGCTCAGGCGATGTCCCGGGCTCTGGGCAAGGTGATCGGGGGTGGCTTGCTCGATCTCGGCCGCCGCCTTCCCTTCGGAGAGGGGCCCTATCCGGCCTATGCCCTGGTGCTCGGCGTGGAAGTGGCGGTCGCCGTGCTGGCTCTGGTGCTTCTGGAGCAGGTGAACGTGCGCCAGTTCCGCCAGGACACTCGCCGATCTCTCGAACGCGTGCTGGCGGTGGAGGTGGGGTCGTGACCGTCTTGTCCGATCCAGGTGTTCATCCGGCCCTTCATGCCCTCGTCGATCGAGTGGCGGAGCGGCAGCGAGCGGATTTTGGTCATATGGTCACCGATCTCAAGGCCGACGGCACCCTGATCACCGCTTGCGATCGCTGGAGCGATGCCGCCCTGGTGAGCGGTTTGACCGATCTCTTCCCGCACGACGGCGTACTCAGCGAGGAGGGAGACCAACGGGTTCCGGCCAGCCCCGCCTACTGGGTTGTCGATCCCCTCGACGGCACCACCAACTTCGCCGCCGGAATCCCGTACTGGGCCATCTCCATGGCTCGCTTCGAGGAGGGCGTGCCGGTTCTGGCCGTGCTGGACGTGCCGCCCCTGCGCCAGCGGATCGTGGCGATACGCGGTCGGGGCGCTTGGCGCAACGGCAGGCCCCTCTCACCCCCCTCGCTCCAGCCCCATCCCGCCGGGTGCGCCTCCCTGTGCAGCCGTTCGATCGGGGTGCTCCAGAAGCTGCCAGATCGACGCTTTCCTGGCAAAATCCGCATGCTCGGCGTCGCCAGCCTGAATCTGGTGAGTGTGGCCATGGGTCAGACCGTCGCGGCATTGGAGGCCACCCCCAAGATCTGGGATTTGGCGGCAGCTTGGCTTGTGCTGCACGAACTGGACTGCCCGCTTCGCTGGTTGGTGCGCGATCCCAGTGGCATCCCGGCAGGCACCGATCTCTCCCAGACCGACTTCCCGGTACTGGCGGCCGATCGCCCTGAGACCTTTGCCCGCTTTGTCCCCTGGGCCGAGGCTCTGGCAACCGCGGAGGGTTGACACAGGCTGTTGACGGGTTATGATTTGGGACTGCGCAGCCGAGAGGCCGCGCCCCCGGAGCCAACCTGAGATGGTTCCCCTTCCAGAAGAGGAGTGGGGAGGATCAAGGAGTTGGGCGAGGGGTGAACCGATCGACCTGCTAGGTTGATTGGGCCT
>JBILGK010000090.1:0-3939 GCA_044351065.1 Cyanobium sp.
AGCTCGGCATTTCCCTGTCATTCTCCCGACCTCGGGTGAGCAATGACAACGCCTACGTTGAATCATGTTTCCGCACCATGAAATATCACCAGAGCTATCCAGTGCGTCGTTTCCGGGATCTTCTCTCAGTGCGAGCCTGGGTCGATGGCTTTGTAGATTGGTATAACACTGAACATCGTCACAGCGGCATCAAGTATGTGACGCCAAACCAGCAGCACTACGGAGAAGCTGACGCGATCTGCTCGGTCCGTCAACAGACTTATGAGCAGGCTCGTCAACAGCATCCACGCCGCTGGGCCAGGCCACAACGGGATTGGTCTCAACCACAGATCGTGCGACTGAATCATCCTCGCCCGCAGGAAGCTATGGCTGCCTGATGTTCAGAAACCCAGGCCCCAGGGGGGGTGAGGTTGGACCGCCCGCAAGAGGCGGGCCGGCCTCAGCTCCCGCCCGGGGGCCGGCCGCTCCATCCTCCGCTTCTAACTAGCTCTCGATGACTGCCATTTGCCGAACTCGCAGCCCGTGATGATCCATCCGGAGTAGGCTTTGAGAGGTGCTCAGAGGAGCACCCCGAGCGGACTTCTTTCCTGATAGGCGCCGGGGCTGCATAACCCGGGTCGGGATCACAACCGAGAAGGTCAAGCTCCGAGCATCTCTCCTCCCAGACGTGATCCCTTTCCCTCTCCTGTCAGGCACAAGGCAGGCGATGCGTGAACCACAGACACCAGATCCGATCAGGCCCCAGATGCCAAGGCCTAGATCCGCAACCGGTGCTAAGGCGCCCCCCACGGGGCGCATTCCTGTTGGGGTGACAATCCCTGAGCAGTGCTCCTGATCTCTGACTCCCGCCCCATCGCCCCAGCAGATCCGCCCCTACGAGGTGGCCGACTGGCCGGGGATGTGGGCGCTGCTGGAGCCGGTGTTCCGCGCGGGTGAAACCTTCCCCCACGACCCAGCCATCACCAAGGCCGAGGCGCAGGTGGCGTGGGTGGAGCAGAGCCAGGCGGTGATGGTGGCCGTGGATGCCACCGGCACGCTGGTGGGCACCTGCTACCTCAGGCCCAACCCGCTGGCCCTCGGCGCCCATGTCGCCAATGCGGGCTAGGTGGTGGCCGAGCACGCCCGGCGCCAGGGTGTCGGCAGCGCAACGGGATTGAGATCGTTGGCACCCTGCCGGGGGCGTTTCGCCACAAGCAGCTGGGCTATGTCGATGCCCTGGTGATGATCCAGTCCCTGGTGAAGGGGGCGAGCCCATGAAAGTGGTGCCGCTGCGGCTGCAGCCGGGCAATGACCTGCGCCGCGCGCTGGAGGCCTGGATGGCCGAGCAGCAGGAGCAGGCCGGCTGCGTGATCAGCGCCGATCTGGAGATCCCCAGCCTCTCCGGCACCCTGTCGCCGGATGGCGCTCACCTCTGCGCCGGCTCCCTGGTGCGCACCACCGCGGAGCTGGTGATCGGTTTGCTGCCGGATTGGCGGTTCAACCGGGAGCTGGATCCAGCCACCGGCTATGGCGAGCTGCAGATTCGTCGCTCAGGCCCTGCCTGATCTTCCGAAACAGGAGGTTGTAGCCGCTGAGGCCTCGAAGCGGCGTCATCGGGCAGCAGACGCGCGCCGTTGTGCCGCGATCCAGCTCAGGCACCACCTTCTGCCTACGATTAACCCATGGCCTTCCCCCGGATCAGTCACGATCCCGCCGTGATGGGCGGCAAGCCCTGCATCCGTGGGCTGCGCATCACGGTGGCCACGCTCGTGGGGCTGATCGCCAGCGGCAGCCGCCGTGAGAGGATTCTGCAGGCCTACCCACTGCTGGAACCTGCCGATATCGATGAGGCCCTGGCTTATGCCGCCTGGTGGTTGGAGGATCGAGAAGAGGTGCTGGTCCTGCGCTGATGACCAGGCTGCTGGTGGATATGAACCTTTCGGTCGAGTGGATCTCCTTGTTGACGGCCGCTGGCCCCAGCGTGCTGCAGGTGCGATGCCTGAACGTCCTGCCAGAAGCGATCGGCCCCCTGGCGCTGGAACTGCTCAGGGCCTACGCCAATGAGATCGAGAAAGGGCACTGGTGGTTGCTGACGAACGCCGTGAACCGGTGCGAATCCTGCCGCTCAGTACTGCCTGAACTGCCGGCTCGTAGATGAATACCGCCCGAAATGGCGACCTTGAGGTGGTCATCCAGTAAGAGATCGCTACCCGTCCATGCCTGGCAATTAGGTTTGTCCATCACCCCAACCCCTATATCATGCTCACCGGTTCTGATCTGCTTGCCAAAGTGAAGGAGCTGGGCGATGCCTCCAAGTCCGACCTGGTACGTAGCTCTGTGGCTACGTCAGCACAAAGAAGGACGGCACGGAGCGCCTGAACTTCACCGCCCTCTTCGAGGCGTTGTTGGAGGCCAAGGGCATGAACCTGGGTGCTGGCAGCAGCAGCGGCGGCAAAGGGCGCCCGGGCCGCAGCCTGAGCTTCGGGAACAAAGGTCCAGTTCAACGGCAACCTGCTGATCGGCAAGGCCTACACCGCCCAGCTGGGCCTCCAGCCAGGAGATCCCTTCCAGATCCAGCTGGGCCGGCGCCAGATCCGGCTCCATCCGCTGGATGCACCGCCGGAGGGGGAGGAGGGCATCAGCTCCGATCCCGAAGCCCAGCCAAATCCTGAGCCGGCCGCGGCGGGAGCTGCTGCCGGATGAGCAGTGACACTCCGCAGGCACGTACCTGCAGCTGCCGTAGGAGAGGGCCCGTCTTTGGCGGGCCTTGTTCATGCGGTGCGCGTTGACTCGACCTAGCCGTCGCGGTGGCTCCGGTCGTCTTGCTCGCCGCCCAGCTCAACCAGCCCCCTAGCCGATGGGTCCTCACCTAGCGGCCCTGCTCTGCGACCTCTCCCCCTCCAGCGCTGGCTGGCTTGCAGAAGAGCCTGAAGCATCAGAGCCACCAGAGCGACTCAGCGCCGTAAGCGACCTGCAACTGCCGAGCGCGACCGGCGGCCATCACACGAGCCACCAGGCGGCAGGGAACCAGCGGCCGTGCGGCGGCATCGAGCACCCAGATCCGCACCCAACGCTGATCCACACCAGGCGGCTGGAGCTCAATGCCGACGGAGAGAGGGGAAGCCATGGGAAACCGGGAAGGGCAGGGCCCCAACGCCCCCACCGGGGGCAATCACTGCGACTGCCGACCCAGTTCCCCGGCCTCCCCTCTGGCTGCTCCTCGGCTGCCTGTCCCTGCAGCGGCTGCTCGATGGCTGCCCCCCAAGCGAACGTCCACAGGAAACGGGGCCCCGCAGGGCCCCACTGGGAGGCGAAGCCGCCTCACAGCACCGAGACCGTGCCGATCCCCGCCGCCTGCAGCTTGCGGGCCAGCGAGAGGGCGGTGAGCAGGGGCATCAGGCGTGGCTTCTGGACCGGCCGGCCGCGGCGGCCGATGTGGACCGTGACGCGGGGCTCTGACCAGGCTTTGCTCGGGCCGGGATACGCGTGCACGAGCACCTGGCGGACCGGGCAGCAGAGGGCGGAGGAGGCCATGGGGAGATGGCGAGGAACACCGATCCCCCGCCCCGCCGCCGCCGCCGTGCCAGGGCGCCGCAGGCGCTTGCGTCAGCCCTGGCGCGGTGGTGGTGGTGAGGGCAGTGCCGGGTGAGGGGCTCGCCAGACCCGTGGCTGGATCCGGGACTTGCTGCTTCCGCCTCTGTAGGGATGCTGCTCTCCGGGGAGTTGCTGGTTGAGCCCCGCGGTTCACGGTGCCGGTTTGCCGTGGCTCCGGTGGTGCGGCGCCTGGTGTCCCTGCAGGAGTCACCGCCATCGGCCGCAAGCTGCTGTCGCGAGAGGGCTTCCGGTGCTCTGGGTGGCCTGTCCGCCCGTGGGAGCCCTGGGGGGTGTCTGATCCGCAAGGAAGGGGAGGCCGGCGGGCCTCCCCGAGTGCCCTCAGAAGGGCAGCAGCTCCCCCGACTC
>JBILGK010000091.1:0-3888 GCA_044351065.1 Cyanobium sp.
GGGCATGACGCTGGGCAACAGCCCCAGCCAACGCCCCAGACCATGGCCGAAACAAGCGGCAACACCCCCCCCAAAAGTGAGGACCTTTTCGTGTCGGCAGTGAGGACTTTCTGCGTGTCGGTTGACAACCTGCAGGGCATCGTGGTGGCCACCCGCAAGGGGGAAGAGGGGCGGTGCTCTTACCTGCACTACAGCCTCAGCGATCGCGGTGCCGACTGGCTGTCGCGCGTGCTCGAGCCATGAGCAGGGAGCGAGCGGAGCAGCGCCTGGATTGTCGCCTGCAGGCGACAGGAGAGCGGCAGCGGAGGGCTCCAAACCCTCCGCTGGCAAGGAATGCAGGCTGCGGGGGCAAGGAATACCAAGGAATGCACCCGAGAAAATCGGCCAAATCGGTTGCGCTGCAACAGAAGACAAGGAATTCAAGGAATTCAGGCCTTGTTCAGCGGGTGGCGATTTGGCGGACGTATCACGCAGGTGTTATCTCCGGTGTATCGGGCCTGTTCATGGCCGTTGCTGGCTGCTTGGTCCCACGCCATCACACCGACGTGATGTGCGGTGCGCTGGCGGCTCCTGAAAAGAAGGGCTGTTTTCCTTGCATTCCTGGCATCCCCCTGCGCCGCAGTGGATCTGAAGGAAAAACCGCCCTGCATTCCTTGGTATTCCTTGGGGCCAGCCCGTGCATTCCTCGCCTCTGCATCACGCCGGCGTTGTATCTGCACCCCTTTTGTCGCCTGCAGGCCACACCCAAGCGGCAACGGTGCTCATGACACAGCGACCCACTCCCAACAAAGAGAGAGCCGAGCCATGCCACACACCAACGCCCAAGTCACCCCAACCCCCAGCCATCGGCCCAGCGCCCGGCAGCACCAGAGCACCAGCTCTGGGGGGCCTTCCCGATCGCCTGGACCCCGGCACCGCCGAACCCATCGCCGTGACCATCCCCACGCCGCGACCAATGCCCTGATGCTGGCAGCTCCTGAAAAAAAGGGCTGGATTCTTGGGATTCCTGGGATCCTTTTGCGCCGCAATGGATCTGGGGAAAAAACCGCCGTGGATCCTTTGGGATTCTTTGGGCTCAGGCGTGGATTCTTTCCCCCTACATCACGCCAGCGTTATGCGTTGGCTCCTTTTTGTCGCCTGCAGGCCACACCGAAACGGCCGCGGAGAGCACCGCGCGGCCAGCGGCCGTGAACCCAGAGCCACCCGCCCAGCCCTCCGCTGATCCCCCGCGGACGATTCCCCCAGCCTTGACGCAGCAACCCACTCCCGAACAAGAGAGCCGAGCGATGCCCCACACCACCACCGAAGCCAGCCATCGGCCCAGCGCCGGCCAGCACCAGGGCACCAGCACCAGCTCCAGGGGGGCAGCACGCTCGCCTGGGCCGAGCCGGCGCCGGCCCCATCGCCGCGACCATCCCCATGCCGCCGCCAATGCCCTGGCGCTCCAGCATCAAGACATCGCCCGAGCGGTGGCGGCCAACCTCTCGCGCCGCACCGGCCATGCCCGGGAAGACCTGGAGCAGATCGCCATGGTGGGCATCATCCTGGCTTCCCGCCGCTATGCACCAGAGCGGGGAGATTTCCGGCCTTTCGCGCGTCGCTACGCCAACGGCGAGGTGCACCACTTCCTGCGCGATCGGGGCTTTCTGATCAAGGTGCCGCCCAGTTGGCGGGAACTGCATGCCAGGGGCCGCAAGCTGCAGGGAGCAGGCGTCCCCCGCGAGGCGGTGGCGCAGCGGTTGGGGGTGGATCAGAGCCGGTGGGAGGAGATTGAGCGGGCTTGCAGTGTGGGGGTGGTGGCGTTGGGGGAGTTGGGGTAGGGGCAGGTGGAGTGGCCGTTGAGCGCTACCTCCGGTGCGCTGGGTGGACAGCGGGCCTGACGTGATCAGACGAAACAGATTCACTCGGCGGAGACCCAGCGACTGGAAGGCTTTAGCTCAGATCTTTGGCAGGGCTACCGAGCCTCGATCACAGTACGCGGGTGGGATTGCAGCATGATGCTCGCGGAACGCTGACCCTGAATAGCAGGCAATGAGCCTTGGGTGGCGAACCAGAGTTCGCGGTGACCTCTCCACTCAAGGGCTTGCTAGAAGCCAAGTTATAGTGGCGGAATGACATCACCGTTGTGTGAATTGAGACCCTAGTTCTTGGCGGTAGCGAGCAGTTCCAATGATGAGCCATGCTGCACGATAAAGACAAGCTGCGCAAAGAAGCCAAGTGCACAACCTGATTATTATTTCCATTCTATTCAGAGGCAATGTCCAGCCTAGTGAGCCAAGAGTCTTGAAGCCATTTAGCAATAGCGCTGCTAGGCCGGGGACTACTACGAGAGTCAGCGCTCCGGCCCTGTTTGACGCATAATGACCACTCTTGAACTTCTTAATCGATACAGATTTGTCCCATTGAACAACTGCGTCCGCGTCATTGCCCAAGAATCTGTCAAGCTCGCGCGCGCAATATGCTGCAATACTGCCAATAGCTCTCTCGTGAGAAGCCAGCATGTTTGCAGCCCCAAGACTCAGGAAAGGGATAAGTAGTAGCAAGTTTTGATTCCCACCCTTATTCATCGAGCCTGCAAAGAGTGCAGTAGCACCGGCGAGATAGATCGTATAGACCTGATTAACAATATTCAAATGCTGATTAATTTCGGCCCTCATTGCCGTATAGAAGCATCGAGCGGTTTCTTGGGTACTCATCACGGGGCAGTGCTTACGTAAGAGGTGTAGAGGGAAGTCTGACCAAAAGTTGCACTCTCTAAAGACTCAAGGACATAGAAAACTGTTCGGCTCGGGTCAGATACTTCCAATGTTGATTCGACGGACCCCCTGAATCTAGCCTTCCCTGTGCAAGCAGGCTGAGGGCACGACTCCCCTATTTCCCCATCGGCAGGCAAGCCCCTGCGGAACGCCTGGACAGGTGGGCAGAACGCTGAGCATGCACCAGCTTCAGGGGATCCTCATATCGCCGTTCACCTTTCACGGATGGGCGACCCCCTCTGAGCCAACCAGACTCAGCTGGCATCACCCCACCCCATCCACCACCACCGCCCAGCCCTTCCCTGGCGCGTAGCGGTAGGCCCCGCCACCAATCGGCTCCACCATCCAGCGCTTGCCGAAGTTCTGCCGCGAGAAGCGCAGCCCCATCCCGTTGGCATTGAGGGTGGTGCCGCTGAGCAGATCCGGCTCCCCCCACGGGTCGTTCACCACCAGGTGGGTGGGGGTGTGGCCGTAGACGAGCAGCCAGTGGCCCGAGCCGGTGGGTCGTGCGACGGGGCCGCGGTGGATGTAGCCGCAGGGCACCGGGATGCCGCGGGCGATCTGCTGCTCGATCAGCGCGAAATCAGCGGTCTGCACCAGCCGGGCGCTGACGCCGTAGTGGGCCAGGGCCTGGAGCTGGACGCCCGCGTCGGTGGTGTCGCCATAGCGCTGCACCACCGCCAGGTAGGCGTCGTCGCCATTGGCGCCGGGAAGCGTGCCGGGCTTGAGGGCTTCCAGGAGCATGGCGCAGCTGGAGGAGAAGCAGGTGCGATCCCGCTGGCTCAGCTGGGCGCAATCGCGCTGCTGGAAGCGGGGCACGCCCTCCAGGGGATTGGGGTGACGGCTGGCGACAGCGCCGATGGTGGCCTCCGCCGGGGGCGGGGTGGTCCCAGCCGGGGGCGAGCTGCTCCCGCCAGTGGGGCCGCCGCGCCATAGAGCTGCTTCCGCCGTGCGGCGTCGCCGCAGCCCCGCCTCGCTGGGGCCGCCGGGGTTCACGTAGAGCAGCAGCGCCGCCGGCACCTGCTCCTGTTGCCCCTCCCGCAGGCAGCGGCTGAGGGTGGCAAACCCCTCGCTGCCGTACCAGTTCGGGCCGCAGTTGTAGGTGAACGAGAGCAGGGCCGCCTGCTGGTGG
>JBILGK010000009.1:0-111354 GCA_044351065.1 Cyanobium sp.
GACCCATGGATGAGTACCTGATCGCCGGTCTCGACGAGATCAACCGCGCCTTCGAACTCTCTCCCTCCTGGTACGTCGAGGCCCTCAAGTACATCAAGGCCAACCACGGCATCTCCGGTGACCCTGGCGTCATCGCAAACAACTACATCGACTACGCCATCAACGCTCTCGTCTGAGACGCAAAGGCTCGGTCCTTCCCTCAGGGGCTCCTCCAGGAGCCCCTTTTTATGTAACTTTCTCCTGACTGTCTCTTTTCGCCTCGCCGCGCCAGCCCCCCCAGCGGCCGCTCCGTCGCCGCGGGGATGACAGCATCGATCCAGTGAGACCCTCCCCCATGCAGGCCCCCGGCGCCCCGATTGACGAAGCGGAGGCCCTGGCTCGACTGCGCCAGAGTGAAGATCCCTCGCTGCAGTACTACGCCGCCTGGTGGCTGGGGCGGAACCGCAGTCGCCATCCCGAGGCCGTTCCCCTGCTGCTGGCGGCGCTGCGCCAGCGACGACCGAGGGATCCCGGGGCCGGCGTGGAGGAGAACGCCGTGGCCCGCAATGCGGCCCGGGCCCTCGGCAAGCTCGGCGATCCCGCCGCCATCGACGACCTGCTTGCCACGCTGGAGGACGACGACGACGGGCTCAGGGAAGCAGCGGCACGGGCGCTGGGCGAACTGCGCGCCGAGGCAGCTGTGACCCCGCTGGTCCGTCGGCTGGCCAGCGGCCCCCGGGCGGCGGGAGCCCAGCGCATGGACAGCCCGCGGCTTCAGGAACCCTGCGAGGCGATGCTCGAGGCGCTGGGGGCGATTGGCGTCGCCAGCGAGGAGGTGCGCCTGGTGGTCTCCCCCTTCACCGACCACGAGCGGCCGCTGATCCGCAGCGCCGCCTGCCGGGCCCTGCTGCAGCTCACCGGCGAGGAGCGGTGGGCGGCCGATCTGATGGCGCTGCTGGAGCACCCCCACCTGCAGGTGCGTCGCGCCGCCCTGATGGATCTGGGTGCGGTGGGTTGGCGGCCAGCGCTGGAGCCGATCTGCCGGAGCCTGGCGGAGAACAGCCTCAAGCTGATCGCCCTGCGTGGCCTGGTGGAGAACGGCTCCGCCGATGAGCTGCACAGCGAGGTGGTGGCGGTGCTGGCAGCCATGGACGGCCTGCTGTGAGCGGCGCGATGGAAAGCCCAGAAGGAATCTTGGCGGAGCGGATCCGGGCCGTGCAGGAGGCGGCCAGCGCGGAGACTTTGCTGGCCGCCACACGCACCCTGGCTGGGAGCGAACCTGGCGACAGCCTGGAGGAGGCCGCGATCGGCTGCCTGGTGGAGGTGCTGGGCTTCAACAACCCCGGGGCGGCGGTGGCGGCGGTGGAAGGTCTGATCCGGCGGGGACCGGCGGCCGTGACGCCCCTGCTCAACCGGCTTGATCCCCGCAACTACGGAGCCCGAGCCTGGGCGGTGCGTGCCCTGGCGGGCATCGGCGACGTGCGGGGCCTGGCGCTGCTGGAGGAAGCCCTGGCCAGCGACGTGGGACCAAGCGTGCGACGCGCTGCCGCCTGCGGTCTGGGGCGCCTGCGTCTGGAAGCTCTGGCGGAGCGGGAGCAGCGAGACGTGCGTGAACGCTCCCTGCAAAGCCTTCTGGCAGCCACCGCGGATGGCGAGTGGGTTGTGCGCTATGCGGTGGCGGTAGGGCTGGAATCCCTCGCCGAAGCAATGGATCCGGAACCTGAGCAACGGCACGCGCTGCTGGGGGCTCTCGACGGCCTGGGGGATCCGGACCGGGAGGAGACGGCCGTGGTGCGGTTGCGCGCGAAACTGGCCCGGAGCCGACTGCTGGAGGTGCGATGAGCGGGAGGGAAGCCGAGGGGGAGGAGCGACCGATCCGCGTACTGTTTGTTTGTCTTGGCAACATCTGCCGCTCACCTGCCGCCGAGGGCGTCTTCCTGCGCCTGTTGGCGCGCGAGGGGATGGCGGCCAACTTCCGGGTGGATTCCGCCGGCACCGGCGGCTGGCACGCGGGCAAGCCGCCCGATCCACGCATGCGGGCGGCCGCCGCCCGCCGCGGCATCGATCTGCCCAGCCGCGCTCGCCAGCTGGAGGCGGCGGATCTGCACCGCTTCGATCACATCCTCACCATGGACGACGACAACCTCGGGGCGGTGCAGAGCCTGGCGCGACGCGGGGGCAGGCTCTCCGTCTCCGCCGCCGCGGAGCCAACCCTGGCCACGATCACGCCCTTGGCAAGCCACTGCCGCACTTTCGACAGCGAGGAGGTACCGGATCCCTACTACGGCGGGGAAGAGGGCTTCGAGCATGTGCTCGACCTGCTGGAGGACGCCTGCGAGGGGCTGCTCCAGGCGCTCCGGCCGCGCCGCTAAGCGGCCCCGAATGTGCGGGAAGCCTTGGCTCTGGAGGGGTTGGGCCAGGCCTCCTCGGGCACCCGGGCACGGAACAGGTCCAGCAGGGCCTGGATCACCGCCTCGATCTCCATCCCGTCGGTGACCAGCTCGATCGCATCCTCGGCCTGCCGCAGGGGAGCAACCTCCCGGCTGGAATCCCGGTGATCGCGCTCGGCGATTTGATCCTCCAGCTCGGCCAGACCAGGCACCGGGAAGCCCCTCTGCGCCAAGTCCCGGGCCCGGCGTCGGGCGCGCTCCGCCACACTGGCCGTGAGGAACACCTTGCAGTCGGCATCAGGGAAGACCGCAGTTCCGATGTCCCGCCCCTCGGCCACAAGCCCCCCGTTTCGCCCCATCGCCTGCTGTTGGGTGGTCAGCGCCTGCCGCACACAGGGGTGGGCCGCCACGGTGGACACAAGGGAGGTGACCTCAGGACTGCGGATCGCCTCGCTGACGTCGTGGTCGTTGATCAGGATGCGCTCCCCATCAGCGGCTCCGGCCATGCGCAGCGTGAGTCCCTCCAGCAGGGGCGCCACGGCGGCGGCATCGCTCGGGTCGACCCCGCGCTGCCGGACCCACCAGGTGAGCGCCCTGTACATCGCGCCGGTGTCGAGGTAGATCAGGCCCAGGCGGCGGGCGAACGCGCGGGTGACGGTGCTCTTGCCGGCGCCGGCGGGGCCGTCGATGGCGACGATCGGGGGACGGCTCATCAGGAAGACGTGATCGATCAAGCGGGCAGAGCCACAATGAACTGCCGCCGCCAACAGGGTGAGACCGTCAAGCTGCGGCTGTGGCGCCAATGTATGCGGCTGCACGAGTTGCAGATACTCCACCGCCAGACCCGCGGCGGCCAGCTGGGCACGGCAACCGGCCAGGCACTGTTCGACGGACGTCGTCCCTCCCCGCAGGGCAACCCCGGCCTCGGCGAGGGCGGCGGGCAACAGGGCCGCGCAGCGGCGGGCCTCCGGCCCGAGATAGCGGTTGCGGGAGCTGCGGGCCAGACCATCAGGCTCCCGCTCGGTGGCACAACCCTCCAACACCACAGGCAAAGCGAGATCAGCCACCACTCGTCGCAGGATCAGCAGCTGTTGCCAATCCTTTTCCCCGAAGAGGGCCCGGGCGGGCCGCGCCAGCGCGAGCAGGCGGCAGACCACGGTGGCGACCGCGTCGAAATGACCCGGCCGGGAGCGGGCGCAGAGGGCACGCTGCAGGGAGGCCGGCGGACCCACCCGGGTGAGTTCCTCCGGTCCGTACGGGAACAGGTCGGCGACGGCGGGCGCGAACAGGGCATCGGTGCCCGCCGCTTCCGCCAGGACGGCATCGTGCTCCAGATCCCGGGGATAGCGAGCAAAGTCCTCGCCAGGGCCGAACTGCAGCGGATTCACGAACACGCTCAACAAGACCCGCGGTGGCCCTGCGGCACGGGGCTCTCCAGCCCGACGCAGCAGGGCTGCATGGCCTTCATGCAGGGCGCCCATGGTCGGAACGAAATGCAGGGGTCGAGCCGGATCGCTCCGGCGCCAGAGCGCCAGATCAGCAGGGGTGCGCAGCAGATCCACCCAGCACCATGAAAAAAGCCCATCCACCAATCTGGCGGATGGGCCCCAGAGTCCGCGGCCTCGTGCGGTTCAGAGAAAGCGAGGGCCGCAGGCCGGATTTCACTCGAGCACTTCCAGGCGGACCTGGGCAACACCACTGGCGGTCACGCCAAGTTCCTGGGCGGCACCATGGGCCAGATCGATGATCCGGCCGCCGTGAAAGGGACCCCGATCATTGATGCGCACGACAGCGGAGCGGCCATTCCAGAGGTTGGTGACGCGGACGCGGGTGCCGAAGGGCAGGGTGCGGTGTGCGGCGGTGAGGGTGCCAGGACGAAAGGTTTCCCCGCTGGCGGTGCGGTTGCCGTAAAAGCCAGGGCCATACCAGCTGGCCTGTCCGGTGGCGACTGTCGCGGAAGCGATCTGTTGCCCCTGGGCGAGGGGGGCCGGAGGGATCTGCCTGATGAACCGATCTTCCCAGGAGGGAACCGGGTTGGCTTCCAGGATGGCCACCGCGGCGGGGGTGGCGGAGGAGAAGCTGCCAGCGGAGACCGGAGCGAAGCTGCCGGTGGCGGTGATCAGGAGGGCGGCGGCGCCCAGGAGTTGAGGTCGACGCATAACGGGCGGAAACCGGCGGGGAAAACAACCTGCAGCGATCGCAAGGCGAGGAGGCGACAGGAAGGATTTGTCATTGCAAGGCCAGGGAATGCTGGGGGATGCATTGACAAATGGACCGAGCGGGTTCCTTACAGAAATCAGGACGAGGCAAAGGTAAGGGCAGTTCGCGGAGCTTTTCTGCCTGCAGAGCGTCGCAAATCACTGATCAGTTTTTTTCATCAACACCCATGCCCCCACTGCGGCACAGGGCTTTGCAAGCCAATGGACACCCAGGGGAGATCAGCAGATCCGATTGATCTGATCAGCGCAGCTAATCGCCGCTTGTGCCGATTTGCGCACCGTCCTCTTCTTGCCGGGGCGCCCGGGATGGGGCGGCCGGGCAGGATCGGGGAGAAGAGAGCGCCGAACGTCGATGGAGTACCGCACGGCAGGAGTGGATGTCGCAGCCGGACGCGCCTTCGTGGAACGGATCCGAGCCAGCGTTGAGAGCACGCGCCGACCTGAGGTTGTGGGGGAACTGGGGGGGTTCGGAGGGCTGTGCCGCCTGCCTGCGGGCCTGCGCCGACCGCTGCTGGTGGCAGGTACGGATGGTGTGGGGACGAAGCTCGACCTGGCTCAGGAGCACGGCCGCCATCACGGCGTCGGCCTCGACCTGGTGGCGATGTGCGTGAACGACGTCATCACCAGCGGCGCCGAACCGCTGCTGTTCCTGGATTACATCGCCACCGGCCGACTCCAGCCTGAAGCGATGGCCGAGGTGGTCGAGGGGATTGCCGACGGCTGTCGCCAAAGCGGCTGCGCCCTGCTCGGCGGGGAGACGGCGGAGATGCCGGGTTTCTACCCCGTGGGTCGCTATGACCTGGCCGGCTTCTGCTTGGCAGTCGTGGAGGAGGAGGAGCGTATCGACGGACGCCTCGTGACGGCCGGGGACCGGATCGTGGCCGTCGCCAGCAGCGGTGTGCACAGCAACGGCTTCAGTCTGGTGCGCCGCATCCTCGCGGGTCGGGGCGTTACGGCGGAGACGCGGCTCAACCCGGAGGAGGCACCGCTGATCGAGCGCCTGCTCACCCCCACGACGCTGTATGGGGAGCTGGTCAAGCGGTTGCGGCAAGCCGGCGCGCCCCTGCACGGCATGGCGCACATCACCGGTGGGGGGCTCCCGGAAAACCTGCCCCGCTGCCTGCCCACCGGGCTGCACGGGGTGATCGAGGCCCGGGGTTGGGAGCGCCCGGAGCTGTTCCGCTGGCTCCAGGAAGCAGGAGAAGTGCCGGAAGAAGACCTCTGGAACACCTTCAACCTCGGCGTGGGGTTCTGCCTGGTCCTGCCCGCCGACGCGGTGGAGGGCGCTGTGACCCTGTGCCGTGAACAGGGACTGGCCGCATGGGAACTGGGCTATGTGGCGACCGGGGAGGCTGGCGAGCGGCCCTTGGCCGGCTTGCCGTACTGAGCCAGCACTGGCCGATGCCGCCTCGGCTTCGTAGGGTTCCCCCCTGTAGTGCTCAATACTCAACGCCGGAAGGCCACCCCACTTCCGGGTGTCTCCGGCTCCCCAGATAGCCATGTTCGAAAGCTCCTCCCGCATCACGCGCCGTCGCACCTCCGCCGGTCCCACCCCGCCTGTGCGTCCCGTACGCCCTCTGCAGCCCCGGCCGCGGGACATCAGCAGCGGCATCGCCGCCAGGGACACAACCGGAAGCAGCGGCGGGCACCGCCCCACATTCCTCACCCTGCGGGATCACGGCAAGGTCTACGTAGCCGACCTGCCCCGCCTCTCGGACGGACAGCTCACCCACATCGCCAAGGAGGCCCGCGAAGTTCTCGAAAGCCTCAACCGACGTCTGCAGGAGATCGAGCGGCAGGGGGGGCTCACCCAGGCCGACCAGGACACCCGGATCCGCGCCACCACCAAACGGGACGTCACGGAGCGGTTCCTCACCGCCATCGCCCAGGAGCAGGAGCTGCGTCGCTGCAATCCGGCCCTGCGGGCCGCCGCCGGAGAATCCTTGGCGCGGGCCTTCCTGGAGCTCGCCCGTCACAGGCTGCCCGGCTCCACCTTCGACTCGCTGTTGCAGGAGGCCCTCGCGGCCTGCGGTCCCAGCAGCCCCACCTCACCAGGCAGCGAAGACCCGGAGATGCTGCGGTTGCTCCAGGGCCATGACGCCCCGGAACCCCAAACCACCACCTTGCCGGTGGTGCTCACTCCCGATCCTTCCCCGGGGATCAGTCACTGAGAAAGGGATTCGCCGGCATGCGCGCCCCTTTGCTTCCACAGGCCAAGGAGAGAGCGTCCAACTCTCGCCGCTCATTTTCTTCCATACGCCAGGACAGGGCTGCCGCCGCTGTCTCGGCCTGATCCACCCTCCGCAATCCCGGAATCGGCAGGGCGCCATGGGCACGGCACCAATTGAGGGCAACCTCGGCAGGCTCTGCGCTCCGCTCCTTGGCGATTGCCTGGATGCCCCGGAGCAGGGGTTGGACCTTCGGCCAAAGACGACGGAACAGAAGGCCCCGTAGACCCGACGGCGGGGAGGGAAGCTCCCCCGGGGGGCGCCCGAGCAAACCAAGGGCAAGGGGGCTGTAGGCGATCAGGGTGACGCCCAATTCGCGGCAGAGCTCCGCCACCCCTCCCGGGGCCAGGGCTTCGGGAGCGAGCAGCGAAAGCTGCACCTGCAGGCTGCGAAGGGGCACCCCGCGTGCCGCCAAATGGGAATGCAAGCTGCGCAGCCGCCCGGGGCCCATGTTGGACACCCCGAGGGCCCCCACTTCGCCCTGCTCCACCCGATCGGCAAGACCCTCAAGCAGAGGCGATTCCTGCCACGGAAGATAACGGGCGGTACTCCAGTGGAGCTGCACCAGATCCAGCTTGCCCCGCAGGCGACGACGGGAGTCGGCAAAAGCCCGGTCGAAGCCCCTGCGGCCCAGCCTCCAGGGAAATGGGGCCAGCTTGGTGGCCACACACAGGCGGGCGCGGCAGTCCTCCGGCAGGGCGTCACAGAAGGCGCCGAGAAGTTCCTCGCTCCGCCCCTGCAGCTGTCCGGTTCCATAGGAATCCGCGGTATCGAAGAAGGTGAGGCCGAGCGCCACGGCCCGATCGAAGCAGGCCTTCAACCCCTCGTCCTGGGCGGGGTTGTAGCCCCAGAGAAAACGGTTGCCCCAGGCCCAGGTCCCAACCCCGACCCCGGGAACACTGCCGAGCCGGGGCTGATCGGGAAAAGCCAGGGACGGTGGCATGGCGGTCACGGCAGGACGGTGGCGGGGCCATGATCCAACCGGATCGACCCGCGGTGTCAGCCTTCCGTTGGGGAAAGCCAGACCCTGAAGCCAGCCGGAGTGCCGTGCCCCCACCCAACCTTCCCACCCGCCCGGACCTGCTCCCTTCCGAAGCGGAGGCGGAGGTCGGCACGGCGATGGCAGAGGCGAAGGCAGACCTCTCCGGGCCGGCAGACGATCCTGTGCTGTGCCACCACTGCGGCCGCACCGCCCGCAACGGCCTTGCCTGCCTCGGCATGTGCGTGGCCGATTCGGGCTACTGAGGAGGTCGCTGCGCGCAGGGGAGGCTGACAGGCACAAGGTCCGCTTCCAGGCAGGAGGGCCGCTCCGGGAACCAACTGAGGATCGCGGGCGTTCAGGGCAACACGTGATCCTCGGATCCACTGCCGGGCCCGAGGATCACGAAAAGTGACGTTTCACCGGGAATCGTGCGCTGGTTTGCGCCTTTCTACAGATTTCCTTTAGGGTCTGGCCCATGCCGCGCAGGAAACCATGACCTCATCCACCTCGCTGCTGGCCCTGGCGGGCGTCGTGGGCTTTGCCCTGCTGTCCCTGGTGTTGGGCATCTTCCCTTGAAGGAGGGGCCCATGCTTGGTGAAGGGTTCAAGGCGAGAGGCTCGGAGGGAGCCTGAGGGAGAGTCTGCCGGGGCGTGTCTCCTGGGAATCAGCGCTGCTGCAGCTCACCCTGCGTATCAGAACCGTTTTGGTGTCCGTCGAGATGCTTCTCGCAGGCCTGAGAGGAAGAGCCAAGAATCAGGCCCATGCCGAGGACCAGCGTGAACAGGGTCTGGAGGCCGACCATCGGGGAAAGTGTCAAATTCACAAGTAACTTAGTCGAGCTTGCGCCGGTTGGCAGCGACTGCGAAGGCGCAGCGGCATTCTGCAGGTCTACTGGGCCAGGCAGGCAAGCATGGCGCGGATCAGGACATCGAGCTGGAGGCCGCCGAGAAAAGAGGCAGAAATCATATACTCTTTAATGACAAAAAATTACCACCCCAGTGCCACTACTGGGCAAGAGGCCCATGCTGAAATGGTTTATCCTTACAGCGATTACAGCCTCGAAATCTCCGGCCGTCGGCCTCAGCTCTGCAGCCACTCATTGCCAGAAGCGTATTGGTTGCTTGCGGTTGCTGCATCTCGCTGCCAGGGGCCCATCCGGCTCCGGGGGATCTAACAAAGGCCACCCGAGAGAGTGCACGCCCAATCGAAGGATTTCGCCGATCCCCTCCTGGATCAGGGTGCGTTCAAGCCGTTGGGCGACAGACGGAAAATCTTGTTGAATCCACCTCTCTCACCCGCTCAGATCTACGCAGATCCGCCGGTGTACAGGCCGTAAGGGGTAACCCGATCTGCGTTGTCGTTGTTGTAGACAGAGGCGGCACCCAGATTCGAACTGGGGATAAAGGATTTGCAGTCCTCTGCCTTACCACTTGGCCATGCCGCCGGCCGGGGAGCAAACTCCCTACGTCGGATCGTATCAGCCATGGCATGTCCCCCCGCCTGCTGGTCCTGAGCAATGGCCATGGGGAGGACCTGATCGCCCTGCGCCTGATCGAGGCCCTGCAGGCTCAGCGCCAGAGGCCGCTGCCCGTGGCCGTCCTGCCCCTGGTGGGGGAGGGGGGAGCCTTCTCGGCGGCGGAGCAGCAGGGCTTGCTGCAACGGGTGGGCCCGCGTCAGCCCCTGCCAAGCGGCGGCTTCAGCAACCAGAGCCTGGCGGGTCTGTTGGCCGACCTGAAGGCCGGACTGCCCCGGCTGAGCTGGCAACAGGGGCAACTGGTGCGGCGCTGGGGCTGTGGCGGCGATCCCGTGCTGGCGGTGGGCGACCTGCTGCCCCTGCTGCTGGCCTGGACCGGCGGCGGTCCTTTCGGCTTCCTCGGCACCCCCAAAAGCGACCTCACCTGGGCCACACCAGCTCCGGAGGGGTGGGGCCCCACACCCCTGGCCGACTGCTACCACAGGGCCAAGGGCAGTGAATGGGATCCGTGGGAATGGGCGTTGCTGCGCTCACGCCGCTGCCGGCTGGTGGCTGTGCGAGACCGGCTGACCGCTCGAAACCTCAGGCGCCACGGGGTGGCGGCGCTGGCTCCGGGAAACCCGATGATGGATGGCCTGGCAGTGGCCCCTCTACCCGGCTGGCTGGGGGAGCGACGGCGTCTGCTGCTGCTCCCCGGCAGTCGCATGCCCGAGGCGCTGCAGAACCTCGCCCGCCTCCTGGCCGCCCTGCCGACGACGACCAGCGAAGCCACGACTGCGCTGCTGACCACCGGCGGCCGACCCTCCCAGGAGGAACTCGCCCCCCTGCTCCTGGCGGCGGGATTCCGCCGCCACCAGCCGCCGGAGGGCAGCGGTGCGGCAGCCACCTGGCGGCGGGACCGGCTGGACCTGGTGATCGGCCCCGGCCGCTTCGCCGCCTGGGCCGGCTGGGCAGAGGTGGGCCTGGCCACCGCCGGCACCGCCTGCGAGCAACTGGTGGGCCTGGGGATTCCCGCCCTCTCCCTGCCGGGACCCGGCCCCCAGTTTCAGGCGGGCTTCGCCCGGCGTCAGAGCCGGCTGTTGGGAGGGGCGGTGCACCCCTGCCACGACGCTGCGGAGTTGCGCCGCCGGCTGAGGGAGCTGCTGGCGGATGGGGACAGGCGGCGACGGCTGGGAACCATCGGCCAGAGACGGATGGGGCCGCCGGGGGGAAGCGCGCAGCTGGCGATGCTTCTGGAAGCCCGGCTGCTCCGGGGATGAGCGGAGGGAGGCGGCCGGCAGAGGATGATGGCCAGACCTTCGCCCCGCCCCGCCCCCCGATGCCCGGCATCCCCGACCGCGATTACAACGCCGCCTGCGGCCGCCTGGCCAGCCGCCTGGGGATCAGCCTCGCAGCGGCTCGCCGACGGGTGGACATCCGAGCCGCCCAGGAAGGCAACCGCGACACCCCCGCCCGCGTGGCCCTGGCCCAGCAGATGCTGGAGGAAGCGGAAGCCGCGGGCGTCGACAACGGCGCCCGGCTCACAGCCATGCTGCGGGCCCTGAGCAGCGAAGACAACTTCATGACCGAGGACTGAACCGGGAGAGGGCGGCAGCGGCTCAGTGCTCGAAGATCGCACCGAAGTGCTGGCGATCCAGGTCGGCGATCACCGGCAGGCAGGCAAAGCACCGCTGGGCCAGATCCCAGCGCTCCTCTCGCCGCAGCATCGCCTCCAGCCGGTCCCGCGAGGGGAGCAGCCATCGCACGTCGCCGGCTGCATAAGCCAACTGGGCGTCACTGAGCTCCTCCACCCGGCCCCAGTCGGAACTCTGGGCCTGCTTGTCGAGCTCCACCCCCACCAGCTCGCTCACCACCTCCTTGAGCCCGTGGCGGGGGCTGTAGGTGCGCGCCAAACGGCTGGCGACCTTTGTGCAGAAGAGGGGCGCTACGGCGATGCCCAGGTTCTCCGCCAGGGCTGCCACGTCGAAGCGGGCGAAGTGAAACACCTTCTCAATCGCCCCGTCCTCCAGCAGGGCCCGGAGCCGGGGTGCCTCGCGCTGACCCCGCGCCAGACGGACGCAGGCGACATTGTCGGCCGCATCGCAGATCTGCACCAGACAGAGGCGGTCGCGGCCATGCACCAGACCCATCGCCTCGGTGTCCACCGCGAGGGCGGAGGCGGCTCCATAGAGCTGCAGCCAGCCTTCGTCGAGATCGCCATCGAACACGGCAAAGCGCGCCGGTGGCGGCAAGGGGGAGCTGGGAGGAGCCTGGGCCATCGGGGCGCCACGCAGGGCAATACAGAAAGCCATCGTGACCCACAGCCCCCCGGCAACCGGAAATGGGGGAACAGCGGCTGCGGGGCAGATGGGGGAGAATGCAAACTCTTTGTGCTCGGACGATCCCCGCGATGCCCACCCCGGGTTCCACCCTTCTGCTGACGCTCTTGCTGGCAATCGGGCTGGTGTTCTTCCTGCGTGCCGCCAGCAAGGACCGCACGACCATTGTGGAGGTGCACTCGCCGCGACCGCCGGTGGAGGTGCTCGAGGGCCTCAGCGGCTGGCTCGCTGCCCGCGGCTGGCGCCCGGAGACCAGCGATCCGGAACGCCAGGTGCTTCGCTTCCGCGGCCAGGTGAGCTCCAGCCTGCCCCTGGCCATGCTTCTCTCGTTCCTGGGTGCCCTGGGGGCGGCCTGCCTCGGCCTGGTGCTGCGCCAGCTTGTGCCGGCCCTCGGCTGGTGGCCGCTGATGTTGGCTGTTTCAGGCCCCCTGGCCGGCTGGATCTACCGGCGCCGCGCCGAGCGGAGCGAAAGCCTGGAGTTGCGGCTGATGAACGAACCCGATAGCCCTGGCAGCAGCCTTCGGCTGCGAGCCCACCGCGATGAACTGATCGCGCTCGAGACCGAATTGGGCCCCCGTCTTCAGCTGGCCAGCGATGGTGCCCTGCTCACCTCCCCGATCTGAACCCCGACCCCCGCCGCTCCGCCGTCATGGACCGCCGCGTTTCCACGCTCGTTCTCAGCGCACTCCTCAGCGGCGGCGCCCTCGCACTGTTCAGCCCAGCCCAGGCCCGGGGGGCAGTCCCCACATCGGGGAGACCCGACACGAGCCCTGTGGCCAGCCGCGGGTTGAGCCCGAACCCTGCCGGCCCGGAGAGCGATCCGCTCACCGGACCCCGCAGCCGCCTGCCCCGCGACTGGGTGGGGATGCGCACCCTGCCCACCGCCACCCCGATTCTGGTGATGGCCGGCCACGCCGACTCCCAGAACATCGCAGGCTCGGGCACCAGCGGCGCCGCCGTGGCGGCAGGAGCCGCGCCGATGTATGCCGGCATCAGTGACGAGCTCTACTGGAACATGGTCATCGCCCAGGCGGTGGTGGCGGAAGGCCAGCGTCGAGGACTGCGCATTCAGTACTACCGCCCTCCCTTTCGCACGATCCACGACCAGAACGAACCAGGCACCAATTGGTCGGTGGGGCAACAGCACGTGGCCGACGGCGGCTACGCCATGGAGATTCACTTTGATGCCTGGGGGCCATCCGGAGTCGGCTCCGGCCTGATCCCGCCGATCCACTCCTCCTTCACCAAGATCGACGAGGAGCTGGCCCGCGAATTCGGCGGCTACCCGATGTTCTTCCGCCAGGGGCTCGGCGCCCCCCGGCGCGGCATCGCCCTGCTGGAGATCGGCAAGCTGGAGGGCTATCTGGAGGCCGCGCTCCGCGATCCCCGCACCCGACCCATCGCCGTGCAACGCATCGCCACCCGCGTGGTGGACTCCCTGGAGCGGGGGCTCGGCCGGCCGGCGAGCGGGGGCGGTTTGACCGAACGCGGAGCCCTCACGCCACCGCCTGGTGCGGCTGGCAGCGGGTCTCAAGGTCGGGGTCTTCAAGCCAGTTCTGGGGGCGAGTGAACACCTCGGTCAGCAGCGCCTCACGGCTGCCAGGCTCCGCCTTGTAGCCGTACTCCCAACGGACCAGGGGCGGTAGAGACATCAAGATCGATTCGGTGCGACCGTTGGTCTGCAGGCCGAAGATCGTGCCGCGGTCGAAGACCAGATTGAATTCCACGTAGCGGCCCCGGCGGTAGAGCTGGAATTGGCGCTCCCGCTCCTGCCAGGCCATTGGCTGGCGTCGCTCGACGACCGGGACATAACTGGGCAGGAAGGCGTTGCCGCAGGCCTTGGCCAGGGCAAACAACTTCTCCCAGTCCTGGCAGATCGGACCGAGGCCAGCGCTGGCGGCGGCCGCCGGACCTTGGGGATCCTGGCCCTTGTAGAGCACCCCGCCAGCGTCCTGGTAGTCGTAAAAAATGCCGCCGACGCCCCGGGTCTCATCGCGGTGGCGCAGGAAAAAGTACTCATCGCACCATGGCTTGAACACGGTGTAAAACGCCGGATCAACGCTGTCGCAGGCTTGCTTGAGGGTGCGATGGAAGTGGCGGGCATCCTCCAGGAACGGGTAATAAGGCGTCAGGTCGGCTCCACCGCCGAACCACCACACCGGCCCGGCTTCGAAGTAGCGGTAGTTGAGGTGCACCGTCGGCACGTAGGGATTGCGCGGATGCAGCACCATCGAAGTGCCGACGGCGAACCAGCGCTGGCCCTCCGCCTCGGGCCGCTGGCTGAGGATCGAGGGGGGCAGGCGATCCCCCTCCACCTCCGAAAAGTTGACGCCGCCCTGCTCCAACACCCGACCGGCCTTCATCACCCGAGAGCGGCCGCCCCCGCCCTCGGGCCGCTCCCAGCTTTCCTCCTGGAACCGCCCCTCTCCGTCGAGGTGCTCCAGGCCCGCGCAGATGGTGTCCTGCAAGCCGAGCAGCAACTCGCGGGCCCGGCGGCGGGAATCGGCGGGAGGCAAGGACATGGGGCTCCGGCGGCGATCCGGGGTGGGGTCCTGCCCACCTTTCCAGTCCGGGGGGGGGCTGCACAAGCGTTCGAGAGCCTCTGTCACGGCTCACCCCAGCCGCGGCCTTCGGCCGCTTGCGGCAACGCTGCCTAGGATCCAGCCTCTCAAGGATTGGCCCCATCGCATGGTTACGGACGCAACCGCCCGCCAGGCACTGGAGCTTCTCAAGGATGCGGGCAGCGGCCGCGGGCTCCTCGAACTGGGCTGGTTGGAAGCCGTGCGGGTGCAGGGGGGCAAAGCGGTCTTTCGCCTCGCCCTGCCGGGATTCGCCACCAGCCAACGGGACCGCATTGCGGCGGAGGCGAGGGCGGCTTTGCTGGCCCTGGAGGGAATTGAAGAGGTGCAGATTGAGCTGGCCCAGCCCAACCCTCCACCCTCGGCAGGACCGATCGGCGGGGCGGGTCACGGGCCCGGGGGGCACGGCCAGCTGCCCGAGCGGCAAGGGATACCCGGGGTGCGACGGGTGATCGCCATCAGCAGCGGCAAAGGGGGTGTTGGCAAGAGCACCGTGGCGGTGAACCTGGCCTGCGCCCTGGCGACCCAGGGCCTGCGGGTGGCTCTGCTCGACGCGGACATCTACGGCCCCAATGCCCCCACCATGCTCGGCGTTGCGGACCGAACGCCGGAGGTGCGCGGCAGCGGCGGCGAACAGATCCTCTCCCCGATCGAAACCTGCGGCCTCGCCATGGTCTCGATGGGCCTCCTGATTGAGGAGAACCAGCCGGTGATCTGGCGGGGTCCGATGCTCAACGGCATCATCCGCCAGTTTCTTTATCAGGTGGAGTGGGGAGAGCGGGACGTGCTGATCGTCGACTTGCCCCCCGGAACCGGAGACGCCCAGCTCACGGTCGCCCAGGCGGTGCCGATGGCCGGCGTTCTGGTGGTCACGACCCCGCAGCAGGTGTCGCTGCAGGATGCCCGCCGCGGCCTGGCGATGTTTCTGCAGATGGGCGTGCCTGTGCTCGGGGTTGTGGAGAACATGAGTGCCTTCGTTCCCCCCGATGCCCCCGACAAGCGCTACGAGCTGTTCGGCCGTGGCGGCGGCGCCCGGCTGGCTTCCGAGGCGGACGTGCCCCTGCTCGCCCAGCTGCCGATGGAACTCGCCGTGGTGGAAGGAGGCGACGGCGGGGTTCCTGTGGTGCTGGCCGCGCCCGGCTCCCCAACGGCCCGGGCCTTCCAGGACCTGGCTCAACGGCTGAGCGAGAGCTGCGCCTTGCGCCCGGCCCTGGCCTGAGCCGATGGCCCTGAGCGCCCGTCGCGGTCGCTACGCCGCCGGGGGAAACTCCCGCCGCATTCCCCTCTGGCTCTCCTTCGACTGGGTGCTCTGGGGGGTGCCTGTGGGCCTGAGCCTCCTGGCCGGCGCGTTGATTGCCAGCACCCAGCGCCAGGCCGCCGAAGCGGTCTGGTGGCAGCACTGGGTGACCGCCGGGGTGGGACTGGGCCTCGCCCTGGCCCTGGGGCGGGTGCCCGTGGCCCAGATCATGCGACTGCGCTGGCCGATCTACGCGGCCACGGTCCTCAGCCTGATCGCCGTGCGATTGATCGGAACCTCCGCCCTGGGCGCCCAGAGCTGGATCGCCATCGGCGGTTTTTATGTGCAGCCATCGGAATTCGCGAAGCTGGCGGCCATCGTGCTGCTGGCGGAGGTGCTGGCGCGCCATCCGGTGGAGCGGCCGGTGGATCTGCTGCGGCCCATGGCGGTGATCGGGCTTCCCTGGTTGCTGGTCTTCGTTCAACCCGACCTGGGCACCTCGCTGGTCTTCGGCGCGGTGCTGCTGACGATGCTGTTCTGGGCGGGCATGCCCCTGTCTTGGTTGGTGCTGCTGCTCTCCCCGCTTGTCACGGCGATCCTTGCCGGAACCTTTGCCTGGGCTCTGCTGGCCTGGATCCCGGCGATGAGCGTGCTGGCCTGGCGCTCCCTTCCCTGGAAACGGAGTGCTGTGGCGATGGTGCTCACGGTGCAGGGGGTGTTCGCCATCGCCACGCCCTGGCTCTGGCAGCACGGCCTGCGGGCTCACCAGCGGGAGCGGCTGACGATGTTTCTCGACCCTTCCCAAGACCCGCTTGGGGGGGGGTACCACCTGATCCAGAGCCAGATCGGCATCGGATCCGGCGGGCTCTGGGGCACCGGTCTGCTGCAGGGTCAGCTCACCAAGCTGCGCTTCATCCCCGAGCAACACACCGATTTCATCTTCAGCGCGCTGGGAGAGGAGCTGGGCTTCGTCGGCAGCGTCCTGGTGGTGGCCGCCTTCGCGCTGCTGATGTCCCGGCTGCTCCAGATCGCCGGGAGGGCTGGCACCGACGTGGAATCGCTGGTGGTGGTGGGCGTCGGGGCGATGGTGATGTTCCAGGTGGTGGTCAACGTCTTCATGACCATCGGCCTGGGACCGATCACCGGAATCCCGCTTCCCTGGCTCAGCTATGGACGCTTCGCCATGCTGGTGAACTTCCTCGGACTGGGGCTTGTGGCCTCCGTGGCGCGCAGCAACCGCAAGGCACGGCGCCGGTGGTGAGCTTCGACGAACTGCGCAAACGCCTCGCCGAGGGAGCACCGGTCGGCTGTGGTGACGAGGACAGCGTGCGGCGGCAATGGTGGGCAGCCCTGGCGACGCTGCAGGACGACCTGTTGGGCGGGGAAGCCAACGGGAAACCCCGGGGCCTCTGGCTTGCGGCGCCGTTGCCAGCGCTGTATGAACCAGCGCTGCTGCGGCGATTGCGGGGGTGGGTGTGGGCACCTGCCGCGATCGACCAGTTGCTGCAGGCCAGGGCCCCGCTGCTCCCCGGCGGATTGGCCCCCCCCCTGCGGGGCGCACGGGCCTTGGCGGAAGGTTTTCAACGGCTGCCGCTGCGGCAGGAGGACGGCACCGACCCCCTGTTGCTGCTGATCACGGAACGACTGCAGGTGGCTCTCGCCGTCGATGGTCCGCCGGAGGCCCGGCGGCTGCTGGTGCGCTTCGACGCTCCCGTTCTCTCCACCGCCCTCGCCCTGCTCGACCAGCGGCTGCAGGAGGACGATGCCCGTGCCGCGTCCCGGATGCGGCACAGCCTGCGGGAACTGGGAACCCTGCACAACGACCCCTCCCTGGCCCTGCAGTTCTGGCCCTTGCTTGCCCAGCGCCTTGCAGGAATGGCCCCCAGCGTGACCCTGCAAGCCGTGGCGCCGGCCGCGCCGCGGGAAGGACAGCCGCGAGAGGGCAACGGCGAGCTGGCCCTGCTTGAGGCCCTCACCCATGAGGTGCGAACCCCCCTGGCAACGATCCGCACCCTCATCCGCTCGCTGCTGCGCCGCGCCGACCTTCCGGCAGTGGTTCGCCAGCGATTGGAGCAGATCGACGGGGAATGCACCGAGCAGATCGATCGCTTCGGCCTGATCTTTCTGGCTGCCGAGCTGCAGCGGCATGGCGGCGGCAGGCGGCCGAGCACCGGCCAGCTGGCCCGGACTGACCTGGCCGCATTGCTGCACCAGCTGGAGGATCTCTGGCGGCGGCAGCTGGGCCGCCGCGGCCTGGACTTCCGCCTGGAGCTCTGCCAGGACCTGCCCCCCGTGTGGAGCGATCCCAGCCGGCTTGAGACCATGTTGGGAGGGCTGATGGACCGTTTCAGCCGGGGCCTGCCGAACGGCAGCCAGGTGCGGCTCAGCCTGCAGCCCGCCGGTCCGCGCCTCAAGCTGCAGCTCAGCAGCGAAGCCGCCGGAGCCGTCTCCGGGGAGGGAGGCTCCGAGGCAGAGCCCAGCGAGCAAGTGGGCCCGGTCCTCAGCTGGAACCCGGACACCGGCAGCCTGCAGCTGAGCCGCCAGGCCACCCGCCAGCTGTTCCACCAACTGGGGGGGCGTCTCACGGAGAGGGGCGGCAGCAGCCTGACGGTGTTTTTCCCCCTGGCGGAGCGGAGCGGCTGAGGCCCCGTTTGTTGACGGGTGTGAAGACTCGGCGGCAACCGCTGAGGCACGCGAAATCACGGTGCTAGCTTCCGCCTGAAGCGATCTGCGAGCCATGCCAGATACGGCACTGACCGGTCAACTTCCCAAGTACATCGGCAGCACGGGCGGTTTGCTCAACGCTGCGGAGACCGAAGAGAAGTACGCCATCACCTGGACCAGCCCCACCAACCAGGTGTTCGAACTGCCTACCGGCGGCGCCGCCGAGATGCAGGCGGGCGAAAACCTCATGTACTTTGCCCGCAAGGAGCAGTGCCTGGCCCTGGGCACCCAGCTTCGCACCAAATTCAAGCCTCGCATTGAGGACTACAAAATCTACCGGATTTATCCTGGCGGTGACACCGAATTTCTTCACCCCAAAGATGGTGTCTTCCCTGAGAAAGCCAATGAAGGTCGCCCCATGGTGGGTCACAACCCTCGCCGGATCGGTGACAACCCCAACCCGGCCAGCTTGAAGTTCAGCGGCAAAGCCACCTACGACGCCTGAACGCCCCACCACCATCCTGTTAGAAAAGCGGGGCGGAGAGCCCCGCTTTTTTTGCCCGCCCGTCGCCCCGATGCCGGCCCCCGCTCGCAGTCTTGACCGCGCCACGTTTCTTGAGCAGGTTGCCGCAGGCGAGTTGGGCGGTACCTGCAAGCCCAATTTCGTTCCGCTCTGGAAGCGATGGCCGGCCGATCTCGAAACCCCACTCACCACCTGGCTGAAAACCGGGGCTCGCAGCCAACACGGTGTGCTGCTGGAGTCGGTGGAGGGGGGAGAGCAACTCGGGCGGTGGAGCATCATCGCCTGCGAGCCCCTGTGGACGCTCACCTGCCGGGGCGAGCGGGCGGAACGGCAATGGCGGGACGGTCGGCTCGATGAACTGGCGGGCAACCCCTTCCTGCTGTTGCGTCAGTGCCTCGCGCCGATTCGGCCGGCTCCGGTCGCGGGCCTTCCCCCCTTCGGCCAGCTGCTGGGGTTCTGGGGCTATGAGCTGATCCAGTGGATTGAGCCGAGCGTGCCAATCCACGCCGCTGATCCGACGGCCCCGCCGGACGGCTGTTGGATGCTGGCGGACAGCCTGCTGGTGTTCGACCAGGTAAGGCGACAAATCACCGCCGTGGCCTATGTCGACCTCAGCGATCAGGCCGACCCGGAGCACGCCTGGAATCACGCCGCCGCGCGCATCACCCAGCTGGAAGCACGCATGCACGCCCCCCTGCCCCCGGAGGTGGTCCCGCTGGAGTGGCACGATGCCGACAACCGTGAAGTTGCTGCCAACCTGCATCCCACCAGCAACGTGGGGAAGGAGGCTTTTGTTGCCGCGGTGGGCCGCGCGAAAGAACACATCGTCGCCGGCGATGTGTTCCAACTGGTGCTCAGCCAGCGGCTGGAGACCACGATCGCCCGCGAACCGTTCGATCTGTACCGCAGCCTTCGCATGGTCAATCCCTCGCCGTACATGGCCTACTTCAACTTCGGTGACTGGTATCTGATCGGCTCCAGTCCGGAGGTGATGGTCAAGGCGGAGCCTCGGGCCGATGGGAGTGTGCTTGCCTCGCTGCGGCCGATCGCCGGCACCCGCCCGCGCGGTGAGGATGCGGCGGCGGACGCGTCCCTGGAGGCCGATCTCCTGGCCGATCCCAAAGAGCGAGCGGAACATGTGATGCTCGTCGACCTTGGCCGCAACGACCTGGGCCGGGTCTGCCGGGCTGGCAGCGTGCGCGTGAACGAGCTGATGGTGATCGAGCGGTACTCGCACGTGATGCACATCGTCAGCCAGGTGGAGGGGGTGCTGCAGCCGGATCGCGACGTCTGGGATCTGCTGATGGCCAGCTTCCCGGCCGGCACCGTCAGCGGCGCTCCAAAGATCCGGGCGATGCAGCTGATCCATGACCTCGAACCGGATGCCCGCGGTCCCTACTCGGGCGTCTACGGGGCGGTGGACCTCAACGGTGCCCTCAATACCGCCATCACGATCCGCACGATGGTGGTGCTGCCCGCCGGGGAGGGCCGATGGCGCGTGCAGGTGCAGGCTGGGGCAGGGGTCGTGGCGGATTCCAAACCCGAAGCGGAGCATCAGGAAACCCTCAACAAGGCCTGGGGAATGCTCAAGGCACTGGCCTGCCTGCTGCCCCGACCGGTGGCGACCGCTTCCACCCCTGCGAACGGATCCTCATGAGCGCCTCTCTGCTGTCCAAGGGCTTCGAGGTGGAGATGTACACAGGCCGGCCGGACGGCACGATCGTCGGCTGCGCCGCCGAGGCCGCGGCGGCCCTGGAGGGCTTCGTCACGGAACCGGATCAGCGCAATCTCGAATACATCACGCCGCCCCATTCGAGTTATCGGCGCCAGCTGGAGCTGCTGCTCGAGCCACGGCGGAGCCTGCGCCGCTGGCTTGCCCCCCGCGGGCTGACCCTCCTGCCCGGCAGCACATTGAGCACCGGCGACAGCCACCGCTTCGAGCGCTCCGACCCCGCCAACGCTTACCACGCCTCGATCGAGGCCAGCTATGGCACCCGGGTGGTCACAGCGAGCGTGCACATCAACCTGGGAGTCCCCGAGATGGACTCACTGTTTGCCGCCCTGCGGCTGCTGCGCTGTGAAGGGGCGCTGCTGCTGGCGATGAGCGCCTCCTCCCCCTTCCTCGACAACGGGGAGAGCGGAGCCCACTCCACCCGCTGGCTTCAGTTTCCGCTCACCCCGCCGCACACGCCACTCTTCCTCAGCCACGCCCATTACATCGCCTGGATGGAGGAGCAGCTCAACAGCGGCGCGATGGTCAACGTGCGGCACCTCTGGACATCCGTTCGGCCCAACGGCGACCGACGCCCCCACGACCTCAACCGGCTGGAGGTGCGCATCTGCGATCTGATTCATGACCCGCTTCTGCTGCTGGCGGTCACCGCTTTCGCGGAACTGCGCATGCAGCAGCTCCTGGCCGATCCCGGCAGCCACGATCCGCTGCGGGCCACCGCCTTCCGGCCCGAGCACCTGGCCGACCTGGCGGATGCCAACGATCGGGCCGCGGCCCAGTGGAGCCTGGAGGCAACCCTGCAACATTGGCGAACGGGTCGGCCGGTGGCTGCCCGGGACTGGATCGCCGCCGAACTGCAGGAGATGGCCCCCCTGGCCGCCGCACTCGATCTGGCCGAAGTGCTGGAGCCACTGCACTCGCTATTGCTGCCCCTGGCGCGCGGGGGAGGCAACACGGCGATGCGTTGGATTGCCCGCCACCAGGCTGGGGAGAGCGTCGCGGCGATCGTGGCCGCCGAAGCCGCCGATCTGGAGCTTCGGGAACGGAAGCTGGAGGCATGGCTTGCGACAGACGCGGCCCGCGCTTTGGGATGATCATGGCTTCTTTCTCCCCCCGCCTGCCCCCATGCGGCAGCCCAGCGCAGCAGTGACCGCGGCATCCCAGGGGGGGGCGTTGGAGCCCAAGGCAGGAGCCACCCGCCTGCTCGGGGAACGCCTCGAGTTGGTCGAAGAGCTCTGGGAGAATGTGCTGCGCAGTGAATGCCCGCCGGAGCAGGTGGAAAAGCTCCTGCATCTCAAGCGCTGCAGCGCGCCGCTGGCCCCCGCCACGATGGGTCCGGAGTCAGAGGGAACGAGCCTCCCCACCGGGGCCAGCGAAGCGATTGTGGCCGTGATCCGCTCGATGGATCTGGCCGACGGGATCGCCGCGGCCCGCGGCTTTTCGCTGTATTTCCAGCTCGTCAACATTCTCGAGCAACACATCGAGGAGGACAGTTACCTCGAGAGCCTCAACCGCACCGGCAACCACGCCAGCAACGACCCCTTTCTGCCCCCGCTGGCCAGCCAGAGCGACCCCGCCACCTTCCGCCAGCTGTTCGAGAGGTTGCGAGCCCTCAACGTGCCGCCTGCCCAGCTGGAGAACCTGCTGCGCGAACTTGACATCCGCCTGGTCTTCACCGCGCACCCCACTGAGATCGTCCGACACACGGTGCGCCACAAGCAGCGGCGCGTGGCCGCCTTGATCCAGTCTTTGCAGGGGGAACGCACCCCCACCCCGGACGAGCAAGCGAGCCTGCGCCAGCAGCTGGAGGAGGAGATTCGACTCTGGTGGCGCACCGACGAGTTGCACCAGTTCAAACCCTCGGTGCTCGACGAGGTGGACTATGCCCTGCACTACTTCCAGCAGGTGCTGTTCGATGCGATGCCGCAGCTGCAACACCGGCTCCGCTCCGCCCTCGCCGCGAGCTACCCGGACGTGCAACCGCCGCTGGATGCCTTCTGCACCTTCGGCTCCTGGGTGGGGGCGGATCGGGACGGCAATCCCTCGGTGACCCACGACATCACTTGGCGCACCGCCTGCTATCAGCGCCAGCTGATGCTCGAGCGGTTCCTGCACGCGGTCTCCGATCTGCGCGACCAGCTCAGTATCTCGATGCAGTGGAGCCAGGTGGGAGCCCCATTGCTGGAGTCGTTGGAGATGGATCGGCTGCGCTTCCCGGAGATTTACGAGCAGCGCGCGGCTCGCTACCGGCTGGAGCCCTACCGCCTGAAACTCAGCTACATCCTGGAGCGACTGCACCGCACCGATCAGCGCAACCGTCAACTCGCCCAGGCTGGCTGGGAAGCACCTGCCGATGGGCCAAGGCAGGCCGAACCGGGCATGCTCGGCAGCGGCCTCACCCCTTCCAGTCAGGAGTTGCACTACGCCAGCGCCGACGAATTCCGCTCCGACCTTGAACTGCTTCGCGACAGCCTGGAGGCGACGGGCCTTGGCTGCGCGCCGCTCAACGATCTCCTCTGCCAAGTCCACATCTTTGCCTTTCACCTGGCCAGCCTCGACATCCGCCAAGAGAGCACCCGCCACAGCGATGCGATCGATGAGCTGACCCGCTACCTCGATCTGCCAGTGCCTTATGGCGCCATGGACGAGGAGCAGCGCATCGCTTGGCTGCTCTCCGAACTCCAGACCCGCCGCCCGCTCCTGCCGCCCGCGGCACGCTGGAGCGCCGCCACCGCCGAGACCTTCCAGGTCTTCCGCATGCTGCAGCGGCTCCAGCTGGAGTTTGGCCCGCGCATCTGCCGCAGCTATGTGATCTCGATGAGTCACACGGTCTCCGACCTGCTGGAGGTGCTTCTGCTCGCCAAGGAAGCCGGACTGGTGGACCCCGCCGCCCAGCGCTGCGACCTGCTGGTGGTGCCCCTGTTTGAGACGGTGGAGGATCTGCAGGGGGCCCCGGCGGTGATGGACCGGCTGTTCCGCGAGCCTTTCTATGAGCGGCTGATGCGGGGCGGGAGCGGGGGTGAGGCGCTGCAGGAGGTGATGCTCGGCTATTCCGACAGCAACAAAGACTCCGGCTTCCTCTCCAGCAACTGGGAGATCCATCGCGCCCAGATCGCTCTGCAGCGTCTGGCGGAGCAGCACGGCGTGGCGCTGCGCATCTTCCATGGCCGCGGCGGCTCTGTGGGCCGCGGCGGTGGCCCGGCCTACCAGGCGATCCTGGCCCAACCGAGTGGAACCTTGCGGGGCCGCATCAAGATCACCGAGCAAGGCGAGGTTCTGGCCTCGAAGTACTCCCTACTCGACCTGGCCCTTTACAACCTCGAAACCGTCACCACCGCCGTGCTCCAGAACAGCATGGTGACCACCCCCCTCGACGACACGCCGAGCTGGAACTCCCTGATGGGGCGGCTGGCCGCCACTTCCCGCGATCACTACCGCACCCTGGTGCATGACAACCCCGATCTGGTCGCCTTCTTCCAGCAGGTGACCCCGATTGAGGAGATCAGCAAACTGCAGATCTCCAGCAGGCCGGCACGGCGCAAGGGTGGCGCGAAAGACCTCTCCAGCCTGCGGGCCATTCCCTGGGTTTTCGGCTGGACCCAGAGCCGCTTCCTGCTCCCCAGCTGGTACGGCGTCGGTCACGCCTTGCAGAGCGAACTCGATGCCGACCCGGGTCAGATGGAGCTGCTGCAGCTCCTCTACCAACGCTGGCCCTTCTTCCGGATGTTGATCTCCAAGGTGGAGATGACCCTCTCCAAGGTGGATCTGGAGCTGGCCCAGCACTATGTGCGTTCGCTCGGCAGGCCCGAGAACCGGGAGGCCTTCGAGGCCATCTACGAAGCCATCGCCGCCGAGTTCGCCCTCACCTGCGACCTGGTGCTGCGCATCAGCATGCATGCCCGCCTGTTGGACGGCGACCCGGGCCTGCAGCTCTCGGTTGATCTGCGCAATCGGACGATCGTGCCCCTGGGCTTCCTGCAGGTGGCCCTGCTGCGCCGGCTTCGGGACCAGAACCGACAGCCGCCGATGAGCGAGACCCCCACCGGCGAGGGAGACGGCGACGGCCGCACCTACAGCCGCAGCGAATTGCTGCGGGGCGCCTTGCTCACCATCAACGGCATCGCTGCCGGCATGCGCAACACCGGCTGAGAGCCCCCCCCCTTGCTTCCCTTCCGCAGCCAAGCCTCGATCCCGCGTCTGCGCGAGGGCTTCCGTCTCGTGAGCGACGAGCCTCCTTCGGTGGAGGAGCTGAACCGCCTCTTGGTGGCGTGCGGCGAGCGCCCGCGCACCCCGGAGCGCTGGCAGCGCGCACTCGATCGGAGCCATGGCCAGCTGGCCCTTCTGGATCCCCAAAGCCGCCTGAGCGGTTACGTTCGCATCACCAGCGATCAAGCGCTCAATGCCAACCTCTGGGATCTGCTCAGCGATCCGGCGGACCCAGCCCGTGAGGAAGTGATCACCGCCCTGGTGCAGGGTGCGTTGGCCCGTCTGCGACGGGAGCTGAACGGCTGCAGTATCTCGATCTCTGCCCCGCAGGAATCGCTGTCAGCCCTGATCCGTGCAGGATTCGTGGTGGACCCGGGGGGAATCCGGGCCATGGGTCTCCAGCTCAAGACCCAATGAGGGGGTTGGCAGAAAGGGAAAGGTTGGGAGGCTGGGGGCCGAAGGGCCCGGGCAGCGAGCATGGAGGGACTCGAACCCCCGACACTCAGAACCGGAATCTGATGCTCTATCCAACTGAGCTACATGCCCAACATCAGGGACGACATCCCACCCGATCGCTCGGGTTGGGTTGGCGGTGCTGATGGCATTACCTTAGCTCTCGACCGCCCCCGAACCATCCGGCTGCAACGCCTGGAGCTGCTGCACTTCCGCAACATCGCCAGCCTCAAGCTGGAGTTGACGGAACCGCGTCTTCTCGTCATCGGCCGCAACGGCGAGGGGAAGTCGAATCTGCTCGAAGCGGTGGAGTTGCTCACCAGCCTGCGTTCCCACCGCTGCAGCCACGACCGCGACCTGATCCGACACGGCAGCGATGCCAGCCGGCTGTGGGCCGGGGATGACGAGGGGGACAGCTGGGAACTGCAGCTGCGCCGCAGCGGTGGTCGGGCGGCCCTGCGCAACGGCAAACCGCTGGAGCGGCAGCTCGACCTGATTGGCTCGCTGCGCTGTGTGGGCTTCAGCACCCTCGATCTCGATCTCGTGCGGGGGGAGCCAGCCCAGCGGCGCCAGTGGCTCGACCGCGTGGTGCTGCAGCTGGAGCCCCCCTACGGCACCCTGCTGAGTCGCTTCGGGCGCCTGCAACGCCAGCGCAGCCAGCTGCTGCGCCGAGGCTTGGCGGCCGGGCAGCGGGAGGCCCTGCTGGATGTCTTCGACCAACAGATGGCCTTGATGGGCACGCGATTGCATCGCCGCCGCCACCGCGCCCTGAGGAGGCTGGAACCCCTGGCCGCCCTTTGGCAGGAGCGGCTGGGCGGCGGCGGCGAACGGCTGGCTCTGCACTACCGCAGCGGCACCGTCGTCGATCCGGCAGAGGAGGAGATCGAGGAGGCCTGGCGCCAGGCCCTGGAGGAGCAACTGCGTCGCCAGCGGGGCGAGGAACTGCGCCTGGGCTCCTGCCAGGTGGGGCCGCAACGGGATGAGATCGAGCTGCGGCTGGCGGGGCAGCCGGCTCGTCGCTACGGCTCCGCGGGCCAGCAGCGCACGTTGGTGCTGGCCCTGAAGCTGGCGGAGCTGGAGCTGGTGGGCCAAGTGGTGGGCCATCCGCCGCTTCTGCTGCTCGACGACGTGCTGGCGGAGCTGGATCCGGAGCGGCAACAGCTGCTGCTGGAGGCCGTCGGCGAAGGCCACCAGTGCCTGGTCAGCGCCACCCACCTGGAGGCCTTCCGTGGCGGGTGGAGCCGAGCCGCCCAGGTGGTGCGCATGCGCGCCGGCGTGCTCAGCCGCGCTTGATCCCGTAACGTGTGGACTTTGAGCCTGACTTCGATGAATCAGAGCCTGTCCTGCCTCCACCCCAACCCGGGATGGTCCTCCTCCGGCGATACGCCCCAGTGCCCCAGCCCCAGCGGTGAAGCGATCGGCAAACACTGCATTCTCGAGCTCTACGACTGCAACCCATCGAGGCTCGACGACGAAGCTTTTCTCAGGGACACCATCACGACGGCAGCGAAGCGTGCCGGTGCAACCCTGCTCAACCTCATCACCCACCGCTTCCAACCACAAGGGGTCACGGGTCTCGCACTGCTTGCCGAGTCCCACATTTCGATCCACACCTGGCCGGAATCCGGCTACGCCGCGGTCGACGTGTTCACCTGCGGCGACCACACCATGCCCGAAAAGGCCTGTCTCACCCTGGCGGAAGAGCTCGGTTCACGCCATCACAAGCTCACAAGCTTTCGCCGGGAGACCCCGGCCGGGGTGGAGGGCGCCGACCGCGAACCCTCCCTGGGCGTGGCTGCTTCTGTGAACTGAGCGACCGAAGGCTCAGACACCCGGGCGCTGCGCGTCCGGGTTTTTCTGTTGCGGCCCCCCTGCCCCGGCGAGGGCGCGGTTGAGTTTGCCGCTGACCAATCCCTCCAGATCGAGACCCACGGCCTGAAATCCCAGAGCCAGAAAGGCCGCCACCAGCTCGGCCCGCAGGTCGCCGCCCGCGAGCTGCTCAAGGGCGCCCGGCAGGGAGGCGGCCGGCAGTTCGATGCGGGCGACCTCCCCCTGGCTGCGCACGCGCAGCTCTCGGAAGCCGTGCTGCCGAAGCCAGTCCTCCGCGGCGGCCACCCGCCGCAGGCGAGGGGCGCTGATCGACTCGCCGTAGGGGAAACGGGAGGCCAGGCAGGGCTGCGCGGGCTTGTCCCACCAGGGCAGCCCGAGGGCCCGGGACAGCTGACGCACCCCGGCCTTGTCGATGCCGGCCTCGGCGAGAGGGGAGAGCACCCCCTGCTCCCGGGCAGCGCGAAGACCGGGGCGATGGTCGCCAAGGTCATCGAGGTTCACGCCATCCACCACCCACGACGCACCGGCCGCGGCGGCGATGGGTGCCAGCAGCCCATGCAGCTCCCGCTTGCAGGCGTAACAGCGGTCCTCGGGGTTGCTGGCGTAGGCGGGATCCGCAAGTTCCGCAGTGGGCAGCTCCCGATGCTGCAGGCCCAACCAGGCCGCCTGATCCCGGGCCTCCTCCCGCAGATGGGGGGCCAGGGCGGGGGAGACTCCGGTGATGGCGAGGGCCGCCTGGCCGAGACGCTCCACCGCCAGGGCCGCCACCAGGGCGCTGTCCACGCCGCCGGAATAAGCCACCACCACCCGTTGCAGCCCGTCCAAACGAGCTCGCACCTCCGCCAGGGAACGCTCCAGGGAGGGAGGCAAGGCCTCGAGCAGGCTGAGGAAACGACCCGGTGTCATGCACAAAATCCTGGCAACTCGACGGCAGAGGCGTGGAGGGAAGCCGGCCAACCCCGGTAGCATCCGCATCCGCCCCCGAGGCCGATGACCGCCCCCAGCAGCCCCACCCAGACACCCCAGCGGGGAACCGGTCGCGGCATCGGCATCCGCACCGCCGCCGGCGGCGATGAGCGCGCCCTTGGCCAGTTGCACGTCTATGACGGAGACGGCAAGGGCAAGAGTCAGGCGGCTCTGGGGGTGGTGCTGCGCACCATCGGGCTCGGCATCTGTGAGCGGCGCCGCACCCGCGTGCTCCTGCTGCGCTTTCTCAAAGGTCCGGGGCGCGCCTACGACGAAGATGCTGCGATTGAGGCCCTGCAGCAGGGTTTCCCCCATCTGATCGACCAAGTGCGCACCGGCCGCGCCGACTTCTTCACCGCCGAGGAGACCACCCGCTTCGATCACCAGGAGGCTGCGCGCGGCTGGGACATCGCCCGGGGGGCAATCGCCAGCAACCTCTACTCCGTGCTGGTGCTCGACGAGCTGAATCCGGTGCTCGACCTTGGCCTGCTGGACACGGCCGCGGTGGTGCGCACCCTGGCGGTGCGCCCACCCGGGATGGAGATCATCTGCACGGGCCGTGGCGCGCCGCGGGAGTTGGTGCAGCTCGCCGATCTCCATTCGGAAATGCGCGCCCACCGACGCCTGGAGCCCAGCGAGCCAGCCCAGAGCGGCGGGCGCGGTCTTGACGGCATCGAGATCTACACCGGAGATGGCAAGGGGAAGAGCACCAGCGCCCTGGGGAAGGCACTGCAGGCGATCGGCCGGGGCATCAGCCAGGACAAAAGCCACCGAGTGCTCATCCTGCAATGGCTCAAGGGGGGCTGCGGGTACACCGAAGACGCAGCGATTGCGGCGTTGCGGGAGAGCTACCCCCACCTGGTCGACCATCTGCGCTCGGGCCGCGATGCCATCGTCTGGCGCGGTCAGCAGCAGACCATCGACTACGTGGAGGCGGAGAGGGCCTGGGAGATCGCGCGCGCAGCAATCTCGAGTGGTCTGTACAAAACCGTGATTCTCGACGAACTCAATCCCACCGTGGATTTGGAGCTGCTGCCGGTGGAACCGATCATGCAGACGCTGCTGCGCAAGCCGGCGGAAACGGAGGTGATCATCACGGGCCGTTGCAAAAGTCGGCCCGCTTTCTTCGATCTCGCCAGCGTGCACTCCGAGATGGTCTGCCATAAGCACTACGCCGAGCGAGGCGTGGACCTCAAGCGCGGCGTCGACTTCTGAGAGCAAGGCCGGCGGCCTTTCCGCCGCGGTCAGGCCCCCGAGGGATCGACCATGTCCACCGAAAGGCGGCGAATCGACGCATTGGCCCGCCGCTCCAGTCCGCGGGCCAGGTCGCGGGTGAGGCCCATCTGACGGGCGACGGCGCTCAGGCTCAGGGGTTCCGCGGTGCCGATGCCGTAGCGCAGGCGGAGCAGTTCAGCCTCCCGGGGCGGCAGCTCCGAGAGCCTGTGGTGGAGATTCTGACGAATCAGAGCCGATTCCACCCGCTCCTGGGGTGTGCTGATCGGGCAGACCAACGTGTCGAGGAGGGTGAGCTCGGTGCCGTGCCCCTGCCGCGCGTCCAGGCTCAGGGGCTGCTGGGCCCGGAACAGCACTTCGCGCACATCGAGGGGTTTGAGGCCCGTGGCCGCCGCCAGTTCCGCCAGGCCGGGATCGCGACCGAGGCGCTGGCCCAGAGTCTGCTGGGCCTGCCGCAGCCGATGCAGCTGGGCCACCATCGTGGAGGGGAGTCGAATGGTCCGGCCCCGGGTCACCAGGGCGTTGCCGATGCCTTCCCGGATCCACCAGGTGGCGTAGGTGGAGAAGCGATATCCTCGGCTTGGATCAAAGCGCTCCACCGCGCGGATCAGGCCGATCGTTCCCTCCTGGATCAGGTCCTCCTGGTCGACGGGGGCATGGCGGTGGCTGCGCGCCATGTTCACCACCAGGCGAAGGTTGGCCAGCACCATGCGATTGCGGGCCTTCTCGGCTCGGCGCAAAGACCGCTGCAGCTGGCAGACCTCCATGCCGGCCTCCACAGCCCAACTTTCGAAGCTGGGCGCTACGCCACCAGCGCGCAACTTCAACTCTTCCGCCACCTCCCGCAGCTGACGGCCCGCCTGAACCAGGCGGCCCAAGCTGATCTCCTCTTCCGCTCGCAGGAGGGGCACACGACCTATGGCGCGCATGTGCTGGGAGAGTGCGTCGCAGCGGCCGAAGGGGCGCTTCTGTGGCGCGGGCATCGAAAACGGAGTGGAATCTGGCCGCGGAACGGTACAGATGATTTCTCGGAGCTGACGAGTTTTGCCGTTGGCCTGCCGCCAGAAGCACGGATGAGGGCAATCAGCGGAGCTGATCGATCAAAGTGCTCGAGAGGGGGCGCAGTGGGGCACGCTCCTCAGTAACGGGGCACCGTCGGATCCACTTCCTCGCTCCAGGCATGGATGCCGCCCGCCACATTCACCCCCTCGATGCCATGGCGGCCCAGGGCGATCAGGGCCTTGGCGGACCGCCCCCCCATCTTGCAGTGCACGTAGAGCTTCTTGCCTGCGGCCAGCCGCCGCACATCTTCGATCGCCTCGCCGCTCTCAATGCGGTCGAGGGGCACCAGGACAGAGCCAGGAATCACGGCAATCTCGGCCTCCTGGGGGTTGCGCACGTCGAGCAGAAGCAAATCCTCGACCTTGCCGTCGATCAGGGTCTTGAGCTCCGCCACGGTGATCATCGGCACGGCGCCGGCCTCCTCCTGGCCCGGAGCGGTGCCGCCAACTCCGCAGAACTCCTGGTAATCGATCAGCCGATCGATCACCGGCCGCTCGGGATGGGGCCGCAGCTTCAGCTCGCGAAAGCTCATCTTCAGGGCGTCGAACAGCAGCAGGCGACCGCTGAGGGTGGTGCCGATTCCGGTGATGATCTTGACGGCTTCCGTCGCTTGGATCACCCCGATGATTCCGGGCAGAACCCCCACCACCCCACCCTCGGCGCAGGAGGGCACCATGCCCGGCGGCGGGGGCTCCGGGAACAGATCCCGGTAGTTGGGGCTTCTTTCATCGAGGTTGAAGACTGTGGCCTGACCCTCGAAGCGAAAGATCGATCCGTAAACATTCGGCTTGCCCAGCAGAACACAGGCGTCGTTCACCAGGTAGCGGGTAGGGAAGTTGTCGGTGCCGTCGCAGACCAGGTCGTAGCCGCGGATGATCTCCAGCGCATTCTCACTGGTGAGGGCCGTCTCGTAGAGATCCACCTGGCAATGGGGATTGATCTCCTGGATGCGGTGTTTCGCCGATTCGATCTTCGGCTTGCCCACCCAGCTGGTGCCGTGGATCACCTGCCGCTGCAGATTGCTGGTGTCCACCACGTCGAAATCGACGATGCCGATGCGGCCCACGCCAGCCGCGGCCAGGTAGAGGAGCAGCGGCGAGCCCAGTCCTCCGGTGCCGACGCACAGCACCGAAGCAGCCTTGAGCCGCTTCTGGCCCTCCATGCCCAGCTCCGGCAAGATGAGATGCCGCGAAAAGCGCGCCACCTCGTCGGGGGTCAACTGCACGCTGCTGGTGTCGGGGGGAAGCATCAATCCCGTCTCACGCTCTCACTCCACCATTGTCCATTGCAGCGGTCTCGCTGCGGCGGCGCGGGGGGGGGATGTCCCCTCCCCATCCGTGAGCCACCAGCAGCGCAGCGTTCCCGCGGCAAGGCTCTCGGCCCTGCCGCGGCCCAGGATGATCATCAACGTGGGCCCCGGCGTGAGGGCTAGATCCGTCGGCGAGGGATCGGGCTCCCCGGCGGGGTGACTGTGGGCCGCCCCCAACACTTCCTGTCGCTGCCCCCGCGCCCATTTCTGGGCCAGCAGCTGCTCCCGGGGATCCAGCCGGAAGCGATGCGTCCGCTCGGCGGCGGGCTCCCAGACGTTCAAACCGGGCCAGATCCGCTCCAGCCGCCAAAGGCGACGAGCCGGGCCTTCGGTGTCGGCGCAGGCTGGCAAGCGACGACCGAGCAGCAGGGCACAGCCCTCGCAGGGGTCAGGTTGGGACAGCACGGAGCGCAAAACCGTCAGGGCCTGCCGATGGATCTGGATCTCCGCTGGCGGGACGGGGATCACGAGGGGTACCTTGGGCCGGTTCCCCACTCTGCTCGTCCCCCATGAGCGAAACCCCCAGCGCGCCCCCGGAGACGAGCCAGGAGAGCGGCTCCACCGTTTCGGACAGCAGCGTCGCCGCAAGCGTCGACCACGGCTTCGACTTCAGCGATCGCTACCAGGACGTGGTGGGCAAGCTGAACGAAACGCTCGGGAAGGTCGACTGGTCTGAGATGGGAAAAGTCGGCAAGGTCGTCGGCATTTTTGTCGCTGTGATCGTTGCCCAGATTCTGATCAAGGGCGTGCTTGACACGATCAACCTGCTGCCGATCATCCCCGGTCTGCTTGAACTGCTTGGCCTCGTGGTGGTCGGCAAGTGGAGCTGGGACAACCTCACCACCAGCGAAAAACGCAACGAGGTGATCCAGCGCCTCCAAAATCTCCGACAGGAATATCTGGGCTGAAGAGCAGCCCTCCTCCTCAGCCAGCGCGGGGGGGCTGACGCACCAAATCGTTGATCATCGAGCGCACCTGGCTTACGTAGGAACCGCCAAACAAATTGGCGTGGTTCAGTAGGTGATACAGGTTGTACAACTTCACCCTGCCCCGCTGACCCGCCGGTAAGGGCCAGGCAGCCTCATAGCCCTGGAAGAATTCTTCCGGGAACCCGCCAAACAGTCGCGCCATCGCCAGGTCCACCTCCCGGTCGCCTCGGTAGACCGCTGGATCGAAAATCGCCCCGCGGCCATCGACCAGAATTCCGGCGTTACCGCCCCAAAGATCCCCGTGCACCAAGCAGGGATCCGGTTGATGTCGGGCCAACCACCCGGGGGTGCGCTCCAACAATTCAGCGGCTCCCGGCAACGCACCGGTGGCTTGGGCCAGTCGCTCCAGCTGGGGAGTGAGGCGGCGAAGGGCAAAGAAGCGGCCCCAATCCTCCAGCCAGCCGTTGTGCTGAGGGGTGGAACCGATCCCATTGTCGCGGGGCCAGCCGAAGAAAGATGGGCCCCGATCTCCCTCCACCAGGGGGCCATTCAGGCTGTTGCGATGCAGGGCAGCCAAAGCGGCGCCGAAGCCTGGCCAACCTCCGCCCCCCAGTTCCAGCCAGGGCAGCACCAGGGCCGCCTCCCCACCCACCACTCCGAGAGCCAGGGGGGTGGGCACCACCAAATGGGCGGGATTGGCGGCGGCGGCCAGGGCCGCCAGGCCATCGGCCTCGGCCTCCAGCAACGGCAGGGCGGCGGCAGGACAGGTCTTGGCGAAGCAGCGTGATCCATCCGCCAGGGTCAGGCACCAGGCGCTGTGAATGCTGCCACCACCGACGGGGGCACGGCCCCGCAGAGCGATGTTGAGGCGGCCGGCCAGCCAGCCGCCGAGAGGATCGGAACCCGGGTCTGCCATCAGCGGGGGGAGGGAAGCGGAGCGGCGGCGGGGGCTCCGGACGGGGACGATGGCGGAGAAACAACAGGGGGCCCACTGGCCCGCAACCCCACCACCAGCGCCAGGCCGACGGCCAACGCCGCCAGCAGGGCCAGGCGCAGCATCAGAGCCGCGGCCCGAGCGACCAGCCAGAGCACGAGGAGCACCAGCAGGGCCAGGACGGCCACCAGCAGCGTCGTCGTCATCGACCAGGACGGGGCGGGGCCCCACCCTGCCACGGGCCGCGTTCGGCTCCGGCCGGGTGGCAGCATGCGCCGATGAATCCGGCCGCGGTTGCCAGCCTGCCCGAGCGCATCGACGTGGCGGTCGTGGGGGGAGGCATCGCTGGTCTGACGGCCGGCGCCCTGCTCGCCCACGCCGGACTGGCGGTGGAGGTGCTCGAAGCCCACAGCCAAAGCGGGGGCTGCGCCGGCACATTCCGGCGCGGCCCCTTTACCTTTGATGCAGGAGCCACCCAGGTGGCCGGGCTGGAACCCGGCGGAATCCATGAGCGGCTGTTCCGGCACCTGGGGGTGCCGGCCCCCGCCGCCGAGCCCCTCGACCCTGGCTGCGTGGTCGACCTGGCGGACGGCCTGCCACCGGTGCGGATCCGGCGGGATCCTGCCGCCTGGCAAAGGGAGCGCGAGCGCCAATTCCCCGGCAGCGAGCGTTTCTGGGCGCTGTGCTCAGCGATCCATCGGGCCAACTGGCGTTTCGCAGCCCGCGATCCGGTGCTGCCGCCCCGCTCGCTCTGGGATCTGGGCCAGCTTCTGGGGGCGGTCGGTCCCGACACCTTGCTGAGCGCGCCCCTGATCGGAGCGACGATGGCGGATCTGCTTCAGCTCAGCGGCTGCGGCCGGATGGCGCGCCTGCGGCGTTTCCTCGACCTTCAGCTGAAGCTCTATTCCCAAGAACCGGCGCACCGAACGGCGGCCCTGTACGGCGCGACGGTGCTGGCGATGGTGCAGGAGCCCCTTGGGCTTTGGCATCTGCAAGGCTCGATGCAAGCCCTCAGCAGCAGCCTGGAGGCGGCCCTGAGCGGCGGCGGGGGGCGGCTGCGCCTCCATCACCGGGTACAGCGCCTGATTCCGGGGAACGGGTCGGCCGGGGACTGGCGGCTCGAGGGCGTGGGACCCGGCGGCACCCCCTTCCTGCAGCAGGCCCGGGAGGTTGTGCTCAGCCTTCCCCCCCAAACCCTGCCCGATCTGCTCGGCGAGGCCCTGCCCGCGGGCTACCGAAAACGCCTGGAGGGACTCCCGGAGCCCAGCGGCGCGCTGGTGTTCTACGGAGCGGTGGAGCGGCAGCGGCTGCCGCCTGACTGCCCCGCCCATCTGCAGCTGGACTGGAGCGAGCCGGGTTCGTTGTTTGTCTCGATCAGCCGGGAGGGCGACGGGCGCGCCCCGACGGGGCAGGCCACCGTCATCGCCAGTGTGTTCACCCCCGCCCGCCCCTGGTTCGGGCTGGATCCCTCGGCCTACGCCCGGGCCAAGCAGGAGGCGATCGCGGGGATCCAGGCGGGGCTGGAGCGGGTGCTGGGTGTGCCCCCGCAAGGCTGGCGACACGGCGAGCTGGCCACACCGAGGGGCTTCGCCCGCTGGACCGGCCGGCCCTGGGGCTGGGTGGGGGGGCTGGGGCAGCAGCCCGGCCAGTTCGGGCCCTTCGGTCTGGCGAGCCGCAGCGCTCTGAAGGGCCTGTGGCTCTGCGGCGACGCGATCCACCCGGGGGAGGGGACCGCGGGGGTCAGCCACTCGGCCCTGATGGCCTGCCGGCAGATCCTGGAGGGCCGCGCCGCGCCGCTGCGGCTGCCAGCCTGAGGGACGGCGTCACTCCTTCAGGAAGGGAGGGCGCAGGTTGCGGGCGTCCTGCAACCGGCAGCGCAACCCCTCCCAGTCGCCGCTTCCGAGCCGCTGCTCCAGCTCCCCCAGGGCAGAGCGGTAGGCCGCCAGGGCCGCCTGCAGGGCCGGGCGGTTGTGGCGAGCCATCAAGACGCCGAGATCGGGATTGCCGCCCCCCACCCGGGTGGTGTCGGCGAAACCGGTGGAGGCCAGGGCGCGCACCAGGGGGCCAAGCTCGACGCCGGCCCCCTGGTCGGCAGCCTGCAGCAGGGCTGCGCTCACCAGCACCGGCAGATGGGAGATGAGCGCCACGGCGCGGTCATGCTCCGCGGCGCCACAGCGGATCGGGATGGCCCCGAGGGCTTCGGCCAGCACCTCCACAACCCAAAGCGCCTCCGGATCGGTGCGGGGCGTCGGAGTGAGCACCCAGGGGCGACCGCGAAACAGTCCCTCCTCGCCTGCCTCAACGCCGGAACGGGCGGTGCCCGCCATGGGATGGGACGCGACGAAACGCCCGCCCAACAACGGTTCCCAGGCGGCCAGCACCGGCCCCTTCACCGACCCGACGTCGGTGACACAAGCCTCGGGCGGCAACGCGGCAAGCAGCGCAGGATCGGGCTCCACAAGCCGGTCGAGGGGCAGGCAGAGGATCACCAGCCCACAGTCCGCCAACAGGGCGGGATCGGTGGCCACCCGATCCGCGAGCCCCCTCTGGCGGGCTCGCTCGGCGGTTTCTGAGCGATGCACCAGGGCGTGCACCACCGCCCCCTTCCGGCGCAGATCGAGGCCGAGGGATCCCCCGATCAGACCGAGTCCCACCAGCCCCACAGGTCGGCTCTGCCAGACGGGCGTCATCGGGGCCTCCATGCCATGCCTTCAGCCTCCTACAGAGCGGAGCGTCAGGGGGGCAAGGCCAGCCCCACGCCAAGCGCTGTCTTCCTCGCTGCCTTCCGCCGCAGGCACCCTGCCTACGATCCCTGGATGTTGGAAGCCCGCGCCCACCTGCATCTCAAGGCCCTCCTGCAGCGCGAGGGGCAGACGCGCTGGCCGCACCACCTCACCCTCAGCCGGCTGGTCGCGCGAAGCCTTCGAAGGGGGGATCACACCCTGGTTCGGCTGGCCCCTGGCACCGATCCGAGTTGGTGGATCAGCCTGCTGGTGCCCCTGGCCCTCAGCGAAGTGCCCCTGGCCCTTGTGGTCAGCGATCGGCTGCGCCAGCGGCTGCTGCAGTCGGAGTGGCCGCGGCTTCGAGCCGCCGGACTGCCTCTGGCGTGCTGGCAGGGCGCAGAGGCTCCGACCACGGCCCGACTGTGGCTGCTGAGCCACCGCGAGCTGCTGGAAGCCTGGCGGGCGGGCCAGCTGGGGGAAAGACAGTTGGTGATCCCGCAGGCGGAGCGGTTGGAGGGGGAGCTGCGGCAGGCCCTGGCCATCCAGGTGGAGCCGCGCCACTGGGACGAGCTGATCCTGAGCCAGCCGGCGCTGGAGGAAAGCCTGTTGAGCCTCCACCAGGGGCTCAGCCATCGCATCCTTCGCCATCCGCGACGCTGCCAGGGCCTGGTGCCCCTGGCCCCGGAAGACGAAGCACCGCTGCGCCACCTGCTCCGTCTGCTTCACCCTCTGCCTGCACCCTGGCCGGCATGGCTGGCAGCGGCAGAAGGGGGCTGGTGCGGCTGGGCCGCTCTCGATGCCGGAGGCTTGCACTGGCAGCTGCACCGCCAGCCGCTGGAACCGTTGGTGGAGCTGGTCGGCCTGCTGGAGGGGCGCGGGGCGGTGCTGGCCGGGGAACTGGCGAGCGGGCGCTCGCTCACCGCCGATGCGGAGGGGCTGCCCGCAGCCGCCACCGTCCTCGGCCTTGCCCCATCGGTGCAGCTCGACCTGGCGGACCCTCCGCTCTCCGACCCTCTGCCCCTTTACGCGCCCCTGCGCCAACCCCTCCCCACGAGCCCGCAGCTTGCCGAGCACCTGCTCGATCATTGCCGTCGTCTGGTGCTGGGACAGGCTGGACTGAGCATCGTGCTTCTGGATGACGAACCGCTGCGCCGCGGCCTCACGAGTGCCCTGGCCGCGGAGTTCGGCAGCCGTGTCGCGCACGAATGCCTGGTGCCACAGAGCAATGGTGTGCTCTGCTGCCGCTGGTCGTGGTGGTTGGACCATCAAGGTCAGCTGCCGCTTCCCGTCCAGGTGGTGGTGGGACTGCTGCCGATCGCGAGCCTGGAGGATCCCCTCACGGCGGCCCGGGTCGCCCGGCTGCGTCAACAGGGCCGCGACTGGTTCCGCGAACTGCTCCTGCCGGATGCCCTGAACCGCCTGCAGCGCGGCGTGGCGAGCCTGCGGCGGGGAGGAGGGCGACTGGCGGTGCTGGATGGCCGGCTGCGTGGCCGCAGCTGGGGCCGACAGGTGTTCAGCGCCCTCGAACCGTGGGTGCAGCTGAGCCGGCTGCTGCCCTCCTGAGCGCGCCCTAGCCTCCCTGGCACCGAGACGTCCCGATCCACAATGGGAGAAGCGAAGCGCCGCGCCGAGCAGGGGCTGCCCCCCCGTGCGAAGAAATCCGCGGGCACCAAGCCCTCCGACACCTCGCCACGGCTGGTTCCCTGGCTGCCGCTCAGCCGCAATCAGGCCGACCGCTTTGTGCAGCTGAGCACGCGCGGGGCCTGGGTCGGCATCGGTGCCCTGGTCCTGTTCTGGGTCACCGTGCGCTTTCTGGGCCCAGCCCTCGGCTGGTGGCAACTGGCGGATGGTTGATCCGGCGCAAGGCGATGGTTCCGTTCCCTGTGTGCCCCCGGATGTCGTTGCCCTTTTGTCGCGGCATTGCAGGCGTGCGGGACAGCACCTCTGCCCATGGCCATCGCTGCGCTCTCACCAACCCGACAGTCACCTTTTACGTGAATGGTGCCGCGGCGGGCAGCGCCTCACCAGAGATCAAGCCAGACCAGAAAGTTCGCACCACGTATACTCTTATGCCAACACACAACTCCTCTCTCTTGGGCAGGAAAGAAGACACGCGTGACAAAGACTCTTCCTTCCAGGGGCAATTCAGTGATTTTTGCATCTACACCCCTGCCCTTGCGCTACACCCGTGCTCCTGCGCCTGCTGACAGCAAGGCGTTGCTGATCTGACGTCGCAGGCCGGCCTCGTCGGGGCTCTCCCTCACCGGGAGGAGTCCCAAGGCTTTGTTCGGTGCCGTGGACTGTTCCTGCCAGGTCGGGGCCAAGGTGTCAATTCCGCAACCCGCCTCGCCAGCCGCGCGGAAATCGGAAGAAAATCCTATGATTTGCGGATCGTTCCCCTGGGTTGGTCATGTTTGCCCGGCTTGCTGAGCAGTATCGCTCCGTCGTCGACGATCTTGTCCTGAGCCTCGAGGCCCTTGCCCGCTGCTTGCAGCAGCAGGGACAGGTGGCGAGTTGCTACACCTGCGGTGATCCGGGCGATCGCCAGGGCACCGCCTTCGTTGCCGAACTCGGCGAGGGCCATCTGGTGCGCTTCCGGGTCTCCGATTGCGGTGTGAACTGGTTGGAATCCCGAAACGGCCACGAACTGGTGAAGCTGGAGGGGGCGGAAGCGATCCAGGAATTGCAGCGAGTGGCCGGTGTGCTGCGGGCACCCTTGCTCAGTCCGCTCCCCATCCTTACCCAAGAGGAGGCGGGGGCTGCCTGAGGCCCCCCACCAGATTCCTTCCCCACGGGCGGAAGGGGGCCCAAGCCAGCTCCTCAAGCGGCCGGAAGTTCCTCCAGCACCTTCACCGCAGCCGCTTCCGCCTCAGCGGCCCCGAGTGGTTTGATGGCGGCCTGCCTGGCCGCCGCGGCCAGGGGCTTCATCGAGTTGGCGGTGACCTCGGAACCCTCGGTGAGGCGGAGGCGGGTGAGCTCTTCGATCCCAGTCACCTGGTCGGGATTCTGCTCAAGCCAGGCGATCGTGTTGTCGCGGCCCTGGCCGATGTTGTCGCCCTCGTAGCTGTACCAAGCCCCCTTGCGGATGACAACACCCGTCTCCTCGGCCAGGTCGAGCAGGCACCCCAGGGTGCTGATGCCGCGGCCGAAGAGGATGTCGAACTCGGCGATGCGGAAAGGAGGCGCCACCTTGTTCTTCGCCACCTTCACCTTGGCGCGAATGCCATATTCCTCGGTGCCTCGCTTGAGGGTCTGGATGCGGCGGATGTCGAGCCGCACCGAGGCGTAGAACTTCAGGGCATTGCCGCCGGTGGTGGTTTCCGGATTGCCGTAGGTAACACCGATCTTCTGGCGCAACTGGTTCAGGAAGATCACCGTGCAGCCCGACTTGCCGATGTTGCCGGTGATCTTGCGCATCGCCTGACTCATCAGGCGGGCCTGGCTGCCCACCGCCAGATCTCCCATCTCCCCCTCGATCTCGGCCCGGGGGGTGAGGGCGGCCACCGAGTCGACCACAACGATGTCGACGGCCGCGGAACGCACCAGCTGATCCACGATCTCCAGCGCCATCTCCCCGGTATCCGGTTGGGAAACCAGCAAGTTCTCGATGTCGACGCCGAGAGCGGCGGCATAGACGGGATCGAGGGCGTGCTCGGCGTCGACGAACGCCGCCACGCCGCCGCGCTTCTGAACCTCGGCGATCGCGTGGAGGGTGAGGGTGGTCTTGCCGGAGCTCTCAGGGCCGTAGACCTCCACCACCCGGCCCTTGGGGTAGCCCCCCCCGAGGGCCAGATCGAGGGTGAGGGCGCCGGTATTGATCGTCTCCACCCGCATGCGGGAGGCGTCGCCGAGCCGCATGATCGAGCCTTTGCCGAAGTTGCGCTCGATCTGGTTCAACACCAGGCCGAGGGCCTTGTCCCGCTCGGCAGCGGAGCGCGGATCAGCCGGGGCGAGGGAACCGGCGGCCCCAGAGGCGGGGGCGGCGGCCTTGGGATCGGAAGGCATGACGGAATTCAGCGATGGGGAAGGGGCCGCGGTAGGGCAGATGCCGGACGGGAGACGAGATCTGGACCCGCCCGCCATCCTGCGGCCTCTGGGAAACAAGTGCCACCACCGGGAACCGGCGCCCCGGCCGTGCATAGTACGCGCGTACTTTAACGGTTCAGGGCCAGTCCGCCAGGGGAGCGGCAAAGCGCTCCTGCTTCAGCCAGCGCAGACCCGCCGCCGCCAGACCCCGCTCGTCCCCGGGCGCCAGGTAGCCCCACGCCACCAAATAGCAACGCACCGCCTCCAAACCGGGGGTGGCCCGGACACGCTCCAGGGTGGGGCGGCGGTCCTCCACGAACCAGAGCGGCCGCCCCCGCTCCCGTAGCCGCAGCAGCACCTCGGGCTTGCTGCCGTGCTCGTGGCCGTACAGGGCGGCGGGGACCAGGCGGGCCGCCGCCAGCAGCTCCGCGGCAAAGGCAGCGCCTTTGGTGGTCAACACCATCCACTCAGCCCCCTCGCTCGGGAGACGGGCCAACCGCTCGATCACCCCGGGATAGGGGCGATGCAGGGCCAGCCAAGCGCCACGGTCGGCGGTGATGGCGGCGCGGCGCACCGCCTCCAGGGCCCCCTGCAACCGTTCCGGACTCCAGCCCCAGTGCGCCTGCGCCGCCGCGCAGGCGCTGTCGTAAGCAAGGGCGGCGGCGCCAGCATCAAAGTCGGATCGTCCCAGCTCGGCGGCCATCAGAACCATCTCCCAGCCCTGATGAATGTGCGGGCGCAACCGGGTGAAGCCGGGCGGGGCCAGCTCCGGCAAGTTCAGCGCACGACCCTGCGCAGCGGCGAGTTCGAGGGCGGCGGCGCGGGCGGCCCACCAGTACTCGCGCATCCCATCAAAGAGCACGCCATCGAAATCGAAGACCAGCAGGGGGCCCAAAAGCAGCGCAAAAAGCCGGGAAAAACTGGGCCGCTAGGATTCGAACCTAGGAATGGCGGGACCAAAACCCGCTGCCTTACCGCTTGGCGACGGCCCAATGCGCCCCTGAAAATCCGGCGGCTCGAGAACCCGGCTGCCGGTGGGAGTACCAAATCAGTAACCCACAACGGCCGGGCCTTCGTCAACCGGCCACAACCGCGACGGAATCGCGTCCCCCCAGGCCAGGCTCAGGCCGGAAACACCCGCAGCCGCTGCTGCAGGCCCCGCCCGAACACAGCGCTGCGCAGCCGGTAGCGGCTCACCAGCTCCGCCTGCATGGAGCGCACCCGCTCACTGCGGGGCAGCAGCTCCACGGGCCTGCCCTGGGGCAGCACCACCTTCTCCACCGCCAGACGACATTCCTCCATCGCTGCGTGGGCATCTTCAGGATCGGCGGAGGAGGAGGGGCCTGCCGGTGCAGCCCCGCCAGGCCCCTCCTCCCGACGCTCCAGCAGCCGCTCGATCGCCCGCTGCAGCTGGTGCAGGGTGTCTGACTTGATCACCAGGATCGGCAGGCCCAGGGAACGGGCGCGGCGGCGCAGCTCTGGATCGCGGCCCAGCTGGCCCCGCAAGCTGAGCAGCACATCCGCCTGCTCCGGCTCGGCCACCACCTGCACAGGCCAGGGACGGCTGCGGGCAGCCTCCTCCAGCTGGCGCGCGGCCACACCCACCCCGCAGAGGCGCAGGGGCTCCGCGGACTCCCTCGGCGGGGCATGGGGGGAGGGGGCCAAGGGATCCGGCAGGGGAACCGGCGCCAACCGGTGCGGACCGACGGGCGGACGGGGGGGCGCGGCGGCTGGGCGTGCGGGCTGCCCGGGGGGCGGACCCGACTCCAGAAGCTGAACCTGACCACCGGGCCCCAGTTCCCGAACCTGCGGCCGGGCCGTCTGACCGCGCAACAGCAGGTCAACGGTGAGAGCCACCTCGCGGTGCACCAGCCAGCGATGGCGGCTGTGCATCTCGACCGCCAGGGGGAAGGTGGGATCGGCGGCTCTTTCGAGCACCGTTTTCTGCGTGCGGCGGCGGCGGGCCTCCTCGTCCCCGAGGGTGACCGACTGGATCCCCCCCACCAAATCGCTGAGGGTGGGGTTGCGGATCAGATTTGCCAGCTCGTTCCCGTGGGCGGTGGCCACCAGCTGCACGCCGCGCTCCGCGATCGTGCGCGCCGCCTGCGCTTCCAGTTCGGTGCCGATCTCATCGATGACGATGACCTCGGGCATGTGGTTCTCCACGGCCTCGATCATCACCTGATGCTGGAACTCGGGTCGAGCCACCTGCATGCGTCGAGCCCTGCCGATCGCCGGATGGGGGATGTCTCCGTCGCCGGCGATCTCGTTGCTGGTGTCGATCACCACCACCCGGCGGCCCAGGTCGTCGGCAAGCACGCGGGCGATCTCCCGCAGGGCAGTGGTCTTGCCAACGCCGGGGCGGCCCATGAGCAGCAGCGACTGTCCGGAATCGAGCAGGTCGCGCACCAGCGCCACCGTGCCGAACACGGCCCGCCCGACGCGGCAGGTGAGGCCCACCACCTCACCGGTGCGGTTTCGGATGGCACTGATGCGGTGCAGGGTGCGCTCGATGCCAGCGCGGTTGTCGCCGCCGAAGGGACCGAGACGGCGCAGAACCTCCGCCAGATCAGAACGCTCGATCGGCCCATTCCCCAGGTTGAGCGCCCGGCCGGGATAACGGGCCTCGGGCACGCGGCCCAGATCGAGGACCACTTCCAGCAGCTGGTCGCGGCACTCCGCACCCTCCAGGGCCGACTGGACTTCTCTGGGAAGCACCTCCAGCAGGCGGTCGAGATCGTCGCAGATCCGCTGGCTGGGGGATGGGTCTGGGGCCGAGGCGGGTGGGGGGGACGGCGCGGGCAGGGGCGGAGGGGAAGCGTGACTTGTTTTCTAGCCGGGCCTCAGGCGTCAGCGGCGACCGGATCCCCGGGCCTTCGGCGCAGCCAGGGCTCCACCAGGTCGCCGGCGATCGGCAGGGCCTTCTCCAGCAGCTCGGGATCATCCAGAAGCCGTCGGCCACGGCTTTGGACCTCCTGCAACAGCGGCCGGAGTCGAGCGCGGGCAACACCACCAAAGGCAACGCCTGCCACGGGCGGAACGCCGCGGCGCTCCACCAGCGCCAAGGTCTGGGAATTGGTGCCGCCCGCCAATTGCAGGGGCCCGGGGGGGAGCTGGGAGGCCACCCGCTCCAGCAGCCGAACCGCAGCGAGGGCCGTGCCGCCGCCCACATCGCCGCTCATCGGCCGGCCATCCAGCTGCCAGAGGGGCTGCAGACCGAAACCCCGCACCTGCCGGAAGCGATCCCACAGCTCGGCGGCCAACGCTTCGGGCGTGGCTGAGGCGGAGTCGCCCGTCGCGGCAAGCTCCTCCCCCGCCGCCGCTTCAAGGCCGCAACTCACCGCCAGGAGCCGCAGGGACAACCCCGCACCGTGGAGCTGCCCGAGGCGCTCGGCAAAGGCCGCGGAGCGACCGAGGCGAGTGTGAAGCTCCACAGCGTCGGGCCGCAGTTCTGCCAGCAGAGCCGGCACGGCCGCGGGGGCCAGGAGATGCTGCCGCTCCTCGATCAAGCCGAGGGGACAGGCCGGCAGACAACGTCCACAGCCATAACAACGCGGCTCCAGCACCCCGGCGGGGCCGATCGCCAGGGCGGGGCAGACGCGCGCACAGGGACGGGGGCAATCGGAAGGACAGAGCTCCGGAGCAAACCAAGCCTTGCGAAAGTGAGGGTCAACCCCGTCGCTGAGGCTGACCATCAACCAGGGGCGGGGCGCACCGCGCTCGGTGGCCCAGTCCATGCCCCGCCGCGCCGCGGCAACCACAGCCGGATCCGCCGCCAGATCGAGGCAGTGAACCCCCACCAGGCTGTAAACACCAGCCAGATCCTCGATCGCGGCCAGATCCTGGTTGCTGGCCCCGCCGATCCACTTGACCCAACGGCCCGCACGCAAGGCCTGATCGGGCGATAGGGCCACGCTGGCCCGCCCGGAAACCGTCGGAGGCGGCAGGACGTCGAGGTTCAGTCGGGGAGCAGGGAGGAGAGGGGCTGCCAGCGCAGGGATCGAGCTCCCCCCATCTCCACCACGATCTTCAGACGGGGTTCCAACCGGGTCAGGTTCAGCAAAGACTGAAGCTCCGCACTGGAGAGCACCTGACCCTCCAACAACCAGAGCAGCACAGGCCCCTCCCCCTCAAACTGCGGAGCCAGCAGCGGCATCACCCGCTGCACCTCGCCCACGGCAGCCCCTTGTCCGACGCTTTGGTGGCCGAGGTGGGGCGGGCGGACGCCGTGAAGTTCCAGCAGGAAAGCCGCCGGATCGCCGAGCCCGCGCGCGGAGGTGAGCAGTGCGCGATAGCCGGCAGCGCGCAGCCGACGCAACAGCCGCGTTTCGGCGCCCCCCTCCAGCGGAACGAACAGCGCCAGGGCCCCAGCCTTTTCAAGATCCTGACGGAAACCGCGGCCGGTGAGCAGCAGAGGCATCGCAGCATGGTTGGGTTGCAGTTCAGTTTGCCAGCCGTCGAGGGGAGCTGGGGGGGGGGACGCTGTGGTCTATGGTGCTTGCTTGTGCTGCAGATCCGTGCCCGTCCGCTAGCCGGGCCTCCGGATATGCAGTGCAGGATTTTCCTTTGATGGGAGATCCTCTCGGCCCGTGCGGCCTGCCTCCAGCCTTTGGGCCGGTGGCACCGTCGGGAAACTGTCACCTCCCGGGGAATTCCTTCCTGGTCCGCATCGGGTTTCGGCTCGGGCGGCGGTGGCAAGTCCCAGCCGCGCTGATTCGCCTCGCTAGCTCCTGGAGTCACCCCTGCACCACGGTGCCGCTGTGACAACTCACTCTGCGACCTCCGAATTCAGCATTCGCCGTTGATCCAGCTCTTTAGCTGGATCCAAGCCCGGCCTTCGCCGTGCCCTGCGGCTGTCCTGCTGGCGCGCTTCCCCCTCCCATGTCCATCGGCATTCTCGGGAAGAAATTGGGCATGTCTCAATTCTTCGACGACGAAGGCAGGTCCATCCCGGTCACCTTGATCGAGGCAGGTCCTTGCCGCATCACCCAGCTCAAGAGCGACGCCACCGACGGCTACACCGCCGTTCAGGTGGGCTTCGGCGAAATCCGCAGCAAGCTCGTCAACAAGCCGGCCCAGGGTCACCTCGCCCGCTCCGGGGAGGAACCGCTCCGCCACCTGCGGGAGTATCGGGTCGAGCGGGTTGACGATCTCGCCCTGGGGGCCCCCATCACAGTGGCCTCCTTCGAACCCGGGCAAAAGGTCGACGTCAGTGGCGACACCATCGGCCGCGGCTTCGCCGGCTATCAGAAGCGCCACGGCTTCAGCCGTGGCCCGATGAGCCACGGCTCGAAAAACCACCGCGAACCCGGATCCACCGGTGCCGGCACCACCCCCGGCCGGGTCTACCCGGGCAAGCGGATGGCCGGCCGCTACGGCGGCAAACAGATCACCACCCGCGGCCTGACCATCCTGAAGGTGGACAGCGAGCGAAACCTGCTGGTGGTCAAGGGCTCGGTGCCCGGCAAGCCCGGCGCCCTGCTCGACATCCGCCCGGCCAAACGGGTGGGCAGCAAAGCCGCGAAGTGAGGAACGAAGCCATGGCATCCATCTCAGTGCGCGACTGGCAGGGCAAGGAGAGCGGCAGCACCGATCTCAACCTGAGCGTCGCCAAGGAAAGCTCCGCCACCGACCTTCTCCACCGCGCGGTGGTTCGGCAGCTGGCCAACGCCCGCCAGGGCACCGCCAGCACCCTCACCCGAGCCGAAGTGGCCGGCGGCGGCCGCAAGCCCTACAAGCAAAAGGGCACCGGACGGGCTCGCCAAGGGTCGATCCGCACCCCGCTGCGTCCAGGCGGTGGCGTCATCTTCGGCCCCAAGCCGCGCAGCTACGAGCTGGCGATGAACCGCAAGGAGCGTCGCCTGGCGCTGCGCACCGCTCTGATGAGCCGCACCGACGACATCGTTGTGGTCCAGGGGTTCGCATCCGGCCTGGAATCGCCGAAAACCCGCGAGATCACCGCTGCTCTGCAGCGCCTCGGCGTGGCGCCGGGAGCCAAGGTGCTGCTGGTGCTCGATGGGGCCACCGAGACCGTGAAGCTCTCGGTGCGCAACCTGGCAACGGTCAAGCTGATCGCGGCAGATCAGCTCAACGTCTTCGATCTGCTCAATGCCAGCAAGCTGGTGCTGAGCGAGGAGGCACTTGCGAAGATTCAGGAGGTTTACGGCGATGGCTGAACGTTTCACCCACCGGCTGGCGGATGTGATCCGCCGCCCGCTGATCACCGAAAAGGCCACGCGGGCCCTCGAGCTGAATCAGTACACCTTTGAGGTCGATCACCGGGCTGCCAAGCCCGACATCAAGGCCGCTGTCGAAACCCTGTTCGACGTCAAGGTTGTTGGTGTCAGCACCATGAATCCTCCTCGCCGCAGCCGGCGCGTGGGCCGGTTCGCCGGCAAGCGAGCCCAGGTGAAGAAGGCGGTGGTGCGCCTTGCCGATGGCAACACCATCCAGCTGTTCCCCGAGTCTTGAGGGCCTGAAACATCATGGCAATTCGTACCTACAGGCCCATCACCCCCGGCACCCGCACGCTGGTCGTCACCGACTTCAGCGAGATCACCGGCCGCGGCCGGGAGCGGGGTCTGGTGGTGGCCAAGCACCGCCGCAAGGGCCGCAACAATCGCGGCGTGATCACCTGCCGCCACCGGGGTGGCGGGCACAAGCGCCTCTACCGCATCGTTGACTTCCGTCGCGACAAGCACGGCGTGGTGGCCAAGGTGGCGGCGATCCACTACGACCCGCACCGCAATGCCCGCCTGGCGCTCCTCCACTACGTCGATGGGGAGAAGCGATACATTCTCGCCCCGGCTGGCGTATCGGTGGGGCAAGCCCTGGTCTCCGGCCCCGACGCGCCCATCGAGAACGGCAATGCCCTGCCCCTTTCGGCCATTCCCCTGGGCTCCAACGTTCACAACGTCGAGCTCTACGCGGGCCGGGGCGGCCAGCTCGTGCGCACCGCCGGGGCCAGCGCCCAGGTGATGGCGAAAGAGGGCGACTATGTGGCCCTCAAGCTCCCCTCCACGGAAGTTCGGCTCGTGCGACGGGAGTGCTACGCCACCCTTGGCGAAGTGGGCAATTCCGAGCAGCGCAACACCAGCCTGGGCAAGGCGGGTCGCAAGCGCTGGCTGGGACGTCGCCCGGAAGTGCGCGGCAGCGTCATGAACCCTTGCGACCACCCCCATGGCGGTGGCGAGGGTCGGGCACCCATCGGCCGGTCCGGTCCGGTCACCCCCTGGGGCAAGCCGGCGCTTGGCTACAAGACGCGCAAGCGCAACAAGCCAAGCAATCGGTTCGTGCTGCGCAAACGTCGCCGCACCTCCAAACGGAGCCGTGGCGGACGCGACTCCTGATGACACTCACCGCACCGCAGTTCGCCTGATCCGCCATGGGACGCTCACTCAAGAAAGGCCCGTTCGTCGCTGACAGCCTGCTTCGCAAGGTCGAGAAGCAGAACGCCGCCGACGACAAATCTGTGATCAAGACCTGGTCACGGGCCTCCACCATCCTGCCGATGATGATCGGCCACACGATCGCCGTTCACAACGGCAAGGCCCACGTGCCCGTCTACGTGACGGAGCAGATGGTGGGCCACAAGCTGGGGGAATTCGCCCCCACCCGCACCTTCCGCGGCCACATCAAAGACAAGAAGGGAGGCCGCTGAACCAATGGCTACCAACAACCCCACCAGCCAGGCCGTAGCCCACGGGCGCTACATCCGCGGATCGGTTTCCAAGGTGCGTCGGGTGCTCGACCAGCTCCGCGGTCGCTCCTATCGCGACGCCCTGATCATCCTGGAGTTCATGCCCTACCGCTCCACCGGCCCGATCACCAAAGTGCTGCGCTCCGCCGTGGCCAACGCCGAGCACAACCTCGGGCTCGACCCCTCGACCCTCGTGATCAGCGAGGCTTTCGCCGACATGGGGCCGTCGCTGAAGCGCTTCCGCCCCCGCGCCCAGGGTCGCGCCTACGCCATCAAGAAACAGACCTGCCACATCAGCATTGGCGTGGCAGCCACCCCCACCTGATTCCCGAGGACACCGACCGATGGGACACAAGATCCATCCAACCGGCCTGCGCCTGGGGATCACCCAGGAACACCGCTCCCGCTGGTACGCCCCAAGCAAGACCTACCCCACCCTGCTTCAAGAGGACGACCGGATCCGCCGGTTCATCCACAGCAAGTACGCCGCGGCAGGCATCAGCGACGTGCTGATCGCCCGCAAGGCTGACCAGCTTGAGGTGGAGCTCAAGACCGCGCGCCCCGGCGTGCTCGTCGGCCGCCAGGGCAGCGGTATCGAAGAGCTTCGCCAGGGGATTCAGAAAACCCTGGGAGACTCCGCCCGTCAGGTGCGCATCAACGTTGTTGAGGTGGAGCGGGTCGACGCCGACGCCTATCTGCTGGCCGAATACATCGCCCAGCAACTGGAAAAGCGGGTTGCCTTCCGCCGCGTCATGCGCATGGCGGTGCAGCGTGCCCAGCGCGCCGGAGTGCTCGGACTGAAGATCCAGGTGGGCGGACGCCTCAATGGCGCCGAGATCGCCCGCACCGAGTGGACCCGCGAAGGGCGTGTCCCCCTGCATACCCTTCGGGCCGACATCGACTACGCCTCCAAGGTGGCAAGCACCACCTACGGCGTTCTCGGGATCAAGGTTTGGGTGTTCAAAGGGGAGGTGCTTCCCGGGCAGCAGGAGCAACTGCCGGTGGGGGGCGCCCCGAAGCGCCGGGTCGGCCGCCGTCCCCAGCAGTTCGAAGATCGTTCCAACGAGGAATGAGGGAGACCTGAATCATGTTGAGTCCACGACGCGTCAAATTCCGCAAGCAACAGCGAGGCCGCATGCGCGGCATCGCCACCCGCGGCAACACCATCGCCTTCGGGCAATTCGCCCTCCAGGCCCAGGAGTGCGGCTGGATCACCTCGCGCCAGATCGAGGCCAGCCGTCGCGCCATGACCCGCTACGTCAAGCGGGGCGGCAAGATCTGGATCCGCATCTTCCCGGACAAACCCGTGACGATGCGACCGGCCGAAACCCGCATGGGTTCCGGCAAGGGCAACCCGGAGTTCTGGGTAGCAGTGATCAAGCCCGGCCGCATTCTCTTTGAGATGGGCGGGGCGGAGATCACCGATGAGATCGCCCGGGAGGCCATGCGCCTGGCCCAGTACAAGCTGCCGGTGAAGACCAAGTTCCTCACCCTGGCTGACCAGGAGGCCGACGGCATTGAGCCCGAGACCTCTCCCGCCCCCGCCGCTGCCGTCGTGGCAACCGGCGATGCCGTTTCCGTGGAGCCCTGACCATGGCCCGTCCTGCGATCGCCGAGGTGCGCAAGCTCACCGACGCCCAGATCGTCGAGCAGATCGATGGCACTCGCCGCGATTTGTTCGATCTCCGCTTCCAGCAGGCCACCCGTCGGCTGGAAAACCCGCACCGGTTCCGGGAGGCCCGCATTCGCCTGGCCCAACTGCAGACCGTGCAACGCGAGCGTCAGCTCTCCCCCGCCTCCTGAACCCCCCCGAGAACCCCATGGCACTCAAGGAAAGGGTCGGCACCGTCGTCAGCGACAAGATGGAAAAAACGGTCGTGGTGGCGGTGGAAAACCGCTTCCCGCACCCCATCTATCAGAAGACCGTCAGCCGCACCACCCGTTACAAGGCCCACGACGAAGCGAACCGCTGCAAAGTGGGGGATCGGGTCCGGATCACCGAGACACGCCCCCTCAGCCGCACCAAACGCTGGACCGTGGCCGAGGTGCTCACCACCTCCCGCACCTGAGGAGGAACTCCCGATGATTCAGCAGGAAACTTTTCTTACCGTCGCCGACAACAGCGGCGCCAAGCGCATCCAGTGCATCCGCGTGCTGGGCACCAACCGTCGCTACGCCCATGTGGGCGACGTGATCGTGGCCGCGGTCAAGGACGCCATGCCCAACATGGGCGTCAAGAAGTCGGATGTGGTCAAAGCTGTGGTGGTGCGCACCCGCGCCACCCTGCGCCGCGAAACCGGCAACTCGATCCGCTTCGACGACAACGCCGCCGTCATCCTGGGTTCTGACAACAACCCCAAAGGCACCCGGGTGTTCGGACCCGTCGCCCGCGAGCTGCGGGAGAGAAACTTCACAAAGATCGTTTCCCTGGCTCCGGAGGTGATCTGAGATGGCCACCGCCACCCCCAAGGCCCAGGCTCCGGAACGCATCAAGATGCGCATCCGCAAGGGCGACACCGTCCAGGTGATCACCGGCAAGGACAAGGGCAAGACCGGCGAGGTCCTGCGCACCCTGCCCTACCAGAACCGCATCGTGGTGCAGGGCATCAACCTGCGCACCCGCCACATCAAGCCCACCCAGGAGGGTGAAAGCGGTCGCATCGTCACCGAAGAGGCGTCCTTGCACGCCTCCAACGTGATGCTCTACTCCACCACCGCCAAGGTGGCCAGCCGCGTCGAGTTCTTTGTCGACAAGGACGGCAACAAAAAGCGCCGCCTCAAAAAAACCGGCGAATTGCTCGACTGAGCCCCATCTCCTCCCGACCCATCCCCCGCCGCAGGCCTTCTGACTACGTCCAGAAGCGCAGCTCACCCCCCTCCGCCATGTCACTGAAACAGCGCTACCGGGAGACGATCCAGCCCAAGTTGCTGAAGGATCTCAACCTCTCCAACATTCACGAAGTCCCCAAGGTGGTGAAGGTCACCGTCAACCGGGGACTCGGCGAGGCGGCCCAAAATGCCAAAGCCCTCGAGGCCTCGATCACCGAATTGGCCCAGATCACGGGTCAGAAGGTCGTCGTGACCCGCGCCAAGAAGGCGATCGCCGGCTTCAAAATCCGCCAGGGGATGCCGATCGGCGTCGCCGTCACCCTGCGGGGCGAGCGGATGTATGCCTTCCTGGAGCGACTGATCAGTCTGGCCCTTCCCCGCATCCGCGACTTTCGTGGCGTCAGCCCCAAAAGTTTTGACGGCCGCGGCAACTACACCCTGGGCATCCGGGAGCAAATCATCTTCCCCGAAATTTCCTTCGACAAGATCGACTCCATCCGGGGCATGGACGTGACGATCGTGACCACCGCCCGTAACGACGAAGAGGGCCGGGCCCTCCTCCGCGAAATGGGGATGCCGTTCCGCAGCAACTGAGCCCTCTCCCGGATACGACCATGGCCAACCACGACCCAATTTCCGACATGCTCACCCGCATCCGCAATGCGAGTGAGAAGCGTCACGAAAGCACCCGAATCCCCGCCTCGCGCATGTCCCGCAGCATCGCCAGCGTGCTGCAGCAGGAGGGCTTCATCGCCGCTGTGAGCGAAGAGGGCGAAGGCATCCAGACACAGCTGGTGCTCGAGCTCAAGTACAGCGGCAAGCATCGCCAGCCCACCATTCGGCGCGTCCAGCGCGTCAGCCGCCCGGGCCTGCGCATCTACAAGAACACCCGCCAGCTCCCGAAAGTGCTCGGCGGCCTTGGCGTGGCGATCATCTCCACCTCCCGAGGTGTGATGAGCGACCGCGATGCCCGTCGCCAGGGCGTGGGTGGTGAAGTGCTCTGTTACATCTACTGATCTCCGGAGGATCCGACAATGTCACGCATCGGCAAGGCTCCGATTCCCGTACCCGCCAAGGTGGACGTGAGCCTCGAAGGCCTCACGGTCACCGTGAAGGGCCCCAAAGGCGAGCTCCGCCGCACCCTCCCGGACGGGATCGCGATCGCGCAGGAGGGGGAAACCCTGGTGGTCAGCCCCACCGGTCCGAGCCGCCGCTCCCGCGAGCGCCACGGCCTCTGCCGCACCCTCGTGGCCAACATGGTCGAAGGCGTCAGCCAAGGTTTCGTGCGCAAGCTCGAGATCGTGGGCGTGGGCTACCGCGCCTCTGTGCAGGGCCAGAAGCTTGTGGTCAGCGCCGGCTACAGCCACCCGGTCGAGATGGAGCCCCCTGCCGGCGTAACCTTTGCCGTTGAGAACAACACCACCGTGCTGGTCTCCGGACCAGACAAGGAACTTGTCGGCAACGAAGCTGCCAAGGTGCGCGCCATCCGTCCGCCCGAGCCCTACAAGGGCAAGGGCATCAAATACGAAGGCGAACGGATCCTGCGCAAGGCCGGCAAGACCGGCAAGAAGTGAGGTCTGCCTGAGCGACATCCCCGAGTACACCCATGTCTTCCCTCTCCCGCAAACTGCAGACCCAGAAGCGCCACCGGCGCCTGCGTCGCCATCTCAGCGGCACCTCCGCCCGCCCCAGGTTGTCGGTGTTCCGCTCCAACAACCACATCTACGCCCAGGTCATCGACGACGACGCCCAGAACACCCTGGCGGCTGCCTCCAGCCTCGACAAGGATCTGCGCAGCAGCCTCGAATCCGGCGGCAACTGCGACGCCTCGGTGGCCGTCGGCCAGCTCGTCGCCCAGCGGGCCCTGGCCAAGGGCATCCAGCAGGTGGTCTTCGATCGCGGCGGCAACCTGTACCACGGTCGGGTCAAGGCCCTTGCCGATGCCGCCCGGGAAGCGGGCCTTCAGTTCTGATCCTGCTCTCACCATGACCGAATCCAACGATCAGCTCCAGACCAGCGACATCCCGGCAGCGGCCGACGTGCCCCCGGCCACCGATGGGCAGCAGGAACGCCGCGGCGGACGCGGAGAGGGCAAGGGGGACCGCCGCGGGGGTGGCGGCGGCCGCAGAGGGGGTGACCGCCGTGGTGGCCAGGAGAGAGACTCCGAATGGCAGGAACGGGTGGTGCAGATTCGCCGCGTCTCCAAAACCGTCAAAGGCGGCAAGAAGATGAGCTTCCGCGCCATCGTGGTCGTGGGCAACGAGCGCGGCCAGGTGGGGGTGGGCGTCGGCAAGGCGGGCGATGTGATCGGCGCGGTCCGCAAGGGCGTCGCCGACGGCAAGAAGCATCTGGTGAAGGTGCCGCTCACCCGCCACAGCTCCGTTCCCACCGACAGCACCGGTCGCGACGGCGCCGCCAGCGTGCTGATCCGCCCAGCCGCTCCGGGCACCGGCGTGATCGCCGGCGGCTCGATCCGCACCGTGCTCGAATTGGCTGGCATCAAGAATGTGCTGGCCAAGCGCCTGGGCTCCAAGACCCCGCTGAACAACGCCCGCGCTGCGATGGTGGCCCTCAAGGCCCTGCGCACCCACAAGGAGACCGCCAAGGAGCGGGGCATCTCCCTTGAGCAGATCTACTCCTGAGGCTCCCGATGACACCAACCCTGCAATCGCTCAAGGCCAATCCCGGAGCTCGTCGCCGCAAGACGCGCAAGGGACGCGGCATCGCCGCCGGCCAGGGTGCCAGCTGCGGCTTCGGCATGCGTGGCCAGAAGTCCCGCTCCGGCCGGCCCACCCGACCCGGCTTTGAGGGCGGCCAGATGCCCCTCTACCGGCGGGTGCCCAAGCTCAAGCACTTCCCCCTGGTCAATCCGCGCGAGTTCACCATTGTGAATGTCGCCGCCCTGGCCGCCTGCCAGAGCGGCAGCAAGGTCAACCTCGACTCCCTGGTCCAGGCCGGGGTTTTGACCAGCAGCCGCCATCCACTGAAGGTGCTCGGCAACGGCGATCTCACGGTGAAGCTCACCGTTGAGGCCGCAGCCTTCTCCGCCGCGGCTCGCGAAAAGATCGAGGCCGCTGGCGGCAGCTGCGAAATCGTCGGCTGATCGGCGGTGCACTTCAACCCCTAAGTTCGGAGCCGTTCCCCTCGCCCGCTGGCAGGGGGACGGCTCTTCCCATTCCTTTCCTCCCACCCTGTTCCGCCATGGTCGTCAGCCGGGGGCGCAACCCAAGCGCCGCTGAAATCGTCAGCCAGGTGTTGCAGGCCAAAGGCCTGCGGGACCGGGTCCTCACCACCCTGGGCCTGCTGCTCGTGGTGAGGCTGGGCATCTACGTGCCGGTGCCAGGCATCGACAAGACAGCCTTCCAGGGCTTCCTGCAGCAGGGCGGCCAGTTGCTTGGCTTCCTCGACATCTTCACCGGTGGTGGTCTCTCCACCCTGGGGGTGTTCGCCCTCGGCATCCTTCCCTACATCAACGCTTCCATCATCATCCAACTGCTGACAGCGGCCCTGCCACAGTTGGAAGACCTCCAGAAGAACGAGGGCGAGGCCGGGCGGCGCCGCATCGCCCAGATCACCCGGTATGTGGCGCTCGGCTGGGGCATTCTCCAGAGCGTCGTGTTCGCCTCGATCCTGCGCCAGTACAAGCTCGCTGACATTCCGGACTGGCAATTCATCCTGCAGACGAGTCTGGCCCTGGTTGCCGGCTCGATGGTGGTGATGTGGATCTCGGAGGTGATCACCGAACGCGGCATCGGCCAGGGCGCCTCCCTGGTGATCTTCCTGAACATCGTCGCCACCCTTCCGAAGGCATTGGGCTCCACCATTGAGCTGGCCCAGAGCGGTGACAGGGCAACGGTGGGCGGCATCGTCATTCTGGTGCTGGTCTTTCTGGTCACGATTGTGGGGATCGTCTTCGTTCAGGAGGGGAATCGAAGGATCCCGATCGTGAGCGCCAAGCGACAGGCGGGTGGCTCGGGGATGCTGGCGGCCCGGCAGAGCTACCTGCCGCTAAAGCTCAATGCCGGCGGCGTGATGCCAATCATCTTCGCCTCGGCTGTGGTCTTCCTGCCTCTGACGATCGCCAACCTCACCAAGAATCCCTGGCTCGTTCAGGTAGCCGGCTATCTGAGCCCCAACAGCAGCATGCCCTGGTTGTACGCGCTGGTGTACTTCCTCCTGATTTGTGGATTCGGATTCTTTTACGCCTCCCTCACCGTAAATCCTCTCGACATCGCCACCAACCTCAAACGCAGCGGTGTGGCGATCCCGGGGGTGCGCCCTGGCTCGGCCACGGCCAACTACATCACTGGCGTTCAGAATCGCCTCACCCTGCTCGGCGGCATCTTCCTCGGCGCCGTCGCAATCATCCCCTCTGCGGTTGAGGGGGCCACCCAGGTGCGCACCTTCCAGGGCCTTGGCGCCACCTCGCTGCTGATCCTGGTGGGTGTGGCGATCGACACCGCCAAGCAAGTGCAGACCTATGTGATCTCCCAGCGCTACGAGGGCATGGTGCGCCAGTAGCTCCGGGCTCACTCCCCTCCTCGCATCCCTTCCCCTGCCATGAAGCAACGCCTCCTCTTCCTTGGCCCCCCGGGCGCCGGCAAGGGCACCCAAGCCCAACGCCTGGCCACGGCTCACGATCTGCTCCACCTCTCCACGGGCGATCTGCTACGCGCCGAAGTGCAAGCCGGAACCGAACTGGGCCGGGAGGCTGAGGCGGTGATGGCCCGCGGCGAACTGGTGAGCGACACCTTGGTGCTGGCGATTGTGCGCAGCCGGCTGGAGGGCCATGGCGGCGGCTGGCTGCTCGATGGCTTTCCCCGCAACCTGGCCCAAGCGGAAGCCCTCGACACCCTCTTGGTCGGGCTGGGCCAGGGGATCGAGCTGGTGGTGCTGATGGAACTCGACGACGCCATCCTCTTGCAGCGGCTGCTGGCCCGCGGCCGAAGCGACGACAACGAAACCGTGATTCGTCACCGCCTCCAGGTCTACCGGGATCAGACGGCACCGCTGATCGAACACTATGGCGATCTGGGCGTGCTGAAGGCCGTGGACGCCTCCGGCACCATTGAGGAGATCGGCGCTCGCATCGAGGCGCTGCTCGCCTGAACCCAAGCGGAGGGTGCTTGCCGCTGTGGTAGGTTGTTGGTTTGCCCGTGCGGAGAGCATCCCCACCATGAAGGTGCGCGCTTCAGTCAAGAGAATGTGTGATAAGTGCCGGGTGATCCGTCGCCACGGCCGGGTCATGGTGATCTGCACCAACCCCAAGCACAAGCAGCGTCAAGGCTGAATCCTGGCTTGACCCTCGGTTGGCCCTTGCGCCTACCCCTCCCGTTTTTCCCCAGGCCATCCAGCCGCCGGCGCCACGCCAACGCAGCCCCTGGCCTGACCCTTGCTCCCCTGATCGTTTTCTCCACTGTGGCTCGGATCGCCGGTGTCGACATCCCTCGCGACAAGAGGGTCGAAATTTCTCTCACCTACGTTTATGGAATCGGGCTCACCCGGGCCCGCAAGATCCTCGCCAAGACCGGTGTCAGTCCAGACATTCGCGTCAAGGACCTCAGCGACGCTGATGTGCAGAAGCTGCGAGGTGCCGCCGATGGCTTCACCCTGGAAGGCGACCTGAGGCGCGAGGAGGGCATGGCTCTCAAGCGTCTCCAGGACATCGGCTGCCTGCGTGGCCGTCGTCACCGGGCCGGCCTGCCCGTGCGTGGACAACGCACCCGCACCAATGCCCGCACGCGGCGCGGTGCCCGCAAAACCGTTGCCGGCAAGAAGAAATAGGCCCCGCGCAGGCTCCGGCCTGCCCGGGCACCCCCCTGCCGCTGGCCGTGCCCCCGGGGCACTTTCCTTGCGCCCGCGTCACCAAGGTTTCCCCAGTCCTCCGATCACCTCCCTGCTCCGACAGGGCCCACCTCCATGGCCAAACCCGTCAAGAAATCCGGCCCGAAGAAGGCCAAGCGCAACGTACCCAACGGCGTTGCCCACATCCAGAGCACGTTCAACAACACGATCGTCTCGATCACCGACACCGCCGGTGAAGTGATCAGCTGGTCCTCCGCCGGCGCCAGCGGGTTCAAGGGCGCCCGCAAAGGCACGCCCTTTGCGGCCCAGACCGCCGCTGAAGCGGCCGCCCGCCGTGCGCTCGAGCAGGGCATGCGTCAGATCGAGGTGCTGGTGCGCGGCCCTGGTTCCGGCCGCGAGACCGCCATCCGAGCCCTGCAGGTGGCTGGCCTGGAGATCACCTTGATTCGGGACGTCACCCCCCTCCCGCACAACGGCTGCCGTCGGGCCAAGCGCCGTCGCGTCTGACACCCCGGTTCCGTCCACCCCCTTTCCACCCCACAGACCGTGCTGCAATACCAGATCGACCGGGTCGAGCATCAGGTTGCCAACGACCGCTCCCAGACGGGAATCTTCGTCATCGGCCCCCTCGACCGTGGTCAGGCCACCACCCTTGGCAATGCCCTGCGTCGTGTGCTGATCGGCGGCCTTGAGGGCAGCGCCATCACCGCCGTGCGCATCGGGGGGGTCAACCATGAATACGCCACCGTCCCCGGGGTGCGGGAGGACGTTCTCGACATCCTGCTCAATTGCAAGTCGATCCCGGTGGTCAGCCGTAGCCGCGAGCTGGAGATCGGACGGCTGGTGGTGAGCGGACCCGCCACCGTGACCGCCTCCGACCTGCAGTTCTCCTCCCAGGTGCAGGTGATCGACGGCAATCGCCCCATCGCCACCATCGCCGAGGGCAACACCCTGGAGATGGAGGTGCATGTGGAGCGGGGAGTCGGATACCGCCCGGTCGACCGCCACAACGAAGAGACCAGCGCCATCGACCTTCTCCAGATCGACGCGGTGTTCATGCCCGTAAAGCGGGTCAACTACAGCGTGGACGAGACGGCCGTCGCCGAGGGTGGATCGGCGCGGGAACGCCTGCGGCTGGAGATCGAAACCAATGGCAGCATCACCCCCGACGACGCCATGGCCCAGGCCGCCAACCAGCTCATCGGCCTGTTCCAACCTCTGGCCAGCCTCACGATGGCCGAGGAGCCCGGGCTTGAGCCGGAACCTTCCGCCGAGGCCCAGATTCCCCTGGAAGAGCTCAATCTCTCCGTGCGCGCCTACAACTGCCTCAAGCGCGCCCAGGTCAATTCCGTATCCGACCTGATGGGCTACAGCTACGAAGATCTTCTTGAAATCAAGAACTTCGGCTCCAAGTCGGCCGACGAAGTGATCGAGGCGCTGGAGCGCATCGGCATCTCCCTGCCCCAGAGTCGCACCAGCGTCTGAGGCCTCGGCCCCCCACCGTTCCGCGAACCTCGCCCCCGTCCCGCTCCCCCCCACCCATGCGACACCAGTGCCGAGTCCCCCTGCTGGGGCGCCCCGCCGACCAACGCAAGGCGATGCTGCGTGGTCTCACCACCCAGCTGATCCGCGAGGGTCGTGTGACCACCACCAAAGCCCGGGCCCGAGCCCTGCGGGACGAAGCCGAACGAATGATCACCCTGGCCAAGGACGGCAGCTTGGCCTCCCGCCGCCGCGCCCTCGGCTACATCTACGACAAGCAGCTGGTCCACACCCTGTTCGACAAGGCCCAGGGCCGCTACGGGGAGCGCAACGGCGGCTACACCCGCATCGTGCGCACGGTGCGTCGGCGTGGTGACAATGCCGAGATGGCCATCATCGAGTTGGTCTGAACGCTTCCCCGTCCCCTTCCGTTCCCCCGGGCCTGCGGCGCGTTGCCCTGTGCCTGCAGTACGACGGGGCTCCCTTTCACGGCTGGCAGCGCCAGGCGGGAGGGCTCCCCACCGTGCAGCAGGCCCTGGAGGAGGCTATCGGTGAACTCGATCCGGCTCGACCGATCCGCAGTTTTGCCGCCGGCCGCACCGACACCGGCGTCCATGCGGCGGGCCAGGTGGTGCACTTCGACGCCGCCGGACCGATCCCGCCACGGCGCTGGCCCAAGGCCCTCAACGGCCAACTGCCCCCTTCGATCCGGGTGCGCGCCGCCGCCGCAGTGCCTGCCGATTGGCATGCGTGCTTCTCGGCCCGCTATCGGCGCTACCGATACACGATTTACAACGGCTCCGCCCCAAACCTTTTCTTGGCGCCTTGGAGCTGGCACCGCTACCGGTTCCGCCTCGACGAAGCCCGCATGGAGGCAGCCCTGCAGGAGCTGCAGGGCGAACACGATTTCACTGCCTTTCAGCGCGCGGGCAGCCGCCGGGCCGATGCGATCACCACCCTGCAGGAACTCAGCCTGGAGCGCCAGGGGGATCTGGTGGTGGTGGAGCTGCAGGCAAGCGGCTTCTTGTACGGCATGGTGCGCCTGCTGATGGGCCAGCTGGTAGCCGTGGGCGAAGGTCGGCTCGCACCGGAGCTGTTCCACCGCCGCTGGCGCGAGCGGAGCCGTGGGGACGTGAAGGAGGCCGCGCCGGCACGGGGGCTCTGCCTGCTGCGGGTGGGCTACAGGGAGAATCCGTTCCCCAGGGGGGCGTGGTATGATAGCCAACCGAGATTTCAGCTGGATTCCCACGATCCACCCGCTGAAGCCGAGGAAGATTCCGCAGCTCCGGCCCGGCAGGACGGCCAACTTCAAGGCAAATCGCCGCGGTAGGGCCAGGATGTAGGGTCGGAAGAGATTGTCGGTGCCCCTGGGGTCCGGGAACTCCTTCCTGCCGTCCTCAGCCACCGTCCGTCCCGTCTGTGCCTTCGGGCCAGCCGGGGTTTCCACCAGCCGGCTTGCCGGTGCCGTTCAGGCGCAATGAACAAGACAACCCTGCCCTCCCCCGACTCGCTCGATCGCCAGTGGTATCTGGTCGATGCGGCGGATCAGACCCTCGGGCGCCTGGCCACGGAGGTGGCGCGGGTGCTGCGCGGGAAGAACAAGCCCGAGTACACCCCTCACCTCGACACGGGGGATTTCGTGGTCGTGATCAACGCCGAGAAGGTGCGCGTCAGCGGCAACAAGGAGACCCAGAAGCTCTATCGCCGCCACTCCGGCCGCCCGGGCGGCATGAAGACCGAAACCTTCGCCCACCTGCAGAGCCGCCTGCCGGAGCGCATCATCGAGAAGGCCATCAAGGGCATGCTTCCTCACAACACCCTGGGCCGCCAGTTGTTCCGCAAGCTGAAGGTGTACCGCGGTCCGGAGCATCCGCACGCCGCCCAGAAGCCCCAAGCCCTCGCCCTCGATCCCGCCGCCTCCGCCCTCCGATGACCAGCTCTTCCAACCGCGTCGTCTACTGGGGTACCGGCCGCCGCAAGACGGCCGTGGCCAGGGTTCGTGTGGTGCCCGGCACGGGCGGCGTCACGATCAACGGCCGTCCCGGCGACAACTACCTCAATTACAACCCCGTCTACCTGGCCGCGGTCAAAGCGCCTCTGCAAACCCTTGGCCTTGAGGGCCAGTACGACCTTCTGGTGAACGTTCGCGGTGGCGGCCTCACCGGACAGGCCGATGCGATCAAGCAGGGGGCAGCCCGCGCGCTGTGCGATCTCTCCCCCGACAATCGCAAGCCGCTCAAGGTGGAAGGCCACCTCAGCCGCGATCCCCGCGCCAAGGAGCGCCGCAAGTACGGCCTGAAGAAGGCCCGCAAGGCGCCCCAGTTCTCCAAGCGCTGATTCCGCGCTCTGCATCCTTTCGCGCTTCCCTTCGCCATGCCGAAACCCAACATCCATCCCACCTGGTATCCCGAAGCCAAGGTGATCTGCAATGGGGAGGTGGTGATGACCACCGGCTCCACCCAGCCCGAAATCCACGTGGACGTGTGGAGTGGCAACCATCCCTTCTACACGGGCACCCAGAAAATCCTCGACACCGAGGGTCGGGTCGACCGCTTCATGCGCAAGTACGGCATGGGCGGCACCGAGAAACCTGCAGAGAAGGGCGCACCCGCCAAGGAGTAACCCCCACTCAAGCGCGTCTGGCCGGGTGTCCCAGTGGGCATCCGGCTTTTTGCTGGATCCAGCCCACCCCCCATCCCCTTGCCATGGATCCCGCCTTGTTGCACGACCGTTTGGAGGCCACCTGCCAGGCCTTCGCGGTGTTGGAGCGGCAGCTGGCCGACCCCTCCGTCGCGGCGGATCCTGTCCAGCTGCAATCGTTGGCGCGGGAGCGGGCCCGCCTGGAGCCGATCGTGCAGGACACCCACCAGCTGCGTCTGTGGGAGCGTGAGCAGCGAGAAGCGCAGGAACTGTTGCGGGGCCCGAGGGGTTCCTCCCAGGAAGAAGAGCTGGCGGAGCTGGCCGCCGAGGAACTGGCGCTGCTCGAGGAACGGTTGTCGGAGTTGCGGAAACGACTCACCGTGGCCCTCCTGCCGAGGGATCCCCGCGATGAGCGCAGCGTGATGGTGGAGATCCGGGCCGGCGCGGGCGGGGATGAGGCGGCTCTGTGGGCGGGCGATCTGGCCCGCATGTATGAGCGCTATGCCCAAGCCCATGGCTGGATGGTGCAGCCCCTGAGCGCTTCCCAGGCTGAATTGGGGGGGTTCAAGGAATTGATCGTTTCGATCCAGGGGGAGGGTGTCTACAGCCGGCTGAAGTTCGAAGCCGGGGTACACCGGGTGCAGAGGGTGCCAGCCACCGAATCCCAGGGCCGGGTTCACACCTCCACCGCCACCGTGGCGGTGATGCCGGAAGCCGATCCGGTTGAGGTGCAGCTCGATCCGAAGGACCTGGAGATCAGCACCGCCCGTTCCGGCGGCGCGGGCGGCCAGAACGTGAACAAGGTGGAAACGGCGGTGGATCTGTTCCACAAACCTTCCGGCATCCGGGTGTTCTGCACCCAGGAGCGCTCCCAGCTGCAGAACCGGGAGCGGGCGCTGGAGATCCTGCGGGCCAAGCTGCTGGAGCGCCAGCTGGCGGAAGCCGCCGACCAGGAGCGCAGCGCCCGCCGTGCGCAGGTGGGCAGCGGCGATCGCAGCGAAAAGATCCGCACCTACAACGCCAAGGACAACCGGGTGACGGATCACCGTCTCGGCCGCAATTTCTCCCTCGAGACAGTGCTGCAAGGGGAACTCGATGACATGATCGAGAGCTGCATCGCCGCCGAGCAGCGGGCGAAACTGGAGCAGCTCACTCGTCAGGCGGGGGGGGCTGGGCCCTAGTCCTTGGCGCGACGAGAGCGGAGGGCGATCCGCCCGCACCGAACAGGCGCAGCAAAGAGGTCAGGCAGCCTCCCGATCGCGACGATCCAATGGCCGCCAAAGCCGGCTGGCCCTAAGCGCCGATCACATACTTGGCCCATTCCCGGTTTTGACCGGCGCTGATGCGGCGCACCGCCTCGAAGCTCAGGCTGCCGGGCGGGCGGCGAGGCTCGCGGCGCAGTGCCATGCCCGCCTCCCGCGGCGTGCGGTTGCCCTTGCGCACATTGCAGGGCAGGCAGGCGGTGGTCACGTTCTCCCAGATGTCGCCACCTCCCCGGCTGCGGGGCATCACATGGTCGATCGAGAGAGGCTCCCCCTGAAAGCCGCAGTACTGGCACACATGACCATCACGCTGGAGCACGTTGCGGCGGGTGAGCGGCACCTGCTTGTAGGGAACGCGCACGAACTGGCGCAGGCGGATCACCGTGGGCAATAGCAGATCGGGGCGAATCGGACGGAGGGGGTCGTGCTCGAGTCCCTCCGCCTTCCCCTTCAGCAACATCACCATCGCCCGTCGCCAGGTGGTGATGTTGAGCGGCTCGTAAGAGGCGTTGAGGACGAGAACGTGGCCCATGCCGTCCCGCAATGGTCATCTCACGTTAGGCAGAATTCAGCCTTGGCTCGGTGTCGGTAACGACCAGCGCCCGCTGCCTTGGACCCGCGCTCTCCCCGCTAGGTGCAAAAGCCATGGCCCTTCCCGCTCCCGCCGCACTGGCTGATCTCCTCGGCGGAGAATTGCGGGGATCCCTGCCCGTTTCCCCTCTTCGGGCCGTGCGGATCGATTCCCGCCGGGTGGATGGAGGCGATCTCTTCTTCGCCCTGGCCGGCCGCCGCCGCGACGGCCACGACTTCGCCCCCGCCGCCCTGGCGGCCGGTGCGGCCCTGGTGGTGGTGCGGCGGGGCTGGCCCGCTCTGACCGATGGGGTGGCCGCCGGCGGTGCGGTGCTGGAGGTGGACGACCCCCTGGCTGCCCTGCAGGCCTTGGCGGCCTGGTACCGACGCCAGCACATCCAGCGGGTGGTGGCCATCACAGGCAGCAACGGCAAGACCGTGGTGAAGAACGCGCTCACCACCCTGCTGGCGAGCCGCTGGCGCGTGGCCGCCAGCCCCGGCAGCTGGAACAGCCAGGTGGGGGTGCCCCTCGCGGTGCTGGCCACCCCGGCGGGGACGGAGATCGGCGTGTTCGAAGCCGGCGTATCAACCCCCGGGGAGATGGAGCGCCTCGCCGCGATCCTCCAGCCGGACTGCGGCGTGGTGGTCAATATCGGTCTGGCCCACATCGCTGGCTTCGGCAGCCGGGAGGTGACCGCCAGAGAAAAGCTGCGACTGTTCCGTGATGTGCCGCCGGAAGGCTGGGTGATCCTGCCGGACGACCCGCTGGTGGAGGCCGTGGCGCTGCCCTGCCGAAGGCTGCAGGCGGGCCTCGACGACCCCCGCGAGGGGATCCGTCGTCCCTGTGCCGTCGGCACCGTGCTGACGCTCGACTTCGGTGGTCGGATCGAGACGCTCACCGTGCGCACGCGCTCCGCCCCGCTGCTGGATGACCTGGTGATCGCGATCAGCGCGGCCCGCCGACTCGCCGTACCGGTGGAGGAGGTGCTCGCGGCCCTGGCCGATCACCGCTTCGGCCCCACCCGGATGGAGACCTGGCGCACCCCGGAGGGCATCACGATCGTCAACGACACCGCCGCCGACGATCCGCTCTCGGTGCAGGCGGCCCTTGAGGCGGTGGCCGCCGCTCCGGAGGAGGGAGGTCGTCGCCTGTTCGTTTTCGGCGGCATGAACGAGTTGGGGGAGCGGGAGGCCAGCGAGCACGCCCTGATCGGCCGCCTGGCGGCGGAGCGTGGCTTCAGCCAGCTGCTGCTGCTGCCCCATCCTGCCCGGGAACACACCGCCGCTGCCTGGCGGGCCATCCGACCGGAGACGCCCCCGCTGGCGCTGACCGACACCTCCGAACTGCGGGAGAAGGTGAGGCACCTGGCCCGCCGCGGCGACACCCTGCTGCTCCAGGGGCCGGCCCAGCGGGGGCTGGCGGCCGCGGCCTGCACGATCTGGGAATCGATGGCGCCGCGCCGCTTCCTGGTGGATCTGGGGGCGATCCGCGAGAACCTCGCCCGCTTCCGCGCCCTCTGTGGGCCCGATGTGGCGATTCTGGCGGTGCTCAAGGCCTGGGCCTACGGCACCGAACTGGCCCGCATGGGCTGCGCCCTGCAGGAGAGCGGCGTCGACTGGATCGGCGTCTCCGCCGCCGACGAGGGGGCCACCCTCCGGCGTGCGGGTGTGCATCTGCCGATCCTGGTGCTGCTGATGGACGGCGATGAGGTGGACAAGGTGGTCCGCTGGCGGCTGACCCCTGTCGTGTACTCCCTGGCCTTCGCCCGTTCCCTGGTGGAGAGCCTGCGGCAGCGCCACGCCAGCTGCGATGTGCATCTGGAGATCGACAGCGGCATGGGTCGGCTGGGTGTTGCCCCCGCAGAGGCCCTCACCGCCGCCCGGCTGCTGCGCGGCTCCGGGGTGACGCGGCTCAGCGGTCTGATGACCCACCTGGCCAGCGCCGACGATCCAGCCGCCGACCCCGACAGCCAGGAGCAGCTGCGCCGTTTTGAGGCGGCCGTGGCGGCCATCCGCGCCGAGGCAGGGGAGGGGGACCCACCCCTGCTGCGGCACGCTGCCGCCACCGCCGGCGCGGTTCGCTTCCCCGAGGCCCGCTTCGACATGGTGCGGCTGGGCCTGGGGCTCTACGGCATCCACCCTTCCGCCGCGGTGGCGGAGACGATGGATCTCAGCCTGGCGGTGGCCTTCGTCAGCCGTCTGGCCCAGGTGGCGCTCTGGCCGCGGGGCCAGCGGATCGGCTACGGCGGCACCTACGTGATCGAGGCCGAGCGCCAGCGGGTCGGCATCGTGGCTGTCGGGTACAACGACGGCGTGCCCTGGCGCAGCGCCAACCGCGGCGAGGTGATCGTGCAGGGCCGCCGCGTGCGGGTGCTGGGAAGGGTTTCGATGGATTCGATGGCGGTGGATCTCGATCCGGTGCCCGAGGCCGCCGTCGGGGACGAGGTGTTGATTCTCGGCAGCCACGAGGGACAGACGCTGCGGCCCGAGGAGGTGGCCCAGCGGGCCGGCACGATTCCTTATGAGCTGCTCGTGAACATCGACAGCCGCCGGGTGCAGCGCCTGTTCCAGGGCGACTGAACCTTGGCGCCGGCTGGTCAGGTAAGCTGCCGGAGCCACTGGAGAGGTGGCTGAGTGGTTGAAAGCGGCTCCCTGCTAAGGAGTTACAGGAGGCAACTTCTGTCGAGGGTTCGAATCCCTCCCTCTCCGTTCCCCGTCCCCCAACGCCCTCCCGGCCCCCGATCCGTCGGGGATCGCCGCTGACGTTTTGCCTCCCGGAGGCAGGGCTGTCGGGTGGACAGTGCCCAACCTTTCTCGCCTCCCTTCCCGGACCCCGAGGTGCCCCCCCCCCCGATCCCCTCCGCAAACGCCGACCGGGCCCTGGGGCGTCGCCTGGCCGAGCGCCTGGAGCCACTCGGCACGACCTCCCCGCAACGCATTCGACTGCTGCTGCCCAACCTGCTCGGGGAGGACAGCACCCTCAGCGCCCCCTTGCACGATCTGGTGGGGCGTCCCGGCTTCGGCCTGCTGCTCGCCGCTGGCGGAAATCCGTCTCGCTTCGGACTGCGCGACCAGCTCCTGCAAGAGCTGGCGGAGACTTACAGCGCCGGAATGACAGCACGCCTGGGCGCCGTGCTCGATGGCCTGTTGGAGCCGCAAACCGCTGCGAAGCCCCGACCCGCGGCGAAGCCCAGAGCCGTCGCGGGCAACCTCTCCGCCCATCCCCGCACTCCCACCCAGCAGCCCCCCTCGGGCCGTCGAAGCGCGAGGCGACGCCCCGGAGGTCTGGTGGGCCTGGTGGTGCTGACCGCAATGGTCTCCCTCGGGAGCGGGCTTCTGTTCGCCCTTCTGCGCAGCAACTTTTTCTGCCCCTCCTTCGGCCTGTGCCTGGCGGGCGGGGCGGGGGCAGCGGCGGAGGCTTCGATTGAGACCGGACTGCGCCAAGCCGAGCGAGCCGCGAGCCTCGTGGACGACGCCTCAAGCCTGGAGGACTTTGGCGCCGGGCTCCAACAACTGGATTCCGCCTTGCTGAACCTGGTGTCTCGCCGGCTCAGCCCGCGCCAGGAGCGGAAACGCCAGCGCCTGCAGGAGCAGGCGGACCAGGCCCATCGGCGCCTGCGGGAGGAGCAGCGTGCGCAGCGCAGCCTGGAGGAGGCTGAGGCGCTGATCGCCGTGCTGGAGCGAAGCAGCGCAGCCGGCCCGCAGCGTCTGGATGCCCTGGCCGAGGTGAGGGCCCGCCTCGATGAGGTTTCTGGCAACAGCTTCGCTCGCTCGGCTCTCGGGGCGCTGGAGCGCCGGCTGGAGGCGGTCCAGGCACTCCCAGCCGAGCCCGAGCGAGAGCCGCCCAAGCAGGAGAAACCCTTCGCAGAGCCCCCCGCCAGCCCCGCGGGCGAATCCCCACCCGTCGCGGCGCCCAAGCCATCGGCGGCGCGCCCGGAAGGGGGCCGCGTGCTGCCCGCCCCACCGCCGCCTCCTCCTCTGCCGCTGCCGCCGGTGGCGCCCCCGCCAGCCGGCCCGCCGCCGGAGCCACCGCCCCTCTAGGCCTCCTCCGCGCTCAGTCGCTGATCCGGCCCCTCGCCAGAAGTTCCTCCGCCAATCGGGGCAGCAGATGCTCATCCCTGGCGCAGGCGGGGCCCTCCCCCAACACCACCAGCAGCATCGGCCGGTGCCCTTCGGCCTCCACGTAGGCGGCATCGTGGCGGGCTTGACTCATCCAGCCCGCCTTGCTCCAGAGACGGGCCGTCTCCGGCAGTCCGCCCCCCAGGAAGCCGTCCACCTGGTTCTCGGGATCGACCGCCCGCTCGGCTCTGGCCAAGGACCGAACCAGCAGGTCGCGCATGCGGGCGCAGGCCGGCGGGGAGACCATCGCCCCGCCGATCACGGCGTGCAGAACGCGGGCGATGGCATCGCTGCTCAAGCGGTTGCGGTTCTGCCGGTCGGGGCCATGGAAGTGCGCCTCCCGTCCGTAGGGGCCCTCCGCCCAGGTCTTCTGGCAGGCGTTGCAGCCCTGCAGCTCCGGCCAGCCGAGGCCGTCGAGCCAATGGTTGACGAGCTGTCGCTGCTGCTCCCAGACCTCCCGCCGCGCAGGGGGCAGGGCCGGACCGCTGACGGTGCCGCTGAGGAGGTCCACCACCAGGGAGGTGGCGTCGTTCCCGGAGTGGCGGATCATGTCGGCGAGGGCACGGCGCAGCTCCGGCCCCTCCTCAAGCAGCCGACGCTGCAGCCAGGCCTCGGCGGCGGCGAGGTAGATCAGTTTCACCACGCTGGCGGGGTAGCGCAGCCGCTCGCCGCCCCAGGCGGTTCCCGCCGGCTGCTGCTGCCAGAAGGCCTCCGGCCCGAATCGCTCCGCCTGGCGACGCAGCGATTCGGGGTATTGCAGCCAGGTGATCGAAAGGCGTTCGCCCAGACCGGGCCGGCCTTCGGCCGCCAGCTCCGCCAGCACAGTGGCCAGGCTCTGGTCCATCGCCGGGTCCTGGCTGTAGAACGCCATCACCACCCTGAACGCGATGGTGACATTAGGCACCGTTCTCGCCCCTGGCGCGCTGCTGCGGCTGGAAACCTCCCTCAACGCCTGGAGCCGGCCCCGGGGTGACGGGCTGGCCACCCAGGTGAGTGCCGGCCGGCACCTGCGGGTGCTGGAGGGGGACCCTGGCGGCGGCAGCCGCCTGCGGGTGCGGCTGTGGGAGGACGGCTACCCCTGCTGGCTGGAAGCGGAGGAGCTGGGCAAGCATGGGCTTCCCGCGTTGCCGCCGACCCGGCCCCGCCTCGGGAGAAGCGAGATCGGGGCGCGTCTGCCTCGGGTGCTGGCCTTCGCCGCAGCGGCCGCCGGCCGCCCCAATGTCTACCTCTGGGGGGGGACCCTGGGCCCTGACTACGACTGCTCGGGGCTGGTGCAGACGGCCTACGCCGCGGCCGGGATCTGGCTTCCGAGGGACGCCTACCTGCAGGAGCGCTTCTGCCGGCCCGTGGCCGTGCTGCCAGGCCAGACGAGCCTGCTGGAGCGGGGCGATCTGATCTTCTTCGGCACGGCGCGACGCTGCACCCATGTGGGCCTGCACCTGGGCTTTGGCCGCTATCTGCACAGCTCAGGAGAAGTCCACGGCCGCAACGGAATCGGCACCGACGACCTCAACCCCCGCAATGACGACCCGGTCGCGGCCCACTACCGGGGAGAACTGCGCGGCGCGGGGCGGGTGATGCACTGCCACGACGGCAGTCCGCTTCCCCCGTAAGGTCGGACGATTCCTTTCGGTGACGGCCATGGCCGATTCCGATCCCTCCCCCTTGTCTGCAGGGGAGATTCCGCCATCGCTCTCGATCGTGGTGCCCCTCTACAACGAGGAGGCCAGCGTGCCGCACCTGGTGGAGCAGCTCCTGGCGGCACTGCGCACAGTGGGGCGATCCTTTGAACTCGTTCTCGTGGATGACGGATCGAGAGACGGAACCGCTTCGGTTCTGCAGGATCTTTGTCGGCGCGTGCCCGAGCTGGTGGCTGTGCTGCTGCGGCGCAACTATGGCCAGAGCGCGGCCATCGCGGCGGGTTTTGACGCCAGCCGCGGCGCTGTGATCGTCACCCTCGATGGGGATCTCCAGAACGATCCTGCTGACATCCCGATGCTTCTCGATCAACTGGAGCAGGGCAATCTCGATCTGGTCAGCGGCTGGCGCCACCATCGGGAGGACAACACGATCAGCCGGCTGCTTCCCTCGCTGCTGGCCAACCGCCTGATCGCCAGCGTCACCGGAGTGCGGCTGCACGATTACGGCTGCTCCCTGAAGGCCTACCGCCGTGAAGTGGTAACCGACCTGAACCTCTACGGGGAACTGCATCGCTTCCTGCCGGCACTTGCCTTCATTGAGGGAGCGAGGATCGGGGAGGTGAAGGTGAACCACCATCCCCGCCGCTACGGCCAGAGCAAGTATGGAATCGACCGCACATTTCGGGTGCTGATGGACCTGCTAACGGTGTGGTTCATGAAACGTTTTCTCACCCGCCCGATGCATGTCTTCGGCTTTGCTGGCCTGCTCTCCCTCGGGGCTGGGCTGCTGCTGCTGCTCCGGCTCGTGGGCGAGAAGCTGCTGTTCGGCACCGACATCGGAGACAGGCCGCTGCTGTTGATGGCCGTGCTGGCGATTCTCAGCGGCGTTCAACTGTTCGGCTTCGGGCTTCTGGCGGAGCTGCAGATGCGCACGTACCACGAAAGCCAGGGGCGACCGATTTATCGCGTGCGCAGCACCGTGCGCGGTGCGGAGGAAGCGGTGCTTCTGCCCCGATAGGCCTCCAGCGCCAGGGTGGCCTCCCGCACCACGGCCGGGTGTACATCCCGCAGGCCCTGGCGCAACAGCGGCAGCACGGAACGGTGACCCCAGCGGCGGGCGGTTCGCATCGCTTCGATCCGCTCCGCCAGGGATCCCCGTGCGGCGGCGGCCAAACGGGCGCGCAGCTGCTGGCTCTCGCGACGGTTGCCCCTCGCTGGGATGGGGAGGCAGCCGCCGGCGGGGTCCGTGCTCCCCCCGGAAGGGCGGCTCGGAGACGGAACCAGAAGCGGAGGCGAAACGGTAGTGGTGGCAGACGATCGGTCTCCGGCAGGGAACGCATCGCGGGGCAATGGGAGCCGCTCCAGCTGGGCCCGATTGAGGGCCGCAACAGCGCTGCTGTCATCAGAGCGCAGGAAAGGGCGGGGTCGACGACGTGTGACGAGCCACAGGAGCACCAGAAGTGTCGCGGCTGCGGCTCCGAGCAGGGAAGGATTCATCGCGGGGATCTCGCGGGTGCGCGGCGGGGGTGCTGAACTTTTATGTCACCCGTTGTGGGCGCGGGGGAGGCAGCGGGATGTGCTTCTTACAGTACCGGCGGTTGCTAATGGCCCAAGCCATGACTGGTGAATTTGCTGCTTCCTGGATGCCTTCGGTGTTCGTGCCACTGGTTGGAATCCTCGGCCCCGCTGTGGCCATGGCTCTGCTGTTCAACGTGATCGAAGCGCGCGACTGAGCCCGGGGAAGGCGGCCCTTCTCCAGCAAGGAACCCGCCCCCACTCCGCGCCCCGCCTTCACGACTTCCCACCGCCACTTTCCCAGCCGCTCCCCAGCGACCATGACCGTCACCCCCGTGGCCGACCCCTGCGTCGGCAATCTGGCCACCCCTGTCAACAGCAGCTACTTCACCAAGGCGTTCCTCAACGCCCTGCCCGCCTATCGGCCTTCCCTCTCGCCGAATCGACGTGGCCTTGAGGTGGGCATGGCCCACGGCTTCTTCCTCTACGGACCCTTTGCCATCACCGGTCCACTGCGTCTGACCGAGTACGCCAGCACCGCCGGTCTGCTGGCCACGATCGGCCTGGTGTCCATCCTCACGGTCTGCCTGTCGATCTACGGAACCGCCGGTAACGGCCCGAACGTGCAGCCGCCGGACGCCACGATCGACAACCCGCCCGCCGATCTGTTCACCAAGGCCGGCTGGGCTGAATTCGCCAGTGGGTTCTGGCTGGGTGGCTGCGGCGGCGCCGCCTTCGCCTGGTTCCTTTCCAGCACCACCCTGGTCTCGCCCCTTGTGAAGATTGCCGGCGGGGTTTGGAGCCTGAGCTGAGGCCCGCTGAGGCGCCAAGCTCTTGTCGTAATCGCTGGCGTTTGGTTGTTGAGCCTTGCCCTGGGGCAAGGCTTTTTTTTGACTTTCCTCACCTCACCTGAACAGAGTTCCCGAGAGGCCGTTTCGCAACCTGAAGGAGTGCTGACCAGGCGGCAGAAAGAGATAGGCCAGGGTTAAATTCATTTTCTCCTCTCCCTTCCCAGTCCGCACGGGCGACATGCCAAGACTACGAAAGCGCCGCAGCAGAGGCGGCAGCGGCAGCCGCAGCAGGCAGACCAGTGCTGGGAGCGACCAGGAGCAGGGCCAGGCAACAATGCGTGTCAAAACCCGGAGAAGAAGGGGTTGGCGAAGCTCAAGGTCAAAGCGGGCACAAGTAAAAATGGAAGATCCTCTTTTCGTCGCCGTGATCTATTGCGGCGGCGTGCTGCTGGTGATGGGCCTTGGGGTGTTGTTCTTCCAAGGACTGGAGCAGTACTACAGCCCGCCGCGCGGGCGTGGTACGCGAATGCGGGCTTCCATCCAGCAGAGCGTGAAAGATGGGCCTGGCTTGGCTATCGCCACAATCCGAGACGAAAGCATGAAAAAACCCCGGCATATGCCGGGGTGAATTCGTCCCTCGAGGCGGTTGACGACTACTGCCAATGTTGCCGGGCGCAAAGCCCGGCAACGGGTAGGAGACTCAACCGAACTTGCCAGAGGTGGAGGCGATCAGGAAGGCGGCATAGGTGATGAAGTAGCCCACGGTGAAATGAGCCAGACCCACCACACGGGCCTGCACGATCGAGAGAGCAACGGGCTTGTCACGCCAGCCGACCAGGTTGGCCAACGGTGTGCGCTGGTGAGCCCAGACGATGGTCTCGATGAGTTCCTGCCAATAACCCCGCCAGGAGATCAGGAACATGAAGCCGGTGGCCCAGATCAGGTGACCGAACAGGAACATCCAGGCCCAGACGGCGAGGTTGTTCGAGCCTGCGGGGTTGTAGCCGTTGATCAGCTGGGAGCTGTTGAGCCACAGATAGTCACGGAACCAGCCCATCAGGTAGGTGCTGGATTCGTTGAACTGAGCCACATTGCCCTGCCAAATGGCGAGGTGCTTCCAGTGCCAGTAGAAGGTGACCCAACCGACGGTGTTCAGGGCCCAGAAGACCGCCAAGTAGAAGGCGTCCCAGGCCGAGATGTCGCAGGTGCCGCCACGGCCGGGGCCGTCGCAGGGGAAGGAGTAGCCGAAATCCTTCTTGTCAGGCATCAGCTTGGAGCCCCGGGCATCCAGGGCGCCCTTCACCAGGATCAGGGTGGTGGTGTGCAGACCCAACGCAATGGCGTGGTGCACGAGGAAATCACCCGGACCGATTTGGAGGAAGAGGGAGTTGTTGCCGGCATTGATGGCATCCATCCAACCCGGAAGATAGGCGGCACCAGATGTACTGGCCAGACTTCCGGAATTGGCCAGCAGCACATCCATGCCGTACATGGCTTTGCCACTGGCGGCCTGCACGAACTGGGCAAAGACGGGCTCCACCAGGATTTGCTTCTCGGGGGTGCCAAAGGCGACGACCACATCGTTGTGGACGTAGAGGCCGAGGGTATGGAAACCGAGGAACAGGGACACCCAGCTCAGGTGGCTGATGATCGCCTCCTTGTGCTCGAGCACTCGGGCCAGAACGTTGTTCTTGTTGGCCTCGGGGTCGTAGTCACGGATGAAGAAGATCGCACCGTGAGCGAAGGCACCGCACATCAGGAAGATGGCGATGTACTGGTGATGGGTGTAGAGCGCGGCTTGGGTGGTGTAATCCCTCGCGATGAACGCATAGGACGGCAGCGAATACATGTGCTGCGCCACCAGGCTGGTGACCACGCCGAGGGAGGCGAGGGCCAGACCAAGCTGGAAGTGGAGGGAGTTGTTGATCGTGTCGTAGAGGCCTTTGTGGCCCGCACCCAGGTCACCCGGGGTCCCTTTGGGGGGGTTGTGGGCATCCAGGATTTCGCGGATCGAGTGACCGATCCCGAAATTGGTGCGGTACATGTGGCCGGCGATCACGAAGATGCAGCCGATCGCCAGGTGGTGATGGGCGATGTCGGTGAGCCAGAGCGACTCTGTCTGGGGGTGGAAGCCACCCAGGAAGGTGAGGATCGCTGTGCCCGCGCCCTGGCTGGTGTTGAACACCTGCTGAGCGGTATCGGGGTTCTGGGCGTAGACACCCCAGTTGCCGGTGAAGAAAGGGCCGAGACCGGCGGGGTGGGGAGACACCGAGAGGAAGTTGTCCCAGCCCACATGCACACCGCGGGATTCAGGGATGGCTACGTGGACCAGGTGACCGGTCCAGGCGATCGAGCTGAAGCCGAACAGGACGGCGAGGTGGTGGTTGAGACGGGACTCGGCGTTCTTGAACCAGGCCAGGGAAGGCAGGAACTTGGGCTGCAGGTGCAGCCAGCCGGCAAACAAAGCCCAGGCCGAGAGGATCATCATGAAGATGGACCCTTGGTAGAGCTCCGCATTGGTGCGCATGCCGATCGTGTACCACCAGTGGTAGAGACCCGAATAGGCGATGTTCACCGGGGAGGAGGCTCCCGCCTGGGTGAAGGCGGTGATGGCCCCCTGGCCGAAGTGAGGATCCCAGATCGCGTGCGCGATGGGACGAACATGCAGAGGATCGGCGACCCACTGCTCAAAGTTGCCCTGCCAGGCGATATGGAACAGGTTGCCCGAAACCCAGAGGCCAATGATGGCCAGGTGTCCGAAGTGGGTGGAGAACAGCTTCTGGTAAAGCCGCTCTTCGGTCATGCCGTCGTGGCTCTCGAAGTCGTGAGCCGTGGCGATGCCGTACCAAATCCGGCGGGTTGTCGGGTCCTGTGCCAGACCCTGGCTGAACGAAGGAAATTTCGTTGCCATTGGGAAAGGTCAGTTGGAGGTCAGCCGACCGCAATCATGCGGGCCAGGAAGAAGGACCAAGTGGTCGCGATACCGCCCAAGAGGTAATGGGCGACACCGACAGCACGGCCCTGGGTGATGGAAAGCGCCCTCGGCTGGATGGCGGGGGCGACCTTCAGCTTGTTGTGAGCCCAGACGATGGACTCAATCAGCTCCTGCCAGTAACCGCGGCCACTGAAGAGGAACATCAGGCTGAACGCCCAGACGAAGTGGGCACCCAGGAACATCAGGCCATAGGCGCTGGAGGACGAGCCGTAGCTGTTGATCACCTGCGCAGCCTGAGCCCAGAGGAAATCGCGCAGCCAGCCATTGATGGTGATGGCGCTCTGGGCGAAGTTGCCATTGGTGATGTGCTGGACGGTGCCGTCTGCATTGACGGTTCCCCAGACATCGCTCTGCATCTTCCAGCTGAAGTGGAAGATGACGATCGACAAGGAGTTGTACATCCAGAACAGGCCCAGGAACACATGGTCCCAAGCCGACACCTGGCAGGTGCCGCCACGGCCAGGGCCGTCGCAGGGGAAGCGGAAGCCGAGGTTCGCCTTGTCGGGCACGAGGCGGGAGCTGCGCGCATACAGCACGCCCTTCAACAGGATCAGCACGGTGACGTGGATCGTGAAGGCATGGATGTGGTGCACCATGAAATCGGCCGTTCCCAGGGGGATCGGCGCAGCGGCCACCTTGCCGCCGATGGCGACCACGGAGCCGTTGAACACCTCGCTCACGCCCGCGAGAGCGTTGGGGGCGGTGGTGCCGGCAGCGGCGGCATGCAGACCCTGGATCCACTGCGCGAAGACCGGCTTGAGCTGGATCGCGGAGTCACTGAACATGTCCTGGGGACGGCCCAGGGCACGCATCGTGTCGTTGTGGATGTAGAGGCCGAAGCTGTGGAAGCCCAGCCAGATGCACACCCAGTTGAGGTGGCTGATCAGGGCATCGCGGGCCTTGAGCACCCGATCGAGCACGTTATCGATGTGCTTGGCCGGGTCGTAGTCGCGGATCATGGCGATGGCGGCGTGGGCGCCGGCGCCGACGATCAGGAAACCGCCGATCCACACATGGTGGGTGAACAGCGACAGCTGGGTGGCGTAGCTCACGCCGATGTACGGATACGGAGGCATCGCGTACATGTGGTGGGCCACGATGATGGTCAGCGAGCCCAGCAGCGCGAGGTTGACCGCCAGCTGCGCATGCCAGGAGGTGGTCATGAACTCGAACAGGCCGTCATGGCCGTTCGGAGCGGGGAACAAGAGGGGATCACCCTTCTGGCCCTCGAGGATCTCCTTGATGCTGTGGCCGATGCCCCAGTTGGTCCGGTACATGTGACCGGCCACGATGAAGAGGACGGCGATCGCCAGGTGGTGATGGGCGATGTCGGTCATCCAAAGACTGCCGGTGACCGGATTCAGCCCACCTTTGAAGGTGAGGAAATCGCTGTAGGCAGCCCAGTTGCCGGAGAAGAAGGGGGAGAGACCAGCCCCGAAACCCGGGTAGAGCTGCGCCAGCAGGTCCTGGTTGAGGAACTCGTGGGGCAGGGGGATGTCGGCCACCGAGGCGATGGTCTTGCCGTTCAACACCAGCGGCTTGCCGGCGTCGATGGCATCCATCAGCTGCGTGGTGGGCAGCGAAACGTGCAGCAGGTGCCCGGTCCACGACAGGGAGCCGAGGCCAAGCAGACCGGCCAGATGGTGGTTGAGCATCGACTCAACGTTCTGGAACCACTCGAGCTTGGGGGCAGCCTTGTGATAGTGGAAGACACCGGCATTGAGCATCAGACCGGCCATCACCAGGGCACCGATGGCGGTGCACAGGAGCTGGAACTCGCTGGTGAATCCCCAGGCCCGCCACACGTGGAAAAGGCCGGAGGTGATCTGAATGCCGTGGAAGCCGGCACCGACGTCGCCGTTGAGAATCTCCTGGCCGAAGATCGGCCAGACGACCTGGGCGCTCGGCTTGACGTGCAAGGGATCGGCAAGCCAGCCGGTGTAGTTGGAGAAGCGTGCCCCGTGATAGAAGGCGCCGCTTAACCAGATGAAGATGACGGCCAGATGGCCGAAGTGAGCCGAAAAGATCTTGCGAGAGACCTCTTCGAGGTCGCTCGTGTGGCTGTCGAAATCGTGAGCGTTGGCGTGGAGGTTCCAAACCCAGGTGGTGGTTTTGGGACCTTTGGCGAGGCTGCGGTCGAAATGTCCGGGCTTCTCGAAAAGCTCGAACGTCGCCGGAACTGGGTTCCGGTCAACCATGGCTTCCGCCTTCTTCCCACGCTCTGGTGGGCTGATGGTCATCGAGACGTTCCTCGAGGGACGGGGTCGAGGTGGAGGGCCACCCCTGGACGGCGCCGGGAGCCGCAGTGCCGTGGAGACCACAGCAAACGACCGACCGAAAACCGTCGGTGGGGCCCGACGGCCAGGCGGACCTGAAAAGGGCTGCCGGACCACGGGCGCCAGTCCGACAGGGCAGAACCCTTGCCAGGACTGGTGCTTTGGGCCCCTGAAGGGGACCGCTGGCGGAAGTATAGGGGCGAGGAACTAGCAGAATTGGCGGCCAGTTACAAAGGTTCAATCCCGGCGCTCTCCAGGCTCTGACTGGGCTCTAGCCAGGGGTTGCTGACATCGACTCAGCCAGAATTGGGCGCACTAACGCCTAGCTTTTCCAAACGGATTGCATGGGTTCTGCCAAGGTTTCCTTGGCGGCACCCGGACTGAGCAGAATGACGGCCAAACCGAACCGGAACGGGTGTGAGCTGGGGCGACTGGGGCCAAAGGGGCAAGGCTGATGGGATCGGGCGAATCGCCGCCCTTGTTCTTGTTCTCTGTCTTTTCCTGCCAGGACCGGCAGGCCGGGTCGAAGCCCTTGGTTGGCCAGGGCGCACCCCCTCCCCTGCCAAGGAGAGGAGCCTGGGGGTGCCGGCCGCCGAGCGCCTGCAGGAAGTGGCCCCACCACCGGCGGTGCAACAGCTGCAGGAGGGGCTGGCCGAGCGACAGCCGCGGGTGAGGATCCTCTCCCCCGCCTCGGAGGCGGTGCTGCCAGGCGGTCCCTGGAGCCTGCGGCTGGCGGTGGAGGACTGGCCCCTGGTCGATGGGGGGCCCCTGGGGCTCGGCCCGCACCTCCAGGTGCGCCTCGATGATGGCGATCCTGTGCTCCTGACGACCCCCGAGGCCCTCCTGCCCGAGCTCCGGCCTGGCAGTCACCGCCTCACGGTGGTGGCGGCGCGGCCCTGGGGGGAAGCGGTGAAGAGTCCCGGCGCGATGGACCAGATCCGCCTGCACCGCACAGCCGCCAACCCCCTCAGCCTGCCGGCGGTGGACAGTGCCCAGCTGGTGCCCGTCAGCCCCGAGGGGGGAGCGGCTGCGGAACCGCTGCTGCTGGACTGGCTGCTGATCGACACGCCCCTCCAACATTTGCGCGAGGACGACGCCAGTTGGCGACTGCGGGTGACGGTGAACGGCGACTCCTTCCTGGTGGATCGCCAGACGCCGCTCTGGCTGCGGGGCTGGCGTCCGGGCCGCAATGCGCTGCAGCTCGAACTTCTCGACGGGCGCGGCGAACCCCTCAACCCCCCGTTCAACAGCCTGGTTCGGGAGGTGTGGCTCGACCCGACGCTGCCGCGGCCGGCCTGGCAGGGGCCTCGGCTCTCGCCCACCGAGTTGGCGATCCTGCTGGGGGAAGCCCCGCCCGCTGTCGCGATGGAAGATCTCCAGGATCCTTCCCCGGCTCCGACCCCATCACCCGCCTCGGCTCCATCCCCGCAACCCGAGCCGCAAGCGTCAGGGGAGCCGGAGGCGTCAGGGGAGCCCCCAGCGCCAGGGGAGGCGCACATCGCTGTCCAGCCCCTGCCCCAGAGCGGACCATCACCGGATTCCCTGCCAGCGCCGGAGCCACCCGTCCCATCCCCCGATCCCGAGGACCTTCCCTCAATGGCGGCACCAGAGCCTGACCCCGGCCCGGCCTCCCAGCCGCCGGCGGCTGGGCGCGAGCGGCTGGCGCAATGAATCGCCAACCAAGAGGGATCATCGCCCTGGGCTTCAGCCCGGCGGCCGAGGCGGTGCTGCGCCAGCTCGAGCAGGGCGGACTGACGACGGAAATCCACCGGGCCTGGGAGGGGAACGGGGAGAGCGGCCCCTGGCTGGCGGAGCGCTGGGGCAGGGTTTCGGGGGTGGTGGCGGTGGGAGCCTGCGGCCTGGTCACCCGCCTGATCGCCCCTCTGCTGGCGGGCAAGGCGTGCGATCCCGCGGTGGTCGTGCTCGATTCGCAGGCGCGCTATGCCATTCCCCTGCTCGGGGGTCACGGCGCCGGAGGCGAAGGGTTGGCCCACCGGATCGCCGCTTTGCTCGGGGGGCAGGCCGTGCTCAGCGGCGCCAGCGGCGGGGCGGGCCGGCTGGCCCTCGATGCCTTCGGCACCGCCTGGGGCTGGCGGCGGGGCCGCGGCGACTGGCGAGCGCTGATGGTGCGGGCCGCCGGCGAGGTTCCGCTCCTGGTGGCGCAGGAGAGTGGCCTGCCCCTCTGGCGGGAGCTGCCCGCCGCCGCAGGCCTGGCCTTCCCCGCGTCCACCGGTTCCACGGGGCCGGTGGACGCCGCCGATCTGGTGGTGAGCCACCAGCTGGGAGAAGGCTGCCGCTGGCATCCGCCCTGCCTCTGGATCGGCCTCGGTTGCGAACGGGACACCAGCGAAAGCCTGCTGGAGCGGTTGGTGGAGACGACACTGCGCCACCACGGTCTGGCGATGGAAGCGGTGGCCGGGCTGGCCAGCGCGACGCGCAAGGGGGATGAGCCGGCCCTGCTGGCCCTGGCGGCCCGGCGCGGCTGGCCGTTGCGGTTGTACGAAGCGGAACGGCTGGCGACGGTGCCGGTGCCCACCCCTTCGCCGGTGGTGGCCCGGGAACTGGGAACCCCCTCGGTGGCGGAGGCCGCCGCCCGCCTGGCCGCCGCCGAACCGGGCGGCACCCTCGCCACGGCCGCCCCGCTCCTGGTGGCCAAGCGGATCGGCCGGGCCGAGCCGGGTGAGCGGGGGGCGGCCACCCTGGCGGTGGCCCTCTCGTCCCAGCAGTGGGCGCCCGGCCGTGGGGCGCTGCACCTGGTGGGCAGCGGTCCGGGGCGCCTGGATGCGCTCACGGGGGAGGCCCGAGCGGCCCTGGCGGCGGCGACGGTCTGGGTGGGCTACGGCCTCTACCTCGATCTGCTCGAACCGCTGCGGCGCCCGGATCAGCTGCGCCGCGATGGGCGGCTGACGGAGGAGCGGCAGCGCTGCGCCGAGGCCCTGGCCCTGGCGGAGCAGGGGCTGACGGTGGCGCTGGTGTCCTCTGGCGACAGCGGCATCTACGGCATGGCCGGGCTGGCCCTGGATCTCTGGTTGCAGCGCCCGCTGGCCGAGCGCCCCGCCTTCGCGGTGCATCCGGGCCTCTCGGCCCTGCAGCTGGCGGCCGCCCGGGTGGGGGCGCCGCTGATGCACGATTTCTGCACGATCAGCCTCAGCGACCGGCTCACCCCCTGGGAGGTGATCGAGCGCCGGCTGCGGGCCGCGGCCGCCGGTGATTTCGTGGTGGCGCTCTACAACCCCCGCTCCCTCGACCGCGACTGGCAGCTGCAGCGGGCCCGCGACCTGCTGCTGGAGGGTCGGCCCGCCAGCACACCGGTGGTGTTGGCGCGCCAGCTCGGCCGGGCCGACGAGCGGGTGAGCCTGCACGAGCTGGCGAGCCTGCCGATCGAGGCGGTGGACATGCTCACCCTCGTGCTGGTTGGTAACTCAACAAGCCGGGTGCAGGACGGCTGGATGGTGACGCCACGGGGGTATCCGGGAGCGGAGCTGAGCTGAAAGCCGGCGGCCACACTGCGCCCAGTGACTGGGTCGGATCCCACCGATGGCCGATCAGGAGCAGCTCGATGATTTTCTCGGCGGCCTTGAAGCCTTGGGGGGCTCCTCCGGGAATGGCAGGCTCCGGGGCTTGCTGGGCTGGGACGAAGCCACGTACGACACGGTGGAGGCCGCTCTCCTCGAGAAAGGAATGGTGGTGCCCGGCAGAGGCAGAGGCGGTTCGGTTGCCATCGCCGAAGCCGAGACCGCCCCCACCCCCAGGCCCCGATCGGCCCCTGCAGCATCTCAACCTTCCTCTCATGCTGCGAGAGCCCTGAACCTCTCCCGCAAGCTCACGCTCGCCCAACTGGAGCGCCACCTGTTCGGGGCGGCCGACATCCTGCGCGGCAAGATGGATGCCTCGGAGTTCAAGGAATACATCTTCGGGATGCTGTTCCTGAAGCGCTGCTCCGATGTGTTCGAGCAGCGGCGGCAGCAGATCATCGCCGAGCAGATCGAGAAGGGGCGCAGCCCTGAGGATGCTGAACTCCGGGCCGCGACGAAGGCCTTCTACAGCGAACTGTTCTTTGTGCCGGAGCGGGCCCGCTGGCCTTACCTGCGCGACCAGCTGACCACCACGTGGGCGATGGGCTCAACAAGGCTCTGGCAGCTCTGGAGGAGGACAACACCGGCTTGGAGGGGGTGCTCCACCACATCGACTTCACCCGCACGGTGGGCAAGAGCCGGCTGCCCGACAAGAAGCTGCTGGAGCTGATCGCTCACTTCAACAAGTACCGACTGCTCAACGACGATTTCGAGTTCCCCGACCTGCTCGGTGCCGCCTATGAGTACCTGGTGGGCGAGTTCGCCGACTCGGCCGGCAAGAAGGGCGGTGAGTTCTACACCCCCCGGGCGGTGGTGCGGATGCTGGTGCGCCTGATCGATCCCCAGGAGGGCATGCGGGTCTATGACCCCTGCTCGGGACCCGGCGGCATGCTGATCCTTTCGGCCGAGCACGTGCGGGAGCACGGCGGCAACCCTCGCAATCTCGGCCTGTTCGGCCAGGAGGACAACGGCGGCGTCTGGTCGATCTCGAAGATGAATATGTTGCTGCACGGCATCGCCGACGCCGACCTGCGCAACGGCGACACCTTGGCCGATCCGCTGCACAAGAAAGACGGTGAGTTGATGCGCTTCGACCGGGTGATCACCAACCCGCCGTTCTCGCAGAACTACTCCCAGGACGACCTGGAATTCAAGGAGCGCTTCCCCCATGGCTTCTGCCCGGAGAGCGGCAAGAAAGCCGATCTGATGTTTGTGCAGCACATGGTGGCGGTGCTGCGGCCCGGCGGCATCGTGGCCACGGTGATGCCCCACGGGGTGCTGTTCCGGGGTGGCGCCGAGCGGGAGATTCGCCGCGGCCTGATCGAGGACGACCTCCTTGATGCCGTGATCGGTCTGGCGCCCAACCTCTTCTACGGAACCGGCATCCCCGCCTGCGTGCTGGTGCTGCGCTTCCAGGGCAGCAAGCCGCCGGAGCGGCAGGGCAAGGTGCTGTTCATCAACGCCGACGCCGAGTACCGCGAGGGCCGGGCCCAGAATTATCTGGAGCCCGAGCACATCGAGAAGATCGTGAGCGCGTATCAGAGCTTTCAGGCGATCCCCGGCTTCGCGGCCGTGGTGGACAAGGGGCTGCTGGAGGAGAACGACTGGAACCTGAACATCCGCCGCTACGCCGACAACGCCCCGCCGCCCGAACCCCAGGACGGGCGGGCCCACCTGCTGGGCGGTGTGCCCAAGGCCGAGGTGGCGGCCCGGGCGGAGCTGTTCGCGGCCCACGGCTTCGATCCGGGCGTGCTGCTGGTGGAGCGCGACGAGCGCTATTTCGACTTCCGGACTGAGCTGAGCCGCAAGAGCGATCTCAAGCCAGCGGTGGAGGCGGATGCGGGCGTGCAGGCGCGGGAGCAGGCGCTGACCGAGGCCTTCAGCGGCTGGTGGGCGGCCCACATGGGTCAGATCCAGGCCCTGCCGGAAACCAAGGCGTTGATGGACCTGCGGGCCCACCTGCTGGCCTCCTTCGTGGAGGCCCTGGAGCCCCTGGCGCTGCTGGACCGGTTCCAGGTGGCGGGCGCCGTGGCCACCTGGTGGGGCGAGGTGGTGTTCGATCTCAAGGCCCTGGTGGCCGGCGGCTTTGCGGGGGTGGTGGAGAGCTGGGTCACCACGATCCTCACGGCGCTGGAGGAGGGCGGCGGCAAGGGCACACCGCTGGATCACAAGCTGGTGAAGAAGCTGCTGCCCCAGTTCCTGGACGAGATCGCCGCAGCCGAAGGCCGGGTGGCGGAGCTGGACGGCACGATCAAGGCCGCCACCGCCAGCGGTGATGACGGAGACGGCGAGGGGGAGGCGGACGAGGTAGAGGGGCTTTCCGAGGCGGAGATCAGGGCGCTGAAAAGGGATCTCTCGGCGGCGAAGACGAGGCTCAAGGCCCTGATCCGAGGGTTTGAGGAACGGCTGGAGGAGGCCCAGGTCGAACTAAGCCCCGAGCAGGCAGAGGAGCTGGTGCTGGCCATCCTGCGGGACGATCTCCAACAGGCTGAAGTACGCCACCCCTGGCAGCGTGCTGGAAGCACCGGCCCTGATCGGAGCCAAGGCTCGCGACATGCTCCGGCACTACGTGGAGAACATTCTCCCCAACGGTTTCAAGGCTCAGGTTGCCGCCACCAGCCGCCGCGCCACGCTGTTGTATCGGCACGCGTTCTATGCGGCCCGAGATGAGCTGGTGGCGGCCCTGGAAGGATCCGGTTCCGAAGGCCTCCGCACCGCCTCCCCCGGGTTGATGTTCATGCGCACGCCCGCTGAACTCTTTGCCACCAAGGAGTTCCTGGAGCGTGCACGGCCTTTCCTGCCCACCATCCGGGCCCTGGAGTTTGTCCCGGTGATCTCCCCGGAGCAAAACGACACTGTTGATCCCTCCGGGGAGTGGTCGGCCCGCTCCAAGGTTGACGCCCGCATCGCCCGCTTCAAGAAGCCACTCTTCGCCGACGGCCCCAACACTCATGATCAGCCCGGTGCCGACCCGCTGGCCTTCCTGATCGTCAAGTCGATGCTGCTCACCGGCTTCGATGCCCCGGTGGAGCAGGTGTTGTACCTCGATCGCTCGATCAAGGAGGCCGAGCTTCTCCAGGCCATTGCCCGCGTCAATCGCACCGATATTCAGGGCGGTGTCGCCAAAAGCTGCGGGATCGTTGTCGGCTACCACGGCGTGGCCAACCACCTCACCACAGCCCTTAAGGCCTACAGCCCGGATGACATCGCCGGTGCTCTCCAGAGCCTCAAGGACGAAATCCCCAAGCTTCGCGACCAGCACCGCCGCACGATCGACCTCTTTCTCTCCCGTGGAATCCAGGATCTCTCCGATAGCGAGGGCTGCGTGAGCTTGCTTCGCGACGAGAAGCTCCGGGCCGAGTTCCACGTGGCCCTCAAACAGTTCCTCACCACCCTTGATCGGGTCCTGCCTCGGCCTGAGGGGCTGCCGTTTGTCAACGATGCCAAGACCCTGGCCTACATCCAGGCCCGGTCTCGCAACCGCTACCGCAGCGATGAGCTGCTGATCGGAAAGGAGGTGGGCGAAAAGGTGCGCCGTCTGATCGACGACCACGTGATCTCCCTGGACATCGATCCGCGGATCCCGCCGATCGAGATCACCGCCGCCAACTTCGCCAGCCATGTGAGCGGGGAGCGCTCACCCCGGGCCAAGGCCAGCGAGATGGAGCACGCCACCCGAGCCCACCTGCGGCAGAAGCACGACGAGGATCCGGTGTTCTACGGGCGGCTCAGCGAACGCCTGAAGGAGATCCTCAGGGACCTGGAAGGTCGCTGGGAGGACATGATCAAAGCCTTGCAGGAGCTGATCCAGGAGGCGCTCCAAGGCCGCCAGCTGGACGTGGGCACCGGCCTTGATCCCCAAACCCAGGCGCCGTTCTTCGACCTGCTTCAGCAGGAGATCACCATCGTCGGCTTCTGGGATCCGCACCGGAACCAGGCACGAGAGGGTCTCAGGAGCTGGATCGTCCAGGTGCTCGACTCCGCAGACGTGTTGCCGTTCACAAGACTGGACGCCATCGCTGATCACGTGATGGAGTTGGCGAAGGCAAACCAGCACCGGCTCGCCCCATGAGCCCGGAGCTTCAGGTTGACGAGCTGAGCTTTGAGGTCAGGCGCAGCCCCCGGCGTCACACCCTGGAGCTGATCGTCGATCGTGGCGGTGAGCTGGTGATCGTCGCCCCCACGGACACGAATGAGGACTCAATGGCCGCTTTCGTGCGGGCGAAGAAGTTCTGGCTTTACCGCAAGCTCGCTGAGAAGGAGGCCAGGCAACAGCCACACAGCGGCAAGGAGTTCGTCTCCGGCGAAGGGTTTCCCTACCTGGGTCGCAGCTATCGGCTTCTCCTGGTGGAGGACCAAGCGTCGCCCCTAACGCTCACCAACGGCCGCTTCCTGCTGCAGGCCGATCGCGTGGCTCAGGGCCGTGAGGCCTTCATCGGCTGGTACACCGCGCGGGCCAGGCCCTGGCTGAAGAAACGGATCCGAAGCTGGGCGCCCAGGGTTGGCGTGGAGCCCCAAGGCATCGAGATCCGCGACCTCAACTTCCACTGGGCCACCATCCTGCTGCCCCCAGCCGTGATCGAATACGTCATCGTCCACGAGCTCTCGCACCTGATCGAGCCCAACCACACACCGCTCTTCTGGCAGCAGGTGGGGCGGGTACTCCCTGACTACGAGCTGCGCAGGACCTGGCTCGCCGAAAAGGGCGGCGCCTACGTGAGCCTTTGAAAGATGGACAGCGAATCCACCCAGGCCCCGGAGAGAAGAGTCGGGATGACAGGATTCGAACCTGCGGCCCCTTCGTCCCGAACGAAGTGCGCTACCAAGCTGCGCTACATCCCGATGAGATTGAGTGTAGGGGATCGGTCGTCGGTGCAGACCGCGGCGGGCGGCCGGGCGGACGGGCCCAGAGTCTGGCCAGGGAGGGAGGCTTCCTAATGTCGGGGCTGGTCCCGCACCGGCCCCGTGACGCTTGTCGATCCCCAGCCCGCATCTCCGGCGCCGGGGGCGTCGAGCGGCAAGCCCGACTGGCTGCGGGTGAAGGCTCCACAGCGGGAACGCATCGGCGCGGTGGCCGACCTGCTGCTGGATCTGCGGTTGAACACCGTCTGCCAGGAGGCCAGCTGCCCGAACATCGGGGAATGCTTCGCAGGCGGAACCGCCACCTTCTTGATCATGGGACCGGGCTGCACCCGGGCCTGCCCGTACTGCGACATCGACTTCGACCGCAGCGTGCGGCCCCTCGATGCCAGCGAACCGGAGCGGTTGGGGGAAGCCGTGGCGCGGCTGGGCCTCAGCCATGTGGTGATCACCTCCGTGAACCGCGACGACCTGAGTGACGGGGGCGCCAGCCAATTCGTGATCTGCATCGAGCAGGTGCGCCACCGCTCCCCCGCCACCACGATCGAGCTGCTGATCCCGGATTTCTGCGGCGACTGGCAGGCCCTGGCGACGGTGATGGAGGCGGGCCCGGACGTGCTCAACCACAACATCGAGACGGTGCCGCGGCTGTACGCACGGGTGCGGCCCCAGGGGATCTACGGGCGCTCTCTGGAGTTGCTGCAGCGGGTGCGGCAGGGCTGGCCGGGGGCCTACACCAAGTCGGGGCTGATGGTGGGGCTCGGGGAGAGCGACAGCGAAGTGCTGGCGGTGATGGCCGACCTGCGCGCCCACGGCGTCGACATCGTCACGATCGGCCAGTACCTCTCCCCCGGCCCCAAGCATCTGCCGGTGCAGCGCTACGTCAGTCCCGCCCAGTTCGCAGAGTTCCGCCGCCGGGGGGAGGAGGAGCTGCACTTTCTGCAGGTTGTGAGCAGCCCGCTCACCCGCAGCAGCTACCACGCGGGCGAGGTGCGGCGCTTGATGCGGCAGTTCCCGCGCTGATCCATCCGGCACAGGGTCAAACAAACCCTGGCAGAACAACGCGCGATTGCGGAATGGGCAGGCGGGACGCAGCGGCGGCCTCCCGAGGCGGAGGGGTGAGCGAAGCCCCGCCGTTGGTGGCGGACTGGGGGCTGGGCGCCCAGGCGATCAGGCCACCGCCTCGACTCGTTCCGCCAGGCCCACGAGCGCCTTTTCACTCGGAGGCAGCAGCAGCTTGAACCGACCCTTCCAGGCGGGCCAATCCGCGAGGATCGCTGCAGCCCGGGCACTGCTGGTGTGCTCCAGGTGCGCCTCCAGCAGGGGCAGCAGCAGGGCCTCCTGCTCCGGGGTGGTGAGCCCGCACAGGGCCACGCTCTCCGGATTGAGGCGCTCGGCCAGGCCGCCGTCCTCGTCCAGCAGGAAGGCGACACCCCCGGTCATCCCGGCGGCGACATTGCGACCGGTGCTGCCCAGCACCACCACAACCCCGCCGGTCATGTACTCGCAGCAGTGGTCGCCCGTGCCCTCCACCACCGCGCGGGCGCCGCTGTTGCGCACGGCAAAGCGCTCGCCGGCGCGACCGAGGGCATGGAGCTCGCCGCCCGTGGCGCCGTAAAGGCAGGTGTTGCCGAGGATCACCTTGCTGCCGGGATCCCCGGCGGCGGCGGGGGGAACGACGACGATCCGCCCCCCATTGATGCCCTTGCCGACGTAGTCGTTGGCGTCGCCCACCAGGCGCATGTGCATGCCCTGCAGCAGGAAGGCGCCGAAGCTCTGGCCAGCGGCCCCGGCGAAGCTGAAATCGAGCCGGCCGCGAAAACCGCTGTTGCCATGGCGGGCCGCAATCTCGCCGCTGATCCGGGCACCGACGCTGCGGTCGGTGTTGACGATGGGCAGGTGGCGAGCCAGGGCGCCGTGGCTCTCGATGGCTGCCATCACCTCCGGATCGGCGAGCAGGCCGTCCTCCAGGATCGGGCCGTTGCCGTGGGCTGTGCCCTCATGCTGCAGCCAGGCCCTGTCGGCCGCCTCCGGCAGGGGCGCCAGCAGGCAGGAGAGGTCGAGGGAGCGGGTCTTGGTGAGGCTCACTTCGCGGGCCGTCAGCAGATCGGTGCGGCCGATCAAGTCGTCCAGCCGGGCTACACCAAGCACGCTCAGCAATTGCCGCACCTCCTCGGCCACGAACAGGAAGAAGTTGACGACATGCTCCGGCAGACCGGTGAAACGCTTGCGCAGGGCCTCCTTCTGGGTGGCCACCCCCACCGGGCAGTTGTTGGTGTGGCAGACGCGGGCCATGATGCAGCCCTCAGCGATCATCGCCACCGAGCCGAAGCCGAACTCCTCGCCGCCGAGCAACGCGGCCATCACCACGTCCCAGCCGGTCTTGAAGCCGCCGTCGACGCGCAGCAGCACCCGATCGCGCAGTCCGTTCTCCAGCAGGCTGCGGTGCACTTCGGTGAGGCCCAGCTCCCACGGGGTGCCGGCGTGCTTGATCGAACTGAGCGGCGACGCACCCGTTCCCCCGTCATGCCCGGAGATCTGGATCACGTCGGCGTTGGCCTTGGCCACGCCGGCGGCGATGGTGCCGATGCCGATCTCCGCCACCAGCTTCACCGACACCTTGGCCGCGGGGTTGATCTGGTGAAGGTCATGGATCAGTTGGGCGAGATCTTCGATCGAATAGATGTCGTGGTGGGGGGGCGGTGAGATCAGGGCCACGCCGGGCTTGCTGTTGCGGAGCCAGGCGATGTACGGGTCGACCTTCGGACCGGGCAGCTGCCCACCCTCGCCGGGCTTGGCCCCCTGGGCCACCTTGATCTCCAGCTGGCGGCCGCTGCGCAGATATTCCGGGGTGACGCCAAAGCGGCCGGAGGCGATCTGCTTGATCGCCGAACAGGCGGTGTCGCCGTTGCGGAGGCCGCGCAGGGTGGGCAGGGTCGGGGATCGCCCCTCCTGATCGACGTCGTGGAGGACGTCGAAGCGGGCGGGATCCTCCCCCCCTTCGCCACTGTTGCTCTTGCCACCGATGCGATTCATCGCCACCGCCAGCACCTCATGGGCCTCACGGGAGAGGGCCCCCAGGCTCATGCCGCCGGTGCAGAAGCGGGCACAGAGACTTTCCACGCTCTCCACCTGCTCAATCGGCAGGGGGGTGGCCGCCGGCAGGAACTCCAACAGGTCGCGCAGGGCGGTCACGGGTCGGCCCTCCAGCAGCTTCCGGTAGGTGGCGAAGTGGTCGTAGCCAGGCCCGGCGGCGACGGCGGCGTGGAGGGCCTTGGCCATCTCCGGGCTGTTCATGTGGTACTCCCCCCCCGTGCGGTACTGCACGAAGCCCATGAACTCGAGCTTGGAGCGGTTCAGCTCGGGATAGGCCTTGGCGTGAAAGCTGAGAGTCTCACTGGCCAGGTCTGCCAGGCTGAGACCGGCGACGCGGCTTGTGGTGCCGGTGAAGGCCAGCGCGATCAGATCGGCGCCGATGCCGATCGCTTCAAAGATCTGGGCCCCGTGGTAGCTGGCCAGCAGGGAGATGCCGATCTTCGAAAGGATCTTGCGCAGGCCGTCTTCCAGTGCGGTGCGCACGTTCGCCTGGGCCCGCGCCGGGGTGAGAGCGGGAAGTTTGCCGCGCTCGATCAGGGAGCGGGTTTTGGGATGGGCCAGCCAGTGGCGGGTGGTTTCCCAGGTGAGCCAGGGGCACACGGCGCTCGCCCCGTAGCCGATCAGGCAGGCCAGGTGGTGGGTGCTCCAGCACTGAGCCGTGTCGACCACGATCGAGGCCTGCAACCGCAACCCCAGCCGCAGAAGCTGGTGGTGCACGGCGCCCACCGCGAGCAGGGGCGGGATGTAAGTGGTGCCGGCGCTGATGCCGACGGGCTCACCGCCGGGAGCGACGCGGTCGGAGAGCACCAGGATCTGGCAACCGGCCCGCACCGCCGCTTCGGCCTCGAAGCCGAGCCGATGCAGCGCCTTGGCGAGACCGTCGGGTCCGTCAAGCACCGGCAGCAAGGTGGAGAGCGTGGTGGCGGGCAGTCCCTGATCCCCCAGGGCCGCGAGTTCGGCCTCGTTGAGAACGGGGGTGGGCAGGTGCAACACCGCGGCGCCGGCCGGATCGGGGCGCAGGGCCGATCCGCGCCGACCGAGGTGCATCTCCAGGCTCATCACCAGCTTCTCCCGCAGCGGGTCGATCGGCGGGTTTGTGACCTGGGCGAAGCGTTGCTTGAAATAGTCGTAAAGCAGGTGCGGCTTGCTGGAGAGGACCGCCAGGGGGATGTCATCCCCCATGCAATAGGTGGGCTCCTTGCCGAGGCTTGCCATGTCCTCGATCACAAGATCGAGATCCTCGGCGGTGAATCCGAAGGCTGTCTGCTGCTGGAGCAGATCGAGTTCCCCGAGCCGGAACCCCTCCTCCCAGACCCCCGGCGAGAGGCTGCGGCGGTGCTCGGACAGCCAGGCGGCGTACGGGAAGCGGGCGGCAGCCTCCTGCTTCACCTCCCAGTTGCGCAGCAGGCGACCGTTCTCCAGATCGACGGCCAGCATCTGGCCGGGGCCAAGCCGGCCCTTCTCCACGATCATGGCCTCGTCCAGTTCGACCACACCGGTCTCGGAGCCCATCACCACCGTGCCGTCTCGGGTGAGGCAGTAACGTGCCGGCCGCAACCCGTTGCGATCCAGGGTGGCGCCCACCATGCGGCCGTCGCTGAACACCAGCAGGGCCGGACCATCCCAGGGTTCCTGCAGGCAGGCGTTGTATTCGTAGAACGACCGAATCTCGGGTTGGTCCCGCAATTCCGGCTGGTCGCGGAAGGCTTCGGGCACCAGCGTCAAGAGGCTGTCGGTGATCGGCCTGCCGCTGCGCACCATCAGCTCGAGCGTGGCATCGAGGTTGGCGGAGTCGCTGAAGGAGGCGTTGACCAGCGGCCGCAGATCGGAAGCAGCCTCCCCCCAAACCGCTTCAAGGTTGGCCTCGGCGGCGCTGGCCCAGTTGATGTTGCCGAGCAGCGTGTTGATCTCGCCGTTGTGGCCGAGCAGGCGCATCGGCTGGGAAAGGGGCCAGCGGGGCAGGGTGTTGGTGCTGAAGCGGCGGTGGTAAACAGCAAAGGGCACCGCGAAACGCTCGTCACGGAGGTCGCTGTAGAAGCGATCGAGCACTTCCGAGCGCACCATGCCCTTGTAAACAATGGTGCGACCGCTGATCGAGGCGAAGTACAGACCGGTGTACTCCGCACCCCAGCGCTCGCGGGCCCGGTCGACGGCACGGCGGCGCAGGCGAAACAGCAGGGATTCGAGGGCGTCGAGATCGGCAGCCACAACCGGCGAGGCCTCCGGGGCCTGGAGCAGCCACTGTTCGATCACCGGGGCGGTCTGACGGGCCATCGGGCCAAGCACGGAGGCATCCACCGGCACAGGTCGCCAGCCCACACTGCGCAGGCCCAGGCGGTGCGCCTCCTGCTCGCAGAGCAGGCGGCACTGCTGCCGTTCCTCGGGGTCCTCCGGCAGGAACACCTGGCCGAGACCCCGTGCGGAACTCCGACACCCCGCCGCCGCCGGCCAGTCGGCCTCCAACAGCGCCCAGGGGATGGCCGTCAGAATGCCGGCCCCGTCACCGGAGTCGCTGTCGCCGCCACAACCGCCCCGATGCTCCATGCAACGAAGACCGCGCAGGGCCTGCTGCAGCAGCCAATGGCTGGGCTGGCGATCGAGACGGGCCAGAAAGCCCACGCCACAAGCGTCCTTCTCCCCGGCCACTGCCGCCGGCGCGGGGCTGTCGCGGTGAGGCCAGGCGGGATCGGAGGGAAAGGGCATCGGCCGGGTTGGTCCTGTTTCGAATAGTGCTCGCGATTCCAGTCGTCGGCAGCCTCATCCGGCACCAGCTGGGCGAGCGGCCGATCCTAGGGAGCGGCGGGCTCGAACCGACCGTGAGAGCTAACTTCAGGTCCCGGCGACCGCGACGATGGCCATGGCCTCCTGGACGGCCCTGAAGGCGGCCCTCACCGCGACGCTGATCGCCGCCGCGCCGCTCGGGCCGGTGCCCGCCGGCCCCCTGCCGCCCCCCCCGGCGGTTCCGGCCCCCTCGACGCAGACCGCAAGCCCGACACGGCCGGAAGCGATGCGCCGCGGCACGACGCTGGTGATCAACGGCCGCCGCCAGCAGGCCGCCTGGGAATGGCTGGACGGGACCGGCGAACGGCCGCGAGAGCTCTGGCTGCCGCTCGAGGTCTTGCAGGAACAGCTGGGCTTCAGCAGTCGCAGCCTCAGCGGCGGAGAGCTGGATCTGGAATGGTTCGGGCGCGGCCTGCGGGTGCCGCCCTCGGCCCAGCGCGCCCTGGCCGACGAGGTGGCGGTGGAGGTGGGGGAGCTGCTCAACGCCAGCGGGATGGCCCTGGTGTTGCGGGGCGAAACCCTGGAGCTGCAACTGCCGCCGCCGCGGCTGCTGGGGGTGCGCCAGGCCCGGCAGGCCGGTCTGCGGCGGGTGGTGCTGGACCTGGACGGAGCGGCGCTGGTGGGCGCTGGCAGCGACGGATTCCTGCGACTGGGGCTGCTCGGTTCGCCGGAACAGCTGCGGAGCCTGGCGGAGCTCGGCCTGCGGGGCAGCCAGAGCGGGGCGGAGCTGCTCCTGGCACCCTCCGGCCCCCCCCCGCGACGGGTGTTCACCCTGGGCGAGCCGAGCCGCGTGGTGATCGAGCTGGCGGCCCGGACCGATCCGGCTCCGAGCGCTGCGGCGCCCCCCCCCATCGACCCCCGACTCCAGGCCCTGCTCGGACCCCAGCTGCGCTGGGACCGCCAGGTGCGCCAGCTCGGGGGGGAGCGGGTGCTGATCACCTCCGTGCGGCTCGATCCCCGCACCAGTCCGTTGGGACTCCGCCCCTTGCGCGGCTCCCTCGGCATGGAGGGGCTCAATTCCCTGACCCAACTGGCCAGGAGCCGGGACGCTCTGGTGGCGATCAACGGCGGGTACTTCAACCGCGTGCGCCGTCTGCCTCTGGGCGCCCTGCGGGAGGACGGGCGCTGGCTCTCCGGCCCGATCCTCGACCGGGGCGCGATTGGCTGGGAAGCCCGCACGCTGCCCCGCTTCGGCCGGCTGACCCTGCGAGAAAGCGTGGTGGACCCCAACGGCCGGGAATGGGCGCTCGTCGCTCTCAACAGCGGCTGGATCCAGCGCGGTCTGAGCCGTTACACCACCGAGTGGGGCCCCTTCTACCGGCCTCTTTCCGATGGCGAGCAGGGGGTTCTGCTACGGGAGGGCGTGGTGCGGGAGCGGCTCGACCCCACCCGCCTGACGGCCGGGGTACCCCTGCGCGAAGGGGACAGCTTGCTGGTGGGGCGCGGCGGAGTGCCCGTGCCCTGGGGTGAGGGGGAAAGCCTGAGCGTGCGCAGCGTCGTCAGCGATCCCTTGGGGGAGGCCAGCCATGTGATGGGGGGCGGTCCGCTGCTGCTTCAAGAGAGCCGGATCGTCCTCGATGGCGCGCGCGAAAGCTTTGCCCCCGCCTTCCTCCGCCAGGGAGCCCCCCGCACCGTGATCGGCAGCGACGGCAGCCAGCTCTGGCTGATCACCCTGCAGGGCCTCGACAGCGAGGGACCCACCCTGGCCGGGACGGCGATGCTGCTGCGCGACCTCGGTCTGCGGGACGCCCTCAATCTCGACGGCGGCAGCTCCACGGGCCTGGTGATGGGGGGAGCCCACACCGTCAAGGGTCGCGGCGTTGCCGGCTCGGTGCACAACGGGCTCGGCCTGGTTCTGGAGGATCGATCCGCCGCCCGGCCAGGCGGCTGACACAGTGGGGGAGCGAGCGCCGGATCACCGTGCCCAGGGGTCACAGTCTGCGAATCAGTGCGGCGGCAGCCGCTGAACTGAGCCGTCAGGCCGCCGTGGCCGGCACCCCCGGCCTGATGCACATCGACTTGCTGGACGGCGGCTGCGAGCAGTGGACGATTCGTCTGCGTCCGGGCCACCTGGCGGGAACGCCCGTGGCCCGGGCCGATGGCGTGACCCTCTACGCCCCGGCGGAGCAGGTGGGCCTGCTGACTGGCCTGCAACTCGACTACAAGGGCGATCTCAGCGGTGGCGGCTTTCTCGTGCGGCCATCCGGAGAGGTGCGCAGCTGCGCCTGCGGCGCGGCCTTCAGCCGCTCTCCCAGCCGTGGGACGGCGACGAAGTAGGGTGACCGATTGTCGCAATCGGTCGGACGTCCGACCAGATCCCTCCGGCCCTCGATGCCCACCATCCAGCAGCTGATCCGCACCGAGCGGCAGCGTCTCACCCGCAAGACCAAGTCGCCCGCGCTGCGCTCCTGCCCTGAGCGTCGCGGCGTCTGCACCCGCGTCTACACCTCCACGCCGAAGAAACCGAACTCGGCCCTGCGCAAGGTGGCCCGCGTGCGGCTCACCTCCGGTTTCGAGGTGACCGCCTACATCCCTGGCATCGGCCACAACCTGCAGGAGCACTCCGTCGTGCTGATCCGCGGCGGCCGTGTCAAAGACCTGCCAGGCGTCCGTTACCACATCATCCGCGGCACGCTCGACACGGCCGGGGTCAAGGACCGCCGCCAGTCCCGTTCCAAGTACGGCGCCAAGACGCCCAAGACCTGACCCTCCCTCCTTGTTCAGGGTTCCCTCGCTCCTTTCCTCCCTCCTCCATGTCCCGCCGCAACGCCGCCGAGAAGCGCCCGGTTCTGCCCGATCCTCAGTTCAACAGCCGTCTGGCCTCCATGATCGTGGCGCGTCTGATGAAGCACGGCAAGAAGTCAACCGCGCAACGGATCCTGTCGGACGCCTTCACCCTGATCAACGAACGCACCGGCTCCGATCCCCTGGAGCTGTTCGAGACGGCCGTTCGCAATGCCACCCCTCTGGTCGAGGTGCGGGCGCGCCGGGTCGGGGGCGCCACTTATCAGGTGCCGATGGAAGTGCGTCAGGAGCGGGGCACCGCCATGGCCCTGCGCTGGCTGGTCAGCTATTCGCGCGCCCGCAATGGCCGCAGCATGGCCCAGAAGCTCGCCGGCGAACTGATGGACGCCGCCAACGAAGCTGGCAGCGCCGTCCGCAAGCGGGAGGAAACCCACAAGATGGCAGAGGCCAACAAGGCCTTCGCCCACTACCGCTACTGAGCCCCCACCGCAACGGGATCGGCGCAAAGCCGGTCTGTAGAGTGACTCTCGCTTTTTTATCGACCCCCCTCGGAGACGGACCTCGTGGCTCGCGCCTATCCCCTCGAACGCACCAGAAATATTGGTATCGCCGCTCACATTGATGCGGGCAAGACCACCACGACCGAACGCATCCTGTTCTATTCGGGTGTGGTTCACAAGATGGGTGAAGTGCACGATGGTGCCGCTGTCACCGACTGGATGGAGCAGGAGCGCGAGCGTGGCATCACGATCACAGCTGCGGCCATCTCCACCAGCTGGAAAGACCATCGCATCAACATCATCGACACCCCAGGGCACGTCGATTTCACCATCGAGGTGGAACGCTCGATGCGTGTGCTCGATGGCGTGGTGGCCGTCTTCTGCGCCGTTGGTGGGGTACAACCTCAGTCCGAGACGGTGTGGCGGCAGGCCGATCGCTACAACGTGCCCCGCATCGTGTTCGTCAACAAGATGGACCGCACCGGAGCCAATTTCCTGAAGGTGTATGAGCAGATCAAGGATCGCCTCAAGGCCAATGCCGCACCGATCCAGCTTCCGATCGGGGCGGAAGGCGATCTGAAGGGCATTATCGATCTGGTCCGCAACAAGGCTTTCATCTACACGAACGACCTCGGCACGGACATCCTGGAACAGGAGATTCCCGCCGAGATGGCGGACGAGGTGGAGCAGTGGCGCACCAACCTGATGGAGTGCATTGCCGAAACCGATGAGACCCTGCTCGATGCCTTTCTCGAAAACGGTGAGCTCAGCGAAGAGCAGCTGATCCACGGCATTCGCAACGGCGTCACCCATCACGGCCTCGTTCCGATTCTGTGCGGCTCCGCCTTCAAAAACAAAGGCGTGCAACTGATGCTCGACGCGGTCGTCGACTATCTGCCCGCCCCCGTGGACGTGCCCCCCATCCAGGGGTTGCTTCCCGATGGCAGTGAGTCGAACCGACCCTGCGAGGACAGCGCTCCCTTCAGCGCCCTGGCGTTCAAGGTGATGGCCGATCCGTACGGCAAGCTCACCTTTGTGCGCGTGTACAGCGGCGTACTGCAGAAGGGCAGCTATGTGCTCAACTCCACCAAGGACAAGAAGGAGCGAATCTCCCGACTGATCCTGCTCAAGGCCGACGAGCGCGAGGAAGTGGACGAATTGCGCGCCGGCGACCTCGGCGCCGTGCTGGGCCTGAAGGACACCACCACGGGCGACACGCTCTGCGTCGAGAACGACCCGATCATCCTTGAATCCCTGTTCATCCCCGAACCGGTGATTTCGGTGGCTGTGGAACCGAAAACCAAGGGCGACATGGAGAAACTCTCCAAGGCCCTCACCTCCCTGTCCGAGGAGGATCCCACCTTCCGTGTGAGCACCGATCCGGAGACCAACCAGACCGTGATCGCCGGCATGGGCGAATTGCATCTCGAAATCCTGGTGGACAGGATGCTGCGGGAATTCAAGGTGGAGGCCAACATCGGCGCCCCCCAGGTTTCCTACCGGGAGACCATCCGCGGCAAGGCCAAAGGCGAGGGTAAATTCGCCCGGCAGACCGGCGGCAAGGGCCAATACGGCCACGTGGTGATCGAAATGGAGCCTGGCGAACCAGGCTCAGGGTTCGAATTCGTCAACAAGATTGTTGGCGGCATCGTTCCCAAGGAATACATCGGTCCGGCTGAGGCCGGCATGAAGGAGACCTGTCAGTCCGGTGTGATTGCAGGGTTCCCGATGATCGATGTGAAGGTCACCATGGTCGATGGTTCCTACCACGACGTCGACTCTTCGGAGATGGCGTTCAAGATCGCTGGTTCCATGGCCTTTAAAGACGGCGTCAAGAAGTGCAATCCCGTGCTTCTCGAGCCGATGATGAAGGTGGAGGTCGAGATTCCCGAGGATTTCCTCGGCTCGATCATCGGCGATCTCTCCTCCCGCCGCGGCCAGATCGAGGGGCAGTCCGTTGATGGCGGGCAATCCAAGGTTCAGGCCAAGGTGCCCCTGGCCGAAATGTTCGGCTACGCCACCCAACTCCGATCCATGACCCAGGGTCGGGGTATCTTCTCGATGGAATTTAGCCACTACGAGGAAGTTCCTCGTAATGTGGCCGAAGCCATCATTTCAAAGAATCAGGGCAATTCCTGATCTTTACCCCCTCTCACCCACCCCCGATTCTTCCCTTCCATGGCACGCGAGAAGTTCGAAAGGAACAAACCCCACGTCAACATCGGCACCATCGGCCATGTGGACCACGGCAAGACCACCCTCACCGCCGCCATCACAAACGTGCTGGCGTCCCAGGGCAAAGCCAAGGCCCAGGCCTATGACGAGATCGACGGAGCTCCGGAAGAGAAGGAGCGGGGCATCACCATCAACACCGCGCACGTCGAGTATGAAACCGACAACCGCCACTACGCCCACGTGGATTGCCCGGGCCACGCGGACTATGTGAAAAACATGATCACCGGTGCCGCCCAGATGGACGGTGCGATCCTGGTGGTGGCGGCCACCGACGGCCCGATGGCCCAGACCAAGGAGCACATCCTTCTCGCCAAGCAGGTGGGCGTGCCCGCCCTGGTGGTGTTCCTCAACAAGAAGGATATGGTGGATGATGAGGAGATCCTGGAACTCGTCGAACTGGAAATGCGTGAGCTGCTGAGCAGCTACGACTTCCCTGGCGACGACATCCCCGTGATCGCTGGCTCCGCTCTGAAGGCGCTGGAATACATCCAGGCTGGCAACAAGGCGGTGCGCGGCGAAGACGAATGGGTCGACAAGATCCTCGACCTGATGGACGCGGTCGACGAGGCCATCCCCGAACCGGAACGCGAGATCGACAAACCCTTCCTGATGGCTGTGGAAGATGTGTTCTCGATCACGGGCCGCGGCACCGTGGCCACCGGCCGCATTGAGCGCGGCAAGGTGAAGGTGGGCGAAACCGTTCAGATTGTGGGCATCAAAAACACGCGGGAGACAACGGTCACCGGCGTGGAAATGTTCCGCAAGCTGCTCGATGAAGGCATGGCGGGTGACAACGTGGGTCTGCTGCTGCGCGGCATCCAGAAGGAGGACATTGAGCGCGGCATGGTGCTTGTGAAGCCCAATTCGATCAAGCCCCACACCAAATTCGAGGGCGAGGTCTACGTGCTGAAGAAGGAGGAGGGTGGTCGCCACACCCCCTTCTTCGCTGGCTACCGGCCGCAGTTCTACATCCGCACCACGGATGTGACCGGCCAGATCACTGCCTTCACCTCCGATGACGGAGTCAACGTGGAGATGGTGATGCCGGGTGACCGCATCAAGATGAGTGCCGAACTGATTTGCCCAGTGGCCATCGAACAGGGCATGCGCTTTGCCATCCGTGAGGGCGGTCGCACCATCGGAGCCGGCGTGGTCTCGAAGATCGTCGAGTGAGTCACCCTCCGTCGGCGGGTTCCCGGACCCGCCGACGGTCCCCGCCGTCTGCGCGGCACCTCGAAAACTGAATCCGTTCCCGGCTCCGCCTTCCGCACCTCGTCCACGCTTTCGCCATGTCGTCCTCCATCGCTCAGCAGAAGATCCGCATCCGCCTGAAGGCTTTTGACCGTCGCATGCTGGATCTTTCCTGCGACAAGATCATCGAAACCGCCGACCACACCGCCGCCACGGCGATCGGCCCCATCCCCCTGCCCACCAAACGCAAGATCTACTGCGTGCTGCGCTCTCCCCACGTCGACAAAGATTCGCGCGAGCATTTCGAAACCCGCACCCACCGTCGCATCATCGATATCTACAGCCCTTCCTCCAAGACCATCGACGCCCTGATGAAGCTCGATCTGCCCAGTGGCGTCGACATCGAGGTGAAGCTCTGAAGACCTTCCGACCAAGCTTCTGAAGCGGACGTCGGACCATGAGGGGCCATGCAACGGGACAGCCTGCGCCTCCCTGGCAGTTCTCCCTAGGATTGAAGACCTGCTCCCGCTTCCCGTTGCGACTGCCGTTCCGGCCCCCGCAGACCCTCCCGTCTCCCTCCATCCGCGGCGGGGCCGCGCTCTCCTCCCGTGAGTGATCTGGCCGTTCGGGAATTGCCGCTCTTCCCCCTCCCCGATGTGGTGCTCTTCCCCCAGGAGGTTCTGCCGCTTCACATCTTCGAGCCGCGCTACCGGATGATGCTGCGCACCGTGATGGCGGAAGACCGTCGCTTCGGTGTGGTGCGCTGGGACCCACGCCAACAACGCCTGGCCGAGGTGGGCTGCTGCGCAGAGATCCTGCACTGCCAAACCCAGGACGACGACCGCAGCAACATCGTCACCTTGGGCCAGCAGCGCTTCCGGGTGCTCGACATCGTGCGGGACGCCCCGTTTCGGGTCGCGATGGTGAGCTGGATCGAAGACCACGTGCAGGAGGATCACCAGACTCTGGCCGATCTCACCAGCGAGGTGACCCGGGCACTGCGGGACGTGGTGGAACTCACCGGCAAGTTGATCGGCAAACCCGCGGAGCTGCCGAGCGACCTGCCCGATCTGCCGCGGGAACTTTCCTTCTGGATCGGCGCCCATCTCGGCGGCCCGGTGGCCGATCACCAGCAGGCCCTGCTTGAGATCACCGACACCGGCGAGCGGCTGCGGCAGGAATTCGATCTGCTCGACCAGACCCGCCGCCAATTGGCGGCGCGCACCGTCCTCAAGGACACCTTCGCCGGCCAGGCCGACGACGACGACGACGACAGCTCCCGCGAAGACTGACACCAACGCTGCCCATGGGTGCCCTGCCGATTCCGGGTCCTTCTGCGGCCGCCCTTCTCGCCGCGGCGGCGTTGGGGGTGGGGTCGTGGCTGTGGCTGCGCCGCAACCGCCGCTACACCGACGCCAACTCCGTGTCGCAGGCCTATGACGCCTGGACCGAGGATCGGCTGTTGGAGCGGCTCTGGGGCGATCATGTCCACCTGGGCCACTACGGCGACCCGCCGAGGCCTCGGGATTTCCGCAAGGCCAAGGCTGACTTCGTGCACGAACTGGTGCGCTGGAGCGGCCTGGATCGACTGCCGACGGGTTCACGCCTGCTGGACGTGGGCTGCGGCATCGGCGGCAGTGCCCGCATCCTGGCCCGCGACTACGGCTTTGACGTGCTGGCCATCAGCATCAGCCCGGCCCAGATCGCCCGAGCCCGGGAACTCACCCCGCCGGAACTGCAGGAGCATTGCCGCTTCGCCGTGATGGACGCCCTGGACCTCGACCTGCCCGAGGGCAGCATCGATGCGGGATTCGATGCCGTTTGGAGCGTTGAGGCCGGACCCCACATGCCGGACAAGCAACGCTACGCCGATGAGCTGGTGCGGGTGCTCCGCCCGGGGGGGCGGCTGGTGGTGGCCGATTGGAACCGCCGCGATCCCGCCGCAGGGGCCATGAGCCGCCTGGAACGGCTGGTGATGCGCCAACTGCTCGACCAATGGGCCCATCCGGAATTCGCCAGCATCCCGGCGTTGCAAAACCACCTGGAGCAGAGCCCCTGGGCCGGGGGGATGCGGGTGGAGACCGCGGACTGGAGCGCGGCCACGCTTCCTTCCTGGCGCGATTCGATCGCAGAGGGCGCGCGGCGCCCCTGGGCGGTGCTGGGGCTGGGGCCCAAGGCCGTGCTGCAAGGGCTGCGGGAGACCCCGACTCTGTTGCTGATGGACTGGGCGTTCCGCAGCGGGCTGATGCGCTTCGGGGTTTTCCGCGGCAGCCGGGGGGATCAGGAAGCAGCCGTGGCGCCGGCGAAGGTGTCGCGACCGATCGAGCCTTCCTCGGCGGACAGGTCGTCGAGGGGGTAGGCCCCGAACAGGGCCAGGTGCTCGCAGAGAGGGCGAAGCTGGGCCATCGCCTGCTCCAGCGGCGCGGAACCGCCGGGCAGCTCCAGGTCGACGAAGAAGACGTACTCCCCCATCTCCCGCTTGGACGGGCGGGATTCGATGTGGCTCATGTTCAGCTCCCGGCGGGCGAAGCAGCTGAGGGCCTCCAGCAAGGCTCCGGGCCGGTTGGAGTGCAAGGAGAAGGCCAGGCTGGCCAAGGGGCCGTCCAGGGAGCTGGGGCCGGGTCGCAGCAGCAGGAAGCGGGTGCAGTTGCCGGGAACATCGTTGATCGGATAGGCCAGCACCTCCAGCTGGTGCTCGGCGGCCGCCTCCCGGGAGGCGATCGCGCCCCGGAAACGGCTGCCGCGCACCATCCGCGCCGCCTCCGCCGTGGAGCTGGTGGGAAGCTGGAGGGCCCGGGGCAGGTGTTCCGCCAGCCACTGGCTGCACTGGGCGAGGGCCTGGGGGTGGGAGAGCACTTCGCTGATGCCGCTCAACGGACCGCTGCCCACCAGTGCGTGACGGATCGGCAGCACCAGGGCGCGCTCCACAGACAGATCGGGATGCTCCCAGAGGGCATCCAGGGTGGCGGTGACGCCCCCCTCCACCGAGTTCTCCACCGGCACCACGGCCGCTTCGCAGCTGCCGGAGGCGAGGGTCTGGATCACCGCGCGAATGCTTTGTTGGGGCACCAACTCCGCCTCGGGGCGGCCCGCCAGAGCCGCCAAGCTGTGGGCGGCCTGTTCGGCATAGGTGCCCACGGGACCGAGAAAGGCGAGACGCATGGCGGAGTGTGCGGGAAAGGCCAATCGATAGGATCATGGCCTGCCGGCCGCAGGCGATGCCTCTGGTGTTCAGCGCCAGTCAGCAGCTCTCGCTGCCTGTGGCCGAAAACGCCCAGCGGCTCCCCTCCTACCTGGGGGAGGAGCGGCGGGTGGTGGAGGCGCTGCTCGACCCCTGCCAGCTGGAGCCCCTGGGGCCGGGGCACTACCGCTACACGGTGAGCCACGTGCAGGTGTTTCAGCTTCAAATCCAGCCGATCGTGGAGCTGCAGGCGCGGCACAGGGGTGAGCGACTGGAACTCTCCGCCCTCGACTGCCAGCTGGAAGGCCTGGGCCTGGTGGAGGACTTCCGCCTCACCCTCGATTCCTGGCTGGCGGCGCAGCCGGAAGGGCTGGAGGGGGAAGCCAACCTGGCGGTATCGGTGAGCCGACCGGCGCTGCTCAAGCTGATCCCGGCGAAGGTGCTGGAGGCCACCGGGCGCTCCGTGCTCAGCGGCATCCTGCTGGGGATGCGGACGCGGGTGGGGAAGCAGCTGGTGAGGGACTTCGAGGGCTGGTGCCGCGCCCACCCAGAAAGCTGAGGCGGTGCAGCGGGGTGGGTCCGAGCCGTTCGAGGGCGGCCCGATGCTGGACCGTGCCATAGCCGACATGGCGCTCCAGCCCGTAGCCGGGGAAGCGCAAGGCCAGACGCCGCACGAGGGCGTCGCGCTCCTCTTTGGCCAGAACGCTGGCGGCGGCGATGGCGGCGCAGCGGCTGTCGCCCTTCGGCAGAGTGATCTGGGGACCGGACCAGCCCCGCAGGCTGAGCACCCCGTCCACAAGCAGCAGGGCCGGCGGGGAGGTGAGGCGGGTGAGGGCGCGCCGCATGGCCAGCTCGGTGGCCGGGCGGATGCCCAGGCGATCGATCTCCGCCGCACTGGCCTGACCGATGCCCCAGGCCCTGGCATGGGCGCGGATCCGCGGAACCAGCAGGCCGCGCCGCCGGGGGCTGAGCTGCTTGCTGTCGGTGAGACCCGCCGCCGCCAGGGGGGCCAGGGCCTCGGCAGGGAGGATGACGGCCGCCGCGAACACGGGCCCGAAGAAGGCGCCGCGGCCTACCTCATCGACCCCGGCACAGACGGCCGGATTGCGGCCCGCCCAGGGATCATCCACCCGCGAATGGGAAGCGGGAGGCAAGGCGCTGGCCTCAGGCGCTGGCCGAGGAGCGGCGGCGGCGGCGGCGCGGGTCAGAGGCGCTGACCTCCTCGGCCGGGACCAGGGTTTCCGGGGGGGCCGCCTCCGGGGCGGGCGACTCCTCGGGGGGGGACGTCAGTGCGGAGGGCCGGGTGCGGCGATGGACCGGCACCGCCACGGTGACCAGCTCCGGCTGACTGATGCTCTCGCCATGGGCGACCGGCAGGGGGGTGATGGTGACGGAAGCGGGCATGGAGGATGGATCCGCGTCGCGGCTGCGCTCGAAGCGTTCGCCCCGCTCCAGCCCTGCGGCCTCCCCGACCGATTGGCGGCCCTCGCCACCGCCACCCCGGCCCCGCCGCCTTCGGCGAGATCCGCTGGCGGCAAGCTGCTGGCGGGCATCGTCGAGCACCGCCTCCGCGTCCTCCCCGGGACGGACGACCCGCACCATCAGGTTGTCGCCGCTGGGGGGTGGATCGAGCAGGAGGAGGGGATTGAGCCCCAGCCAGCCGTAGACCAATTCCTGTTGGTCCTCCATCGGCACCGCGACCAGATCCGGTTCAGCCCGGCGCGGCGGGCTGGACTCCCCGGCCGGGAAGGAGGTTTCTGCCGCGACGGGCAGTGCGAAGGCGGGGATCCCGGCTTCGCCACTCTGGCTGGCGACCGCGTCGGGGGCCTCCCCGCCGCGACCGCGGCCCCCACGCCGACGCCGGCCGCCCACGCTGGCTGATTCGACGACGGGAGCGGCGAGCACCTCGGGGCGAGCCGGCGCGGCGGTGCGCACCAGCCCCGGCAGGGTGGCCAGGGGCTGGAGTGTGTCGCGGCCAGGCAAAACTGCCACATGGCCGAGACCGCCGCAGCTGGGGCAGGCCCGACCGAAGAGTTCGTAGATGTTCTGGCCCTGGCGCTTGCGGGTGAGCTCAACCAGCCCGAGCTCGGTGAGCTGGGCGATCTGGGGGCGAGCGGAGTCGTCGCGAAGGGACTGGGTGAAGTGCTCAAGCAGCTGCAACTGATCGCGGCGGGACTCCATGTCGATGAAGTCGACCACGATCACACCGCCGATGTTGCGCAACTTCAGCTGGCGGGCGATCTCGAGGGCCGCTTCACAGTTGGTCCAGAGGACGGTCTCGCGGGCATTGGCGGAACGGGTGAAGGAGCCGGAGTTGACATCGATCACCGTGAGCGCCTCGGTGGGCTCGATGATCACGTAGCCGCCGGAGGGCAGCTCCACCCGCGGCTTGAGGGCATCGCGGATGGCGGTGCTGACGCGGTAGTGGTCGAGGATCTCGGTGGGCTCGTTGTGGGCCTCCACCAGAACGTTGCTCTGGTCGGCACCGAGATAGGCATTGACCCGTCCCACCCCTTCGGAGCTGTCGAGCACGATCCGCACCACCTCGGCGCTGAAGAAATCGCGCAACACCCGATGAATGAAATCTTCGTCGCGGTTGAGAAGCACCGGCGGGTTGGCGGTCTCCGCTGCTTGCTGGATGGCCTCCCACTGGCGCAACAGCGCCTCAAGGTCGTCGATCAGCAGTTCTTCGGAGATGCCCTCCGCCTCGGTGCGCACCAACAGGCCCGCGCCGGGGGGCTTGATCAGCACGGCCAGCGCCCGCAGACGATTGCGCTCGTTCTCGCCATTGATCCGGCGGGAGATGCTCACCCCCTGCCCATGGGGCTGGAGGACGAGGAAACGGCCAGGCAGGGTGAGGTTGCCGGTGAGACGCGGCCCCTTGGTGCCGGTGGGCTCCTTCATCACCTGCACGAGCACCTTCTGGCGCGGCTCGAGCAGTTCGGTGATGCCGGCCCCCCCCTTCTTCAGCCGCAACGGACCGAGGTCGGTGATGTGGATGAAGCCGTTCTTCTCGCTTTCACCGATGTTCACGAAAGCGGCATCGATGCCGGGCAACACGTTTTCGACGGTGCCGAGGTAGACGTCGCCGATCTGGTAGCGGCCCTGGGCCACCACCAGTTCATCGACGCGGTCGTCCGTGAGCACTGCGGCAATGCGCAGCTGCTCGGCGATGACGATCTGTTGGGGCATGGAAAAGGGTTGGATGGGCTCGTGGGAGCCCTGTCCCGACGATGCAGGAGCGAGTCCCGCCGGGGGCAGGGAGCCGGGCAGAGGCCCGGCGGACGGTTACCTCCCGAGCTTGCGGGGACGGAACCGTGGGGTGAGGGGTCCCGCTGGGAAGCGGGAGACCGGTGCTCGGAAGGAGCGGCCGGTGCGGAAAGAAGCTGGCGGGGCCGAAAGCCTGAACCCGCACCATGAAAGAGCGCTTCCGGCGGGGAGCTTCTAGAAAGCAACCTGGAAGGAAGGCTTGAGACAGCGCCTGGAGGAGAGGAAAGCTCCTTCGGGTGACCGATGCGGTGACCGGCGGCCGTTCTGCTGGCAAGCTAGCACGCAGCCAGGAGAAGGGCCCTGCGCTGGATTCGCCCGAGCTGCAGGGGAGTAGCCAGGCCGTCCGAGAGCCAGTGGCGCAGAAACTCCGGCCTCAGGCTGCGTCCCTGGGGGTCGATGCGGGCGTGCAGCGCCAGCCACACGGCGCCGCGCCGACACGGGTCGGGCCCCTCCGCCAGCGCCAGGTGCAGCAGGAAGGGGCGGCAGTCCCGTTGGCGGGGTCTGCCCTTCTTGTCGGTGTCAGACCAGAGCAGGGTGGGGGCGTCCCGCAGGGCCACCAGGGCCTGGTGCCAGCGCTCGGCGGAGGGGGTCTCCACGCCCGGGTCGGCAGGATCTGCGGCCGCGACCGGACGCAGCTCGATCCGCCAGTGGGCCTCGCGCAATTCCCGGGAGAGACTGGGGCTCGACACCGGCACCGGCGCGACGGAGAGGAGCCGCAAGCCAGGGGGCAACACCTCCTGCAGCTGCCGCAGCGCCACCTCCGGAAGGACAGGGGCAAAGAATTCCAGATCGAACCATTCGCCATGCCCCTCCGCGCCGAGGGGCAGCGGCAGGGCCAACTGCAGCCGGGGCAGGGGGTGAAAGCCACCGGTGAAGCTCACCGGCAGGCCGGTGCGGCGCAGGGCCCGCTCGAGCAGGCGCAGGGTGTCGAGATGGCTGATCAGGGCGAGGGGGCCGGTCTTGGCGAAGCTGAAGCGCAGGCGGGCGATGCGTTCGCTGGCCGGCGCGCGCGGGGGCTGCCGGTTCGGCACCGGCGGCGGCGGCACCACCACGTTGTGGCCCAGGTCGGGCCCGCAGACCCCGCAGTGGCTGCAGCCGTCGAAGGAGCAATCGGGCACCACGGCCGCCTCCAGGGCACGGCGCAGGTCGGCGGCCAGCCACTCCTTGTCCACGCCGCTGTCGATGTGATCCCAGGGCAGGGGCTGGCGGCAGAAGGCCTCCAGGTTTTCCGGGCTGAGGGACTCGGCCGCCGACCAGGCGCCCATCTCCAGGGCCCGATAGCGGCCCCCCAACCCCGCCGCCTCGATCGCCCGGGTCCAGGCGCCTGAGGTGCGCTCGGCCGACTCGAACCAGGCGTCCAGCCCGGCGCCGGAGCGCCAGGCCGCCTCGATCACCGGGGCCAGACGCCGATCGCCGCGACCGATGAAATCCTCCACCGCCGAGAGGCGCACATCGGTGAAATTCACCTTGATCCCGCGCAGCGCCCGCAGGGCGGCGCGCAGCAGCTCCTGCCGCCGCCGGAACTCCGCGGTGGAGACGCTGTGCCACTGGAAGGGGGTGTGGGGTTTGGGGGTGAAGTTGCTGATCGTCAGGTTGAGCGCCAGCGGACCCAGGTCGCGGCAGTGCTGCTGCAGCTGGCGACAGGTGTCGGCGATGGCGAGCACATCGGCATCGCTCTCCCCCGGCAGGCCGATCATGAAATAAAGCTTCAGCCGCCGATAGCCGTTCTCCCTGGCGGTGCGCACACCGCGCCGCAGCTCCTCATCGCTGAGGCCCTTGTTGATGATGTCGCGCAGCCGCTGGCTGCCGGCCTCAGGGGCGAAGGTGAGACCGGCCTGGCGCGTTCCCCCCAGGATGTGGGCGATGTTGGTGTCGAAGCGGTCCACCCGCTGGCTGGGGAGGGTGAGGCTGACGTTGCGCTCCGCCAGGCGGTTGCGCAGCTCCACCCCCACCGCCGGCAGGGCCAGGTAGTCGCTGCAGCTCAGCGACAGCAGGGAGAAGTCGGCGTAGCCGGTGCGGCGCATTCCCTCCTCCACCGCCTCGATCACCGCCTCGGGCTCCACATCCCGGGCGGGGCGGGTGAGCATGCCGGGCTGGCAGAAGCGGCAGCCGCGGGTGCAACCCCGACGAATCTCCACCGTGAGCCGGTCGTGCACCGTTTCCACGTGGGGCACCAGCCCCATCGCGTAGTGGGGCATCGGCGTGGCGGTGCGGCGCAGGGGGCGGCGGGGCACCCCCGGCTCCAGGGGCTCCAGCGTGATCCCGTCAGCACCGGGGGCGTAGAGCGAAGGCACGTAGACGCCGGGCACCCGGGCCAGATCGCGCAGCAGCTCCCGGCGGTTGAGGCCGGCGGCGCGGCCCTCGGCCACCACCAGGCCGATCTCCGGCAGCAGCTCCTCGCCATCCCCCAGGGCGAGGAAGTCGAAGAAGGCGGCGAAGGGCTCCGGGTTGCTGGTGGCCGTCGGTCCGCCGGCGAAGATCAGCGGCGGCGCGCCGGAATGGCCCAGCGGCAGGTCGCCCCGGTCAGCGGCGCGCAGGGGGATGCCGGCCAGGTCGAGCATCTCCAGGATGTTGGTGGCACCGAGCTCGTAACTGAGCGAGAAGCCGAGGATGTCGAAGGCGGGCAGGGGCCGGCGGCTCTCGACCGCGAACAGGGGGGCGCGGCGCTGGCGCAGCCGTTCGGAGAGATCGGCACCGGGCAGGTAGGCGCGATCGCAGAGCTGGCCGGGAACCGCGTTGAGGATCGAATAGAGAAGAATGTGGCCCAGATTGCTGGCGCCCACCTCGTAGGTCTCGGGGTAGGTGAGGGCCCAGCGCACGCGGGCCGCGGCCCAGTCCCGCTGCCAGTCGCGGGGCAGCACCCCGAGCTCATGGCCGAGGTAGCGGGCGGGCCGGGCGATGGTGAGGTCCACCAGGCCGTCGAAATCGACCGGCGCGTCGACCGGCGCGGTGGGGGAGACGATCACGGCGGGACGCCGTTCCGGCGGCGGAGGCACTGGCTCGATCGTATGCAGGCTTGTCGCCTGCGGCGTAGGACAATCCCCAGCACTCCCACCCCGGACGGGCGCGCGGCGATGGTGAAGGTCAACGACAACTACCTCAAGCTCAAGGCGGGCTATCTGTTTCCGGAGATCGCGCGGCGGGTGAAGGCCTTCAGCGATGCCCATCCGGAGGCGCCGATCATCCGCCTGGGCATCGGTGACGTCACCGAGCCGCTGCCGGAGGCCTGCCGGGTGGCGATGAAGGCGGCGGTGGACGAAATGGGCACCCGCGAGGGCTTTCACGGCTACGGGCCGGAGCAGGGCTACCTGTGGCTGCGGGAGGCGATCGCCGCCCACGATTTCCGCGCCCGCGGCTGCGCGGTGAGCGCCGAGGAGATCTTCATCTCCGACGGCTCGAAATGCGACAGCGCCAACATCCTCGACATCCTCGGCCCGGACAACCAGATCGCCGTGACGGATCCGGTGTACCCGGTGTATGTGGACAGCAACGTGATGGCGGGCCGCACGGGGGAAGCCGATGCCGGCGGCCGCTACGGCGGACTCACCTACCTGCCGATCACCGCGGCAAACGGCTTCACCGCCCCGATCCCCCGGGAACGGGTGGATCTGATCTACCTCTGCTTCCCCAACAACCCCACCGGCGCGGTGGCGAGCCGGCAGCAGCTGCAGGCCTGGGTGGACTACGCCCGCGCCCACGACGCCCTGATCCTTTTCGATGCGGCCTACGAGGCCTTCATCCAGGATCCGGAGCTGCCCCACTCGATCTATGAGATCGAAGGGGCACGGGAGTGCGCGATCGAATTCCGCTCCTTCTCCAAGAACGCCGGCTTCACCGGCACCCGCTGCGCCCTCACCGTGGTGCCCCGCGGCCTGATGGGCACGGCGACCGATGGGGCGCGGGTGGAGCTGTGGGGGCTGTGGAACCGGCGCCAGTGCACCAAGTTCAACGGGGTGAGTTACATCGTGCAGCGGGGCGCCGAGGCGGTGTATTCGCCCGAGGGGCAGGCCCAGGTGAAGGAGCTGGTGGCCTTCTACATGGAGAACGCCGCGATTCTGCGCCGCGAGCTGGCCGCCGCCGGGCTGGCGGTGTACGGCGGCGAACAGGCCCCCTATGTGTGGGTGAAGACGCCGGAGGGGGTGGATGCCTGGGGCTTCTTCGACCGGCTGCTGGAGCGGGCGCATGTGGTGGGAACCCCCGGCAGCGGCTTCGGCGCGGCCGGCGAGGGCTACTTCCGCCTTTCGGCCTTCAACAGCCGGGCGAATGTGGAGGAGGCGATGCGACGGGTGCGTTCGCTCTGAAGCGGCTCCCTAAAGTGAGGGGTCGTTCCTCGCCCGCCCCGTTTCCCGTGCCCCTCACCCCCGTCCCCGGCCCGCGCGCCAGTGAGACGCCCGCCGGCAGCCCGGGTGGAGCCGCCGTGATGGAGAAAGCGCCGGAGCGGGTGCGCAAGCCCGCGCCCCGCTACAAGGTGCTGCTCCACAACGATCCGGTCAACACCATGGAGTACGTGGTGACGACCCTGCGCCAGGTGGTGCCGTCCCTGAGTGAGCAGGATGCGATCGCGGTGATGCTCGAAGCCCACAACACCGGCGTGGGCCTGGTGATCGTCTGCGATCTGGAGCCGGCGGAGTTCTACTGCGAAACCCTGAAGGCCAAGGGCCTGAGCAGCACGATCGAGCCGGAGAGCTGAATGGCGCCAGCACCGGCGCCATCCCCCGCCGTGCGGCCCCGCTGGTGGGGCACCCTGCTGTACGTGCCGCTGCTGTACGGGGTGGGCTGGTTGGCGGTGCGACCCCTTGCCGGGATCGCCCCGCAGCTGCGCGTCGATCAGCTCGACCTGCTCGGGGTGGCGGTGGCCTTCGCCCTGCTGCTGCTCAGCCTGCCGTCGCGACTGCGGCGGGTGTGGGGGGAGGGGCGGCCCTGGCGGCGCCTCGGGCTGGCGGGACCTGGCGGGGCGGCGCTGCGCTGCTGGCTGGGGGGCGTGGGGCAGGCTGCGCTGCTGCTCGGCGGGGTGGTGGTGCTGCTCCTGCTGCTCGGCCAGGCCCGCTGGAACGGCCGGCTGGGCGCGGGGGAGGCGCTCAATGCCTTGGCCTTGTTGGTGGGGGTGGGGTTTGCCGAGGAACTGCTCTTCCGCGGCTGGCTGTGGGGGGAGCTGGAGCTGGAGCTGGGGGCGCGGCGGGCGCTGCTGTTGCAGGCCCTGATCTTCGCGGCCCTGCATCCGTGGCACCAGCTGCCAGGGCTGGCGGCGATCGGGATGTTCGGCGGCGTGCTGCTGCTCGGCCTGGCTTTGGCCCTGCAGCGCCGAGCCGATGCGGGCCGGCTCTGGGGGGCGATGGGGCTGCACGGCGGGCTGGTGGGGGGCTGGTTCGTGCTGCAGAGCGGCGTTATCGAGGTGATGCCCCAGCTGCCGGTGGTGCTCGGCGGCAGCGGCGGAGCGGGCGCCCCCAATCCACTGGCGGGGGTGGCTGGCTGGCTGGGGCTGGGGCTGCTGCTGCGGCGGCGGCGTCGCTGGTGGTGAGGCCCCGGCGGGGCAGGCTCAGCGCACGGCTGTGGCCAGGGCCCGACGACCCTCCACCGGCGCATGCAGGGCTTCCTCCAGGGGGGCGCGGCCGTAGTCGCGCTCCAGCAGATCCATCACGGTGCGGCCGAAATCGCCCGGGTTGCGACGGAAGGCCTCCAGGCAGATGCGGCCGAAGGTGCGGCCCATCGGCTCGGGATTCCAGAGCAGCTTGCGGGCTGTCCAGGGCAGCATGCTCATCGGGTCGTAGCCGGGCTGGAGCACCCCCTGCTCAAAGGCGTACTGCTCGAGGTGGGTGTGGGGCTGGAGGCCGATGAAGAAGATCGCCGGCTCCACCCGATCGGCACCGAAGATCGCCTCCAGCGCACGGTGGTAGGCGACGGTCTGGCGGATCGTCGCGGGCCGCTCGTCGATCACATTGAAGGAGTAGTTGACCGAAACGTGGTCGCGGAAGCCGGCGCGGGCGAGCAGTCGGCAGTTCTCGAGCACGGTGCGCAGGTTGTAGCCCATGCGCATGCGGCGCACGAGCTCCTGGGAGCCGGAGGTGATGCCGATCTCGAAGTAGCTCATGCCGGTGGCCACCATCAGCTCGGCCAGCTCGGCATCGAGGTTGTCGGCGCGGATGTAGGCGGCCCAGCGGATGTCGTGCAGGCCCTCGGCCTGGATCGCCCGCAGCAGCTGCTTGGTGTCCTCGATGTAGCGGCGGGCGGGGATGAACTGGGCATCGGTGAACCAGAAACCGCGCACGCCGCGGTCGTAGAGCTGGCGCATCTCGGCCACCACCTCGGCGATCGGGTTGACCCGCACCGCTTTCCCCTCGATGACGGTGTAGACGCAATAGCAACAGTTGTGGGGGCAGCCGCGCTTGGTCTGCACCCCCACGTAGAAGTCGCCACCGTCGAGGTACCAATCCAGCTGGGGCCAGATCGAGGCGATGTAGCTGTAATCGCAGGCGGTTTTCTCGACCGGGGCGGGCGGTTCGTGGATCAGGCCGGGCCGCGGCGGCTCCCCCACCACGAAGCAGCGCTCCGCGGCGATCGATTCACCGCGCACCAGCCGCTCCAGCAGCACCTCCCCCTCCCCCACCGACACCACGCTGCCGGCGGGCAGGCTGCGGCCCAGCTGCTCGTAGAAGACGCTCACGGCGCCGCCCCCGACCACGGCGCGGGCCCCGGGCACATGGCGGCGGGCCAGGCGCAGGCCGCGGCGGATCAGGCCAAGGTTGCGGCGCAACTCGCCGTAGTAGGCGCCCATCAGGCGCAGCCCGCCCAGGGCGCCGCGCAAGCGGCGCAGGGGATTGCGGGCGTAGAACACCTCGAAGGAATTCTGCAGGGGATTGCCGCCGCGGCCATCCACCGGCGCGTAGATCTGGATGTCGCGCCAGGAGAACACCAGCAGGCTGGGCCGGAAGCTCTGCACGGCCGCTTCGAGCTCGCGGCGCACATCGAGCAGGGGCACGGCGGCGAGATCGAGCAGGCGCTGGGGCAGGCCGGGGAATTGTTTGTGCAGGTGATCGGCGAGATACACCGGGCCGATCGGGAAGATCGGATTGCAGGGCAGGCGCACCAGCAGCACCCGCGCATCGGGCGCGGCGTCCATCGTCTCAGCCCCTCCAGGCAAGGGCCGGACGCTAACAACGCCAGGCAGCGGCCAGCTGGCGAGCCGCCGCGGCACAGGCGCGACGGAGGGCGGGGGGCAGGCGGGGAATCCAGGCCTCATGCACACAGAGGCGGGGCTCCAGCTGCCAGCCCGCGGCGTCCAGGCGGGAGGCGAGGGCGGCGGGGGAGGGCTGGGGGTAGGCGGGGTTGATCACGTCCGTGCTGTCGATGCCGCCCAGGTCGTCGATGCCGGCTTCGAGGGCATCGAGCAGCCGCTCGGCGGGCCAGAGGTTGGGGGGCATCTGCAGGTGCACCTCGGCGGGGAGGAGGGCGCGGGCCTCGGCGATGAGGGGCAGCAGGGCGTCGCAGGCCGCGGGCTCCAGGGGGGCGGCGCTCTCCCCGTGCGGGCGCCAGGGCTGGAGGATCACCTCCTGCAGATGGCCCCAACGGCGTTGCAGGGCGGCGAGGGTCGCAAGCGAGCGGCGGCGATCGGCGGGGGTTTCGCCCACCCCGAGCAGCAGGCCGGTGGTGAAGGGGATGCCGAGCCGGCCGGCCTGCTCCAGCTGGCCGAGCCGCACCGCCGGCCGTTTGCTGGGGGCGTGGCGATGCAGGGCGTCCCAGGCGGGTCCGAGGCCCTCGAGCATCAGGCCCAGCGAGGGGTTGAGCCGGCCGAGGGCGGCCATCTCCCGGCGGGAGAGGGGACCGGCGTTGGTGTGGGGGAGGCGGCCGGCGGCCAGGGCGCGGCGGGAGAGGGCGAGCAGGTGCGCGAACCAGGCGGCGCGCCAGGGGGAACCGGGGGCCACCTCGCCGCTGAGCAGCAGCACCTCCATGGCACGGGGCGCGGCGGCGAGGCGGGCGTCAGCGTCGGCTGCGGAGAGGGCGTCGGCGAGGGGCTGGCGGGGGTCGGGAACCCGCCGAAAGGAGCAGTAGCCGCAGGCGTTGAAGCAGGCGCGGGTGGGCACGAGGGTGAGGCTCGGACTCCAGCTGACGCGCCGCTTTTGCATTTTCTTCATGAACCCCCCTTTACAAACCCCGCAACATCCCGTTACGTTCCGGTTGGCGGGATTCCGCCTTTTCCTTCCGCACCGGCCCTTCGGGTCCGGGCTCCCCCTCTCGTACTCATGACCGCCACTCTCCAACAGCGCTCCGGCGCTTCGGCGTGGAACCAGTTCTGCGAGTGGATCA
>JBILGK010000010.1:0-104006 GCA_044351065.1 Cyanobium sp.
AACAGAGCACCGCCGCCGTGGAGGAGCAATGGGATCAGGTGGCCGCCATGCTCACCGCCAAGTTCCCAAGGGCGGCAGAACTCATGGCCACGACCCGGGAAGACGTGCTGGCATTCCGCCACTTCCCACTCAGCCACTGGCGCAAGCTCTGGAGCACCAACCTGCTTGAGCGGGTCAACGTCGCACCGAGAGGTGCGCTGGGCCAATCCAGTTCATCAAACGCCGCACCCGCGTCGTGGGCATCTTCCCGAACGATGCCGCGATCACCCGCTTGGTGGGGGCCATCCCACCCAGCGCTGAGGCCCTGCCTGAACCAGATCGGGAGAGGGGTGCCATGCCATAGCCCACAGCAACCACTCAGGCCCCAGCCAGGGATCTGGCACGCCCCCCACAGGGCGGGCCGGATCCCTGGCGCCCAGGGACCGGCGCTGAATCCTGCGCCTCCACCAGATCGCTCTGGGACGAATCCCTTGACAGGTCATTCCTTACCATGCAAGGTGAATAAACGAGGCGGCTCCTCACCTCGCGAATGACAGCCCGTCATTCCACCCTGTTCACTCTCTGATCAGGGCAGTCGGGCCTCCGGTTTTACACCACGCAAAGGGGCGCGGCCTCACCTGGCCGCGTTGTCTGAGCCTTGCGACGGTGATTCAGCTTATGGATCTGTTCTTAGCGTGGCCGTATGGAAGTTGAAGCGCACCGTTTCTTCAGGCGACGGCTCCAGCGAAGTGCGGCCAGGGCCCCAAGGAAAGGAGTCGGCCCAGGCACGCTCGCGGGTGAAGGATCCCCATTGCTGGAAAAGACACCTATTTCTGTACCCCGGAAGCACCCAGGCCCATAGGGGAATTCATTGTTAAGATGATAGTGATACATATCAGTTAAATTCCCGTCCCAGTCGATCTTGCCGGAGTGTCCATGACACACATCCAGGTCGTCGTTGGTCAGCAACACACCACCGTCTCCGCGGGGACCGAACACGCCAAAACCGTCAAGTGCAATTCCGAATAGGGGGGAATGCTCATTTGCATTACCCTGGTCGGGAAAGCACTTCCAGGAGTAGCCATGATAGTGGTATTGCATGTGTACAGGATGGCCCCAGCATAGATCCATAGGCAAGCCTGCAATCGGATCAACATATGGATTTGGATCATTCGTTAAGGCAAGGTTGACGTGGAACGTAGCACCAGTCTGAGTGGCTATAGCGAATGTCAGCTCACCAATGGCTGTAGGTGTATTAGAATAAACAGGGTTTGCGGGAACAGCCATGTAAAGGTCATATTCTTCTATCGGAAGGTAGGAGGCATTAGGATATTGCCCACCAGGATCTGGCAGCGCCGCATACCACGGATAGGCTGGCTGGTCGGAGGGCATCGGAAACAGGCAAGTTGGGTGGCTGGGAACACCATTACCTGTGAAATAGCGAATCCCATTGCTCACCCAAGTATTAAATTGCGAGTTCCAGTACACCTCCCCTTCGACAAATGGGATATCTGAGACGATTACATCTTGGCCCATAACCCAAGGGGTACTAGGAGTGGTGTAAAATCCACCAGCAATATTATATCCTTCGAAAGTATCTGTTAGAAACATTTGGTTTCTAGCTGCCGTACCGAAACCCGTTCCGGTAGGCGGCGTCTTCAGAATACTTGGCGCGCCAGGGTCAAAGGGGAAAGTATAAGCAAAGCTCGCATTAGTGGCCAATGGCAGACTGGCGAGAACAAAAATGCTGATGAAGCGACGGACGACTGACATCTTTTGATTTTTCAGGTGGTAGTGGGGAAAGAAACAAGACGATGGAAGGTGCGACCAATCAAATTTCCTACGAGCTGAAGCCCATAACTGACAGCAGCGCACCCCTGCTCTAAAGACGAGCCAATCAGCAACATTTCGGTCGGGATCTGGACTCCGGCCAGAACTTTTAGAACCCGGCGTGGAATTGGCTTAGACAGAATCCATTGATTAATTCAGAAATTAATGCAGTTAAATATTATCTGGCCTTGGATTTCTTGTCTATCGTCCGAGGGCGATAGTTTTTTCTGACCCCATGGAACCGGCCCCCATGGGGTCCGCCCTCATCAAGTCTTAAACGCTACGCAGCAAAGCATTGAAGCCAAGGCCAACCGCACGACGCAGGGCCTTCTGTCGATTGTTGACACCTAGTCGTTGCAACAGATTAACGCTGTAGGTCTGCACGGTGCGTACCGACAGGCCCAGGCGTTTTGCCGTCTCCTGGTTGCTCAGGCCAAGGGCATAGGCCTCCAGCAATTGCCGATCTCGCAGGCTGAGATGAATGATGTTTCCATCCACGTTGGCGGGCTGCTGATTCAGCTCAGCAAAGTGATGCACGATGGATGGACTGAAATAACTGGTATTGCTGACGACAGCCATGGACATCAATGTGATGGTGTCTGGGTGAGCGAGAAGATCATGGTCAGCAACAATGATGGGAATGACTGTGGCGGGATCGAGCGCAATGAGACTGGTGATGAAAAGCACCGTTCTGATCGCTGGCTGGATGGTGCGAACTTGGCGAACCAGCTCGTCTGGGGAGATGTCTGGAAGGTCATCCACGATCATCAGAAGACCTGGTTTCTCCCGAGCGAGAAGTTCCAAGATAGAAGCGCCAGTGGTGCATACCCCAAGGCAATCACGGTAGTTGCCAGCCATCGCCCGATAAAAGTTGACCAGTTGGAGTTGCCAACTTGAGGCATAAATAACTGTCGGACTAAAGCCAGTGGAGAGACAAGCCAATATAAATCGGGCTTGAAACCGGCCTGCGGCTTTTTCAAGTTGAGTCGGCAGAAAGATCATCCACGTTGCAAGCGGCGCCTATCAGCAAAGTTGTCCACTCGTGGTGCTGCCGCGAGCATCACAACAAGGTTACTACAGATGGAGGATCACGTGCTGCGATTGTGGTTTTGTAAAGCATGATTTTCTGATCAGTGGCGGGAGGATGTAGCGGAGGTTTGTGCGGCCAGCCCCCAGGCCGGTGATGAGCTTGGTCCGCCTCTTGCGGGCATACCAGTGATCTTGCACTGGATCACCGCTGGCCTGAGAGCACGTACTCCTGCGGAGAAGACTTCGTCTACGGCGGCGTTGTTGGTGGGATCGATTCCTGGGTGTTCCAGGAAGGTCCTGAGCGCCTGCTTCTGGTTCGCCAGCTGTTGGCAGGTGCGCACCGTCTTGCCCCATGGCGATTGCTCGCCCTTCTGGCAGCCCAGCTCCATCACCCGCTGCAGCGTCTGCTCAAAGGCCAACCGGATCGGGTGACACGATCGTTGCAAGGCCAGCCAGTCCGTGGCTCCAGCCTTCCATTGGTGCCAGTGCGCAAACAGCTGTTGCTGCAGCTGCAGCAGCTGGGCTCCGAACTCGGCGCTGGCGCCGGTGCGTTCGTCGATGGCGGTCAGATCACGCTTGAGCTGGGCCCAGCACAGCTGGCGCTGATGGGTGGGCAGGTGGTTGTAGGCCGAGAAGCGATCGCTCACCACCGTGCCGGCAAAGCCATCGCCCAACAGGTCGATCGCCGCTGCAGCCGAGCAGCTCAGGCCCTGCCGGAACACGGTCACCACAGGCGTCACCAACCGCTACGCGGAAGGCTTCGCCTACACCCACAGCCAGCCGCGACGGCGCGTTGGGTTGTTGCCCACCGCTGCGCGCAAGACTTCGTCTACGGCATTGCCGGTGGGGGCGCCGGTTTCATCCACGGAGGCCACCGGTTGCTAGCGGACCGCCTGCAGTGCTTCAACCGATGCAGCCGGTGCTCCAACACCGTCAGCGTGATCGGCGGGATCTCCAGCACCTGATGGAGCACCGGATCCGGATCATCTCCCCGCAGCAGCGTGCCGCAGAGGCGGCAGGAATCCGGGTGGTGCTCCACCACCTCATCCACCCGCTCGATCGGCAGCAGCTCAGGGCCACTGCCGGTGTGGCCCGGCTGGCCACCACGCTTGCGGCCACTGCCCCTGCGTCGCTCCGGCGGCTTGAACCCAGGCCCATCACCGGAGGCGGCTACTGCTTTGCAGAAGCCTGGCGGCTAGGAGGAATTGCGGGTGCTGCGGCCGATCCGCTCCTGCAGCTGAGCCAGTTCCGTCGCCAAGGCGGTGAGTTGGAGCCGCAGCTCATCGTTCTCTTGCCGGCGAGCCTGAATCTCGAGCTACTGAGCAAGGATCAGATCTCGGGCACCGGTCGGGCAAGACAGCCAGACCGCTTCTGGATTCCCAGCCGGAGGCGTGCTCATCACAGGCGGTCTCTGCCTGTGATGCGAGCGGGAATAAAGCTGCCGTCAAGGGTTCAACAGGGCAAATGTTCGCCGCATGCCTGCCCAACCTCGGAACGGGTACTACGATTTTTCATCCACACACTTTACGCCGTGCCAAAATCAAGCCAGTCAGGCAGCCTTCTTTCCTCTGCCTGCGGCGTTGTTGGGCCCTTTGGCTATCCCGGTGCGCCGCTTTTGATTCTGCGACTGGCTGCCTCTTGGCGCCACGGGATCCTGACGGGACTCGCACTTACCGCCAGTCTTCTTCACCCCGCTTCCGCCCTGGCTGGAGGAGAGGTACAGGCTTCGATTCCGTTCAGCAGCCTGAATTACGGGCAGCCGATTGGCAATATCGCACCCACGGTGGTGGGAGAAAACTACGATCAGTTGATCTACCTCGGCGATGGCAGCGGCGATTACACGATCTCCCTCGCCAGCAGCTGGACATTGCCGTCCGGCCTGCAACTCGCCTACGCCGATGGCACTCCGGCCAGTGGCGGCATGCTGCAGAATGCTTCGAGCTTCAAGATCAGCGGCAAAGCGGCAAGCCCCGGTCAGTATAATTTGGTGTTTCAAGCGATCAGCACCTCTAATCCCTCGCTGATTGATTCTGCAGTTTATCATCTTTTTGTCGCCCCATCAACCAACAGCTTCCAGGGCACTGTTAGCACGACGATGGCAACGCCCGCCGTGAATGCGGGGATCTTAGGCTTCAATCCCCTGGTACTCCCACCGGGCAGCTTAAACCGTCTCTATGACGCCACCGTCTCATTCAGTCACGGACTGGTGAAGTCGGTTGCCCTGGTTACCCAATTACTGGGATCCACCATTGCCTCGGCGATCAACCCAACCTCTCCAGTGCCAGGGCTGGTAGCCGGCAGTGGCGGCAATGTAAGCGGAGTCGATCAGGCCAGCGGCAGGCTGGAGGCCGATCAAGAGGCCAATGTTGGTGGGTTGACGATTAAATGGTCTTCGGCCGGCAATTCGGTGCAGCTGGGAGGGATTCCAAAGGTTGCTTTTGGCGGGCTTAACGATCCCATGATCCTTCAGGTCACTGGACCCAACGACGAAGTGCTGAACTATAATTTGGCCATGACCTACTCGCCAGCCCAGATTGCGCAGGCGTATGGATTTGACAGGATTCAACTCAGCAACGCCATCCGCGGCAGCGGCAAAGGACAAACCGTGGTGATCTATGCTATTGGCGATTCACCTGGCTTTGTCAGTAGCACAAACCCAAATTTTGTGAATAGCGACTTACACCAATTCAGCCTGGCCCATGGGCTCAATAGCTTTACCGGCCAAGACGACCCGATCTTCCTTAAGGTGGATCAGAATGGCGGCACTAACTTCCCGATTAATACGTTTTCAGATCCTACCGAAGTCCCCCAGGATATCGAATGGATCCACGCCTTAGCGCCGATGGCAAACATCGTCGTCGTCGAATTTCCAAGCGATACGATTGCAATTCCCAATCTCGTTCAGGCCTGGCCTTTCCCCGCAATTCCTGCTCCTTCCGTTGTCAGCAGCAGCTTTGGTGGCGCCACCCTGAATGGACCTGACTCGGCCTATGCGGCGAACGTGAGCTACCTGGCATCCAGCGGTGATTTTGGCTCGAGTGGCTATGCTAATCCCATGGTTATCTCTGTAGGCTACACTCAGCTTCAGACGGCAAGCAATGGTGATTACAGCGGCGAAGCCTCTGTGAATGGCGGCACCATGCAAACCACTGGCAAAGCGTTTCAATCCGGTGGCGGCAGCGATTCCAGCCAGGTCCAGCCGGCCTACCAAAGCACAATCCCCTGCGGCTCCGGAGGCGCCAATCCCGTGAGCCCCAGCTACCGCACCCTCCCCGATGTTTCCTTCAATGGGGCCGAACCCTCCGGTCTGTCTGTTTACAACTCACTGATCAACACCACGGCCACCAACTTTAAAACAGCAACTTCCACCCTGCCGGCCGGACCGAATGCTGCTTTGGGTGGCGCCCCCTGGGGCAATGCCTGGGGCACCAGCATCGCCACCCCCTCCTGGGCCGCCCTGTTGGCCATCGCCAATCAAGGACGTGCCCTGGAGGGCAAGCCGCCCCTCGATGGGGCCACTCAATTGCTCCCTCTTCTTTACTGCCTGGCCGACTCTGATGCCTTCCACCTCATCAGCAACTCGATCAACCAATCAACGCAAGTGCTGGCCGGTCTCGAACAGGAGAACGGCACAGCGATCTACAACAATTTGGCGGGTCTAGGCAGCCCAGTCGCCGACAAGATGGTTGCCAGGCTAACAGCTTTCACACCCTACGCTGCTGTCCCCGGCCCCCTTCCACTTTTAGGCATTGCAACCGCCTGGCATTCCAGCAGAGCGCTGAAGAAAAGAATCAAAACCAAGGCAATCGCCCATCACCCTCAGCAATTTCAGGAGCAGGGGTAGGCCGGCCCCGCCAGCAACTCCTGCCAAACCGCCTCTTCGCCCTCCGGATCCCCCAGCAGCGCGCCCAGCCCCGAGCCCAGCGCCACCGCATCCACCCCCGCCGCCAGCCAGGGCCGCACATCCGCAGGCCCCAGGCCGCCGGCGGCGATGCAGAAGGGAAGCGGGCGGCCCAGGGGCTCCCGCAGGCGCCGCCAGTGGTCGATGCCCACGCTCACCGCCGGGAACAGTTTCACGATGGCGCAGCCCAGACGGCGGGCGCTGTGCACCTCGCTGGCGGTCATCACCCCGGGCACCAGCACCAGATCGCGCTCGGCCGCCGCATGGAGCAGGGCGGGATCCAGCACCGGCGATACCGCATAGCGGCAGCCGGTGGTGGCAGCGGCGGCTACGGCCTCGGGCTCGCACACCGAAGCAACGCCCAGCTCCAGATCCGGGAAGCGGTCCACCAGCGCCGCCATTTCCTTCAACCAGAGCGGCCCCGGTTGCCAGGCGATCTCCACATGGCGGATGCCGAGCCGCCGCAGATGCTCGAGCTGGGGCTCGGTCTGCAGGGGGCTGGACGGCCGAAGCACCACCAGCAGGGGCTGGTGGTGCAGGCTCCGGATCAGACGCTCCGCCGCTGATTCCGCTTCAGACGTATTCCGCCACCTTCACATCCCGGTTGATCAGCAGCTCCTGCAGCTCCTCGGCGTCCACCGTTTCCTTCTCCACCAGCAGCTCGGCGATCTCATCGAGAACCAGGCGATTGGCGCTGAGCACGGTGGTGGCACGGCGGTAGGCCTCGGCCACCAGCTCGCCCACCTCGTCATCGATGGCGGCGGCGGTCTCCTCCGAGAAGTCGCGCTCGGCGGCGATGTCGCGGCCGAGGAACATGCCGCCCTGGCTGCGGCCCAGGGCCACCGGCCCGAGCTTGTCGCTCATGCCGAAGCGGGTGACCATCTGGCGGGCGACCCGCGCCACCTGCTGCAGGTCGTTGGAGGCGCCGGTGGTCACCTCATCCTCGCCGTAGACGATCTCCTCAGCCACACGACCCCCCAGGGCCACCGCCATCTGGTTTTGCAGATAGGCGCGCGAATAGAGGCCCGACTCCATCCGCTCCTCGCTGGGGGTGAAGAAGGTGAGGCCGCCGGCGTTGCCGCGGGGAATGATGCTGATCTTCTGCACCGGGTCGTAATCGGGCATCAGGGCACCCACCAGGGCATGGCCGGCCTCGTGATACGCCACCAGGCGCTTGCGCTTCTCGCTCATCACGCGGTCCTTCTTCTCCGGACCCGCCATCACCCGCTCGATCGCATCGTTCACCTCATCCATCGAGATTTCGCTGAGCTGGTGGCGGGCCGCCAGGATCGCCGCCTCGTTGAGCAGGTTGGCCAGATCAGCGCCGGTGTAGCCGGGCGTGCGGCGCGCCACCTTGTCGAGGTCGACACCTTTCGCCAGGGTTTTGCCGCGGGCATGCACCTCAAGAATCTGAAGCCGGCCGGCGTAGTCGGGGCGATCCACCACCACCTGGCGGTCGAAGCGGCCGGGGCGCAGCAGGGCCGCATCCAGCACATCGGGGCGGTTGGTGGCCGCCACGATGATGATGCCGGTGTTGCCCTCGAAGCCGTCCATCTCGGTGAGCAGCTGGTTGAGGGTCTGCTCCCGCTCGTCGTTGCCGCCGCCCAGGCCGGCGCCACGCTGGCGGCCCACGGCATCGATCTCATCGATGAACACGATGCAAGGGGCATTCTTCTTGGCCTGCTCGAACAGGTCACGCACCCGGCTGGCGCCGACGCCCACGAACATCTCGACGAACTCCGAGCCGGAGATCGAGAAGAAGGGCACGCCCGCCTCGCCCGCCACCGCCTTGGCCAGCAGGGTTTTGCCGGTGCCCGGAGGGCCGACCAGCAGCACCCCTTTCGGGATCTTGGCGCCGACGGCGGTGAAGCGGTCGGGGTTCTTGAGGAAATCCACCACCTCGGTGAGTTCGAGCTTGGCCCCCTCGATGCCGGCCACATCGCCGAAAGTCACCTGGGTCTGGGGCTCCATCTGCACCCGCGCCTTGCTCTTGCCGAAGTTCATGGCGGGGTTGCCGCCGCCGCCCTGGGCGCGGCGCAGCAGGAAGAAGAGGCCACCAAGCAGGAGCAGGGGGAAGATCAGGCTGCCGATCGCCTGCTGCCACGGAGCCGATTCGCGGCTGGGCTGCACCGCAATGTCGACGTTGTGGTCGTTCAGGAGCTTGAGCAGATCCTTGTCGGGGGCGAGGTTGACGGTGGAGCGCTGGCCATCGTTCTCCACCACCTGGGCGGTGCCGGTCTCGGGGGAGAGGAGCACGCGCGACACCTCGTTGGACTGGACCGCCTCGACGAAGTCGCTGTATCGCAGCGTGCGGGTGGGGGAGGCGGTGCGGTTGGAGCCGTCGAGGAAGGCCGTGCCGACCGCGATGAACACGATCACCAGAAGCACGTACAACCCGGCGTTGCGCCAGCGTTTCTTCACGATTCGTTCTCCCCTGAGAGATCAGTAAAGGAATGTTACCCCCGCCGTCGGGGGATCAGGCCGCGGCCCGCAGCACCTCCACCACGCTGCGGAAGGCGAACCACTCGGGGATCTCCTCACCGCCGCGCAGCATCTGCCGGAACTGGGTGCCGCTCAGCTTGCGCACATGCAGCCCCCGCGCCTCGGCGTGCTCGGCGGTGACGTAGCCCTCCTCCTCCGTGTAGACGAGGTTGAGGGACGGCACCGTCTCCATCCCCAGCTCGGGGGCCAGCTCGCGGGCAAAATCCTGGGCCTGGTAGGGGCCGTAGAAGTCGTCGCCGGTGCGGGACGACTTGCAGCCGGCCATGTCGCGGCCAATGATGAAGTGGGTGCAGCCGTAATTCTTGCGGATCAGCATGTGCTGCAGCGCCTCCCGCGGACCCGCCATGTGCATGGAATAGGGCAGGTAGGCCCAGCGGATGCGCGGGTTGTCCACCTCCTCCGCCAGGCGTTCATAGGTCTGGAAGCGCACCTCCCCGGCGATGTCGTCGTCCTGGGTGGGACCGCAGGTGGGATGCACCAGCACCACCGCCGCCTCGCTGACGTTGGTGGCGTGCAGGGCGCGGGTGAACAGCTCGTAATGGGCCCGGTGGATGGGATTGCGGCACTGGAAGGCCACCACGTCCTGGTGGGCGGGCAGGGTGGCGCGCACCTCGGCCGGAGTGCGACAGGGAAAGACGCGGCGGGGCAGCTCCAGGCCCTGCAGCCGGCCGCCGAAGTAATAGCGGCCGCGCTCGGTGGCGATCATCCGCACCGCGGGATGCTCCAGGGATGTGGTGCCGTAGCAACCCCAGGCCTCCTTCACCTTGTCCGGCTCCCAGCGGCTCTCGACCGTGAACACCGCCAGGTCCTGGCCCCGGTGGGTGAGCAGCAGGCGCTCTCCCACCGCGATGGCGGCATCATCGCTGTCGAAGACGATCGGGAGGCCGAACAGCAGGCCGCTGCTGGTGCGGTGGTGGTCCACCACCGCCTCGTAATCCTCCTGATGCATGAAGCCGCGCAGGGGGGAGAAGCCACCCACCACCAGCAGCTCCACATCGCAGGCGTTGCGGTCGCTGCACTCGATCACGCGATCCACCCCGGCGCGCACGGCGTCGCGCTGCTCGGCGGCAACGCTCAGATCCACGAGGCTGCCCCCGTGGGGGGCGATCAGCCCGGAGGCGCGGGAACCGGCGGGTTGGGCGATCGACATGGCAAAGGTTCGCGCGGCAGCGGGTGATTCTCCCAGACCGGCGCTCCCCGGCCTGGCTCCTGGCAGGGATCGCGGGAGGATCAGACCTTTTCGAGTCGGCCGTAGAGATCGCCCGTGATCTTCACATCCATCGGATCCTTGGAGCCCATGTCGGTGTCGGAGGGCTGGATGGCAGTGAACACGCCGGCGAATTCGCCGGTCTCGGCATCAACCTTGGTGATCGAGAAGTTCATCGTGCCGGTGCCGTCCACATAACGCTTGATGTTCTCGCGCAGGATCTCCTGATTGCCGGAACCGAGGGCCACCAGACCCTGGGCGTACTCCACCCCGGTGGTGAGGCCGCGGCCCTTGGGATCGAGGAAATTGGAGGTGCGGTAGCTGGGCACGCGATAGCTGCCGCTCAGGTCGGTGCTGGTGGTGAGCGCAGAGCCGATGCCTTCGGCCAGCAGTTCCTTGCTGGAGAAGGCGAAGGGCACCTCCTCACCGCCGGGGAGCAGCACGGTGACGATCTGGAAGTCGATGCCGCCGAGCTCCTGGAAGGTGAGCTTGTCGCCGCTCACCTGGAGATCGCCGTAGACCTGATCCAGGCTGGAGGTGGCGCGGGTGAGAATCTTGCCGGCCACGAACTGGGCCTCCTGGCGCTTGTTCACCGGCTCGCCCTTCACGTACACCTCGGCGGGGTGGAGGCAGATCTCACGCAGCTGGTAGCGGCTGCCGGCCTCCAGGGGGATCGAGCCGCGGGCGCTTTCGGGAAGGGTGGGACATTCGTTGGCCAGGCCGGTGTTGTGAATGTCCTCGTAGGTGAGGCTGGAGCGGTCGACAGCCTTGGCCCCGCCGCTGCATGCGGTCACCAGGGTGAGGCACAGCGCCAGCATCAGGGCCAGCAGGGGACGGAAACGCATGGGGAGAAGCCGCAGAGACAGAGGGAGAACTGGGCCGGGGCCGATCTTACCGGTGTCGCTCGCCAGCTCCTGATAGCTTGCGAAGGCTCTCAACAACCTGTATGAGAGAGCGATGAATCCGCCCCACGCCCCTTCCCCCCCGACTACGGATCTCCCCGCCAGCTCCGCCGACACCAGGGCCGAAGCGGCTCTGATCATCCTGGCGGCTCTCGCTCAGGAGCTGCACGACCAACCTGAGGCGTTGCTGGCGCTGCTGCGACGCCTGGAGCATCTGCACCGACAGATCCAGGACGGCCCCTTCCGCGCCAGCCTGCCGGAAAACCGCAATCAGCTGTTCGCCCTGCTGGAGGAGATGGAGCGCAGCGGCGGCTGGCCCTACATCCCTCGTCTGCAGCTGCGCACCTTCCTCGACCTTCTGCAGCGGGAAGGACAAGAGTCCGCCCCCCTCGCCGCCTGAACCGGGGGTTCAATCCTCATCGAACGGCTCCTGATCCACCAGGTGCCAATAGGGTTGGGCCAGATCGGGGCGATGGATGGCCAGGGCTCGCAGGAGATGCCAGTCCTGGAGGCCGGCAAACGGGGTGGGGTAGTCGTCCTCCTCCAGCCGACGGGCGAGGGCGGCGACCGCCTCCTCATCGAAGGTGGCCAGGCGCTCCCGGGAGATCGCTTCGGGGGATTCGGCCGGAAAATCGGACACGGCGGCGCGGGAGACAGGGGGGACGACAGCGATAATGGCGTGCGACGGGGAATTAGCTCAGCTGGTAGAGCGCTGCGATCGCACCGCAGAGGTCAGGGGTTCGAGTCCCCTATTCTCCATTTTCGACAGACTTCGCCTTGAGGCTCAGCGAGCTTCCCCGGGTCCGGCAGACGGCGATGAAGTAAAAGAGGGGCCAGCGGTGGTTTTCCTCGATGTCCCAATCCAAGCGCGAGCAGGTGGTCAGCCATCTGCGCTACATCCGCCAGGAACTGCGGGAGATGCATCAGGGGGTGATGGAGGATGGGCTCCTTCCCGAAGCCGGCGAAGTGCGGGGCGTGATGGCGCAGATGGAAGCCCTGCTGGAGCTGCTGGAAGGGAAGGGATCTCGGAAGAAAGACTCAGATTCCTGAGCCGGAGCGGATTTCTGAGGGTTGGGACGATTCGACTTGGCGTCAAGCCCCCGGGAGGACGCTCCGGCCAGCGGCCGCCCTGCCTTGCCGGATCCCGTCACACTCGGTTTGCTTGTGCCGTCCCCATCACCTCGCCCGGGCCTCCCAGGAACCGGGCTTTTTTATTGGCATCCCCTATCGGTGGGGGCAAAAACCAGCCAAGACGCCAGAGATGGTGTAGACAAGAAGTGGCAGGGCTCCGGCCGGGTGATGGGGATCACCGCCACGGGCCGGCTTCACAGCCGGCCCCACCTGCCCCCCTTTGCCCGCAGCGTGTGACCCCGCGAGGCACCTCCGCCCGTCGCTATCAGCAGACCCGCTTCCAGCAGCGCGTGGCCCAGGCCGGCGAAGGGCTGGGCCGGTGGGCCACCAATCCCTGGCGGCGAGCCTCGCTGCTGCTGATCGTGCTGCTTGCGAGTTTCGCGATCGGCAGTGGCCTGGGAACGATCACCGGGGCGCTCTCGAGCATCGATCAGCTCTCCGCCCTGGCCTGCGTGCTGGTGATCGAAGCGGCGGCGCGGCTGCGGGGCCGTCTTGTGCGCCGACCCGACCGGCTGGGCCTCCAGCTCGTGGACATGGGGCGGATGGGACTCCTCTACGGGCTGCTGCTCGACGGCTTCAAGCTGCTTTGAGCCCGGCGGCGCGCAGGTCCGGGTCGGCCGCGTCCACGGCGGCCAGCAAATAGAGGAGGGCCATGCGCACCGGGATGCCATTGCGCACCTGCTCCTCCACCAGGCTGCGCTCGGGGTCGTCGAGCAGATCTCCCGCCAGCTCCACCCCCCGATTCACCGGTCCGGGATGGAGGATCGGCACCGGCCTGCCGCAGAGCGCCAGCCGCCCGTGGCTCAGGCCGTAGCGACGGTGATAGGCATCGAGGCTGGTGAGCAGCTGCTGCTGCATGCGCTCCTTCTGCAACCGCAGGGTCATCACCGCGTCCGCTCCGGGCAGCGCCTCCTCCAGGCTGCGGCAGAGCCGCACCGGGCCCCGGGCGGCCACCGGATCCCGCGGCAGACCGGGGGGTGGGGCATCGACGAAGCGGGCGAAGTCGTCGGGCACCAGGGTGGCCGGGCCGCAGAGCACCACCTCCGCGCCGCAGGCGGTGAGGGCCCAGAGGTTGGAGCGGGCCACCCGGGAGTGCAGCACGTCGCCGACGATCACGATCCGGCGGCCCGCCAGGCTGGCCGGGCGGGGACTCTCGGGCTCGAAGTGGCGGGCCAGGGTGAACAGATCGAGCAACCCCTGGCTGGGATGGCTGTGCAGACCGTCGCCGGCGTTGAGCACCGCCACCCTCTGGCCGCTGCGATCCAGATCGCGGGCCAGGCTGCGGGGCACGCCGGCACAGCGATGGCGCACCACCAACACGTTGGCCCCCATCGCCACGTAGGTGAGGGCCGTATCGAGCAGGCTCTCCCCCTTGCCGAGGGAGCTGGAAGAGGGGGAGAAGCTCTGCACGTCAGCGGAGAGCCGGCGGGCGGCCAGTTCGAAGCTGCTGCGGGTGCGGGTGCTCGGCTCGAAGAACAGGCTGGTCATCAACCGCCCCTGCAGGGCGGGCAGCTTGCGGGCACCGGCCACGGGCAGGGCCCGGAAGCGCTGCGCCAGCTCCAGCACGGTGGCAAAGTCGGCGACCGAGAAGGACGCCAGATCCAGCACATGCCGATGGGACCAGCCGCTCAACGCTCCCGCTGCGCCTTCATTCCCCAACCGTAGGGGGAAGCAGGCAAGCCAGCCCGTCGAGCGGGGGGATGCGGTCGCCGGGAACCGGCCGGCTGAGGCTGCGGCTGCCGCGCAGAACCCAGCGCCAAGGCAGTTCCCGGGCACGGGACACGCCGATGCGACCAGTGCGCCGCAGCGGTTCCTCCCCCCCCGCCCGCCGCGCCGCCAGGGCGGCCGCCACCTCGGGCGGTGGAGGCGCCAACCAGAGGCCCGAAGCCTGCGTGGCGGGCAGGCCGTCCTGGCGGCGATCGATGGCGAAATGGCGCGCCAGCAGACCCGGTCCAGCGGCGATGCGCGCCGGAGCCCCCGGCACGGCCACGGCCCGCAGCAGCACCCCGTTGGCCCAGCCGGCCCGATCGGTGACCACATTCACGCAGTGGTGAATGCCGTAGCTCACGTAGACGTAGAAGCGGCCCGGCTCTCCGAACAGGGTTTCGTTGCTGGGGGAGCGGCGGCGGTGGCCGTGGCAGGCGGGCTCCGCCTGGGAATAGGCCTCGGTCTCGACGATCAGTCCCCAGAGCAACGGAGCATGCGGCGGTTGCCTCACCAAGCAGCAGCCGATCAGATCGGGGGCAACCTTCTCGGCGGGGCGGGCGAAGAAGCTCGGCGGGAGGGAGGGGAGGTGCGAGGTGGCGATGGGCGCAGCCCGGACCGATTCAATTTAGCCAGGCAGATTCTCTGCTCTGCACGAGAGATAGAGTTATTGCCTGTTCTTTTTCCAGCGGGTGCAGCGCTTGGCTTCGGATGGCACCACCGACCGAAGCGGGAGCGATCCCAGCCCCGTGGAGCTCAGTGAGGCAACGGGCGAAGCATCCGTTGAAGCCCGCATCGACAACCTGCTGGCCCGGGGGGAATGCGAGCGAGCCGAAGCCCTCTGTCGTGAGCAAATCGCCGCGGGTTCCACCCACCCCCGCCTTCCCCTCCAATTGGCCACCCTTTATGGCAAAACCGGCCGCTGGCCGGAGATGCGCGAGCAGGTGACGCATGCCCTCGCCGTCCGTCCCAATGACGCCGAAGCCCACAATCTGCTGGGAATCGCCCTGCAGAACCTGGCGGATCCGGCTGGAGCGGCGGCTTGTCACCGCCGGGCGCTGGCCTTGCGTTCCCCCTATCCCTCCGCATCGATCAACCTCGGCAATGCGCTGCAGACCCAGGGCGAGCTGACGGAGGCCATCGCCTGCTACGAGCAGGCCCTGCGCCAGAGTCCCGATTCCGCGGAAGCCCACAGCAACCTCGCCCAGGCCCTGCTGCGCAGCGGCGATGCGGGTGCCGCCAAAACCCATCTCGAGCGTGTGGTCCGCCTGCGCCCCGACGACCCGGACGCCCACAACCGCCTGGGCCTGGCGCTGCTGGATCTCGGGGCCGGGGAAGCGGCCCTGGCCTGCTTCCGCGAAGCTCTCGCCCTCCAACCCGACAACCCAGCCTTGCTTTGCAACGTGAGCACGGCTCTGCAAGGGCTCGGACAGGCTGACGAGGCCATCGACTGCCTGAAGCAAGCCCTGAACCAACAGCCAGATTTTGCGGAAGCGCACAATAATCTTGGCATCATTCTGCACCAGCAGGGAAAGCTCAAGCAGGCCATGGCGGCCTTCGAGCAGGCTCTATCCTCCAAGCCAGAGTACGCCGATTCCTATTCCAATCTCGGGAATGTCTTGCTGGAGAATGGTGAGGTGGATGCCGCCTTGTCCCACTACCGCAAGGCTCTGGCTCTGCGCCCCGACCATGGCGACGCCCACCATAATTTTTCGCAGGCTCTGCTGCTCTGCGGGGATTATCGACGGGGCTGGCCGGAATACGAATGGCGCGGCCGCTGCGAAATCCCCGTCGTGCCCCATGCCCAGCCCGCCACGGCGGTGTGGGACGGGGGCCCCCTGGCTCCCGGCGAAACCCTCCTGCTGGTGAGCGAACAGGGGATCGGCGACACCCTCCAATTCCTGCGCTACGCGCCGCTGCTCCGGGCGCGGGGCCTGCCGGTGCGAGTCTGTGCGCCGCAGAAGCTGCACGGACTGATCCGGGCCTCCGCCCTCGATGCCGATCCCCTCAGCCCCGAGGAGGGGAACGCCTACCGCGACGGCCCCTGGCTGCCGCTGCTCTCCCTCCCCGGACAGCTCGGCGTCAGCCCCGCAACCCCCCTGGCCGTCGATCCCCACCTCCGCACCACAGCCGCGGCCATCGCCCGCTGGCGCGCCCTCCTGGCCCCGGAGGGGCGACCCCTGATCGGCCTGCATTGGCAGGGCAATCCCGCTCAGGAGCAGGGCAACGCCCGCGGCCGTTCCCTCCCCCTGGAGGCCTTCGCCCCCCTCGCCGCCATCGCGGGCATCTCCCTGCTCTCCCTGCAGAAGGGCCCGGGCTCAGAGCAGCTGGCGCGCTGCTCGTTCCGCGATCGCTTCGTGGCCTGCCAGGAAGAGGTGGATCAGGCCTGGGATTTCCTCGACACCGCCGCCCTGGTCGCCTGCTGCGATCTGGTGATCAGCAGCGACAGCGCCGTGGCCCACCTGGCGGGGGGAATGGGGCACCCCACCTGGCTTCTCCTCAAGCACATCCCCGACTGGCGGTGGGGCCTGGAGGGGGACACCACCTTCTGGTACCCCTCGCTGCGCCTGTTCCGCCAGGCGCGGCAGGGCGACTGGGAAGGGGTGATCCGGCGCGTCGCCGACGAACTCCAGGCGCTGGTCGAACTTCAGACCCTTCTGGCGGCCCCGGCCGAGGGCGTGGACCAGCAAGCGGCCCGCCTGATCGAGGCGGGGGATCTCGACGGGGCGGAAAGCCTCTGCCGGCAGTGGATCGAGCAGGGCCACGCCGACCCGCCCGTCCTCACCCAGCTGGCGATGATCTGCGGCCGAAGGGGACGATGGCAGGAGCTGGAATCCTGGGTGCAGCGATCGCTCGCCCTCGACCCGACGCAGGCGGAGGCCCACAACGCCCTGGGCATCGCCCAGCGGCAGGCGGGGGATCTTGACGCGGCGATCGCCAGCTACCGCGCCGCTCTGGCACTCCGGCCCGCCTTTGCAGCGGCCCACAACAATCTCGGCATCGCCCTGCAGGAGCGCGGCGATCTGGAGGCTGCCGCAGACAGCTACGGCCGCGCCATCGCCGAGCGGGCTGACTTCGCCGAGGCCCACACCAACCTCGCCATGCTGCTCCTGCAGCGGGGGGACTACGGGCGGGGCTGGCAGGAATACGAATGGCGCCATGCCCGGGTCCAGCCCGGCTGGGGACTGCTGGCCAGGCCCCGCTCGCCCCGCTGGGACGGGGGTCCCCCGGGGCCCGCCGGGGATCTGCTGCTGGTGGCGGAACAGGGGCTCGGCGACACGCTGCAGTTCATGCGCTACGCCCTCTGCCTGCAGGGGAGGGGCATGGGGGTGCGCCTCTGCGCCGCGCCAAACCTGCACGGCCTGATCCGCTCCTGCGGGATCGACGCGGCGCCCCTCAGCCCCGCCCGGGCCGAGCAGGACTGGACCGGACCCTGGCTGCCGCTTCTCTCCCTGCCGGGGCTCCTGGGGGTCACCCCCCAGACCCCGCTCCTGCGGGATCCCCACATCCGGCCCGAGCGCGAGCGGATGGAGCACTGGCAGGCCCAGCTCGCCGGGGAGCGGCGGCCGCTCATCGCCCTGGCCTGGCAGGGCAATCCCACACCGGAGCAGACCACCCTGCGGGGCCGCTCCCTGCCCCTGGAGACCTTCGCGGTGCTGGCCGAGGGGAGCGACGCCACCTTCCTGTCGCTGCAGAAGGGGGTCGGGTCGGAGCAGCTGGAGGGCTGCTCGTTTCGCCATCGCTTCGTGCGCTGCCAGGAACAGGTGGATCAGAGCTGGGATTTCCTCGACGCCGCGGCGATCCTGGCCTGCTGCGATCTGGTGATCAGCAGCGACAGCGCCGTGGCCCACCTGGCGGGGGGGATGGGCCTGCCCACCTGGCTGCTGCTGCACCACCTCCCCGACTGGCGTTGGGGCCTGAAGGGGGACACCACCTTCTGGTACCCCTCGCTGCGGCTGTTCCGCCAGCGGCGGCCCGGCGACTGGCCGGAAGTGCTGCGGCGCGTCGCCGAAGCCCTGGGGGGCCGACCGGAACCGGGGCCGGGGCCGGGGCCGATCCTGGCCCCCGTCTCGATCGGGGAGCTGATCGACAAGATCACCATCCTGGAGATCAAGGCGGAGCGGCTGCAGGGCCCCGCACTCGTGAACGTGGGGCGGGAACTGGCGGGCCTGCGGGAGATCTGCGAACGGCACCAGCTGACCATCGATCAAGACCTGATCGACCAGCTCCGCCAGACGAATGGGCAGCTGTGGGAGATCGAGGACGCGATCCGCGAGCAGGAGCGGCGCCAGGACTTTGGGGAGGCCTTCGTGGCCCTGGCGCGGGCCGTTTACCACCAGAACGATCGGCGCGCGGCCCTGAAGCGGCGGATCAACACCGCCACCGGCTCCGCCCTGATCGAGGAGAAGAGCTACACGGATTACGGATCCGGCACGGAACCCTGAAACGCGCCCCACCCGCCAGACTGGGACGAACACGAGCGCCCGACGCCCATGGAAACGGCCAGCTTCAACCTTGGCACCGTTCTGCTGGTGGGCAGCGGCCTGTTCTGCCTTGCCACCCTCTACTTCGGCACGAAGGGCGGCTACTACGACAGCGACGACTACGACGGCAACGGCACCGCCCACTGAGGATCCGCAGGGGTTCAGGCCCCGCCGCCGCCGGACTGGCCGAGGCGCTCGGCGTCGGGGCATTCGCCGGTGATGGGCAGGTCGTCGGCGCTGAGGCTGCGGCTGACCCGCGAGAGCCGGGTGCTCACCGCCCCGATCGAATCGAGGCGCACGCTTTCCTCCCAGCTGTGCAGCTCCTCCTCGTCGGCATCGTCGTAGCGGAGGGTGACCAGGTCGCCCTGGACCTCCACCACCAGCGCCTCCTCAATCCAGCGCTGCTGGTCGCGCAGGAACACCCACACGGGTCGCTGCTCGGCGCAGAAGTGGTCGAGCTTGCGTTGCAGCATCGCGGTGATCCCGGATGGGAGCGATCCTAGGCAGACCACCCTGACCTGCCGCATTTCCCATGACCCTGCCACCCGCCGAGGAGATCCGCCTGCAGCTGCGCAGCTGGCCGGAGGTGGAGGCCTATCTGGAGCGCTGCCGGGGGGTGATCGTGCCCCTCGGCTCCACCGAACAGCACGGCCCCACCGGCGCCATCGGCACCGACGCCCTCACCGCGGAGGCCGTGTCCCTGGAGGTGGGCCGCCGCACCGGCGTTCTGGTCACCCCGGCTCAGTCGTTCGGGATGGCGGAGCATCACCTTGGCTTCCCCGGCACGGTGAGCCTGCAGCCCTCCACCCTGCTGGCGGTGCTGCACGACGTGGTGCTGTCGCTGGCGCGGCACGGTTTTGAGCGCATTTATGTGATCAATGGCCACGGTGGCAACATCGCCACCACCCGGGCGGCGTTCGCGGAGGCCTACGGCAGCGCCGCCGCCCGGGGGCTGTCGGGGGCGGGCCGGCTACGCTGCCGCCTGGCCAACTGGTTCACGGCCGGGCCGGTGATGGCGGAGGCCCGCAGCCTTTACGGCGAGCGGGAGGGACACCACGCCACCCCCAGCGAGATCGCCCTCACCCTGCACCTGGAGCCCAGCCTGGGCGGCAAGCAGCGGCCCCTGGAGGAAGCGGCTCCGGCCGGCCCGATCCACGGTCCGGAAGACTTCCGCCGCCGCCATCCGGACGGCCGCATGGGCTCGGATCCCTACCTGGCCCGGGCGGAGCACGGCGAGCGCTTCCTCGACCTGGCCGCCGCCGCCCTGGCCGACGACCTGCGCACCTTCCTGGAGGAGGGGGACGGCTAGGTTCAGGGCCTGACAGACCGCCAGGCGATGAGCAGGATCACAGCCGACGACGTGCGCAAGGTGGCGCAGCTGGCACGACTGGATCTGCCGGAGGAGAAGATCGCCACCTACACCGGCCAGCTGGAGCGGATTCTGGAGTACGTGGCCCAACTCGAGCAGGTGGACACCGCGGGGGTCGCCCCCACCACCCGGGCGGTGGAAGTGGTCAACGTCAGCCGGGAGGACGCGGTGCAGCCGACGCCGGTGCGGGAGGAATTGCTGGATCTGGCGCCGCAGCGGGAGGGCGATTTCTTCCGGGTGCCCCAGATCCTCGGCGACTGAGCACAGCCCCGATTCGCCGGCAGCCCCTCAGCGGATCGGCGAGACGGCCGTGCGATGGAGCAGCTCAAGCACGCGACGGCGGGCGTGGCGACTGGGCATCAGGGCGGCGAGCGGACGCAGCTTGCTGCGGCGCCGCTTGTGGCTGCGCACACCCAAAAAGATGTCGTAGAGGAAATTGAGGAAATCCTGGCGGCTTTCGAACATGCCCAAACGCTGGGGCGAACCTTTGGCGTCCAGAATTTGGCGGGTGGCGTAGTAGGCGGGTTGGTATTGGAACCAGGGAATCGAGGGCCAGAGATGGTGCACCAGGTGATAGTTCTGGCCCATGATCAACCAATTCATCAAGCGACCCGGATAGACGCGAGCGTTGTGCCAGCGGTTGCGGGATTGGAAGGGGCGGTGCGGCAAGTAATCGAAGAAAAGCCCGAGGGTGACCCCCACCATCAGGGCGGGAGCGAACCAGCAATTGAAGATGAAGGGCAGGTTGTTGGTGCGGGCGGCGAGAAGCACGATGGCAATGAAAATGCCGCGGGCGATACCCCACTCCAGCAGTTCCCAACGGCGCCAGAGGCGGCGGCGGAAGAAAAACAGCTCGTGATAGAAAAAGCGTGGTGCGATCAGCCAAAGCGGCCCGAAAGTGCTGACGATGTGATCGGGATCGTTCTTGGGATCGTTGACGTGCGCATGGTGCTGAAGGTGCACGCGCGTGAACACCGGAAAGCTGAAGCCGAGCAGCAGGGCGGCGCCGTGCCCCATCGCGGCGTTCCAGAAGCGGTGGGGATGGGCGGCGTTGTGGCAGGCGTCGTGGATGACGGTGCCTTCCAGGTGGAGGGCGAGAAAGCCGAGCAACAGGAGAAGCGGCAGTGGCCATCCGGCCACAAACCAGCCGTAGAGGGAGAGGCCTGCCAGGAGGTAGCCGCCGAGGAACAGAGCCACCGTGGGGTTCCAGGCGGGCGGAGGATCCAGAAACCGCTTCGGCACGCTCTGGACAGGAGCGGGGCGGCGCGCTGGCGCGGCATCGAGCGAGGGCGACAGCGACTGCGACATCGACCGGAGCGGGGGCCTCAGACCAGGGCGATCCAATGTACGCAGTCCCGGCGAAGAGTCGCGGGGCACCGGCCGGGAAGGCTTCAGTTCAGCGGTTCAAGATCGGGCAGACGGGGACGAAGCGCCAGCAGCCGATCCAGGAAGAGCTTTTGCAACTCCAGGATCCGAGGCTGCTCGCTCCGGTCGCGCCGCACGACGAGGGACACCCCGTTGATCAGCAGGGGCTCGCTGTCGAGCCGCCGCAGGGTGGGGTGCTCCGCCAGGCTGATGGGGGTGGCATAGGCGAGGGTGGCCCCATCGGCGGTGCGGCCTTCCCAGTCGGCCGGGTCGTAGCAGCGGGAGCGCAGGAGGGGGCCGGACAGGCCGAGGTCCGCGAAGTGGCGGGCGGTGTGAGGGAACATCTCCGGCATCAGCTGGGGCAGCGGAAAACGCTGCAGATCGCCAAGGCTCACCCCCCGCACCCCCGCCAGGGGATGGTCGGGCGCACCGGCCAGGCCGAGGGGATAGCGGAAGAGATCCAAGCGGGCGATCTCGGCATCCCCGTGGGGGGGGAGGTCGAAGCTGTCATCGATCAGCCAGGCATCGATCACCCGGTCCCGCAGCAACTGGAGCGGGCGGGTCATGCCCACGGTGTCGTAGAGGCCGAGGAGCCAACCGGGAGGCGGAGGCTTGGCCAGCAGAGGAGCCATCATCGGCCCCATCTCCAGGCGGAGCGGCTCCTGGCCGAGGAAGCGGGCCAGCTGGTGCAGCTCCCGTTCCAACTCGAGCAGCATGGCGTTGCCCTTGAGCCGCCACTCCCCCTCGCGACGGGCCAGCCGCAGGTCGAAGTCCCGGAGGGTGCGCTCGACGCGGCGGGAGATGGTGCTCTGGTTGCAGCGGGCGGCGCGGGCGGCGTTCTTGCCGGTGCGGAGCCAGATATGGAGATCGAGAGCCGACAGCTCCTCGAGGCTGACCACAGGCGCCGCCGCACGGGCGTGGAGGATAACGCCTCATTCGTAAAGTGGACGGCCGACGCTCGGAACGAAGCGCAAGGAATTTGCCTGACCTCGGCAGTGGTCATCCCGTGGAATCGGCGCGGATCGCCGACAGCCGCCCGGCAGGAGCCGCACCAGCCTGTGCGGCTCGCCCCTGGATGCCCACCGGGGGACTTGAACCCCCACAGCCGAAGCCACTGGAACCTAAACCCAGCGCGTCTACCGATTCCGCCAGGTGGGCATGGCAACGCACTGTAAGGAAGCGGAAGGCGGCGATCAGAATGGGGCGAACCGCTCTTCGATCCGATGTTTGCCACCCTGGGAGGCAGCCTGGCCCTGGCGGTGGGGGTGGCGGTGCTGCTGCTGCCCGTGCTGGTGAGCGAGCTGAGCCGCCCGCGCGACACCGCCTGGGGCGCGGTGGTGCTGCTGCTCGGCCTGGTGCTGGTGACCAGCGCCGATCGACTCACCGGTTCGCCGATGCTGGCGGTGTTGTGCGGCGGCCTGTTGATCGGCCGGCTGGGCAGCGAGGTGGGCCTGTCCCGCTGGCGCCAGCTCACGCCAGAGGAACGGCAGCGACTGGGCTCGGCGGAGCGTTGGCGCAGCAGCCTCAACCAGCTGGCCGCCTCGGTGGGGGGGCTGGCGCAGAGGGCCGGCGGGGGGGTCACTGCGCTGGGCGGCACCCTGGGCGGCCTGGGGGGAGCCCTGACGGCGGGCAGCAAGCCGAAGGCCGGCGGGAAGCGCTGGGTGCGGCCGGAGACCCCGCCGGCAGAGGTCGCTGCAGCCGTTGCGGCGGAGGCTGTCGCGGCGATCCCGGAGTCGGGCGAGGAGTCGACCGTCGCCGTTGTGCGCGATTTCGCGGAGATCGACGATCGCCTGGCTGCCGCCAAGGAACCGGAGGCGCCCCCCCCGGCCGAAGCGGGATAATCCCTGCTTCTCTCCCTGTAGCGAGGCGACGTGTCCGCGAGCGTTCCGTCCAAGACCAGCGCCGACGGCGTCTCCTACAAGGACACCCTCAACCTGCTGCAGACGCCCTTCAACATGCGGGCGAACGCCAAGGTGCGCGAGCCGGAACTGCAGGACTTCTGGCAGAAGCCCGACTGGAACGGGCTGGGCCTGTACGAACACCTGAGCCAGAACAACCCCGGCCCGGTGTTCACCCTCCACGACGGTCCGCCCTACGCCAACGGCGCCCTGCATGTGGGCCACGCCCTCAACAAAATTCTCAAGGACATCCTCAACAAGCACGCCCTGCTCAACGGCCGTCGCGCCCGCTTCCGGCCGGGCTGGGATTGCCACGGGCTGCCGATCGAGCTGAAGGTGCTGCAGAGCCTGAGCAGCGAGGAGCGCCGCACGCTCACACCGATCGAGCTGCGCCGCCGCGCCCACGCCTACGCCCTGGAGCAGGTGGAGATCCAGAAGAAGGGCTTCCGGAGGTGGGGCATCTGGGGCGACTGGGACCAGCCGTACCTCACCCTCAACCGCGATTACGAGGCGGCCCAGATCGAGGTGTTCGGCCGCATGGTGCTGGCGGGCCACATCTACCGGGGCCTCAAGCCGGTGCACTGGAGCCCCAGCTCCCGCACGGCCCTGGCGGAGGCGGAGCTGGAGTATCCGGACGGCCACACCAGCCCGAGTGTGTACGTGGCCTTCCCGGTGGTGGAGCTGCCCGAGACCCTGGCGGCGAAGCTCAACGGCGACGGCGAGGGGCTGGCGGTGGCGATCTGGACCACCACCCCCTGGACGCTGCCGGCGAACCTGGCGGTGTCGGTGAACGGAGAGCTCGACTACGCGATCTGCCGCCGCGGTGATGGCGGCGGCGCGCTGGTGGTGGCGGCGGAGCTGGTGGAGAGCCTGGCCGGCACCCTGGGCGTTGCCCTCGACCCGGTGCTGACGGTGAAGGGCCAGGAGCTGGAGGGGATCCTGTATCGCCATCCGCTTTTCGATCGCACGGCGCCGGTGGTGCTGGGGGGCGACTACATCACCACCGAATCCGGCACCGGCCTGGTGCACACGGCGCCGGGTCATGGTGTGGACGACTTCGCGACGGGCCGCAAGTACGGCCTGGCGGTGCTCTGCCCGGTGGATGAGGCCGGCACGCTCACGGCGGAGGCGGGTCCGTTCGCGGGGCTGAACGTGCTGAAGGACGCCAACCCGGCGATCATCGCGGCCCTGAAGGAGGCCGGCGCCCTGCTGGCGGAGCGGCGCTACGAGCACCGCTACCCGTACGACTGGCGCACCAAGAAGCCGACGATCTTCCGCGCCACCGAGCAGTGGTTCGCCTCGGTGGCGGGCTTCCGGGAGCAGGCCCTGGCGGCGATCGCGGCGGTGAGCTGGCTGCCGGAGAGCGGCCGCAACCGGATCGAGGCGATGGTGCGCGAGCGGGGCGACTGGTGCATCTCGCGCCAGCGCACCTGGGGCGTGCCGATCCCGGTGTTTTATCAGCGCGAAACCGGCGAGGTGCTGCTGGATGCCGAAAGCCTGGCCCACGTGCAGACGCTGATCGCCGAGCACGGCTCCGATGTGTGGTGGGAGCGCGAGGAAGCGGAGCTGCTGCCCCCCTCCCGCGCCGGCGAAGCGCATCTGTGGCGCAAGGGCACCGACACGATGGATGTGTGGTTCGACTCGGGCTCGTCGTGGGCGGGGGTGCTCGGGGGGCTGGCGAGCGGCGACCACCGCGCCGATCTCTACCTGGAGGGCAGCGACCAGCACCGCGGCTGGTTCCAGAGCAGTTTGCTCACCTCGGTGGCGGTGAACGGCCATGCGCCCTACAAGCGGGTGCTCACCCATGGCTTCACCCTGGATGAGAAGGGCCGCAAGATGAGCAAATCCCTCGGCAATGTGGTGGACCCAGCGGTGCTGGTAGAGGGCGGCAAAAATGAGAAACAGGATCCGGCCTATGGGGCCGATGTGCTGCGCCTGTGGGTGAGCTCGGTGGACTATTCGGCTGATGTGCCGCTGGGGCCGGGGATCGTGAAGCAGCTGGCGGAGGTGTACCGCAAGGTGCGCAACACGGCCCGCTACCTGCTGGGCAACCTGCACGATTTCAACCCGCTCCCCACGAGCAAGGGCGGCGACGCGGTGCCGATCGCGGAGTTGCCGCTGCTGGATCGCTGGATGCTGATGCGCACCGCCGAGCTGATCAAGGAAGTCACGGAATACTTTCCCGATCACTCGGGAGCAAGTCCCGAAAATGAAAAAGGAAAAGAAGAAGAAGAAGAAGAAGAAGAAAAAACAGAAGAGCGATTTACCTTTGAACCCTATCGCTTTGCTCAGGCACTGCAAAATTTCTGCGTCGTGGATCTCTCCAACTTCTACCTAGACATCGCCAAAGATCGACTTTATGTCAGCGGCAAGAACGATTTCCGTCGTCGCAGCTGTCAGACCGTGCTGAGCCTGGTGGTGGAGAACCTGGCGGTCCTGATGGCGCCGGTGCTGTGCCACCTGGCCGAAGACATCTGGCAGAACCTTCCCTATAAGGACAAGGACAAGGACAAGGACAAGGACAAGGACAAGGACAAGGACAAGGAGCGCTCGGTGTTCGAGCGGGGCTGGCCCAAAGCGCCGGACGATTGGCTGATAGCGCCACTCGATCTAAAGATCCCCGAAGGCGAAGGCGGCGCAGATCTCACCATTGAGGAGCCGAAAACGCCTGAGGAGCCTAAAAAGCGTGAAGAGCCGAAAACGCTCGAAGAGCTGATAAGGTTGCTTATACTCAACCCCCAAGAGCTCCTTGGAGCCGTGGGAGAAATTATCGGAATGCGCAATTTGGTTAATCGACAGTTGCAGATTGCTCGTACAAAGTCCTCGATCGGCGCCTCCCTCGAAACGAGATTGCTCCTACACCTTGAAAAGAACTCAGAAGACAAAGATAAGAAGCCAGAATACACACGCGCAAGAAGTCTTAACCTCTGCCTACAGCTGCTCAAAATATCCAGGCACTACGACGAGGTTGACAACATCCGAGACTGGCTACTTGTTTCCGATTTTGATGACAACGCTCAATTCGGTGATGGCAGTACGAAACAGGCGTTCCTCATCACCCCAAGCAAAGAGTTGGGGATCACGATTGGCCTTATGAAAGCACCGGGCCAGAAGTGCGAGCGCTGCTGGCACTACAAGACCGACATCGGCAGCCATGGCCGCCACCTCACCCTGTGCAAGCGGTGCGTGCAGGCGCTGCCTGAAGCAAGCCGCTGAGGTCGGACTGAACGCTGCCGCCCAGCTGGCCGGCCAGCCAGATCTCCACGCCCCGTTCGTGGGGCGGCAGGGTCCCAGCGGCATCAGGCCTCGCCCGCCTGGTCGAGGACCTCTGCCACCAGGGCATCGCTGAGGAAATAGCCCTGATCGCGCAAGGCGGCCAGCAGTGGAGCAGAAGCGGGAATGAGGGTCTGTTCCTTGGCCAACACCAACACGGAGGCGGTGCCCAGGATGGCGAGCCCCTGGCTCCTGGCTTCAGCCCGGCTGCCTGCAGGTGGAGGGCCAGCGCGATGCTGCTGCGCTCCCCTGGTTCGACGCCGGGGTTCAGCGGTTCATAGCCGAGCTCCAATCCCGGATCCGGGATGGTGAGCCACCCGGCTCGCAAGGCCTCGGCGATCGCTGCCGTTTTCTGCGGCCACGACAGGGGTGATGATCACCGCTCCGAACAGCTGACGCTGAAGATCGAGATGGCCGATTCGAGCCAGGCCAATCAAGGGCCCCGCGTCAGCGATCACCACCCCGCTGACCATGCGAAAGCGCAGCTCAGGGGGCGCCGGTGAGCCAGCGACGGGCGATGGCCAGATCCTCCTGAAGATCCTCGGTTCCGCCTTCCACCACCGGAATCTTCAGGGAGGAGAGGATCTCCAGGAAGCGGGGCAGGGGTAAGCCGGCCACCTGGGAGGCACTGGCCACGAAGATCGAACCGGCGCGAAACAGGGAGAGGGCGAGACCGGAGCGCACCGCGGCTGGGTTGGGCAGGCCGAGCCGATCGAGGGCCACCGCCAGTGCTGCGGGCTGCTGCTGGCTGGTGACCAGGGCCCTGGCATCCGATGCCGCGGGCCGCAACACCGCGGAGGGGTTGCATGGTGTTCCTGCACTCTCAAACCGCCCAGATCTCCTCCAGATCCAGCGCCAGCCGTTGGCTTGGTACTGATCCATCTTGTGGCGCAGGGCGGCGACGAGGATGGGGGCCGTAATACAGCACGTATACTGGTGTGTCTTACGTCGATGCCAATCCCATGGGCGCTCTGAGCCTGCGGCTACCCGACGACCTGGAGCAACAGCTCAGCCAGGAAGCGCGCCTCAGTGGCCAGTCCCGCTCCCAGCTGCTGCGCGAAGCCCTGGATGGCCTCCTCTGCCGGCGGCGCCAGGAGCGGGCGCAAGCGGCACTGAGGGGCGCCGCGTCGGCCCTGGCCGCCGATCCCAGCAGCCGTGAGGAGGTCCTGGAGATCGCCGCCGATTTTCTCCCCGCCGAAAATGAGGCCCTGGCCAGGGCAGCGGCGCTGGCCGGTGAACCCAAGGGCGAGCCCTGGTGGCGTTGATCCGCCGCGGGGAGGTGTGGGTGGCCCGCCTCAACCCCAATCAGGGCGCGGAGGTGGGCAAGGTGCGACCGGTGGTGGTGATCCAGGCCGATGCGCTCACGGAAGCGGGCCTGGCCACCGTGCTGGTGGTGCCCCTCACCAGCCAACGGCGCCGGGGTGCCGAAGCCCTGCGCGTGGCCATCCGTCCGCGCGACCGGCTGCTGCGGGAGTGCTGGGCCATGGCGGAGCAACCGCGAGCCCTGGACCGCAGCCGCCTCGGCGAAGGCCCCCTGACCCATCTCAGCGGCCCTGAAATGGAGGCCCTGGAGCAGGCGTTGCGGGCCGCCATGGGCTTGGCGGCACTGGCCACGGAGAGCGGCACCGCCACTGTTGGCTGCTGATGGCTGGTGACCAGGGCCATGGCATCCGCTTCCGCTGCCCACAACACCGGGGCCTGCATGGTGTTCCTACAGCCTCACACCGCCCAGATCTCCTCCAGATCCAGCGCCAAACCCTCGGCGAGCTCGGCGGCCTCCAGGCGGCTGGCGTTCACCAGTCGTTCGGCCATCCCCGGCTGGCCGGCCCGCCAGATCTCCACGGCCTGTTCCTGGGGCCGCTTGGATGCTCCATAGCAGGATCGCGCACGCCGTGAGCGAACGAGATGATTACTACGTGTTGCAGGAGATGGCGCAGGTTGCTGCTATCTATTCTGGTGGGGAACGCCCAGGAGGCATAGCAGGTCGTGGCTCAGTGAACAAGGTGCCCATCGTGGCTGCCATCTCCCTGAATGCTGCCCGGCATCCGATCCGTAGTAGCAGCAGGCTGAAGCCACACTGCTGCCGTAACCGGCGGGCGCCATCCGAATGATCTCCGCGTGCTTCGTTGGATCAACATTCTGCTGGGCAATCTGAAAACCATCCTTCAGCGCTACTTTCCATGCCTTTGATTTTGGAAAATATGCCAAACGCAATCTGGGTGAAATTTGTTTCCTGTTCAATAGGCGCTTTAAGATGGCAGCAATGACAGAACGGATCGCCAATGCGGTCTGCGTGTGCAGGCCTTGCCCTGAGCGGGCTCTAAGGGCTGCGGAGCTTTATGCGTAATCAAGAACGAGGATGATTACAGTGCATTGCGTGCGTCCCATGGTGATTCCACAATTTCGGAGGCGCAGCTGGCTGCCCTGCGGCACCTTGGCCTCAAGGCAGAATTTCGCACCGATGGTTGCCTGCAAACCCTTCGAGATGAGATCGACGCCGGGCGGCCTGTGGACGTGGGTTGGTGGCATCACGGACCTGCAACGGCCCCGAGTGGTGGTGGCCACGGGACGGTGGGAATCGACTATGACTACAGCGGCATGATCACGAATGATCCCTACGGCAGCTGCGACTTTGTGCATGGCGGCTACCCGCAAAACCATAACGGCGCTCACCAGCACTATTCCCATGCCAATTGGGAGCCTTGCTGGCGGCCCCAAGGCAGCGGCAGATGGTATCTCGTGGCAAAACCCCAACGGCCCAGTACAGCCAGTTGATCGAAAGTGGGCTGGTGCTCACCGTCCCAGGTCACCACCACCCTCAGGCAACAGGGCCGCGCTGTCGGGCAGTTTTTGGAGCAGGCTGGATTGCCCATCACCGTGGCGGGGGATGCCATCCCTGCTGCTGGATCCCTGAACCATCTGGCCTCGAAAGCTCAGTCGTTGATTGCTTGGCGATGGACAATCAGGCTTGCATTCGCGCGGCGGAGCGCCCCGGCCCCTGATCGCTAACAATATGTATAGCAATCTGACCTTCCCTTCGAAGCCTGGTGCCGAGGTCGTAAAATTGATCCACTCGCGATTTCAACGCATGGTCACTTTCGCCGCCAAGTCCAAAACTTACGAAACCAGTGGCACCGTCGGCAACGCAGTTGGGCCAACCGCGGTCTGGGGAGGCGTCAATGTCTTCTACCAATTTAATTTCTCTAACGCTTCTTCGCAATCAATCGACTATGATCTCAACCCGTTGAGCGGCGCCTCTGGCAATGCTGGAACGCTTCACTGGACATCTGGAAATCCAAGTGGCTCATTGAATCCTGGTGAACAGGCCAGTGTGACATTCACGGTCACAAGTCCTGATTCAGATGTTGATAATGATGTCGCCTATACTATGCTCCAGGCTGGAGCGGCCCCGCTGATGACCCTGGCAGGAGAACAGCTTCAATTCCGCTTTTGGACATCTGGAGATGCCACCACAAACCAGTTGATTAATTTGTGTGCAACGAATAACTTTGCAGTGACGGAGAACACGGATGTTCAGAACAACGTCACCGGTAATGGCTTTATCATTGGTCTCGGAGGTGGAGGCGGACCCTGCGATACGGAAAACATTTGCATCCAAGTCTCTGCCGTACCTTCCGTTCAGGGGCTGGCTATGGAGTGACCGGGCTCCTGATGCGCTTCCGGTAGGGCCTATTGTGGATATAACCGGCCTGAAATGAGGCTTATTGGGGCCATGGCCAAGGCTTGAAGCGATCGCCAAACGTCAGTCAGTGGAGTACATCTATTGAGGCTCAATAGGCTTGAGATCGCCCCCTCCCCGAACGGGTTCAATTAATAATCCTATCTACACTTCGATCGCTATTGGTATAGGCATAAAGGTGATTTACTGCCCTCCCTGACTGTGTAAAATTGCACGGCTGTCACTTAATCGCATCGATCGGGGCCGTGCCTATGGCATTCCACTTGCCGCCCCTATCTTCAGTGCGCCCTGCATGTCAACAACCATCACAAAAAGCCCAGGAGCGACGCGGGCCAGGGCCAATTCAGCGACCCTTCGACGAGTGATAGACACGAAGCCCATGCCCTACCCAGCAGGATGGGCCTTGGCTTTGGCTCTGGCCTTAGCCCATCTGCTGACGCCAGGGGTGATGGCGAGGCCGGCGGGCAGCCCGCAGCAGGAGCGGGTCGCTGAGGCAACGCGGCAGTTTGAGGAGAACCAGCTGTTCGGCGACTGGGGCGGCAGGCGCACCGCGCTCTGGGAGAAAGGGATCGACGCGAAGTTTCTGCTGATTACCGATCCCTATGGCAATGCCACCGGTGGGCTGGCCAAGGGCTTCACCGACTACAGCATGTTCAGCGCTGACTTGTCTCTGGACACGGACAAACTCCTGGGCCTGCCGGGTGGACAATTTCAAGTGGGCTTTGCCGTCAACTTTGGCACTCAGCTCTCCCAGGTTGTAGTGGGCAACACCTTTCCCATCCAGTCCTCCGACGTCGCTCCTCCCGGCCCAAGACTGACCAGTCTGAGCTATACTCAGTCGTTACTGGACGACAGGCTCAGCTTTCGAATTGGCCGGCTTTCGATCGACAGCCTCTATGGCGAGGAGTTTGCGGGATCGAACTACTTTCGTCAGTTCACCTCGGTGGCTTTCAACGCCATTCCCTATGCGATCTTCTACAATTCTCCTGGCGCCCTTGGCTACCCCGCGACCACATGGGGCGCACGGGTGCGCTACGCGCTGAAAAACGATCTCTACGTGATGGCCGGCCTCTATAACGCCGATCCGGATGTGGGGCTCGCCAACCGCCATGGCTTGGATTTCACCCTTGCGGGTCCTGCCTACGGCATTGTGGAAATCGGCTGGACCCGCAACCAAGGTCCTAACGCCATCGCCCTGCCTGGCAACCTCAAACTGGGAGCCTTCCAACTGGGGGGGAGGGTGGCTGCCTACGACAGTACGGCCACAACCGCGGGACGCCATGGCTTCTACCTGGTGGCGGATCAGGCTGTGGTTCGCCTGGGCACCAGGGAAACAGGGCGCCAGCTCGGGGTGTTCGGCAGCCTGGTGTCTGCCCCCAACCAAAGTGTGAGCCCAATGCCGTTCTTCTTCAGCACGGGCCTTGTCGCCACGGGACCTTTCGCCAGCCGGCCCAAAGACATATTGGCCTTGGGCGTGGCCTATGGCGCGTATAGCTCCGCCTTGCGGGCGGAACAGATCGCGGCATTGGACCTGGATTCGTCCATCCGGCCCCAGGTGAGTGAACTCACCCTGGAACTCTCCTATGGCCTGCAGTTGATGCCAGGCCTGATGCTTCAGCCCGGCATGCAGCTCCTTCTCCATCCCGGAGGAGATCCCGCAACGCCCACCGCCCTGGCCCTGGGGGTCAATGCGGTGTTGAGTTTCTGAGGTTGGTTGTCCCTCAGATCAGCGAGCCGTAGGCCGGCTGATACACAAAGCCGCGGATGAAAGCTTCCAGATCCGCCGGCCGAGGCACCCCCGCCAGGTTGCTGTCAAACACCAGCCCGGCAACCCGTACCGCCGTCTTGATTTCCACCTCCAGGATGTTCGACTGGGGAGGGAACAGCATGCCCAGCTTGAGCTGCTCCTCACTCACCTGGTCGGCAACAGCATGGGCCGCCTCGATGAACATCTCGTCGGTGATGCGGCTGGCATGGGTGGCGTATACGGCCATGCCAACAGCTGGGAAGATGTAGAGATTATTGGCCTGGGACGGCAGATAGGTTTTGCCGTCCAGATGCACAGGTGGGAACTGCACACCACTCGCATACACCGCCGTCCCCTTCGTCCAGCCATAGGCATCGGTGGGCACGCATTCGTGCTTCTCCGTGGGATTGGAGAGTGCGAAAATAATAGGTTTCTCGTTTTGGCGGGCCATCGCCTCCACCACAGACTGATCAAACAACCGCCCGACGGTACTCACCCCAATCAGGGCGGTGGGCTTGAAGTCTTCAATAGCAGCCAAGATACGGGGGCATTCACTGCTCAGATCGCTGGGATCAAAGGCTTCGGTGGCTGGCAGATCCTGGGCGTAGGGCAACTTGTGGGGCGGCAGCCCTGGACGGCTGGTCACCACCAGGCCCTGGGTATCGAACATGCGGATATTTTGGCGGGCCACCGCCGCGGGGATCCCCTGCTGGCCCAGTGCCGAGACGATCAGATCGGCAAGGCCGATGGCTGCGGACCCTGCACCGAGGAAGAGAATTCGCTGGTCTTTGAGCTGGCCTCCGGTGATCTTCATGGCATTGATCAAGCCGGCCAGGGTCACACCCGCCGTGCCCTGAATATCGTCGTTATAGCAACACACCTTTTCGCGGTAGCGAGCGAGCAGGGCGATCGCATCAACGCCAGTCCAATCCTCGAAATGGATGCAGCAGTTCGGGAAGACCTCCTGCACAGCCTCCACAAACTCATCCGCAAAGGCATAGAGCTCCTCGGTGGGGGGACGGTGCTGACGCAAACCCACATAAAGAGGATCGGCGAGGTAGGTTTCGTTGTTGGTGCCGGCATCGAGATAGATCGGCAGCAGACCCTGCGGCGGAACTCCTGCCGTGGCGGTATAGAGCTGCAATTTGCCGATCGGGATGCCCATGCCATTGGCACCCAGATCACCAAGGCCCAGAATGCGGCCCGCATTGGTCACACAGATGAAGCGCACATCCTGAACCGGCCAGTTGCGCAACACCTCTCGTACGCTCCCTTTGCGGGTGATGGAGAGATATAAACCTTGGGGACGACGAAGGATGTGGTCAAACTTCAGGCAGGCTTCGCCGATGGTGGGATCATAAACGATCTCCAGAAAGCGCGCCGGATCTGACATCAGGGTACGGTAGAAGAGCGTTTCGTTGTTCTCCAGAAGATTCATCAAATAGACAAACTGATCCAGATTGCTTGTCTTCAGCGCCAGCTGCTTCAGCACGCGGCTGAGCTGGGTTTCAATGGATTCAGTGACATCGGGAACGAGCCCGATCAGCCCAAGAGCTTGCCGCTCCGCTTCGGTGTAACCCGTGCCTTTGTTGAGACGGGGATCATGGAGGAGATCCATCCCGCGCTTGCCTGTGGTCATGCAGAGACCTGTTGATTTGCATTCAACATAGGCAGGAACGGGTCTTTACGTGGTTGAAGCGATATAAGGCTTAACCATCTTTGCCGGATCCACCACGCGATCAAACTCAGCTTCCGTAACGAGACCAAGCTTGAGAGCGGCAGCCTTAAGGGTGAGATCATTATCCATTGCATAATGGGCAATCCTAGAGGCGCTATCATAGCCAATGACGGGCGAGAGTGCGGTGACAAGCATCAATGAATTCCCGACGTATTCGGCAATCTTCTTCAGGTTGGGTTGACTGCCCTCCACCAGGAAGGTGCGAAAGTTTGTGCAGCCATCTGTGAGAAGCGTGAGGGAATGGATAATGTTGTAGATGATCAATGGCTTGTAGACATTCATCTCCAGGTATCCGCTGGCACCACCAAAGCCAACGGCCACATCGTTGGCCATCACCTGGGTGGCGATCATGGCCAGAGCCTCCGCTTGGGTGGGATTCACCTTCCCTGGCATGATCGAGGAACCCGGTTCATTTGCCGGGATGATCAGCTCAGCAAAACCAGCCCGCGGCCCACAGGACATCAGGCGAATATCGTTTGCAATTTTATACAGCGAGCAGGCCAGCGTGCGCATTGAGCCTGAAAACTGGACAAGGGCATCATGGGCGCCCTGCACCGTGAATTTGTTGGGAGCCGACATGAAGGGTAGACCGGTGAGCTTGGCGATCTCCGCTGCTGCCACTTCGGCAAAACCTGGCGCAGAATTCAGGCCGGTACCCACGGCGGTCCCCCCCAGGGCTAGCGGAAAAACTCCCGTGAGCGCCGCTTCCAGCCGCTCAAGATTGTCGGAAAGAGCGCCAGCATAGCCCGACCATTCCTGGCCCAGGGTCAGGGGCGTGGCATCCTGCATGTGAGTCCGGCCGATCTTGATGATGTCTTTCCACTCCACCGCCTTGCCGGCGATGGAATCGCGAAGAGCCTGGACGGCCGGAATGAGCCTCTGTCTCCCATTGACCGCTGTGGCGATGTACATGGCTGATGGAAAGGTGTCATTCGAGGACTGGGCCATGTTGACGTGGTCGTTGGGATGAACCGGCGTTTTGCTGCCAAGCGCTGTACCGGCCAGTTGGCAGCAACGATTGGCGATCACTTCATTCACATTCATGTTGAATTGTGTGCCGCTGCCGGTCATCCAAACGTGCAAGGGGAACATGTCTTGATGTTGCCCTGCCAAAATTTCATCGCATACCTGGAGGATGAGGCGATAGGCCTGGTCGTTCAGTCTGCCGCCTTGATGGTTGGTGATTGCCGCGGCCTTCTTTAAGATGGCGTAGGCAGTGATCATCTCCCGTGGCATCAGATCCTGACCAATGCTGAAGTGCTCCAGGGAGCGCTGGGTCTGGGCGCCCCACAATTTATCGGCGGGAACCTCAACGGGTCCAAGGCTGTCTTTCTCAGTGCGGGTTAGCGTCATGGCTTGGTAGTCAGGAAGGGGTTGGATGGATGCATCCTTACTCCACAGAAGGAGTCTTCAGCTTGTAGAACTGATCAGTCGTCGCCGCTGGCAAGGGTTGGCTTTCCTCGTTCGGGATCATCACTTCGATATAAGCTGCGCCGTCATGCCGCTCAATTCGCTCCAGCACATCCTCGAGTTCCTGAACCGTGGCCACCTTCTCGCTCAACCACCCCTGGCAGCCGAAAGCCTCCGGCAACAGGTGGTAGCGAACGGGGGGCAGATCGTCGTAGCGGTGCCCCCGTTCGCTGAACACATCCTCAATGCCATAGAGGCCATTGTTCAGGACAAAGATCACAGGCTTCACCCCATAGCGACCCATCACCGCTAGCTCGTTGAGGGTGAGCTGGTGAGCTCCGTCGCCACTCACCAGCCAGGTTCGACCAGAGGACTTGGCCATGGCCACGCCCATGCAGGCCGGTGTGGCCCAACCGATGGAACCCCACAGGCCCTGCAGCTCCACATCCACCCCCGCGGGCAGGAGCATGGGGAGGAGATGGAGGCCACAGGTGCCGGTTTCGATCACCAGCGTGTCGCCAGCCCTCAGGCGCCGCTGCAGCCGTGCGGTGAATGCCAGCGACGAGAGGGCATCCCCGTCACGTCCCACCAGCGGCGCGAGCTCCAGCCGCGGCCCATGCACCCCGTCACGGGGCTGGACCCGCTCCACAAGAGCGCTCAATACATCTTCCAGGGCGGTGTGCAGAAACACCTTGTCGCCCAGACGCACCCAGTCATCCGACACCGTCACCCTGCGGCTGGAGGGGATGCGGGCAGTCCAGCCACCGCTATTGAGATCGGCCTCCACCTGGCCTCCGAGGTCCACAAGCAGATCCGCCGCTTCGACCAGGCCGCGAACCGCCGGGGAGGACGACGCATGGCCAGCGTAGAGACCGATCACCTGCGGCAGGGACTCATCCAGGCAGCCTTTATCGAATGGAGCGAAGACCGTGGGCAGGTTGGCCTTACGGATGAACGCTTCCGCCTGCCGACGCAGCCCATAGCGCCGCACCAAATCGGTCACCATGGCCACAGGCCGCTGGGCCCGCTCCAACCTCTCGAGAATAGCCGCCACAGCGGCATCCAGCTCCTCGGCAACGCTGTGCTGTCGTTGGATCGCTTGGAGGGGCAACCCGTTCATGGGTTGGCCATGCACTGGCAGGAGTGCCTGCACTTCCGAGATGACGAGGTAAGCGGGTCTGCTTTGCCGCAAGGCCTCGCGGATCACCCGTTCCAGTTCATCGACGCAGTTGGCGGGCGTGAGCACGGCCTGCACGCAACAGGCGGCGGCGGAAAGGGGTTGAAAACGGTCGTAGAGGGTGTCGCCAAGGTTGTGATGGGTGAGCAACCCCAGCTTCTGGATGCGCTCACTGGGCTTCCCTGTCAGGTGAAACACCGGCAGACGATGGGCGTTGCTGCCCATCACTCCATTCAGGGCGGAGAGTTCGCCCACACCGTAGGTGGTGGAGAGGATGGCCGCCCCGCGGATGCGGGCGTAGCCATCGGCGGCGTAGGCGGCATTGAGCTCATTGGCGCAGCCCACCCACGACAAGCCAGGCACGTTTTCCGCCGCGTCATCAATGGGAAAGGCATAGTCTCCAGGGACGCCAAAGACGCGATCCAAACCCAATTGGGCCAGTCGTGTGAGGGTGTATGCCGCGACGGTCGGCTGGCCCATGGGCCGAAGATTCGCCATGCACCATCAGCCTGGACAGGACTCGGCAGCAGGCAAGAGACCTGACACATTTATTGACAACGAGGGCGTCGCTTGGGGGTGGTCAGAACAGGCTATTTCCTTCTATCGCTGTGCCATTGAGCCGGTCGAGAGGGAACGACCGGACCTCTGTGAATCGGGCCAGTTTCCGTAGGTCAACCATGGTGTAGTTCATGGCGTTTTGGGGTCGGATGTAGAGACGACCTCGGTTGAGATCGGTCAGGGATGTCCACTTGGTGGATTCACTGAGGAACGCTGGTGCTGTTTTCTGCATGGAAAGGATGGCGCCCACAGCACCATCCGAATTCACCAGGGAGGATGCCGCGTCAATGGTGAGGTCAACCGGACGATCAAAGTTGTTCATGACGTGGGCCAAAATGCGCACCGCATCATCGGGACTGTCAGCACGTTTGGCGTATTGCGAGTAGTAGGCGGCACGCACAAAGCGTCCAACGGATGTATTGGCGGACGGCAGCCCCGAGGTGGCCACGCCGCTGTCTGGAGCAACGACCGTCAACGCACCGAAGGTTCCCCGAGACTGATCAACATTGGTCAAGAAGCTGTAATTGGAGAGGTTTGTCAAGTGCCAGGAAAAACCTGGCCCGTTGGTCATGACGTTGACAGGATTATCATAAATCATTTGCTTACCGCCCACGTATTCGATGACGATCGCCGCACCGCTACGATCATGCAGGACATAGTGGAACGGAGTCTTGGAGTTGCCCATCACCGACAGGGCTGTCAGGATCACCGGCTGAGCTTGCAGGGCCGCCTTCACCTCGGCCGTCGTGGTGAATTGCCCCAACACCCAGGAGCCCAAATCCACGGCAGCCAGCGCCTTGCGGGTGCCGTCAGGGTCGGCCTCTGGCCCGACGGCGGGAAACGCCAGCATGCTGAAGGTCAGCCCTGCCTCATTCACCCCCTCAACAATTTTGAGATCGGTGGGCGAGGTGAGGGGAACGGTCACCGCAACGATGCGGTGCTTGGTGCGGTAGCGCAGCCCGAGCCTGCCGTCGCGGAGCTTGGAGGTGATCTGCTGCCCCGCGGGGAAGGCGGTGATCTGATAAGGAAAGTCGAGGGCCATTTCCATCGTGCGTCCGAAATACACGCCTCCTTTGGCATCGGCAACGCTGAGGGTGGTGCAGGCCTGAACTCCCGACCTGAAGAAAACAGCGCTTAACAGGAATCCCGCCAGAAGACTGGCTCGGCCAAGTTTGGTTGCTGCCTTGAGCATGGGGTGGGGCGAGGCAAGATGGGTGGCAACGCCATGGATGCAGGCAAAACCGTAGGGCAGCGGCAGGTCGTCCCCAAGAGCGTTGGGCACTGCCCCGCGCACTGGCCTCGCCGACAAGGCCAACACGGCGTGGGCCGCTCAATCGTCAACCGCCGTCAGGCCCCGCGGATTGGCTCACCTGTTCTGCAGCGCCCCGATCACCAGCAGCAGGGCCACCACCAGCATGGTGCCCCCCACGCCTGTGGCATAGGCCTCTTGAATCGCCTGCATCAGGGTTTGGGAGGGCTGGCCGGCAGCAGTCGCGCACCGCGGCGAAGGAGGCAGCCAGCACTCCCCCCAAAGCAATGCCCGTCAGGGCGCGCCCCAGCAGAAACACCTCCGCCCGCGGCGCGGCCAGGGCGATCAGATTGCCAGCGATTGCCAAGAGCAGCGAACCCGCCAAGACGTTCCGCCGCCTGGGCGAGAGTGGAAAGGCTTGCCGCCAGGGCCAGCATGGAACCCTCCATCCGCAGGGCACGGCCCGCGACCACCGGGCCGATGTTGGCTACGGCGGGGTCAACCACCGGAAGGCCGGCCCAACACCCCCAGGCAGACGATGGTGAGCGGGCCGCTGTTGCTCTTCATGGGCCCTCCGATGCAGTGCTTTTCACAAGTCCTCCGGCGTGGGCCAGATTGGGGGACCTGCCCCGGCGCGGCGAATCAGCACCAACCGACCCTGCCGCCGCAGCGACGACGGCCATGGACCGCTGGGCCCCTCCGCCAAATCAAGCTGGCCGCCGCAAGCATCCAGCCGCACCGGCCCCTGCGGATGCTCAGTGAGCCACACTTCCCCTTTGAGGCGCAACATTTCGGGGCCAAGGTCCGCCGCCCAACGCCGCAGTTTCTCCCCACTCAGGGGGCGATCCTGACGCCAGTGATCGCTGCGGGCCAACTCCGGGACGTCTTGCGTTGCTGGGGCCGAGCCGCCGGGGAGCCGCTCCAATTGGCGCCGCAGCCATTGCCGTCGCTGCACCACGGTGGCGGCATCAAGCCGATCAGCCTTGCTGAGCTGCAACCAATCCACGCCACAAAACTGCCGTTGCACCAACTCCCCCACCCAGGGATCGTGCCACAGGCTTTCGATGCGCTCCAGATCGACCACCGCCAGCAGCCGCTCCAACCGCAGGCCATGCAACGGCACCTGGGCCGCGACCTGCTCAGGAATCGCCATGCCGCTGGTTTCAATCACCACATGGGCCGGAGGCCGCGCCATCCCGGCCAAGGCCAGCAGGGCTTCCCCCAGCCCGTCCCGGAGACTGCAGCAGAGGCAACCGCCTCTGAGTTCCAACACCCGCCCGTGGTGGGATCGCAAGCGGTCGGCGTCGATGGCGAGGTATCCCAGATCGTTCACCAGCACCGCCCAGTCCGGATGCGGCGTCTGACGCAGCCAGCCGTTGATCAGGGTCGTCTTGCCGGAGCCCAGCCATCCCCCGACGACGGTGACCGGCACCCCGCGCAAGGGCGCCAGGGGGGCAGGCTCCAGGGGTATGGATGTCATGGGGCTTCCGTGCGCACCGCGGAGGATGGGGGCGCCGCTGGTGCCGCGCCAGGAAGTTGTCCCCAGACAAGGTTGCCATCCTTGATCGTCGCCACCACCTCGATGCCGGTGAGAGCGTCTGGGGCAACGGCGGTGGGGTCGTCAGCCAGGAGCACCAGATCGGCCCGCTTGCCCGGCGCCAGACTGCCCTTGCTTTCCTCTTCACGAATCTGCCAGGCCGCCTCGATGGTGAGGGCCCGCAGGGCCACCTCGGCGCTGACGCACTCAGCGTCGCCCAGCACCAGGCCTTTGCGGCTGCGCCGTGTCATCGCCGTTTCCAACATCCGCATCGGCTCGATTGGCGTCACCGAGAAGTCGTTGTGGTTGGAGCAATGCAGCCCGAGGGCCAAGGCGCTGGCCATGGGGCTCATGCGGCTGGCCCGCTCAAGGCCAAGGTTGACGACATGGACATCGCCATAAAAGAAGGCATGCACCGTGAAAAAGCTCGGATGCAAACCCAGCTCCACGTAGCGCTCCAGCTGGCCAGGCACCATGAACTGGGAATGCACAATGATCGTGCGGTGATCCTGCTCCGCCCTCAGCCCAGCCTTGTGGCAGGCCTCCATCATCATCGCGATCGCGGCATCGCCATTGCAGTGGGCGAAGATCTGCAGCCCCTGGGAGGCCAACCGCGCCACGGCGTCGTTGAGCACCTCTGGAGCGATCAGGGGCTGACCCCGCCAGTTGGTCTCCCCGTTGGGACCAGGCGTCAACAGGGGTTCGCTCCAGAAGGCGGTTTTGCCTTGCGGCGATCCATCCAGCAGCAACTTGATGCCCTGCAGCTTGAGATGGTTGTGGTAAGCGCCAAACGCCTCCCGCACCGGTTGCGGCAGCTCCAGAGGCTCGCCATGGAACTCCGGAAAGCGCTCCCGCAGCATGGCGGGCACCTCCAACACCAGCGGTAGCGACACCAGATCGATCACCAGTCGCCCTTCGGCGGCGGCACGTTGCAGCAGTGTGAGGTCGCTGGCCGTGGTGGCGCCCTCCTGAGCCGTGGTGATGCCCTTGCTGGTGTAAAGCTCCTGGGCGGCGGGGAAGCGCTCCAGCATCTCCTCCGGCGAGGGCTTTGGCATGTGCACGAACAACGGCAGGAATGCCGTCTCCATCACCAGCCCCGCCGGCTCCCGGGTTCCAGGCCGACGGATAATCACGCCGCCAGCGGGATCGGGAGTGCTGGCGTCGTAGCCCATCGAGGCCAGGGCGCGGCTATTGAGCATGGCGCCATGGTTGGAGTTGTGGATCAGCAGCACCGGGTTGTCGGGGAACAGGGGATCCAGATCGCTTTTGTCGAGGGGGCGACCATCGGCCAGGCCATCCGGGTCGTAGCCGTAGGCCACCAGCCACTGGCCAGGCTTGAGACCGGCGCCGGTGGCATGGGCTGTCAACACCGCCTGGAGCGTGGCAATGTCCGTGACCGGTCCAGCGGGTGGGCGCTGGATGTTGGCCCAGGCCACCACCTGCAGGGCGTTGGCGAAGTGGCCATGGGCATCGATGAACCCCGGCAGCAGACAGCGACCGCCCAGATCCACCATCCGGGTGGCGGGACAAGCCAGGGGCAGCACAGCGGCGGCATCCCCCACCGCCAAGATGCGCCCCTCTGCCACGGCCAAGGCCTCCGCACGGGGGTGCTCCGGTTCCAGGGTGAGGATCGGGCCACCGTGGAAAATCAGCTCCGCAGGGGGAGGGGAGATCGCCGCGTTGGTGTCCATCCAAAAGCCCTGCCCTTCAGCATTGACTGCCAACGTAGGAGCGGGAGGAGCGCAGGGTCGATCTGTGCCATGCCCAACGAAAGTGGGGCCATTATTGGGAGGCGACCATCAACCGTGTAATCAGTAAGGAGCGACAGATGTGTTCAACGGATGCCACCACCCCTTACTCCCGCTCCAGCTGCTCCTCCAGCTCACGCCCCTTCGCCAGAGATGGGGGAGAGAAGGCCGCGAGGGCCTTTGGCGCCCCGGTGATGGGGCGGCCTGCCGGACGGATGCGCAGCTCCTCACCGCAGCGCTCAATCTCCAGCATCAGATCGTTGCGGTCGTCGGCCAGCTCGACGGGGATGCGCACCGCCTGGGAGTTGCCGTTGCGGAACAGGCCTGTGGTCGCCATGACTGGCTAGATGGACGAATCCTTCTTCGTGAGTGAGGAGGGCGGACGACAGAGCGGTCAATCCAAAACGCGCCCACACTGGACCAATGCCATCGCCCGGCAACGCGTCAAAGAGATCCAACACCATGGCTGACATCCCCGACGAACCCGTGAGCCTCGACCGCCGGACGATGGGAAGCCGGTATGGATTTTCGCAGGCTGCACCACTCCGCTGATGTGCTCGGCTGCGCTGGGGAAATCAGCCTCATGCCCCGAGACAGCCAGGCTTCCGCCTGGTGCAGCAGTCTCTGAAAACGATGCCAATAGCTGAATTCAGGCAGTGGGGGAGAACTGTTGTGCTTACGGTGAATGCAACCCGAGCATTCAGCTCGGAGGAACTGGATCGGCGCTGGGCCCGGAATGATCCGGGCAGCTCACTTCCTACCCGAGGTGCTGATCGCAGCAGCAGAACATTATCCCCAGGATGCTCGAACCCACTCGATTCGAGCACCAGCAAGCAATTCAGGAAAGATTCGGGTTCATGGTATTCTTATTCCACTTTTTCCGCATCAGGCACAAAACAACCGCCCCAACAGCGATCCCAGCGAATTTGCGTTCAACAGAAAAATAAACCCCTAGAATGAGTCAAACCACACCTGCCAGAGGCCACTCCTGTGCTCCTGGTTCTTCGTGTCTGGTGCTGATTGACGCTTTCGCTCCCCGCCTCTCTCCGGAATCCATCAGTTCTGCCTCTCTCCCCCCACGAGCGGCCCGGCGCCATCATTTACTGCGAACAAAACTTCGCGGGCCTCGATGGCAAAACGGCCCATGGCCTGATTCGCCATTGCGAGGCCTTTGCCATCCAAGCCGTGATCGACAGCCAGTGCGCAGGCCTCGATGCCGGCCTGGTGCTCGACGGCGTATACAAAGGGATTCCAATCGTCAGCAACCTGGGAGAAGCGCTGCTGCTTCCTGGCAAGAAACCCCACACCCTGATCTATGGCATGGCGCCTGCCGATGGGCTCTACAGCGCCGCCGATCGTCGCGCTCTGCTCGCCGCCCTCGCCGCCGGCCTGCACCTGGTGAGTGGCATGCGCGAATACCTCAACGATGAACCGGAATTCGCCCTCGCGGCCGTGCGCCATCAGGTATCGATTCGCGATGTGCGACGCCCGCCCGCTCTGAAGGATCTGCGCCTGTTCAATGGGTCGATCGCCACGGCCGATTGCCTGCGCATCGCCGTGCTCGGCACCGATGGCGCGATCGGCAAACGCACCACCGCCACCCTGCTGGTGCAGGCACTCAATGCCGCCGGGATTCGCAGCGTTCTCGTCAACACCGGCCAGACCGGCCTGATCCAGGGTGGCCGCTACGGCATCCCCCTCGATGCCATCCCCTCCCAGTACTGCTCCGGCGAGGTGGAGGCCGCCGTGGTGCAGGCCTTCCGGCGGGAATGCCCCTCGGTGATCGTGATCGAAGGCCAGGGCGCCCTCAGCCACCCCGCCTACCTCTCCTCCGGCTTCATCCTGCGCGGGGCTCGTCCCCAGGCCGTGGTGCTCCAACATGCACCGGCGCGGCAGGTATTGAGCGATTTCCCGTTTCTGCCGATGCCCACGGCCGCCAGTGAAATCCGCCTGATCGAAGCCTTCGCTCCCACCCGCGTCATCGGCCTCACCCTCAACCACGAAGGCCTGGCGGATGCCGAGCTCGAAGTGGCGATCCAGCGCCATCAAACCGAACTGGGCCTGCCCGTCACCGACGCGGTCAGCTGTTCTCCCCAGGCCCTCGTGGCCATGGTGGTGCGGGCCTTTCCCCAGCTCCACAGCCAGCCCTGCGAGGCCGGTTGAACGCACCACGGCTGGAGATCCATCTCGAGCGGCTGCACCACAATGCCCGCACCTTGGTGGATCGCCTCGCCCGCTCCGGCATCGCCGTGACCGGGGTGAGCAAGGCCACCCTGGGCTTGCCGGAAATCGTGGCCACCTGGATCGCCGCGGGTGTGGTCTCGATCGGCGAGTCGCGCCTCGCAACCATCGAAGCCCTGCACCGCTCCGCCATCCCGGTTCCCCTCCTGATGCTGCGTTCTCCGATGCTCCAGGAAGTGGAGCGGGTGGTGGCCCATGCGGCGATCAGCTGCAACAGTGAAGCGGTGGTGCTGCGCGCCCTCGCCGCCGCCGCCCAAGTGCAGGGCTTGCGCCATGGCGTGCTGCTGATGGTGGAGCTGGGTGATCTGCGTGAAGGGATCCTGCCGGCCGACCTGGAGGCGATCGTGCAGCTCACCCTCGCCCTGCCCAACCTGCAGCTGCTGGGCCTCGCCACCAATCTGGGCTGCCAGCACGGCGTGGCTCCTGATGCCACCAACATGGCGATGCTCTCCGCGCTCACCACCGCGCAGGAAACACGCTTCGGCATCCGCCTGCCCTGGTGCTCCGGCGGCAATTCCGCCAATCTGCCCTGGCTGGCCAGCGGCGCTGATCCCGGCCGCATCAATCACCTCCGCCTGGGGGAAGCCCTGCTGCTCGGCCGCGAACCCCTCACCCGCTCGCCGATTCCAGGCCTCCACACCGATGCCATCACCCTGGTGGCGGAGGTGATCGAAAGCAAACGCAAGCCGATGCAGCCCTGGGGCAACCGCCAGCGCAGCAGCTTCAACCACCGCCCCGCCGCACCGTCACCGGAGGCGGAATCCGGCCGGGATGCGGTGCCGCGCCTGGCGACACGAACGATTCTCGCCCTGGGCGAGCAGGACGCCGATCCCGCCACCCTCCGCGCCGCTGGCATCACGATCGAGGGGGCCTCCAGCGATCACCTGGTCGTGAGCGGTGCGGCGGCAGGGCTGGCGGTGGGCGAGGAACTGCGCTTCCAGATCGGCTACAGCAGCCTGCTGCGCGCCATGACCTCTCCCTTTGTGGCGCGTTGTTTTGTCTGAACCCGGAAAAAGTGCGGCCACAGAGCCTCTAGCACCCTCACGACGCAAGCCTGGCAAACCTGAAGCCTCAACCTGGCTGGCAACCACGGCAAATCAGTTGTATCCGAAGCGGCGCACATACCAGCTCTTCACCAGCTGGGTGAGCAGGCAATAGCCCAACAGAATCGCCACCAGCCAGGCGAAGTAGAGCCGCGGCAGCGGCACCATGGCCAGAGCCTCACCGATCGGGGTGTAGGGGATGGCGATGCCGATGGCCATCACCACCACGGTGACCATGGCCATGAACGGTGCCGGGTTGCTCTGCAGGAAGGGGATCCGTGCTGTGCGGATGATGTGCACGATCAGGGTCTGGGTCATCAGGCTCTCGACGAACCAGCCGGTCTGAAAGAGTGACTGCGTTTCCACCGTATTGGCAGAGAAGACAAACCACATCAAAGCGAAAGTGGCATAGTCGAACAGGGAGCTGATGGGACCGATCCAGAACATGAAGCGTCGGAAATCAACAACATTCCATTTGCGTGGAATCTCCAGGTATTCCGGATCGACGTGATCGAAGGGGATCCCCATCTGGGAGAAGTCATAGAGCAGATTATTGAGCAGGATCTGGATGGGCAGCATCGGCAGGAATGGCAGAACAATGCTGGCGCCCAACATGCTGAACATGTTTCCGAAGGCCGAGCTCGTGCCCATCTTGATGTACTTGGCGATATTGCCGAAGGTGCGGCGCCCCTCCCTCACCCCGGCATTCAAAACGAGCAGGCTCTTCTCCAGAAGCACGATGTCCGCCGATTCCTTGGCGATGTCCACGGCCGTATCGACAGAGATGCCGATATCGGCTTCCCGCAGGGCGGCGGCATCGTTGATGCCGTCACCCATGAAGCCCACCACGTGGCCCCGCTCGCGCAGCAGCCGGATGATGCGCGATTTCTGCAGCGGCGTCAGCTTGGCGAAGATCGTGGTCGTCTCCACCGCCTCGGCGAGCCTGCCATCCTCCATCGCCGCGATCTCCTTCCCCACAAGAATGCCCTCCACCTTCAGGCCCACGTCCTTGCAGGTTTTGCGGGCGATCACCGGGTTGTCGCCGGTGAGGACCTTCACCGCGATCCGCCGACGGTTCAGTTCCCGGATCGCCTCCGCCGCGGAATCCTTGGGGGGATCGAGGAAAGCGATCAGACCCACGAAGGTGAGGTTGGCTTCATCGGCGAGACAATAGGGAAGATTCTGCAAGGGAACTTCCTTGTAGGCGACGGCGATCACACGCAGTCCATCGTCGTTGAGATCCTCGCTCAACTGCAGCACCTGCTGGCGGATGCTTTCATCCATCGGTCCGATGGTCGGGCCGTCCTTGACGCTGCTGCACACGGCCAGGATCTCCTCCAGGGCTCCCTTGCAGATCAGTTCATGGTGGTGGTTCTCCTCCTCGACCACCACCGACATGCGGCGACGTTGGAAGTCGAAGGGGATCTCATCGATCTTTTTGAAGTTCTTCTCCACCTTCAAGGCGGCGTGCATCTCCCCATCCTCCAGCACCGCCACATCCAGGAGGCTGCGCAGACCCGTTTGGTGGAAGCTGTTGAGATAGGCCAGTCCGAGCACCTCCTCGCAATCCCTGCCATAACGATCGAGATGCATCTTGAGCACGATTCGATCCTGCGTGAGTGTGCCCGTCTTGTCGGTGCAAAGGATGTTCATCGCACCGAGATTCTGGATCGAGTCGATGTTCTTGACGATCACCTTCTGCCTGGCCATGGCGATGGCACCGCGGGAGAGATTGGCGGTCACAATCATCGGCAGCATCTCCGGCGTCAGCCCCACGGCCACCGAAAGGGCGAAGAAGAAGGCCTCCGCCCAGTTGCCCTTGCTGATGCCGTTGATCAGAAACACCGCTGGAGCCATCACCAGCATGAAGCGCACCAGCAACAGGCTGATGTCGCTGATCCCCCGATCGAAGCTGGTGCGGCTGCGCACGCCGGTCACCGTTCGGGCCAGGGATCCCAGGCAGGTGTGCTCCCCTGTCTCTACAACCACCGCCGTGGCCGATCCGCTGATCACATTGGTGCCCAGAAAGCAGAGGTTCTGGAGCTCCAAGGGTTCCTGCACATCCCGCTGCGCATCCGGCAGGCTGGCGTGCTTTTCCACAGGCAGCGATTCCCCGGTCAGGGCGGCCTGACTGACGAACAGGTCCCTGGACTGCAGCACCCGCACATCGGCCGGGATCATGTCGCCGGCGGAGAGCCGCACCAGATCACCGGGCACGAGCCGATCGATCGGGATCTCCTGCGAACCGAGGGCATCGGCGCTCAGGTGCAGGCCGAGGTCGGCCGCCAGGCCGGGGCTGATGTCCTTGCGGGCGTCGTGTCGCAACACGGTCGCCGTGGTGTGGACGAGCTGGCGCAGCGATTCGGCCGCACGAAGCGACCGGTACTCCTGCGAGAAGCGAAGGATCACGCTGAAGAGGATCATCACGAGGATGATCACCGCCGCCTTGCTGTCGCCGCTCAACAGGGAGAGGGCAGCCAGGGTGGCCAGCAGGGCCACCAGCGGATTGCGGAAGGTGTTGCGCAGTTGCACCGCCCAGGAAACGGGCTGCTCGTGGGCGATCCGGTTCGGCCCCACCCTGGCGAGACGGAGCATCGACTGCAGTTCGCTCAACCCTTCGGCGGTGCTGTTGAGCCGGGTGAGGACCGCCTCGGGGCTCTCCCTGGCGGCTTGGAGGAGTTGCTCGCTGGCGGCTTGGAGCAGCTTGCCTTTCTCCAACACCTCTGCCACAGGCGATGCGGCCGTGCGTGGCTTCAGGCTTGGCAAAAGGAATCGGCGTGTCATGCAGGTGGGTTGTCAGAAGCCGGTGTGATCGAAGACCAGGCCGAACATGGACCGTTCTTGGAGAGCCAGGCCCCGCGGCGCCAGCCAGCCACACCACTCAGACTGCCCATATCTCCGCCAGATCGAGGGTCAGGCCCGGAAACTCCTGGCCCGCCTCCAACTGCTGAACCCCAACGAGCACCCGGGCCGGGGGGTGCGCCCCAGCCGCCGGCTCAGGGGTCCAGACCTCGACACTGCGGGAGAGGGGCAGCAGCAGCCAGCCGAGCCTGGCGCCGTTCGCGAGGTAGGCGGCCAGCTTGCGACGCAAAGCCATCGCGCTCCGCCTCGCTGAGGGCATGCCAACGATCCAGTCGCCTGAGGTTCGAGCCCGGGCCTGCAGCTGAAACAGCAGAGCCGAGTTCCGTGCACTGGTGCTGCCGCCGGTGGGGGTCATTTCGAGGAGGGTGCCATCGGCATCGAGCTCCAGCACCGCCTCCGGATTGGCCGCACACACCTCGGCGAGGGCCAGGGCAATCGAACTGGACTCGGACTTCAATCTGCCCGGCTGCCATGCCGCTGCCAGACAGCCCCAGCGGAGGCCAGGGTGGGCCGCGTGATCGGGGAAAAAATGCTAGACAGTATGACCAGAATCCATGTTGTAGCTCAGAACTGCCATGAACCTGCACTTCACGAAACCACTGAATCGCGGTTTGATCGGTGGCTGCCTGATCCTCGCCAGCCTGATCGGCTCGGTGCGACAGGCAAGGGCGGCGGCAGATCTGCAGATCGGATACTCGGGCGGTTGCCATGAGTCGATCGGGGTGACAACAATTGCCCGGTCGGCCGTCTTGGCGTTGTTGCCGGCAGATTATGGGGCCCGCTACGGATTTGGTGGTTTCGGTTCGACGCCAGGCCCTAGCGAAGCCCAAATCATCATCCGGAGTGTGGCTTGTGGTAATGCCAGCCTCGGCAGCTTGGCGCTGGGGTCTGTGGTGAATTCACAAATCGGGGTGATCACCGCCCGCCGCGACGCCGAAGACTTCGATGCTATCGCCGGCAATGGCATCGACAATTTTCAACTGGAGTTCGCCACCAGTTCCGCCGAGATCGCGGCTGCCATGGGCGCCTTTGGGATGCCCGCCACGTTGGACACCGATCTATCCCTGGTTTTCAGCGGCGACAACGTGAACAACGACAGCTCCCCCTTGTTCACAGCCACCGGTAGCCATGCGGGCACCCCCGTGGCCTGGCCAGTGGGATTCATTGCGCATTGGTGGAGTCCCAATGCCACGGGCGACATTCGATCGCGCCAAGTGATCCAGGCGATCGATTTTCGTTTTGACGGCGGCTTAACGATCTCTGCCGGTAGCACCGGCCCGCTGCTGAGCCTGCTGGGAGCGGCTCCGGTGCTGGTGCAGGTGCCGCTTGGCGGCAGCTTCGCTGACGGTCCGGTGACGCTGTCGATTCCCGCCGCACCAGGCCCCATCCCGTTCGCCGGCGCTGCCGCCGCCCTGGCCTGGAGCCGCCGCCTGCGCCGCCGCCTGCGCCTGTGAGCGCGACTGCGCCCCGCTGACAGCGAGACGCCCCCAGCTCCGCCAGACTTACCAGCACCACAGCGCCCCTGGCCCGGCCTGGATCACCTCGGTGCCATCCAGACCGGCGGGGGGGTGATCCTCGGCCTGATCGCTCTGTTTTCCTCCTATGACCACATCACCGCCTTCGGCCGCAGCATCGGCCTCCAGCAGCAATGGGGCATCCCCCTCATCATTGCCTCGGTGGCGACAGTATTGATCGACTCTCAATTGGCGACCCGTGCGCGGGATCGAGCTCGAGATCGAGCAGATCAAGCAGCGCTCGAGGCAAAACGAGAGCGAAGCCGTGCAGCGGATGAAGCTGATCGAGAGCGAAATCTTGCGCGTGAGGAAAGACAGCGAGCAGATCAAGAAAGAAACCGAGCAGCTGTAGACGCAGTCGGCCGGAGGCCATGGCGCGAGAACGCCAGAGAAAAAGCTTTGAGCGCCTTGATCAAGCAGCATTGCTTTCCGCCCGCGTGCAGCTCGACCCCTCCCCAAGCAACCGAGCCGGATTGCGGGCCTTCCTCTCCCTGATGGGCCAGAAGACGCTGGAGGATGGGGATACTGGGAAGGCATGAAGGACGAGTGAAGCGAGGCGCCTACGGCGCCATTCGGGAACAGCCGCAAACCAACAGCCAGGGTTAAAAAACAGCCAAGTGTTGAGGGATTGAGAGTTTAAGGGTTAAGGGAAGGGGCCTGGGAGAGGCAGACCACACGGAAGCCGACACTGCCGCTGGCATTGACGGGGTGGCTGTGGTTGCGGTAGGCCGAGCGGCAGTACCTGGGGTGGCGAAACCAGGAGCCGCCGCGCAGCAGCCTTCGCATCAATACATCTGCACTCGGATCGATCCAGGGCCTGCCATCGTCCGGGGCGCCACGATAGTTTGGATGCCAATGATCGTTGCACCATTCCCACACATTGCCGTGCATATCGTGCATGCCCCAGGCGTTGGTGGGAAAACTGCCCACCGCCGTCGTCGCTGAAGTGGACGCATTCGCCTGCAGCGGGATGAGGGTGGACCCAAAGGCATAGGGGGTGGTGGTACCCGCCCGGCAGGCGTATTCCCACTGGGCTTCGCTGGGCAAGGTGTAAGTGCGGCCCGTGCGACGGCTCAAGCGGTGGCAGAACTCCCGCGCATCAAACCAGCTGACACTTTCCACGGGCCGTCGATCGTCCTTGGATAGACCGCTCTTGCAGAAAGAAGGCTCAGGATCCAACTCCCGTTCCCAGGGAGGCTCCCCTGGGAACGGCTGCCAGCGCGCCACCTGCCGCCACTGGGCCTGGGTGATTGGCGTGCGGGCCAGGGAGAAGGGCGCCAGTCGCACCCGATGCTGGGGGCCTTCATCGTCCGAGCGCCCTTCCTCATCCTCAGGGGAGCCCATCAGGAACTCACCGGCCGGGATCGGCACCATCTCCAGGGCCATCGCGCCGCCCAGGGGCGCACGATCTCGGCCACCAGCTCCCCGTGGGCTGGGTGGCGGGGATTGAGCAGCAGGTTGCTTTCCTCCGGAACGATCACCGAAGGCACCTCGGCGATCAGCGATTCGCGGCCCACCAGCCAGGCATCGCCCCAGGCCCGGGTGGCGATAAGCCAATCCTCGGGGTTCTCCGGCGTCGGGGGAAGGCTCCAGCCGTTGAGATCCTCCTTGCCAACAATCTTGCGCTGCCGCCAGTGCTGGCTGGGGATGGTGATGCGCACCAACTGGCACTGGAACGGCAGGGGATCATCGCCAGCCAGGTGCACTACAGTTTCCAGGCAGGCCAGGGCGATCGAGCTGGAGCTGTAGACGAGGGGCCGATCCAGGGAGTTCCAGCGCCCAGGATGCAGGGCGGAGCCGTTGCCGCTCAGGTCGTTCGCCTTCCAGGTGAGGCCCTGGCTGGCGATGCGCCAGCTGGTGATCGCCTCGCTCACCGCCGCCGCATCACAGGTAAGAGCCCGCCGCCATGGCGCCGATCAGGCTGGAGAGCAAGGCTTCCCCTTCCGGGGTGTTCAAGTAGTGCTCGGGGGCGGCGCCGCCGAGGGCATGGTTGGGACGCTGCAGCCAGCGATCCACCCAGGCGGCGGCATCAAACGATTCGCTGTTGCCCGACTGGCGCAGCAGCAGCTCCACCTGCTGGATCAGGCGATCGCGGCCAGCAGCCTCGAGGCCAGCGGGGCTCAACGCGTTGGTGGGGTCGGTGATCGCCGCCATGGGGCCAATATGGCCCGGATTCGGGGTGCACGCAGCTGATTCCGCATGGTCTGAGCCTTAATCGGCCGGTGGAACTGGATCTGTGCAACGGTCCCTGCTCTCCCGTGCACAGCGATCACTGGTATGCCGAAGTCTTCCGGGCGCTGCCCGATCTGGTGCGCCATCTCCTGCCCCGGCTAGCCCCTGCCCCACGCGAGAGCGAACCGACCTACATCTTCCGGCCCGTTGCACTCAAGAAGGTGGCGCACCACCCGGATGGCGTGCTCTGGCCCCGCGATCATCCCGGTGGCAGCGAAGCGGCGCCGGTGGTGCTTCTGGAGGTGCAGATGCACCCCGATCGGCACTTCCACCGCCGCCTCGGCGCGGAAACCTTTCGCCTGCTCCAGCAGCATGAGGAGATCGACCATCTCCACGTGCTGGTGCTTCTGGCCCACCGGCGCCTGGCCCTGGGTCAACGACAGCCCAGCCTGCTGCAACGCTTTCTGAAGCACGACGTCACTTGGGTGGATCTCTCCGCCCTGGCCCGCCGGCGGGATCTCGATCCCGCCCTGGCTCTGCTGACCCTGCCGGTGCAACAGGCGCAGGAGCTGGGGCCCTGCAGCCAGCGCATCCTGACGCTGAGGCCGGATCTGATCGAGCTGATCCTGCCTATTCTTTCCGAACGCTTTCAAGGTCTCTCCTCCTCGCAAATCATGGCCACCCTCGGCATCTCCAAAGACTTCTGGCGCCACACCCGCGCCTTTCAAGACATCTTCGCGGAAGGGCGCCAGGAGGGCGTGGAGCTTGGACGGCAAGAGGGCCGAGCGGCGGGCCGAGAAGAAGGGCGACAAGAAGGGCGAGAAGAAGGACGGCAAGAGGGCCGCCGCCGGGAAGCCCTCGCTCTGGCCCTGCGGCTCCTGGAGCGGCGCTGCGGGGCGATCAGCAGCGACAGCCACAGCCGCATGGAGGCGCTGAGCCTGGAGCACCTGGAGGCCTTGGCCCTGGATCTGCTCGATTTTGAGGATGGTGATGATTTGGCTACCTGGCTTGAGCGGCATGGGGAGTAGCAAACAGCCGCAAACCCACCACTTCGCAGGCCTCACCGGACCGATCGTGGCTGCGGTAGGCCGAGCGGCGGCTCCTAGATCGATAGTTCGACTCTGGAGGTGATGCCCATCTGATGTAAGGAGCGTGGCGCGACAGGAGCCTGGATCCGTGGGGTGGATGAGATGGTGGGTGATGCTGAAGCGGCGCTCAATCCAATCAGGATCGACTTGGCTTTAGCGCAGACTCTATGGACTGGCAAACCTCGGCTCCGCCGCGATGGAAACACAGACCTGCAGGGCCGAATCTGGCGGCTGAGGGGCACACTCACACGCTGAGGTGCGGCCAAATTCGATCTGCGGGAGCTGTTCCAATTCAGCAACGCGCACCTGATGCATGAAAATGCCCGCTATTGATGGCGTGCTACAACCATCTCAGGCTGGGCAATTCCTAGCGTTTTCACAAAACTCAGTTGCCGGAATTTAGTCGTTGGCGCAGGCTTCCGCACCATGCAAGGTGTGAGGCACTCTGCCTTGGTCGGCCAAGAACTCTTGGGCAGCGCGGCGATGGCCTTTCACCGCTAAAAATTTTCGGCGCGCCTGCGGCGCGGGAACCGCACCAATCCACTCTCGCCCTGCCAATCTCCTGGCACCTGCCTCTACCACCCCCCTGTGGAAAAGGGCCAAGCCGGGAAAGGGCCAAGGGCTCAAGGGTTCAAGGGCCAAGCAGGCAATCCTGGGGGGAGACAGCAGACTCGGAACCCAACGCTGCAGCCGGAGTAGGCCGGGCGGTAGCTGATCCGGAAAGCCGAGCGGCAGTCGCGGGGAACGTTGAACCAGGAGCCGCCGCGCAGCAGCCTCAGCTCACGACCCTCCGCGGACAGCTCCTCCGCGGGCTCCAACCAAGGGCGGCCATCACTGGGGCCATGCCGCGGCGAGGGATGCCAGCGATCCAGGCACCACTCCCACACATTGCCGTGCATGTCATGCAGGCCCCAGGCATTGGCCGGGAAGCAACCCACAGGGGTGGTGTGCTCGCGGTAGTCACCCTTTGGGCCTGAGCCATAAGTGTGATTGCCGTTGTAATTGGCCAGCTCGGGGCTGATGGTGGGCCCGAAATGAAAGGGCGTTGTGCTCCCCGCCCGGCAGGCGTATTCCCACAGCGCCTCACTGGGCAGGCTGTAGTGGCGGCCTGTGCGCTTGTTCAGGCGACGGCAGAATTCCTGCGCGTCGTGCCAGCTCACCCGCTCCACCGGCCGGTCGGCCCCTTTGAAGCGGGCTGGATCTGGATCCAGCGCTCGCTCCAGCTGCCGCCAGCCCGCCACCACCTGCCACTGGGCCTGGGTGATCGGAAAGCGCCCCAACCAGAAACGCGGCACAGAAACCAGCCGCTGGGCTTCCACATCCACCCCCGCTACGCCACTGAGGCGTTTGAACTCCTCTGGCCAATTCTCATAAATCGTTCTGCCCTCTTCTCCCGGCGGGGAGCCCATCGAAAAGCGGCCCGCGGCAATCTTCACCAGTTGCAGCTCCACCCCCGGCGCCAGCTCCTCCACCAGGCCCCACACCGTGTCGCTGCCGGCCAGGCGCTGGCGGGCAAGCCCCGGGGGTGCTGCCGTTCCGGGGGCTGGGGCCCGGGTTTGGGCTGGGCTTTGGGCTGGGTTTGGGGCTTGGTCCGCCTGGCTTCGCGGCTTCGGTTCGCGAGTGCCCTGAAAGGCAGCCGCAATGCGCTCCGCCACCTTTTCCAGGGCCGCTTCCTGCTCCCACTCGGGCATGGTGGACAGCGGCCGGACAGGGTCGAGCGCCGCCTGATACGCATGGATCGGCGTGCGCTGCACCAGGCAGGGGCGCAGCTTCACCCACAACAACACCAGGCCCTCCTGCTCCGCGGCCCGCAGGAGCGGCGGCAGCTCCTCCTTGTGGATGAAATCGGAGTTGAGAAAATCCGGGCTTACCAGCAGCAGCGCCACCTTGGCGCTCATCAGGGCTCGGGCGAGCTCCTCCTTCCAGAGCGCACCCGGCTCGATCTGCGAGTCGTCCCAGAGGTAAAGATCGCCGCCGCGCAGCAAGGGGCCCAGCATCGCCTTGAGCCGATCCACCCATTCCCGATCGGCGCGGCTGTAACTGATGAACAGCTGCTGGCGCTCCAGGGCTGGGTTCAGGGGCATGGGGCCAGCCCAGATCTTGGCCGCAGGATAAGGCGGCACAACTCAAGCCGGCCCCGTGGCCAGGTTCATGGCAACTCAACCGGTCGGCTCCCTGCCAGCCGGCCTCGCAGAGCTGGCCACGGCGACAACTTGATCGAGAACAAGGGAGACTTCCTGATCAATCAGTTCCTCGGGAACAAGATCAGCCAGCCGATGATAATCCGATTTGCGCATCAGATTGGGGAGGTCAAGCGCCGCGAAAAAGCTTTCAAACACGGGATCCAGAAAGTCGTCACTGGCTTTCACGGTCTGCCACCAACGATCCGCTGGGTTCCGCAGGGCGACAGGGGGGACACGCTCCTCCACACAGCGGCGCATCACCTCCCGAAAGCGTGCAGCTTCCACACTCTCAAACAGCGGCCCGTAGGAGCGCTCCGCCGCAAGGCGGGCCGCATACTCTTCCAGCACACTGGGGAAACAGAGATAGTTTTCAATTTCGCGCTTTTGCCATTGCAGCACGGGCAACTGGGGCGAACGCTGAGGCTCTCGCCCAAGGTTGTCCAGCACCGCGAGGCCCAGCAAATCTGGCTTGGCTTCGCGAAGACCGTGCAGATGGTCATGCGCTCTGCCGGGCTGGTTGAGGATGTAGTGGGTGAACGGTCGTTCCAAATGCTCCGCCGCCGGATGGTTCAGCGTTTTCGCCAGCGCCCTGAGGATGGCAAGATCAGTAGCTCCTGCCAAGTACAACACCCAGCCCACCTCTTCCGCCAGGTAATATTGGTCAAACCCGATAGACTTTAGCGACTTGGCAACCTGCGATCCCCGATCATCAATGCGATGGGGCTTGCCCACGAACGCCACCACCACGTCACGATCGGCGGCTTCATTCAGGATCACTTCCGAATGGCTGGCAGCAATGATCTGGCCGCCACTCAGCCTGGCAACATCCGTGAGCGTACCGTAGATCTGTCGTTGGCGCAGAATTTCAAGATGGGCATCGGGCTCATCGAGAAGCAACACACAGCCCGGATTGGCCAGCAGGAAGGCCAGCAGCAGCAGGGTTTGCTGGAGGCCCCGGCCCGCTGCGCTGATGTCGAGCTTCACGGACCGTGCATCGGTGTACTCCATGCTGAGCTCGCCACGCTCCGTGATGTATTCGGGCCGCTGCAGGGTGATGCCAAAAAGATCGCGGATCTTTTGTTCCAGCATCAACCAACGCTCGCTCCCCTCTGGTCCCTCCGCGAGAGAATGGCAGAGATTGCGCAGCACTTCAGCGGTTCGCCCTTCACCAAGGCGCACCTGGATCGCACCTGAATCCATGCGAAGTTCATTGGCAATCAAGCCAGACATCGGAGGGAGGTAAGCCATGCGAACGGCTTGGGCTGCCTGGCCAATCGGATCAGAATCAGCCTCTCCATCGGCAGCCCAGCCCAGCGGACGACAATAGATTGACTCGGCATTGGCGTAATCAAATTCCAGTCCACTTGTCCACTTCTTTCCTTCAAACACCCCCTCCACGATGATTTGCAGGCGAATATTCTCCGTCTTCTGTTTGTCATCCTTGCGGCTCCCACGTCGCACGTGGAGATCGCGCCAGAGGAGTTTGGTTTCCGGCACCGGTAACGCCACAAGATCTCGGCGGTTCATGGTCACACCGGAGCGCACCTTGGGAGCTGCCTTGGCGCTTCTTTTCTCTGTCCAGCGCCGTATGCCCAGCTCCCAGAGAGCCAGAGCCTGGAGGGCTGATGTCTTGCCAGCATTATTCGGACCCACGAAAACCACAGCCTGGCCAAGTTCAATGTCAACTTCCTCGAACTGCTTGAAGTTGCGAATGAATAGACGATCCAGCATCAAGGTTTGCCTCCCACGCCTTCAAACGCAGGCCGCACGGTGGCACGCCTTGCAGACCCCAGCAAGAGCCAGGGAATCATTGCCCCGGCAACTCCAACGCAATCGCCCCCAACACCCCCCGCCGGAAGTCGTCGAGCAACCGCTGGGCCATGCGGGCCGTATCGCCGCTGGTGTGGCGCGCCGCCGCGGCCGCCAGCCAGGTTTCCGCATCCATGGCTGGCGCACCCTCAACCCCCGCCAGCAGCCCCAGCGCCGGCCCATAGCGCCCCTCCAGCAACCCTGCGCTCACCCCGGCGGCCGCCACCTCCTCCAGCGCCACCAGGCGATGGATCAAGGCCAGGGCCACCCCCTCGCCGTCGTAGGCGGCCTGGCCGATGTCGTCGCAGAGGGCCAGGTGCAGGGCCGCCCGCTGGTCGTCGAGGCGGGGCGGCAGCACGCCGGGGGCATCGAGCAGGTCGAGCACCTGGCCGAGGCGCACCCAGCGCAGGCTGCGGGTGACGCCGGCCCGCCGGGCGCTCTCCACCACCTTCTGGCGCACCAGGCGGTTGATCAGGGCCGATTTGCCCACATTCGGAAACCCCAGCACCAGGGCCCGCACCGCCCGGGGCCGCATGCCGCGGCCGCGGCGGCGTTCGTTCAGGGCCTCGCCGGCGCGGATCGCCGCCTGCTGCAGCTGGGCCACGCCCGTGCCCGCCTTCGCGTCGCACCACCAGGGGGTGGCACCCCGGTCGCGGAAGTGGCGATCCCAGGCCAGCCGGGCCGGTTCGCCGATCATGTCGCGGCGGTTGAGCACCAGCAGCCGCGGCTTGCCCCGCATCCAGCGCTCCAGCCGCGGATGGCCGGTGGCCAAAGGGATGCGGGCATCACGCACCTCCAGCACCAGATCCACCTTCTCCAGGTTGGCGGTGAGGGCCCGCTCCGCCTGGGCGATGTGCCCCGGATACCACTGGATCGCCGGTGCCGCCGGGCTCAGCCCCTGCATCAGGGCACCACCAGCACCGGACACGGCGCCAGTTGGATCACCCGGGCGGCGGTGCCCTGCTGCTCCCCCTCCAGGCTGATGCCGCGGGTGCCCATCACGATCACATCGGCATTCACCTCATCGGCCACATCGCCGATCACAAAGGCCGGCTTGCCCGCCCGCTCAAACACGTCGCAGGCAATGCCCTCCGCCTCGAAGCGGGCCCGCACCTGCTCCAGCACGCGGGTGACGGCGGCGGGGTCGTGCATCACCCCCTCCTCCTCCTCCACCACCGAAAGCAGCACCACGCGGCTGCCGTGCTGCTGGGCCAGCTGCAGCGCCACGGCGGCGGTGTCCATCGTCTGGCGGCTCTGGTCGACGGGAAACAGAACGGTGTCGAACATGGCGCGGGCGGGCGGCACTTCTGTCCTAGCGCCAAACGGCCTCGGCGCCGAGAGGGAGCCGTCAGGCGGCGGCGAGCTGCTCAAGGCTCAGGGTGTTCTGCTCGAAATCAGCGGGGAACCACGACCCGTGGCGGCAGCTGGCGTGATGGAGGGCATCGGCGAAATCCAACCCGGAGCGCAGGCCGGTCCTCCGGGGTGAGGGTGGGATGGTCGAGCAGCAGGTCGAACACCGCGAGCACCTCGGCGGCTGCAAAGCCGTAGTAGCCCCGCAGCACCCACTCCAGTTCCAGGGCAACGGTTTTGGGCAGAAAAAGGGGCTGGCCGGATTCGACCAGCTGCCGTGCCGCCTGACGCTGGGTTTCGGTGGCGGGATCAAAGTGGACCGGCACGGGGGGCCGCTGGCTGGACAGCATCCCGAAACCACTGGCACTCACGGCTTGCACCTGCTCGAGGGGGCGCACCTCAATGTGGTCGCCCACCAAATGAAAGCTCACGCGACTGCCCCGTGCGAGACCGAGCTGTTGGCGCAGGGCCTTGGGAATCGTCACCTGGCCCTTGCTGGTGAGGGAGCTGGTGGCCTCGGAATCCATAGCCGCCGACCGGTGGTCTTACGAAGAAATACCAGCCAGCCCTAGCTTCGCTCTCCATCCCACTTCACCTGTCGTTGACGGTGCTCGCGCAGGCTCAGTCCGCTGGCGTCCTTCCATTCGACCAGCCCGTTGGCGGTGCGAGCGAGCAGCATGACGGCCGCCTGGGAAGGGGAGTTGAATTCGTAGCTCTGGCTCAGGATCAGGCCCTGGCCATCGGCCACGAACACGCCCTGCTCGGTGAGCTGCTGGCGTACGGCCACCACGGAATCGGGGCTGGAATCCACAAAGGCAAGCCGCGCTCTGGCGCCCTCAAGCACCGTGAAGCCGCCGGGGGATTCATAGCCCTGCCCATCGGCATCCGGCCCGCGCAGACGGAACAGAGTTGGCGGGGCCGCAGGGCCTGGCGTTGCAGGAGAGGTTGAGCTGAGGGAAGGCGCCAGGGGGCGTTCGAACAGGCGCAGGCCGAGCACCGGGCAGCAGAGCAGCAGTTCGCTGAGATAGCCCTCGGCCTCGGCCCGGTCGACCTCGGAGAGCGAGATGGATCGGCCCTGCTGCAGGTTGTCGAGCTTGCAACGGCGAGCCTCTCGGGCCAGCTCGATCAACCGCGCTTCCAGGTGCAGGCCATGAGCCTTGTTGAGGTGGTTGTCCTTGTCGGTGAAGGCGAAGGCTGTGGTCCAGAAGTCGCGGGAGGCGGCGTGCTGCTCCAGCCGCCGGCCGAGGGGATCGGCCTCACCGATGTAAGCCAGTTCGCCACTGCCATCCGCCTCAGGACCCAGCAGCACATACACGCCGGGGCGCTGCGCTTCCGATCGGGCGATGAATTCGGCGAGCTGGGAGCGTGGAACCACAAACCCGATGCCACTCCAGTTGCTTTTCTCCACGATGCGAAGGCCTTCCGGAATGCCGGAGGGAACGAACACGCGGAGGGCGAAGGGTTGGGCCGGGGTCATGGTGGCGGCTCCTGTCCGCCAGATGCCAATCCTACTTCCATCGCCAGTTCTCGATTAAACACGTAGACCGAATCCCCTTTGATGTTCCAGGCTCTCACGGATTGAGCAAGCCTCTGGCTGAGCTCAATCTGCATAGCCTGGCAATCGCTGGCTGTCGGCCACTCCGCGGTGAGGACAACGACCAGCCTAAATTCCAGATCTCTGAATGGCACCTCATGAACGAAGGCTGGGATCTCCGAAAGATCCATATTGACGGCAAATGCCCCAACCCTGACGCCCGCAATCACAGTGATTGAATTGGCGAGCTTGTTGGCCCATTGCTGCAGATTTGCGTCAAAGTCTGATGCGTTCTTCTTTTTGGCGACGCTCGACTTAGCCTCAAGAATCCAAACCTTGGCTCGCCCCTTGGCGGTCTCACAGTAGGCAAACTCAGCGATTTGAGGGCTTATACCTTTTGGATAGAAGCCTTTTGCCTTGCAATACGACTCCAGCCGAAACAGAGTGTCGGCAAGAAAGGGGCCGAACCATACTCCGGATTCCAGAATCCAGGTCTTACCCTCAGAGTCGATGTGTGTTGTGGGCCTAAGCGTCACAGCAGCTCAAGCTCCTGCCTGTAGAGCAAGCCCACCTCGTTGACAACGGGATTATCCGGCATTCCGGCCAGCATATTGTCAAGATGCCAGCCTTGTGAGACTCCCGATAAAACGGGGATTGACAGAGTGTGCTTCTTGGCAATCAAATGCAGGTTCTTGACAACAAAGTACGAGTGACTGGAAATGAAAAACTGAATCCCTCGCATGGCCAAGGATGCAATGATTTCAAGAAATGTACTGATCGCATGAGGATGCAATGCTGATTCCGGCTCGTCGATAAAAACAACCGAGCTTAACCCAAGGGAACGGTTGCCAAGAAGAGTATCAAGAATACCAATTTTTTTAATGCCTTCAGCCGCTGCACCAATCGCGAAATGCTGATTTCCTTTTTTATAAATCCACTTACCAGACTTTTCTTCGTATACCACCTTGCCGCCAAGAATTGACTCGAGTTGCTCACGCGACTTGGCAAATTCAGGATAATTTTTGCCCTGCCTCGTGCTGTGACGAAGGGCTAGGGCAAGGTCATAATAGGTGTCATCAAAGCCAAAGAGCTGATCTCGTTCCCTTGATTGCAGAATCAAGTGGTGAAGGGACAGAACTTCCTTGGCTGGCAAAAAGACAGAATTGCTCTCACGGGACTTATTGGTGATCTCTGGAGACTGAATCTGGCGTTTCGTGCTGGCTCCAAAGCTATAGGAAAAAGCCTCTCCGTCAATCAGGGCCTTGAAGCTCAGAGGGTCCTGGCTACCTTTTGCGACCAAATCGCCAATATTCTCAGGTTGAAATGTCCAATATAGTTTCTCAGCCAGGATCTGAGCCGGCGTTCGCGGCTCCTGGCCACGCCCATGCAACTCCAGCGTACGCATGGCCACATACAAGCTTTTGAGCACAAAGGTCTTGCCGCAGCCATTGCCGCCGATCACCAGATTGATCGGGCCCAGTCCGTCCCAGCTGAGGTCGGCAAGGGGACCAAAGTTTTGCCAGCGGCAGGCTTCGATCAAAGCGAAATCCAGGCTTAGGGCTCCTTACTATAGAGCCAGGTTTAACTTGCTGTCTCCGGATAGATCACCATCCCCACCCGCGCGATGTGCTCCAGCAGTGGTGCGTGGGGGAAGGTCCTCCAGTTCGGCGGCGATCGCTTCGGCGTCAAGGGCTCCCAGGGAACCGACCAGGGCCAGATCCACATCGGAGCGGGGGGTGTGGGTGCCCTTGGCGCGGGACAGATGCTGGCGCAGCACCGAGAGCACCAGCTCCAGCTCGGAGGCTTTCAGGGGCGGCGGGATCATGGCACCATCTCGTGCTGCAGGAAGGCATGCAGCCGCAGGTGATCAGCGCTGGGGTTCTGCGGCAGGGGCTGCCGCACACTGTCCCAGGAGGATCAGGGCCTTGTCTTTCAGCCAGGATCTGCTGCCGGCGAAATCGGGGCAGTGGCGTTCGACAAGCTGCCAGAACTGTTTGGAATGATCGGCATGCACCAGATGGCACAGCTCATGGATCACCACATAATCCACGATGGGGTGTGGAGCCTTGATGATGTGCCAGTTGAACACCACTTGGCCGCGCTGGTCACAGGAGCCCCAGCGCGAGCGAAAGGCACGGACACTCACCCCAGCGTGTGACACGCCGATCTGTTTGGCGTAGCGATCGGCCTTGTCCTGCAGGCGTTCGAGGGCACGGCCGCGATACCACTGCTCCAGGTAGTGGCGGATCCGTGCTTCGCGCTGCTCTCCCTGCTCCTGGGGGCGAACAGTGGCTCTGAGGATTCCGCCGGAAAGGCACACCCCCACGCCGTGCCCCTCCTCCACCTTGAGGCGGTAGTGGCGGCCGAGGTAGGGGAAGGATTCACCGCTCACCGCTTCCCTGGGCCGATGGGGCGGCAGCTGTTGGAGCTGGGCCACCTTGGAGCGAATCCAGGGGCGTTTCTGCTGGAGGATCGCAGCGACCCGGTCATCCGTCAGATGCGCGGGCACCCGCACCTGCAGCTCCGTGCCCACGATGTGCAGGGCCGCGGTGCGCCGGGGCGAGCGCAGCACGGCCACCCGCAGCCCCAGCAGCTCCTGGGGGACGGCGCTCACCGGAAGTGCCTCTTGCCCAGCTCCATGAACCGCTGGGTGACGGCCGCCACCAGGGCTTTGCTGCCGAAGGGTTGATCGAGGATCGCCCGCTTGATCTGCCGTTCGATGCGTTTCACCTCGTCCCACTTGTCAAAGAAGCCGACGATGCGGGTGGCCTGCTCGAACTCCTGCACCAGCTCGCGGGTGAGGGCCAGCACCTGCTCGTGCGTGTGCGCATCGGTGGTTTCGTCGCCTGTGGCTTTGGCGATCTCGGCCAGCAGCACGCCATGGAAGGCATATTCGGTTTCGCTCAGGCCCAGCTCGCTCGCCTGCTGGCTGCGTTGCCGCTCCATGCCATCGCGGAACAGCAGCAGCTGCTGCACCAGCTCCTGCCATTTGTTTTCGTACTTCTGGATGATCTCCTCCAGGCGGCGGGAGAGGGTCTGGTAATACTCAGGGTCATCGTCGAGGTTGACCTTGAGGTGGGCCCGGATGGCGTGTTCCACCTCGGAGGCTTTGGCCCGGTCGCTGGTCTGCGCAGCGAGCAGCTGCTCAAACTCCACATCAAACAATTTGGTGGGCGGCACCCGTGGATCCACGCCGGTGGCCCGCACGTGTTCTTCGATCAGGGCCCGCACCTTCTCGCCGCAGCCCAGGATGTCGAGGTGGGGATCCCGGTAGCGGTTGCGGCAGGCGATGATGATGTTGCCCAGGGCCTTGAGATCGGGCAGGAAGGGCAGGGCGGCGGGATCGGGCAGCACGATCTCCACCTGCTTGGCGAAGCTGCGGAAATCGGCCTCGAAGCGCTGGCGTTTGAGTTCGTCCGCGAACCGTGCGATGCAGGCGTCGATGTTGTGCGGATCAAGGCCCCTGAGGTGCTGGATCACGCGGGTGTGGGCGGCCTGCAGGTTGGGGATCTCGTCCTTGAGGCTGCGGAGGGCGCCTTGCACATCGGTGGCGGAAAAGGCCTTGAGGGCGTCGGCCAGGTGATCGGTGAGGCCGTAGTAATCCACGATGTAACCGCAGTGCTTGTTGGCGGCGGTGCGGTTCACGCGGGCGATGGCCTGCAGCAGGGTGTGATCGGTGAGCTTGCGATCGAGATACATCACCTGGCAGATCGGGGCATCAAAGCCGGTGAGCAGCATGTCTTTGACGATCAGCAGCGAGAGCGGGTGCTCGTTCAGTGGTTTCTTGAAATTTTCGATCGCGATTTTGTGGTCGGCAGGATTGGTCCATCTTCTGTAGATCTCTTCATCATTGTGCGTTGCCGAGATGATCACGGCGGATTCAGGTGCGCCTGGAATCTGATCCAGTTGCTGCTTGTAAAGCACAGCCGCTCTTCTGCTGCCCGTCACCAGGATCCCCTTGAAGCCGTTGGGCAGGATCGTGCTGCGGAAGTGATCCACCAGATCGAGCCCCACCCATTGCAGGCGTTGTGGTGCCTGGAGAACGGCCCGTTCGGTGCCGTATTTGCGCTTGATCTCTGCCTGCTGCTCTGGTGTTTTATCGGCGAAGTAGCGATCGAAGAGGGCATCAAGGGAATCGCCGGTGACCTTGGTTTTGGCTTCGCGGCCCTCGTAGATGATCTGCACCGTGGCGCCATCGATCACGGCCTGCTCGATGGTGTAGGTGTCGATGTAGGGACCGAACTCGTTGGTGGTGGTTTTCTTTTCCACCTTCATCAGCGGTGTGCCGGTGAAGGCGATCTTGGGGGCATTGGGCAGGGCGACATTGATGGAGGCACCCAGGGTGCCGTATTGGCTGCGGTGGGCTTCATCGGCCAGCACGATGATGTCGGCGGAGGGATTGAGGCAGGTGGTGCCGAGGTGGCCGGCCTGGGCCTTCTGGATCGTGGCGGTGATCAGATCGGAGCCGTCTTTGGCCAGCAGCTCCTTGAGATGGCCCACGCTCTTGGCATGGAGCACCGTTTCCCCCTGGGCATGGCGGAAGGTGGCGGTGAGCTGCGCATCGAGCTGGCTGCGGTCGGTGAGGAACACGAGCTTGAAGGTGCGCAGCAGGGGATCGCGGCGGATCTTGAGGGTGAGGAACACCATGGTGAGCGACTTGCCGGATCCCTGGGTGGCCCAGATCACGCCCCCTCTGGCCTTGCGATCGGCGCCGCGCTTGAGGCGCAGGATGGTTTTCTGCACAGCCCGGAACTGCTGATAGCGGGCGATCTTCTTGATCGTGCGGCCGTCTGTGGTTTCGAAGATGGTGAAGTTCTGGATGAGGTCGAGAAAGTTGGCGGGTGCCAGCAGCCCCTGAATCAATACCTGCTGCGAGTGGGGGTTTTCGCCGAGATCACTTGGGCTGAGCGGATAGGGATCCTTCCATTCGAGGTAGTGTTCCGCCGTGGAGGAGATGGTGCCCACCCGCGCCACATCCCGATGGGTGGCAATCATCACCTGGTTGTAGTGGAACAACTTCTCGCAGCCTTCGCTGGTGCTGGGGTTGCGCAGGTTGGCATAGCGGCGCAGCTGGTTGATGGCTTCCGCCATCGGATCGGTGACGTAGGGCGACTTGCATTCGATCACCCCCAGGGGCAGACCATTCACATAGAGCAGGAGGTCGGGGATGATGGTTTGCGTGGAGCCCTGAAGCTTGAGTTGATCGATGCAGAGAAACTCGTTATTGCTGAGGGTGTAAAAATCGATCAGTTTCACGGTGTGGCCGCGGCGACCCTGGCCCAGGTCTTGCTCCACACTGAAGTAGTGGGTGAGCCGCTCCCAGAGCCATTGATTGGCCTCCATCAGGCTGGAGGCCTGGCTCAGGGTGAGTTCTCGCACCACCTTGCGCAGGTTGTCGTGGCTGATCCAGGGGTTGAGGCGTTGGATCGCCTGTTCCAGGTTGGGGATTAGCACCACCTCCTTGAGGGAGGAGCGGAGGTTGGTGGTGCCGGGGACGAGTGTAGTGCCATCGAGGTGTGACCAGCCGAGCTGCTGGAGTTGCTCCAGGGCGGGGAGTTCGACTTGTTGGCGCTCGTCGTTGGCCATGGTTAGGGGGTGACGCGCTTGCGGCCGGAGAGGAGGTCTGATGCCAATGCGCTTTTGAGCAGATTCAAAGATTGAAGATATTGGCACTCACTGCTCTTGCGCCGAATGACAGAGCGGAGTGCGTTTGTGATTTCATTCTGCTCACTCTGTGCGGGAATAATAATTGGCATATTGACTATATCTGACTTCGTTATATTCGGATCTTTTCTGCTGCTTGCCGCTACGCCTCTCCAATATGCCCGCCTGATGACTAACTGTAGATTTAGGAATTCGGGTGATATCTCCTTCGCTGGAAGCAATGCAGACATTGCCTGATTGCAGGTCGAATCCTCTGCCAGAATTCCAGTTCTACCAATTTGATTCCATCCTCCATACATCGCAATTAGCAATGTGCCTTTGGGGAAAACCCTTGCCCTGCCTTCCTGAATGCCAGTGTTTGTTAGTTGCTCGTCTGTGGTCCTAACATAGTCATCAGTCAGATCCATCGTCTTTACCCAGGGCGTCCCTCCATTGGTGCAAAAGTAGTCCTGCCTGGTTCTGCTTGGGGTTGTTCCGCTGGAGACCTCAAATATCTCGCCTATTGTCTTGGCTTCATATTGAGTTTGATTTTCGAAGAACTTATCTCCAAGTGACTTCAGTAGCACCTCAAGTTGAGAGATCTTCTGCTCCCCTAAACTTATTCGGAAGTCAACCCCAGAGAGCATCTCGGCGATCTTCTTCTGCTCGGGGAGTGGGGGGAAGTAAATGCTCTCACGCAGGTATTCCCCCAGTTGAAGGTTGATGATACCAGTGGTCTGCTGCTGGTAATTCTTGACCACTCCTCTTTCATAGAGATTGCAAAGGGAATAATAAAGGAATTTAGCGTCTACTTGCTGGGAGGGCCTCAGGATAGAAATAAAGTTTGAGCAGGTGTGCTCGCCTTTGAGGCCGTAGAATAGAACTCTGCCTACGGGCTGATCTGGACCGCCTCCTGACTTTTCAATCAGAATATCTCCGTGGCGAAGCATCTTCTTTTGGCGCTTTCGCTCTTCAATTGACCGAATTGCAATTTCCTTTGTGTTGAACCGATGGTCTTTGGTGATGTTTGCTGAGCGTATAACACCAGTATCAATCCCTCCTGGCGTGCCTTGGTTGTTTCCCCATTCGCCTGTAGTTACAAGTTCCAATAGGTTCCCAATTTCTTCACTCATACCCCAACTCCTTCAAATGCCCATGCATCACCGCCTCCGCCTCCTTCACCTCCGCATCAATCTGCGCCAGCGATACCCCATACTTCTCCCACCACCGCTCGAACTGCTGAATCACCACATCCGAAGCATCACACAGATGCTGACGGATCTGCGACTTCTCGGTGATGTCCTCCCGAAACTTCAAATACTCCCCATCCTTCGGCACCAGCACGCCGCTCACATTAAATCCCTCCAGGATCTCCTGGATGGCCTCGCTTTCGATCTCCTTGATCGGCACCCCCCCGTGCAGGATGCCCCGCACATCAAACGGCTCCGGTGGGGGTGAGGTGTCGGCATAGCGGCGGATGTTGAGGTTGTGGGCATTCGCCCGGATCTCCTCCAGCGGCACCACCCGGGAGAAGCGCTTGATCTCGTTGTAAGCATCAAAACAATCCACCACCTTGGCGATGTCCTGCTCCCGGAGGATGTTCTGGTTCTTGCCCTCCTGGTAGTCGAGCTCGGCATTGATGAACAGCACCTTGCCCTGCCGTTCGGCCGGCTTGCTCTTGTTGAGGATCAGCAGGGCCGCAGGAATGCCCGTGCCGTAGAACAAGCCGGAGGGCAGGCCGATCACCGCTTCGATCAGGTCATCCTCCAGAATTCCCTTGCGGATCTCGCCTTCCTGGCCGCCGCGGAACAGCACCCCGTGGGGCACCACCACCCCCATCACGCCCTCCTGATTCAGCGAGGCGATCATGTGCTGCACAAAGGCCAGGTCGCCCGCATCCTTGGGCGGCAGGCCGAAGCGATAGCGGCCGTAGGGGTCGTGTTCCGCCAAATCGCGGCCCCAGTTCTTGAGCGAAAACGGCGGGTTGGCGATTACCCGATGGAAGCGCATCAACTCGCCATCCTTCAGATGCCTCGGGTCGCCCAGCGTGTCGCCGCTGCGGATGTCGGCACTGAAGATGCCATGCAGAAACATGTTGAGCTTGCAGATCGCCCAGGTGCTGCGGTTCATCTCCTGCCCGAACAGCTGCAGGTTTGCCGGGTTCTCGCCGTGATCCGCCAGGTAGTTGCGGGTGTGGATCAACATGCCCCCCGAGCCGCAGGTGGGATCGAGCACCATCATCCCTGCCCGCGGTTTGATCAGGGCGATCAGCAGCCGCACCACCTCCGCCGGCGTGTAAAATTCACCGCCCTTTTTGCCGGCTGAATCGGCGAACATCTTGATCAGATACTCATAGGCCGCACCCAGCAGATCGGGCCGCTCGAAATCGGCGTTGCGCAGGCGGAACGTACTGTAGTGCGAGAGCAGATCCCGCAATTTGCGGTCGTTGAGTTTGTTCTTGTTGTTGAAATCAATCGCGCTCAGCACCCCCTCCAGCATCGGGTTGCGTTCTTCGATCGCATCGGTGGCCTTCATCAGCTCGGCGCCGATGTCGTGCTTGAGATCCTTCAGGTTGCGCCAGCGCGCCCGCTCCGGCACAAAGAAGGTTTGGTCGTATTCGTCGTGATCCTCGGCCAGGGCCTCGGCCTGCTCCTGGCTTCGGCCCTTGCCCAGGTAGTAGCGGATCACGTCCTCCCGGGCCTCCTCAAACGCATCCGACAGGCGCTTGAGGAACAGCATCCCGAAGATGTAGTCCTTGAACTCGGAGGCATCCATGCTGCCCCGCAGGATGTCGGCGCTCTTCCACAGGAAGCTCTCCAGCTGGGAGAGGGTGAGTTTCTGGCCGATCTGGAAGATGGGGGCCGCTCCGCTGCCATTGCCACCGCTGCGACCACCGCTTGTCGCCCGACCTCGACCGTTGCCCGCTGCCGGCGCTGCAGGGGCCAAGTAACGGCTGCCGCCCTCGATGCCGTCCGCCAGGGCGATGGAGCCACCCCGGCCGCGGCCCTTGGCCACCAGCCCCAAGGCCACGGCCTTGTCGCGCACTGCCGCATACTCCTCCTCCCCGATCGGCCGTTCGGCGGCCCGGCTCAACGCCTCCCGTGCCGAACCATTGCCCATCGTGCTGCCATCCGGGGGGAGCACCTCCAGCAGCAGGTCCCCCAGGTCGTCCTCGGCCGCGCTGGGGGCTGGGCTGGCGGCCGAATCGCTCACAGGCACCGGGAGACTTGAGCCATTCTCTCGCTTCTGCAGCCCTGTTGCCCGTTAGGCACGGGCTGCATGAAAACGGGCGGCGGCGCTGCGGCCAGGATCAAGCCAGAAGCTGCAGCAACAAAGAATCCAGCGGCTCCATCAGGGGATTGACCACGCGCACGCCGCGCCAGCTGAAGCCGGGGTGGAGGTCTTCCGTGAGCAGCAGACGGGCACCACCTTCCGCCGCCACGTTGAGCACCAGGGCATCCCAGCTGGCCAGCTGATGGGCCACGCACAGATCCATGGCGCCACGCCAGGCAGCCGGGGTGGACTCCAGCACCGCGAAGGCATCCATCCAGCCCAGTACCGCCTCCCGGGCCTGCAGGGCTGGTCGGCCGGCCTTGCCGGGAGCACCCGGAACAACTCACCAAGGCATTGCAGCGGGATCACCAGATCGGCCTCGCTGAGCTGATCCAGCAGCTGGCGTGTGCGGCTCACGCGAGCGTCATCGCCGAAGCCTTCCGCGTAGACCAGCAGGTTGGTGTCGAGCGCGGCGCGCATCAGTCGTAAAGCTCATCGCGCCGCCAGTCGCGGGGGGTGCCGGTCGCCGGCTGCATCGCCAGGCGGGCCAGCAGAGCGCGACGCGCGGTTGCCTCGGGGCCTCTGGCCTGGTCGGCCGGCGCGATGGTGGCGACAGGGCGGCCATGGGAGAGCACGGTGAAGCGCTGCCCCTGGGCAACCCTTCGCAGCAGGCTGGAAAACGAGCGGTTGGCCTGCGAGGCGCTGATGCTGGTGTCCAAAACTGAAAAAGTAGTGGATTTCACTAACTTAGGCCTGTCCCGTGGGATCCAGCAACCGCCGAGCCGGTCGGCTCCCCGCCGATGCCCTGCCCCGCCTGGAGCGCCGCGGCCGGGATCTCGGTGGGGGCGGGGGTTAACCTCTCCCCGTTTTCTCCCAATCCCTACCCATGGCGAAGCGTTCCCTGGCCAGCCTCGGCGAGAGCGACCTGCGCGGCAAGCGCGTCCTGGTCCGGGTCGACTTCAACGTGCCCCAGGACGACAGCGGCGCGATCACCGACGACACCCGCATCCGCGCCGCCCTGCCCACCATCGGCTTCCTGCGCGATCTGGGCGCCAAGGTGATCCTGGCCGCCCACTTCGGCCGACCCAAGGGCCAGGTGAACGAAGGCATGCGCCTCACCCGGGTGGCCGCCCGCCTCAGCGACCTGCTCGGCGCGCCCGTGGAGAAAACCGACAGCTGCATCGGCCCCGACGCCGAAGCCAAGGTGGCCGCCCTGGCCGAGGGCGGCGTGGTGCTGCTCGAAAACGTGCGCTTCTTCGCGGAAGAGGAGAAAAACGACCCTGCCTTCGCCGAGAAGCTCGCCGCCCTGGCCGAGGTTTACGTGAATGACGCCTTCGGCGCCGCCCACCGCGCCCACGCCTCCACCGAAGGCGTCACCAAGTTTCTCAACCCCAGCGTGGCCGGCCACCTGATGGAGAAGGAGCTGCAATACCTGCAGGGCGCCATCGACGCCCCCAAGCGCCCCCTGGCGGCGATCGTGGGCGGCTCGAAGGTGAGCAGCAAGATCGGCGTGCTCGAAGCCCTGATCGACAAGTGCGACAAGATCCTGATCGGCGGCGGCATGATCTTCACCTTCTACAAGGCACGCGGCCTGGCGGTGGGCAAGAGCCTGGTGGAGGAGGACAAGCTGGATCTGGCCAAGGAGCTGGAGGCCAAAGCCGCCGCCAAGGGCGTGCAGTTTCTGCTGCCCACCGATGTGGTGCTGGCCGACAACTTCGCCCCTGACGCCAACAGCCAGATCGCCAAGATCGATGCCATCCCCGATGGCTGGATGGGTCTCGACATCGGCCCCGATTCGGTGAAGCTGTTCCAGGACGCCCTGGCCGACTGCAAGACCGTGATCTGGAACGGGCCGATGGGTGTGTTCGAGTTCGACGCCTTCGCCGCCGGCACCAACGCCATCGCCCACACCCTGGCCGAGCTGAGCGCCGAGGGCACGATCACGATCATCGGCGGCGGCGATTCGGTGGCGGCCGTGGAGAAGGTGGGCGTGGCCGAGAAGATGAGCCACATCTCCACCGGCGGCGGCGCCAGCCTGGAGCTGCTGGAGGGCAAGGTGCTGCCGGGCGTGGCCGCCCTGGACGAGGCCTGAAAGCCAGGCCCCGTTCCGGGGCCGACCCGCTCAGAAATCGCCGCCGTGGCCACCGCCGGGGCCGCCGCGGCGACCTTTCCCCTCAGGCACCGGCAGCCCGTTGCGCTCGAACAGTGCGCGCACCGCATCCCGGTGCTTCAGGTGCTGCTGCATCAGCGCGCTGCGCTCCTCCCGCTGGCAGGAGCGCAGCGCGCTGATGGCGGCGGCGGCGCTGAGGCAGCGCTCACCCCGCTGCAGGATGGCGGCGCGGGCCTGGTGGTCCTTCAAGGCCTGCTGCCGCAACACCGGGAACACCTTTTGCCACTGGGCCGCGGTGGGGCCGACCCGGACGGGGGGTTCCGCCGTCGGCTGGGCGCCTGCCGCGCCGATGGCGCACAGGGAGAGGGCAAGCGCCGCAGCGGCGCCCACGAAACGGGCTGGAGACATGGGGAGAAGATTCAAGGTTCGAGGCCGCGGCGGTCCGCCACCACCCGCACCCGTTTGGAGGCGCTCACCACACCCTGGGGGTGGACGAGCAGCACCGCCCAGGTCTGGGAACCGGGGCGGAGGGGGGCCTGCACGGTCTTGAACAGACCGCCGGCATTCAGGGCGCTGAGCTCCAGGGTGGGGCTTTCCATCGCCGCCACCTGCTCGGGGGTGAGGGCGGCGATGCCGCCGGCGGGAATCGCGCCGTCGAGGGGATCGTCAAAAAGCACGTTGATGTCGTAGCGCTCGCCCGTGAGCACGGCATCGGGAATCAGCAGGCTCACGGAGGGCGCCTTTTCGCCGCTGCGCAGGATCGACAGCTCCCGCAGCACCGTCTGGCCGTTGAAGCGGCCGGCTTCGCTCTGCAGCACCAGCAGCTGCTCGGCGTCGAGGCGGAAGGTGGTGGGCCCCTGCAGGCGGGTGCCGCTCACCTTCACGCTCACCGTGGGCTGACCGCTGCGGCCCGGCGCACCGGGACCCACCTGCCAGCGCAGATCGGGGAACTGGGTGCGCAGCAACCGGCGTCGATTCTGCACTTCGGCCGGATCCAGGCCTGGCCCAGCCTGCAGCAGGGCGGAGAGGGCGGTGTCGCCATCGCCGTTGAGGGCCGTCTCCAGGGCCTGCAGCTGGGCTGGCGTGGGGTTGGCGGCCCGGGCCGGGGCCAGGGAGGTGAACAGAACGGCGCCCAGCAGCGCGGCGAGGAGCGGGCGAGGCGGGGCCATCGGCGAGGGTCGGCAGGGTCGAGAGAGGCTTTTAAGTTAGGCCCGCTGCCCCCCGCCGCCAGCCCGCCACACCCATGCCGACGCTTCTGATCGCCGCCAGCGGAACGGGCGGTCACCTGTTCCCGGCCCTGGCGGTGGCCGAAGCCCTGCCGCCGGACTGGCGGGTGCAGTGGCTGGGGGTGCCGGACCGGCTGGAGCGGCAGCTTGTGCCCAGCCTCTATCCGATGCATTTCGTGCGGGCCGGCGGGCTGCAGGGGCGGGGCTTGCGCAAGCTCTGGAACCTGCTGCAACTGCTGGCCGCCTGCCGCGTGGTGCGGGGCCTGATCCGGCGGGAGGGGATCACGGCGGTGTTCAGCAGCGGTGGCTACATCGCCGCACCGGCAATCCTCGCCGCCCGCTGGTGCGGTGTGCCGGTGGTGCTGCATGAAAGCAACGCCGTGCCGGGCAAGGTGACGCGTCTGCTGGGGCGTTGGTGCACCCATGTGGCGGTGGGCTTGCCCCGGGCGGTGGAGCGGCTGCCCCGCTGCCGCCCGCTGGTGACCGGCACGCCCGTGCGCCGCGCCTTCCTCGCGCCGGCTCCGCTGCCGGCGTGGGTGCCGGCGGGGGAGGGGCCGCTGCTGGTGGTGATGGGGGGCAGCCAGGGGGCGGTGGGTCTGAACCGGATGGTGCGGCCGCTCCTCCCGAAGCTGGTGGCGGCGGGCTGCCGCGTCGTGCACCTCACCGGCAGCAACGATCCGGACGCCGGCCAGCCGACGCCAGCGCAAGTGGTGGAGCGCCCGTTCAGCGACGAGCTGCCCGGCCTGCTGCAGCGCTGCGATCTGGCGATCAGCCGGGCGGGCGCCGGCAGCCTGAGCGAACTGGCGGTATGCGGCACACCGACGATCCTGGTGCCCTTCCCGGCGGCGGCCGACCGGCACCAGGATGCGAATGCCAGCGCCGCCGCCGCCCTCGGCGCCGCCGTGATCGTGTGGCAGCACCCGCCGGAGGGAACAGCGCTGGAGGCGGCGCTCTGGCGGCTGCTCGGGCCGCGTCTGCGGGGGGCGGCGGCGGCGGATGATCCGCTGCTGGCGATGCGACAGGGCATGGAACAGCTGGCGGTGCGGGACGCCGACCAGCGGCTGGCGGATCTGGTGACGGGCTGCGCCAGGCCGCCGACCTGAGGCCCCACCCGTCAGGGAACCCCTTGCCCGCCGCTCACTTCCCGCCGCAGGGCCGCCAGCAGGCGTCGGTTGCCCTGGCGGCTCTGCAGGCCGATCCGCAGCCAGCGCCCGTCCAGGCCTTCGAAGGAGCGGCAATCGCGCACCAGCACCCGCTGACGCCGCTCCAGGGCGAGGCGCAGCGGCTCCAGCGACCCCTCGCCGCGCACCAGCAGGAAGTTGGCGGCCGACGGCAGGGGGTGCAGGCCGGGGAGGGCGGCGAGACGCTGCGCCAGCCAGGGGCCCTCCCGCGCCGTCCAGCCCTGCACCCGCGCCTGCCAACGCGCCAGGGCCGCGCCATCGGCCAGCAGGCCCACCCCGGCCAGGGCCGCCAGGCCGTTCACCGGCCAGGGATCCCGCCAAGCGCTCCAACGCGCCAGCCGCTCCGGTGCCGCCAGGGCATAGCCGAGGCGCAGGCCCGCGATGGCGCAGAGCTTGGTGAGGCTGCGGATCACCACCAGCTGGGGATGGTCGGCGAGCAGGGGGAGGAGCGACTGGCGCTCGCCGTCGGGCACCAGCGGCAGGAAGGCCTCATCGACGATCACCAGGGCGAAGCGCGCCAGGAGGGGTTCGAGCGAGGCGCGGCTCCACAGCTGCCCGGTGGGGTTGTGGGGGTTGGTGAGCCAGAGGGCCGCTGGTGGGTCCGCCGCTGGTGGTTCCGCCGCTGGTGGTTCCGCGTGGGCGGGGAAGGGCTGGGGGAAGGCGGCGGACCACGCCAGCGGCAGGGGCAGAAGGCGGCTCCGGCCGCCCCAGCAAGCCAGGGCGCGGCCGTAATCGGCGAAGCCGGGCGAAGGCAGCAGGCTCACGCCAACGGCGGCCGCATCCCGGGCCGCCCAGGTGAACAGCTCAGCGGCACCGTTGCCGGGCAGCACCGCGGCGGGATCCACCCCGTGGTGACGGGCCAGGGCGCAGCGCAGGTCGTGGTAGTCGCGGTCGGGGTAGTCCCGCAAGGCCGCGGTGGCCAGGCCCTGGCGCAGGCGGCGCAGCAGGGCGGGGGGAGGGCCGAAGGGGGCCAGGGAGGCGCTGGCGTCGAGCAGTTGGTGGGGACGGCAGCCCAGCCGCCGGGCGACGGCCTCGCGATTGCCGCCGTGGACTGCGGGGAACGGGTCCGGAGGCACGGGGGGACAGGCGCGCCAGTGCTTCGTACCACACCCGACCGTCCGCTCCTGCCCTGCACTCGTGCGGCCGATCCGCCAGGCTGGGAAAACCAGACCGCGCCCCCTGCCGGCGCGCCTCCCTTGGTCGTGTCCCCCCTTCAACCGGTGATCGCCTCGATCACCCGCGTTCTGCTCGGCAAGGAGCACCAGGTGCGTCTGGCCCTGGCCTGCCTTCTGGCGCGGGGCCATCTGCTGATCGAGGATCTGCCCGGCGTGGGCAAGACCACGCTGGCGGAGGTGCTGGCCCGCAGTTTCGGCCTCGATTTCCGCCGCGTCAGCTTCACCAGCGACCTCCTGCCGGCCGACCTGACCGGCGTGAACGTGTTCGATCCGGGCAGCGCCGCCTTCCACTTCCGGCCCGGGCCCCTGTTCTGCCAGGTGTTGCTGGCGGATGAGATCAACCGCGCCAGCCCCCGCACCCAGAGCGCCCTGCTGGAGGCGATGGCGGCCGGTCGGGTGAGCGTCGATGGCACCGGCCATCCGCTGCCCCAGCCCTTCCTGGTGATCGCCACCCAGAACGGCCTCGACCAGGGGGGCACCGCACCGCTGCCCGAATCCCAGCTGGATCGCTTCCTGATGCGCCTCAGCCTCGGCTTTCCGGAGCGAACGGCGGAACGCTCCCTGCTGCAGGGGGAGGCGCTGCGGCCCGAGGGGATCCAGACCCAGCTGGGGCCGGAGGATCTGCTGCGGCTGCAGGGGAGCGCCGCGGCGGTGCATGCCAGCCCAGCCCTGCTCGACTACCTGCTGGATGTGCTGGCCCGCAGCCGCGACGGCAGCCAGCGGGGCTTCCCCCTCTCCCCCCGGGCCGGCCTCGGGCTGCTGGCGGCGGCCCGGGCCTGGGCGCTGATCGAGGGGCGCGACCACGTGCTGCCTGACGATGTGCAGGCGGTGCTGGCGCCGGTGTGCGAACACCGGCTGGATGGGGGTCAGCCGGGCAGCGGCACGGCGGAGTTGAGCCGGCAGCTGCTGGCGGGTGTGGACAGCCTGCGCTGATGAAGTTCGGTCGGCCGCTCGATGGGCCCGGCGTGCGGCTCGGGCTGCGCAACCTGTACATCCTGCCGACGCGCTTCGGCTGGCTCTGGCTGGGGGGAACGCTGCTGCTGCAGCTGGTGGGGATTCAGATGCAACGCAACGGCCCGCTGCTGCTCAGCTTTCTGATGCTCGGGCTGTTCCTGCTCACCCTGCACCTCACCCACTTCAACCTGCAGGGGCTGGAGCTGGCCTGCGGCGATCCGCCGCCGGGCTTCGCCGAAGGCCCGCTGGCCTATCCGCTCGAACTGCGCAGCCGCAGCCGCTGCGAGGGGATGCAGCTGGGCTTCGAGGGGGGAAGCCTTGACGCCCCCCGCAGCCTCGACCCCGGACTGCACCCGATCACGGTGCCCTGGCTGCCGCTGCGCCGCGGCCTCCAGCCACCGGGCTGCCTGCGGCTGCAGACCACCGCGCCGCTGGGGTTGTTTGTGTGCTGGTCGCGCTGGCGGCCGAGCGCTCCCCAGCTGGTCTACCCGGCCCGCCTGGCGGGGGTGGTGCAGCAGCTTCCCCAACCCGAGCCGACCCCCGGCGGCCTCGCCCTGGAACGCCAGCGGCGGGAGGGCAGCGAGGAGTGGCAAGACCTGCGACCGCATCGGCCGGAGGACTCCCCCAGCCGTCTGGCCTGGTCGCTGGTGGCGCAGGGGCGGGGCAGCTTCAGCAAGCGCTTCGTCGGGCCGAGCGAGAGCCCGCCGCTGCTGGCGCCCGACCCCACCCTGCCGTTCGAGCAGGCCCTGGAGCATCTGAGCGAGCGGATCTGGCGACTCCATGGCCAGGGGGCGAGCTACGGGTTGGCGCTGCGGGGGGAGCGGATCCCGCCCGGCAGCGGCGCCGTCCACCGCGACCGCTGCCTGGCGGCCCTTGCCCTGTGCCCCTGAGATGAACCGCGCCGCCGCCCCTTTGCAATGGTTGACGATGGGCCTGCTGGGGCTCGGGTTGGCCTCGGTGTCGTGGAGCCTGCTGCTCGGCGGGCTGGCGATCGGCCTGGGGGCGCTGACCGCGCTGAAGCTGTGGGAAGCGCGCAGCGTGCGGGAGCGGCGGCTGGCGGGCCTGCTGCAACTGGTCTGCGCCGGCCTGCTGGGCTCGCTGCAGGGCGACCTGGCCGGCAGCCTGCTGCAGGGCCTTGCCTCCCTCTGCGCCCTGGCCGGGCTGCTGGCCCTGGAATTGGGGGAGGGTCTGGGCTGGCAGGTGATGCTGCGCCGCTCCTCCCAGCTGGTGATGGCAGCCCTGCCGATGGCCCTGGTGCTGTTCCTGCTGCTGCCCCGGCTGGGGCCGTTCACGGTGATCGAATCGGGGCGGGGGGCGGGGGCGAGCACCGGCCTGAGCGACACGCTCGACCCCGCCTCCATCTCCGAACTCTCCTCCAGCCAGGCGCCGGCGGCCCGGGTGGCGTTCCCCGAGGGGAATCCGCCGCCGGCGGGGCAGCGCTACTGGCGGGTGCTGGTGCATGAGCGCTTTGACGGCCGCAGCTGGAGCGGTGCGGAGCCCCTGCGTCCGCCCCGTGCCACCCCGGAGGCGGCGGCGGGGGGCAGCCCCCAGATCTGGCTGGATGAACCGAGTGGACTGGCGACGGTGCCGTGGAGCGGCCGCGGCCGACCGGTGGGGGCGGGGGTGCGGATCGACCGCCTGGGCCAGCTGCGCCACAGCGGAGCCTCCAGCCAGCGGCGGGTGTACACGGTGCTCGACGACGGAAGCCCGGCCGCCTGGGAGCGGCTGCCCCCCGGGCCGGTGGACCTGCAGCTGCCGGCGGGCAGCAACCCGCGGCTGGAGGCCCTGGGGCAAAGCTGGGGGGCCCTGGCAAGCCCGGCGCAACGGCTGGTGGCGGCGGAGCGCTGGTTCCGGCAGCAACCCTTCCGCTACACGCTGCAACCGGGCAGGTTGCCGGATCGCGCCCCGATGGACGTCTTCCTGTTCGAGCGGCGCGAGGGGTTCTGCGGCCATTACGCCAGTGCCTTCACGGCCCTGATGCGGGCCGCCGGGGTGCCCGCCCGGGTGGTGAGCGGCTACCGGGGCGGCGACTGGGTGGTGCCGCTGGGGGGAAGCGGCTACCTCGACCTCCGCCAGGGCAACGCCCATGCCTGGAGCGAGGTGTGGCTGGCGGGGGAGGGCTGGCGGGCTGTCGATCCCACCACCTGGGTGGCGGCGGGGATCGGGGAGCCGAGTCCAACCCAACGGGGAGCCTTGCGTTGGCTGCAGCACCAATGGTGGGGGGTGGACCTGGCCTGGACGCGCTTCTGGCTGGGTTTCGACCAGCAGGGCCAGGAGGCGCTGCTGCAGCGGCTGCTGGGCGGGGGCGAGCAGCGGTGGCTGGGGCCCCTGCTGCTGGGGGCCGTCGCCGCGTGCCTGGCGGTGGGCCTGGCCGTGCTGAGCCGCCTGCAGCGCCGTGCGGCCCGCAGCGATGGCTGGCGGCGGGAGCTGGACCGCTCCCTGGCGCTGTTCGCGCAACGGGGCCTGGTGCCCGAGAAGGGGGAAACCCTGCCCCGCTTCGCGGAGCGGCTGGAGCAGCGCTGGCCCCATCTGGCGGACGATCTGGCGGCGTTTGTGTCGGTGTATCAGCGCCATCGCTTCGCGCCGCCCCGGGCCGGCCCGCGCAGCACGGCGGAACTGCGCCGCTGGCGCCGCCGCCTGGGCCGCCGGCTGCAGCGGCCGGAGGCGTGAGGCGATCGCCACCAAAACGCGGTACAACTCCACAAGCCGGGACGTACGGGATGCGCCGCCTCGCACTGTTTCTGGCCGCAGCTGTGGCTTTGGTTGCCGCTGGCACCCCCGCCGGGGCAGGCGCGAACGGAGCCGACCTGATCCGGCTTCTGGAGCAGCGCCGCTGCAGCGGCTGTCAGCTGCAGGATGCGGATCTGGTGCATGCGGACCTGCGGGACGCGGAGCTGGGCGGCGCCAATCTGAGGCGGGCCAACCTCAGCCAGGCCCAGCTGGACGGGGCGAACCTCAGCGGCGCGGATCTGCGCTTCACCAGCCTGCAGGGCGCATCGCTGCGCGGCGCCAATCTGCGCGGCGCACGGCTGGAGGGCACGGATCTGCGCCAGAGCGACCTCAGCGGCGCCGAACTGGATGCCGGCGCCCTGGGCGCCAGCTACTGGCAGCAGGCGCGCGGTCTGGCGCCGGAGGTGTTGAGCTACCCCGAGCTGCACAACGCGGGGGTGGAGGCGGCCCTGGCGGGCCGGCAGCCCCAGGCCGAGCAGCTGTTCAGCGAGGCGATCCGCCGCCAGCCCGATGCCGCGATCAGCTGGGTGGCGCGGGGCATCACCCGCAATGAACAGGGCAACAAACAGCTCGCCGCCCGCGACTTCGCCTACGCCGCGGCCCTTTACGAGCAGGGCGGCGAGGCCAGCCAGGCCAAGGCGTTGCGGGAGGCAGCCCGGGCTCTGGAAACGCCTGGCAGCAAGCCGCCGGGGGGGAATGGCATCGGAGGGGCCATGCTCAGCGGGGCCGCCAGCCTGGCCCAGAGCCTGGCGCCACTGGCGTTGAAATTCCTGATGCCGGCGCTCGGCTTCTAGGGCGCGCCGTTGCGCATCAGCTCGCGCGACTGCGGTGTGCCGGGCTGCCAGCCGTAACCGAAGGTGCCGCCCTCCACGTCATTGATGATGCGGGGGGTGACCATGATCACCAGCTCGCGCTTCTGGCGGGTTTTGCCGGAATTGCGGAAGAACTGGCCCACCAAGGGCAGATCACCCACGATCGGCCACTTGGTGACCACCTCCTGGTCGAGATCGGAGATCACACCGGTGAGGATCAGGGTCTGGCCATCGCGCACCCGCACCGCGCCCGTGTCGAGTCTGCGCACGCTGAGAATGTTCAGTTGGAAGGATCCACAACCAACCGGTGCCGGTTCCTTGCCGGTGACGGCCGAGATGCTGGGGGAGAGGGTGAAGGTGACGAAGCCGTTGTCGTCGATCTTCTCCACCCTGGCCCCGAGCACCAGGCCGTCGGTGGTGAGCACCGGCGTGCAAACGACCGGCCCGTTGTCGGGCGTTGTGGTCTCGTACCTGGTGACGCGGTTGGTGCCCACCCGCACCATGCCCTCGTTGGCGCGGCGACGACCGATCGGGGAATCGAGGTCGATGTTGGTGATGCCCTGCTGGCCGTCAGTTGTGGTGCTGCTGCCGCCACCCCCCTCGTCCTTGCGGAGAAGCGAGGGGTTCTCCTGCAGGATCAGGGTGGGGCTGGCCAGCAACTTGGTGGTGCTGGAAGTGATCTGAGCGCGCACGAAATCGTAGAAGTTGTTGCTGGGGTAGTTGATGCCGGGGCTGACAGGGTTACCGGTACGCAATCCTGATCCAAAAATCGGCATCCCTTGCACAGCATTTGTACTGGGATTGATCAGGACTGGGTTGCCACTTGAGTCCAGGCCAACCCTCTCTTGGTCTGCCCGTCCGGTCACCTGAACCCCAGTAGGAGCTCCAAATGTCAGCCTGCCCCGCTCATCGATCTCAATGCTGACATTATTCGGAACCGTCCGGTTGAAGCTGTCCCCCGTAGGTGGAAGATTGCGGCCGAAAGCGCCCAGCAACTGGCCGCTATCGTTGACAATGAAGCTGTTGCCCCAGCGGTAGGCGAAGGAGTTATCGGTTTCGGCTCCGTTGCCGAGGTCAACATCAAGAATCTTCAGCGATAGGGCCACCTGACGCTGCCTCAGATCAAGCTGCTTCAGATAGGCCTCCGCCACCGCCACCACCCGCGGATCGCCCACGAGGGTGATCGTGCCCAGCCGCGAATCCGTGGTGCCGATCAGCCCGCGCAGCGGCCCCTGGCTGGCGCCGTACGATTGGATCTGGGTGATCGTGGCCGTCTGCGACTGGGTGGCGCCGGTGTTCTGGGTGGGAGTACCGCTCGACTGCGTTTCCTGGCTGACCGAGGTGGTGGTGAAGGTTTTGTTCACCACAGCACCAAGGTTGGCCAGATAATCGGCGGCGGATTCGGCCGAGGCCTGGTTGAGGCGATACACCTTTGACATCTGCGCGCCGAAGCTCTTGCCCAGCGCATTCGGGCCCGCCAGGATCAGGTTGCCTTCCAGCTTGCCCTGCAGACCGGCGGCCAGCAGGGCGGAATTGACGGCGCGGGAATAGCTCTCACTGCGGAAGGCGATCGAAACACGCCGATCGGCGGGAGCGGATCCGCCCCGACCACCACTCGGGACATTCGCGCCCGGGGCGGCTTCATCCACATACACGAAGCCATAGCCGCCCACCCGGGCCAGGGCCATCAACACATCCTTCGCCGGCGCGTTCTTGAGGGTCATCGTCACCGGCGGGCCGCTGACATTCACATAGCTGGTGTTGCTCAGCAGCATCGTGCCCACCGCCATGTCGCCCACCGGCGGGGCCACGGCCCGCGGCTGCAGCGGCGGCACATACCCGGGCTGGGCCACCCGGCCGGGGGCGGTGAGGTTGGGGGCTGCCGTCTGCAGGGTGGGCTGCGCCGGCGCCGGGAAGGTGAGGATCAGGTCGCGGCCATCGGCACTCACCACCGGACGACCCACCGGATAGCCCGGCACCGGCGTGACCTGCACCGAAAAGTTCGTGCCCGAGCCCTCCAGGCTGATGCTCTGAAAACCCGCCTCCGGCAGGCTCAGCCGCTGCGGTCCCAACCGCAGCGCCAGCGGAGCGGGGGTGAGCAGCCGGCCCTCCCAGGTGGCGCCACGGGTGGCCTGGAACAGCTGCGGCGCCGCCCCGACGCCGGCCAGCACCACCTCCACCGAATCGGGGAGACGGCGCACCTTCATCTCCACCCCCCGGGAGGGGAAGCCCGCAGGGCTGGACACCTGGGCGCTGGCGGCAAGGCAGGCGACCTGGCAGCCCCCGATCACGGCGCAGGCGAAAAGTCGATGCTGCCAAGACCGGTCGCCCACGCGTTCTTCCACCACGAGTCGGCTGAATAGTATCGATCTCAGGGGGCAAGGGCCAGGTGCTGCAGCCCCCCGGACAGCTCGTCAATTGGGGGCAGATACTGTGCCTCCGGCAGAATTGGCAGGCGTATTCCCTGCAGACTGCCCAGCGATTGGAGCCGGAGATTTTGCCGTGTTTTCGCCTGATTTAATGCCATAGAGCTTCAACGCCATCTTCAGCAACACCGGCTCCTCGCCCAGCGGCGCCAAGGGCGTGGCCGGCTTGCTCTCCAGATTGAGCTGCAGATCGCTCTGCACCACCAGCACATTCAGCGCTTCCAGCTGGCGCAGGAACGCCAGCAACCGGGGGAAGCTGCCGCGGGCGGCCATCACAATCGCGTGGCTCTGCAGGCCCTCCACCTCCAGGGGATCCACCGCTGGCTTGGCCGGCTTCCGGGAATCGTTGCCGCGGCTGTCCTTGTTGGCGCTGGCCTCCACCGCGGCGCGGGGTTCAAACAGATCCAGCTGCACACCATTGGCCCTGGCCAGTTGGTCCAGCTTGGCCTGGAAGGTGGAGATGTCGCCATTGCCGCTGATCACGCGCACCAGGCTTTTCCGCTGGCCGGCCACCTTCTCCTCCAACGTCAGCAGGCTCTTGGCCCGCGTCCGTTCCTCCGCCAGGCGGCTGGTCAACTCCTCCACCTCCTGCAGGCGTTGGCTGTCCCGCTGCAGAGACCACCACAGGGGCGCGAGCACCATGACGATCAGGGCCACCGCCGCGGCCGCCCCGGCCCCGATCGGCACCCACAGCCAAATCCGCCGCAGCATCGACGCCGAGATCCGGGGAGCCGCTTCCTGCAGATTGGTCATGGCAGCAATCCCTCCCTTTGGAGAAGCTCAAGGCGGCGCGCCATGCCGTCGGAGCCGAGCTGTCGCAACACCGCCAGCTGTTGCCGGGCCTCCAGTGCTGCGAAGGGGCTGCTGATCTCGAAACTCACCTGCCCCGGGCCGGTGGGCAGCCCCGTGCCGGAGCCGGTCTCGACGACCCGCTCGGACTTGACCAGGGTGACACCCCGGGCGTCGAGCAGGGGGGAGCGCTTCAGCTCCAGCTGCAGGGCGTTGATGCGGACGAAGGCCAAGGGATCGCTGGCCTGGCCCTTGAGCGCCAGGCTCGGCCCCAGCACCACGACGGAGGAGAGGCGGATGCCCACGGGGGTGCGCAGTTGCAGCTCGGTGAGCAGGGCGGAGCTGGTGCGCACGGTGGTCAGGGCACTGGCCAACTCCCGGTTGGTGGTGGACTGCTGGTTCAGCGCCGCCTGCCGCGCGTCGTTCTGCTCCGAGAGCGACTTCATCTCCGCCTCCAGCGGCTCCAGCCGGGCCAGGGCGCCGCGAATCCACTGATGGCGGAGGGCGACCAGGCCGCAGAGCAGGGCCGCACCCCCCACCAGGGCCGCTCCGATCAGGGCACCCCGACGCACCAGATGGCCGCGGAAGCCAAGCAGGGAGGACATCGTGTCGAGGCCCATCTCCTGCCGCCGTTCCCGCAGCAGGTCGAGAACCGGATAGGGGGGCGCAGGGAGCGTCATGGCTGGAGCTCCGGGGTCGCCAGCCCCTGCAACACCAGGGAAGCGAAGGGGGCGGCGGTCAGCAGCTCCGCCGTGACCGAGAGTCTGGACTCCAGCTGGGGGCGGACTTCCAGGGGCTTGGTCAGCAGCAGCCGCATCCCCCGCACGGCACTGTCCTGACGCCGGTAGAACTCGATGCAGCGCACCAGTTCATCGACCAGGGCAGCACCGCCGCGGCTGATGCGGCGCTCGAACACCGGAATGCCGCCGCGGATCAGCAACAGGCGGCAGGGGCCGCTGGTCTCGGGATCCAGCAGGGCCACCAGCTGCTCGCTCGGCGCATCCGCCAGCAAGGTGGCGATGGCGGCGAGCTGGCAGCTCTGGGCTGGCGCCAGCCGCTCCAGCTGCACGCCGGCCAAAGAGAAGACGTCGATCCAGCCGTTCACCACGGCCTTCGGAGTCGCCGCCAGCAGCATCTGGGGCTGATCGCCGGGGAGCGGCAACAGGTCGAGGTAGGCGTCGTCCAGTTCGAAGGGGAGGTTGAGGGGCGGATCGATCTGCCGCAGGGTGCGGGCCGGATCCTCGGGCATGCCTTCAAAGGGCCAAACCACCACCCGCCATTGCACAGCCACCGGTGGCAGGGCCGCCAGCACGAAGTGATCGATCAGGCCGTCGCGCACCAGCAGGTCCCCGATCAAATCCCCGAGGGGCTCTTTTTCCAGCGGCAGCCCGTCGCGGATGGTCAGGGGCGGCAGGGGGGCCTCAAGAAGAGTGCTGCGGGGGATGTCGTCCTGCAATACCTGGCCCAGGAGGGATTCATCATGCAATTCGAGCAGAATTTGTCGGGGAAACATCTGCGCCTGCAGGGGCCGCAACCCTTCCCGCCAACGTTCCACCAGCCCCTCCAACGCCAAAGCTTGCCGCCCGATTCCGCCGAAGGTAGCTGACTTTCAACGCCAGGACAGCCCCGAACCCACAGCCTCCGCCAGCGTGGCCAGGCCGTGGCGGGCGAGCTGCTGGGAAAGGCCTTCCAGGATGGAGGGCACCAGTTGCGGCCCTTCGTAGATCCAGCCCGTATAGACCTGGATCAGGGCTGCCCCGGCGGTGATCCGCTCCCATGCCGCTTGCGGGGAGTCGATGCCGCCCACGCCGATCAGTGGCAGGGCAGGCCCGGCGGTGGCCCGCAGCCGGCGCAACACCTCCAGGGCCCGTCCCCGCAGCGGGCGCCCGCTGAGGCCGCCGTTCTCCTCCGCGAGGGTGCGGGAGGTGGCCGCCAGGCGACGATCCTGCAGCCCCAGCCGGTCGAGACTTGTGTTGACCGCGATCACCCCCGCCAGACCCTCCTCGTAGGCGAGCCGCGCGATGCTGTCGATGGCGTCATCCTCCAGATCGGGGGCGATCTTCACCAACAACGGCGGGCAGCCCGGCAGCCGGCGCAGCCGCTCCACCAGGCGCCGCAGCTGACCCTCCTCCTGCAGATCCCGCAATCCCGGGGTGTTGGGGGAGCTGACATTCACCACCGCGTAGTCGGCGAGGGGGGCCAGCATCTCCAGCGAGGTGGCGTAGTCCTCAGCCGCCTGCTCCAGAGGAACGATGCGGGACTTGCCGAGATTGATGCCCAGCACCGCCGGGCGCTGCCCGGGGGGCGGGAGGCCCTGAGCCTCCAGGATGCGCCGCACGGCGCGGGCCCCCTCGTTGTTGAAACCCATCCGGTTGAGCGCCGCCCGCTCCTGCGACAGCCGGAACAGGCGAGGCCTGGGGTTGCCGCTCTGGGCATGCCAGGTGACGGTGCCCAGCTCGGCGAAACCGAAGCCGAACTCATGCCAGATCGCCGCCGCCACCCCGTTCTTGTCGAACCCGGCCGCCAGGCCCACCGGATTGGCGAAGCGGCAGCCGAACAGCGTCTGCGCAAGCCGGGGATCGCGGCGACGCAGCTGGTCGCCCAGACCCGCGAGGGCACCGTTCAGCAGCGGCCAGCGCCGACGCAGGGAGAGCTGGGCGAGGGTCGAGAGGGCGACCTGGCTGAGCTGCTCCGCATCGGCCCCGTCATCCCGCTGCAGCAGCGGACCGATGAAGCGCTGGTAGAAATCCGTTCGGGCCGGCGGTGGCGCCGGGGCATCGGCCGGGCGTCGTGGCGGTTCCCGTTCCTGCCCCATGCCGCACCCCTCACGCGTCTTTCGCCAATCCTCCCGCGCCGCCCTGCCGCTCGAGTCGCCAGCGCCCCTCGCCCGCCGGGCACACCCGCCAATCCCGCCAGATCCAGGGCTCCCGACGCGGCTCCAGGCTGCCCAGGGGCTTCTCCACCAGCCGAGCCAGCTCCACGGCGGTGAGGCTGAAGCCCCCGGCCGCCAAGCGATCGGCCAGCTCCAGGCGGCTGAGCAGCTTCTGCAAAGCCGGTGGTGCCGGTTCCTCGCCGCTCTCCGGGCTGGCCGGGCGATCGGCCTCCAGCTCCGCGCGGGCCAGCACCTCCCCCGCCATCAGGCGCGGCAGCTGGCCCCGTGAGAAAGCGACGGCGATCGCGTCGCAGCGGTCGTTGTCGGGATCGCCGCTGTGGCCGCGCACGTGTTGCAGGCGCAGGCCCGGCAGGCGGGCCCCATCGAGCTGCTCCCACAGATCCCGATTCAGCACGGCCCCACCCGAGGCGGTCCGCCAACCCTTGCGCTTCCAGCCGGCCAGCCACTTCTCCAACCCGTCGATCAGGTAGCGACTGTCGGTGCGGATCACCAGATCGGGATGGCGGGGCAGCTCGCGCAGCCGCTCCAGCAGCGCCAAGGCCGCGGTGAGCTCCATGCGGTTGTTGGTGGTGGCGGCCGCAGCCCCACCGATCTCATGAACCGAACCGTCCTCGAAGCGCAGCAGGGCCCCCCAGCCGCCGGGCCCGGGATTGCCGCTGCAGGCCCCGTCACAGGCGGCGGCCACCACCTTCACCGGCCGATCAGCCATGGGCACCCCTTGTCAGGACCGGTTCAATGGGGCCCCTCTTCCCGGGGTCGCCTGGGCCTGGGAGACACACCATGAAACGAACCTACCTGGCCCTGAGCGGCCTGGTGCTGGCGGGTTCCGCCCTCTCCGCCGCCCTGCCGAGCCTGGTCCACGCCGCTGGGCTGTTCTCCGGCCGCCCCGTCGATCCCGCCCGCTTCTCCGTACTGGCCCGACCGGTGGGGGACAGCGACTGGAACCTGCTGGTGCTGGAGCAGCTGGCGCCGGCCCCGCGCTGCTGGAACGACCGGCCGGACGGTCTGATCGACCCGAGCTTGAACCGATTCGACTACACCGGCATCTGCAGCCGCTACCTCGACAGCAACGGCTACTCGCTGCGGATCGGCGAACAGGATCTGGCCACCAGCCACCGGCTGCGCCTGCAGCAACGCGGCAACCTGCTGCTGCTCCAAGCCCTCTCGGGCGAGGATCCCACCGTGCTGGAGGTGGGCCGGGCCGAGGTGCCCCGCCGGGATCGGGACGCCTTCGTGGCGATCCAGCTCGACCCGGGCTGGCAACTGCAGCGCCGCCGCTTCGGGCAGCAGTCGCTGAATCATCTCTATTTCGCCAATGCCAGCCCCTTGCCCGAACTGATCGCCCGCTCAGGCGGACGCACGGCGGAACCCTCGCTCCGGCGGTCCGCCCCCACACCGCCCGTGGCCGCCTTGCCCAGCCCCGCTGCCGCCGTGGATGTCCGGGAGGGAACGGCATCCGGCTCGATCAGTGCTCCTGGCCGCACGATCGCCCTGCAGGTGATCCCCTTCCAGGAATGAGGCCAAGCGGAGGGGTGGAGCCAACCAGTTGACGCGCCGGCCTGCTCACCCTTCCCCACTCCCCATGCCCCCCGTAATTTGTCTGTGTGAGGAGTGCAGGGCGCTCTTTCAGGGTCGAAACGAGGAAAGACTCCTGAAATCGCCCAAACACGAAAGCCCCGCCGTTGGCGGGGCTTTTTTGTGGGCAGAGGGCCGCCCCTGGTGGAGCGGCCCGACGGCGATCACTTGACGGTGACCTTGCCGCCCACTTCCTCGATGGACTTCTTGAGGGCTTCGGCGTCGTTCTTGGAGATGCCCTCCTTGATCGCCTTGGGAGCGGCCTCAACGAGCGCCTTGGCCTCGCCCAGGCCGAGGCCGGTGGCCTCGCGCACAGCCTTGAGCACCTTGATCTTGGCGGCGGGGTCGAAGCTGTCGAGGATGACGTCGAACTCGGTCTGCTCTTCGACGGGCTCGGCTGCGGCACCGGGGGCGGCAGCGGCGACGACGACACCGGCGGAGGCGGCGGCGGAGACCCCGAAAGCTTCCTCGATCTGCTTGACGAGCTCGGAAGCCTCAAGCAAAGAGAGGGTTTTCAGTTGTTCGAGGATTTGGTCGGTGGTGGCGGACATGGTTGAGAATCAGCAACAGATCTGTGGGGTTGGACAGAGGGATCGGTGGAGCCGGTGGCTCAGCCTTCGCCAGATTCGGCGTGCTGGCGGAGAGCCCTGGCGAGACCGGAGGGAACCTCGTTGATGCCCACCGCCAGCTGGGTGGCCACGGCGTTGATCGCACCTGCGATCTGCGCCATGAGCACCTCCTTGGAGGGCAGTTCGCCGATGGCCTTGATGTCGGTCTCGGAAAGGAGCTTGCCTTCAAACAGGCCCCCTTTCGTTTCCGACTTTTTGCTGTCCTTTTGGAAGGACAGCACGGCCTTGACGGCACCGCCGACATCGCCCTTGATCAGGACGAACGCATTGGTGCCGCTCAGCAGGGATTCGAGGTCCGACCAGGCGCTGTTTCCATCGATGGCCCGGCGCATCAAGGTGTTCTTGGTCACCTTGCACACACCGTTGCTGGCCTGCAGACGGGTCCGCAGGTCAGTCATCTCTTTGATGGTGAGGCCCTTGAAATCAAGGACGAGCGCCATTTCGGCTTCACCGAGGAGCTGCTTCAGCTCTTCGACGATCTGTTGCTTGCTCTCCAGGGTGCGGCCCATGGGTTTGGAACGGATCGAGGGGAACAAGCCGGGTACGCGGCCCGGCGACCCGCGCAGGCGCGGGTGAACCTCCGGAAACCAAGGGGGTTCCGGAGCGCGTCGAGGCCGCAATCTGGATCCGCTCCGCCCTGAAAAACTTCCCAGGGAAGCTTCCGGGCGGGCCATGACCGATGGCGAGGCCTCGGCAGGGTTTGCATCGAACCATCGGGAAAAATCCCATGCCGGAGAAAGAATCCCGCGGCCATGGCCGAAGACCTGCTGTCTTGGGCTGGGAAAAGGGCGCGTGCCCTCTGGCCGAAGCCAGTTTGGCAACCTATCACAACGCCTTCAGCCCTCAGGACTCCTGCTTGATGTCCTGCAGAGCGGTGACATCCACCGCCACAGAGGGGCCCATCGTGGAGGTGACATACAGGCTGCGCCAGTAGCGACCTTTGGCACCACTGGGCTTGTTGCGGTCGATCGTTTCCTGGAGGGCCTTGAGGTTGTCGAGCAGCTTGGCGGGCTCGAAACTGGCCTTGCCGAAGCGCACGTGCACGATGCCGGTGCGGTCGGCGCGGAATTCGAGCTTGCCCGCCTTGAACTCGCGGATGGCGCCGCCCAGGTCGGTGGTGACGGTGCCGGCCTTGGGGTTGGGCATCAGGCCGCGGGGGCCCAGCACCCGGCCGAGCTTGGCCACCTTGGGCATCATGTCGGGGGTGGCGATCAGCAGGTCAAAGTCCATGGCGCCGCCGGCGATCGCGTCCACCAGCTCGTCGTCACCGGCGAGATCGGCACCGGCCGCCTTGGCTTCGGCCACCTTTTCGCCGCGGGCGATCACGGCGATCCTCACGGTCTGGCCGGTGCCGTGGGGCAGGGCGACGGTGGTGCGCAGTTGCTGGTCGGTGTACTTGGGGTCGATGCCGAGCCGGGCATGGGCTTCGATCGTTTCATCGAAGCGAGCCGTGGCATTGGCCTTCACCAGTTCGAGGGCCTCAAGGGGCTCATAGGGGCGATCCTCCACCTTGGCGGCGAGGGCGGCGAAGCGTTTGGAGATGCGGGGCATGGCGGAAATGGGGTGCGAACGACCAAAACGGTCTCCCCCGGTGGGGTGGACAGGGAAGGGGAAGGGAGGTGTCCCCGAGGCGCCTTCAGTCGTGGACGGCGACGCCCATGTTGCGGGCGGTGCCCTCGATGATGCGCATCGCGGATTCCACGCTGCTGCAGTTGAGATCGGGCAGCTTGGTGCGGGCGATCTCCTCGAGCTGGGCGCGGCTGATCGCCCCGACCGAACCCTTGGCGGAGGTGGCGGCACCCTTCTCGATGCCGGCCGCCTTCGAGATCAGCACCGAGGCGGGCGGGGTTTTGGTGATGAAGGTGAAGCTGCGGTCTTCAAAAACCGAGATCTCCACCGGGATCACATACCCGGCCTTCTCCTGGGTGCGGGCGTTGTACTCCTTGCAGAACGCCATGATGTTGACCCCGTGCTGACCGAGGGCAGGGCCCACCGGCGGCGCGGGGTTGGCTTTGCCGGCCTGGAGGGCCAGCTTGATCACGGCTACGACTTTTTTGGCCATCGGCGGATGTCGGGGAAGCAACTCCCCGAAGGGAGCGTGGTGACGATGCTCCCCGGAGGGGAGCCTGCGGATCGCCGCGACCGGGGGATGCCCCGGAAACGACGGGCCGGCGGGACCCGGGGGTCCCGACCCTGGCCGCCCTCCACAGGGAGACGGCCAAGCCGACCAGAGATCAGCTTTGCTTGCTGATCTGGGAGAACTCGAGTTCCACCGGGGTCTCCCGGCCGAAGATCGAGAGAAGCGCCTTGAGCTTGCTGCGCTCCCCGGAAACCTCGATCACCTCGCCTTGGAAGTCCTTGAACGGACCGGCTGTGACCAGGATCTGATCGCCCTCGCTGAGGTCGACCTTGACCACCGGCTTCTTCTCGGCGGCGCGCTTGAAGATGCGATCCACCTCCTGGCGGCTGAGGGGCCGGGGCTTGATGTGCCCTCGCGCCTTGCCGGTGGAGCGCCGATCCTCGGCACCGACGAAGTTGATCACATTCGGGGTGCTGCGCACCGCCATCATTGTGTCTTCGTCGAGGATCATGCGCACCAGCACGTAACCGGGGAACACCTTCTCCTCGATCGACTGACGGTTGCCATCCTTCTTGATCTTCACGCCAGGAGTTTGCGGAATCTCGATCTCGAGGATGCGGTTCTCGACGCCGAGGGTGACCGCCCGCTGCTCCAGGGTGGCCTTCACCTTCTTCTCGCAGCTGGAAGCCACCTGCACCGCGTACCAGCGGGCCACCGGGGCCCGTTCCTCGGACGGAGCCCCCGCGGCCGGCCCTTGGCTCGGCAGCTCCAGGATGTCGGAGGCATCGAGATCGGTGTCCTGGGCGATGGCTGATGAAATCTCGGGCACAGCGGGATCGGAAAGGGACATCAGCGGAACACCTGCGCGGAGGCCCAGCCGAAGAAGCGATCGATCGCGGCGATCGCCGCGGCCGAGAGGCTCACCATCAGGATCACCGCGATCGACTCGCTGAACAACTGCTGGCGACTGGGCCAGACCACCTTGCGGAGCTCGGCCAGGGTTTCGGCGGCGAAGCCGGCCTGCGGCTCCTCTTCAGGCTCGGGGACCGGCTCCTCGGCAACCTCCAGCACAACCGAATCCACCGGACGTTCCGGTTGGCTCTGACTGGAGGTGGACGGGGTGATCTGAGCCAAGGAACGGGGAATCGGCAACGCACGCCGATGGGACCACGCGCACCGGCAAACCAACACCCTACCGGATGCCGTTTCCACCCTCGGGCTCCGGCAGGTGGTCGGAGGGGAAAGGCACGAAGCGCAGCGGATCACCCGGCTCCACCCGCACCCCCCGGGCGCCGCGGAAGTGCTCCTCCAGCAGCTCTGTGGCCAGGGGGTTCTCGATGCGGCGGCGCAGCACACGCCGCAGCGGTCGAGCCCCGTATTCGGGCTCGTACCCCTGTTCCGCCAGGGAGGCGACCACCGCCTCGTCCACCTGGAGCTCCAGCTGCTGCTCCCCCAGCAGGGCGGCCAGCTCAGCCAGCTGCAGACGCACGATCCGCTGCAGATCGGCCGGGCCAAGGGGACGGAAGCGGATCACCTCATCGATGCGGTTGAGGAACTCCGGCCGGAACTGACGGGCCAGGGCCTGATCCACCGCCTCCTCCAGCGCCCGCTCGGCCTCGGCCGATGCCCCTTCCCCCTCCACCCCGCCGCGGCGTGCGCTCTCCAGGATGGCGCGGCTGGCGAGGTTGCTGGTCATGATCACCACCGTGTGGCGAAAGTCCACGGTGCGGCCCTGGGAGTCGGTGAGGCGACCGTCGTCGAGCACCTGCAGGAGCAGGTTGAACACCTCGGGGTGGGCCTTCTCCACCTCATCCAGCAGCAGCACGGCGTAGGGGCGGCGCCGCACCGCCTCGGTGAGCTGGCCGCCCTCCTCGTAGCCCACGTAGCCCGGGGGGGCCCCGACGAGGCGCGCGACGGCATTGCGCTCCATGTACTCGCTCATGTCGAGGCGGACCAGCGCCTCCTCCTCGTCGAAGAGGGCGGCTGCCAACGCCTTGGCCAGTTCGGTCTTGCCGACGCCGCTGGGGCCGAGGAACAGGAAGGAGCCCACGGGCCGGGTGGGAGCCTGCATGCCCGCCCGGGCCCGCCGGATCGCCGCGGCCACGGCGGCCACCGCCTCCGGCTGGCCGATCACCCGCTCCCCGAGCCGCCGTTCCAGGTCGAGCAGCTTCTGCCGCTCACCGGCCAGCAGCCGCTGGACGGGAATGCCGGTCCAGCGGGCCACCACATCCGCGATGTCGCCCTCCTCCACCTGCTCGCGCAGAAGCGGGTCGCGCTGCAGCTCCGCCTCCAGTGCCTGACGCCGCTGCTGCAGGTGGTGCAGCTGGTCGTACTGCAGCCGGGCCGCCTCCTCCAGATCGCCATCCCGCTCGGCCTCGGCGATGGCGTGGCGCAGGTCTTCATCGCGCTGCAAAAGCTCCCGCAGCTCCGCCAACCGCTCCCGCTCCTCCCCCCAACGCCGCTGCAGTTCCTCCAGCTGCTCCTGGGCGTGGCGTCGGCGCTCCTGCAGCTCCAGCCGCCGGGCGAGGGGGGCCGCCTCGGCCGAGAGCAGGGCCAGCTCCACGCCGCGCAGCTCCACCTCCGCCGCTTCCACCACCTGGGGCTTGGAGGTGACCTCCATCCGCAATTGGGCGGCGGCCTCATCCACCAGGTCGATCGCCGAATCGGGCAGACAGCGGTCGCTGATGTAGCGGTCGGCCAGGCGGGTGGCGGCCACCAGGGCCGCGTCGGCGATCGTGACGCCGTGGTGCAGCTCATAGCGCTCCCGCAGGCCGCGCAGGATCTGCACACAGGTGTCGCGGTCGGGCTCCCGGATCGTCACCTGCTGGAATCGGCGCTCCAGGGCGGGATCCTTTTCGATGCTGCGGCGGTAGTCCTCCGGGGTGGTGGCCCCGATGCAGCGGAGCTCGCCCCGCGCCAGGGCTGGCTTGAGGATGCTGGCGGCATCGCTGCTGGACCGTTCGCCGCTCACCACGGTGTGAAGCTCGTCGAGGAACAGCACCACCCCCTCGCCGGCCGCGTCGCTGTCGCGCACCTCCTGCAGCACGCTGCGCAGGCGCTCCTCGAACTGGCCGCGGAACTTGGCGCCGGCGATCAGGGCTCCCAGGTCGAGGGCCACCAGGCGCAGCCCGCGCAAGGCTTCCGGCACCTCGCCGACGGCGATGCGCTGGGCGAGCCGCTCGGCAATCGCCGTCTTCCCCACGCCGGGCTCGCCGATCAGCACCGGGTTGTTCTTGCCGCGGCGGGAGAGCACCTGGATCAGGCGCCGGATCTCACTGTCACGGCCGATCACCGGATCGAGTTCGCCGGCACGGGCGGCGGCGGTGAGGTCGCGGCCGAATCGCTCCAGGGCCGTTCCCTCCTCCAGCCGCTCCAGGCGCATTTCTGCTCCGGTTTCCGCCGAAGGCGCGGAAGCGGACGGAGCGGAAGCGGACGGGGCGGGGGTGGCCCGGGGGGGCGCCTGCCGCGGCGGCACCATGGGCCGGCCGCCTCCGGGGCGCAGCTGACGCACCAGCAGGTCCTCGCTGAGGCCCTCCTCTCCCAGCAGGGCGGCGCCGAGGCGCGGCTCATCGATCAAGGCCAGCAGCAGGTGGGGGATGTCGACCAGGCGGGATCCCCAGGCGGCTCGGCGGCGATCCGCCGCCTCCAGCAGATCCTCCAGCGCGTCGCCGATGAACAGGCTGCCCGCCGGAGCGGAGGGCTGGTCCGCGCAGAACGACTCCAGTCGGTCGAGCAGGCGGCCGGAATCGAGGGGCAGCGGCTCCACCCACGGGGCGAAACGGGGCTCCTGCAGCAAGGTGAGCAGCAGATGCTCCACGTCCATCGTGCCGTGGCGCCAGCGGCGGGCCTGATCCTGGCTGGAGAGCAGCAGCTCCCAGGCGTCATCGCTGAAGCGGTCGGGGTCGCTGGTGAGGCTGGCGGGCGGACGGGAGGGGGTGTCGAGGGCCATGTCAGGGGGCCGGAGCCGGAGCGACCGGGACCGCCGGGGCGACCGCTCCGGCGAGCTGGATCAGTTCGATGCGGTAGCCGTCGGGATCCTCCACAAAGGCAATCAGCGTGGTGCCGCCCTTCACCGGGCCGGGCTCGCGCACCACGCGACCGCCCCGGGCGCGGATCACCTCGCAGGTGGCGTGGATGTCCTCGCAGCCGATCGCGATGTGGCCGTAGGCCGTGCCCAGGTCGTAGCGATCGCTGTCCCAGTTCCAGGTGAGTTCGAGCACCGCCGTCTCGCTCTCCTCGCCGTAGCCGACAAAGGCGAGGGTGTAGCGACCGCCGGGGTTCTCGCGGCGACGCAGCAGGCGCATCCCGAGAACACCTGTGTAGAAGCCGATCGAACGGTCCAGGTCACCGACCCGGAGCATGGTGTGGAGCAGGCGCATGGCGGCCATCCGTTGACGCCATTCTGGCCAGGGCGGCCCGTGCCGGTAGGCATGGGCACAAAAGAGCGGGCGGGGACGGCCCATAGGATCCCCCCATCGCCGCCCCGCTTCCGTGTACGACTCCCTCGACCTGGTGATCGATTCGATCGTGGCCCGGGAGGTGCTCGATTCCCGCGGCACCCCCACGGTGGAGGCCGAGGTGTACCTGGAGGGCGGTGCTTTCGGCCGGGCGATCGTGCCCAGCGGCGCCAGCACCGGCGCCCACGAAGCGCACGAACTGCGGGATGGCGGCAAGGCCTATTTCGGCAAGGGGGTGCGCCAGGCGGTGGAGAACGTGGAGGAGCGCATCGCCCCGGCCCTCTGCGGCCTCAGCGCCCTCGACCAGGCGGCGGTGGATGCCGCCATGCGCGAACTCGACGGCAGTGACAACAAATCCGCCCTGGGCGCCAACGCCATCCTGGCGGTGAGCCTGGCCACCGCCCACGCCGCCGCCAAGGCCCTCAACCTGCCCCTCTACCGCTACCTCGGCGGCCCGCTGGCCAACCTGCTGCCGGTGCCGTTGATGAACGTGATCAACGGCGGAGCGCACGCCTCAAACAGCCTCGACTTCCAGGAATTCATGATCGTGCCCCACGGCGCCGGCAGCTTCCGCGAAGCGCTGCAGATGGGCGCCGAGGTGTTCCACACCCTCAAGGGCCTGCTCAAGGAGCGGGGCATGAGCACCGCCGTGGGCGATGAGGGCGGCTTCGCCCCCGACCTGGGCAATGACGACGCGGGCGACATCCTCGTGCAGGCGATCGAGAAGGCGGGCTACCGGCCCGGGGATCAGATCTCCCTGGCCCTCGACGTGGCCAGCACGGAATTTTTCAAGGACGGGCGCTATGCCTTCGGCGGCGGCAGCTACACCAGTGCCGAGATGGTGGAGGAGCTGGCCAAGCTGGTGGCCCGCTATCCGATCGTTTCGATCGAGGATGGGGTGGCGGAAGACGACTGGGAAGGCTGGTCGGTGCTGACGGAGAAGCTGGGGCGCACCGTGCAGCTGGTGGGCGACGACCTGTTCGTCACCAATGTGACGCGGCTGCAGCAGGGCATCGACCGGGGCGTGGCCAACTCGATCCTGATCAAGGTGAATCAGATCGGCTCCCTCACGGAAACCCTCCAGGCGATCGACCTGGCCGGCCGGGCGGGTTACACCAGCGTGATCAGCCACCGCAGCGGCGAAACGGAGGATGTGACCATCGCCGACCTGGCCGTGGCCACCCGCGCCGGGCAGATCAAGACCGGTTCGCTCAGCCGCAGCGACCGCGTCGCCAAGTACAACCAGCTGCTGCGGATCGAGGACGAACTCGGCAGCCAGGCCATCTACGCCGGTGTCGACGACCGGGGGCCGCGCGGGCGAGGTTGATCAGCCGCCAGATCCAGGCACCTGCCCCGGCAGCTGGTCGATCCGGCCATCGCGCTTGAGACGGGCCTGCAGCTTCAGCCAGCCCAGGCCCACAGGCAACCCCAGAGCCAGGGGCACGGCGGTGAGGGCGGGCCGACTGCTGGCCGCCAGCAGCGCAGCCGCCACCGCCAGGCCGCCCAACAGGAAGGATTGGCTGGCGCTTTGCTGGGCGAGGGCGAGGCGTCGCAGCAGGCGATCGGTCTCGCCGGCGCGGATCTGCACCTGCAGGTCACCCTGCTCGATGCGGGAGAGGCTCTCATCGAGCCGCCGCGGGATGCCGAGGGCGCGGCTGCCCACCTCGGCCGCCTGGCGGGAGATTTCGTTGAGCAGGTCGTTGGGGCCGTTTCCACCGGCGGTCATGAGCGGAAGCAGGTAGGGACGGGCAATCGAGACCAGGCTAAAGGCGGGATCGAGGCTGCGGCCCACCCCCTCGAAGGTGGAGAGCGCTCGCATCACGAAGATCAGCTCCGGCGGCAGGCGGAAGGGCTGGCCGTAGACCAGGTCGTAGAGATCGCCGGAGAGCTTCCCCAGCACATTGGCGGAGAAGGGGGGGGTGAGGGCTTCATTCAGCATCAGCCGCACCAGGCGGCGCACCGGCCCCGGGTCGATGCCGGCGGCGATCACCCCGGCCTGCTGCAGCTCCTCCACCAGGCCGGCGGCATCGCGGGAGGCGGCGGCCCGCACCATGCGACCGATGCGGCTGCGCAATCGCTCGGAGATCTGCCCCATCATGCCGAAGTCGTAATAAATGAGGGCGCCATCGGCGGCGACCGCCAGGTTGCCGGGGTGGGGATCGGCGTGGAAGAAACCGAAGCGCACCAGCTGCTGCAGGTAGCTGGCGGCGCCTTTTTCCGCCACCGCCGCCGGATCGATGCCCGCGGCCAGCAGGGCGGGGCGGTCGGTGATCTTGATGCCGGGCAGGTAGTCGAGGCAGAGCACCCGGCGGGAGCTCAGCTCCCACACCACCGCCGGGATGCGGATGCCGGGGTCATCGAGGAACTGCTGGCGGAAGCGGGCGGCGTGCTCCCTTTCGATCTCGAAATTGAGTTCCCGCAGCAGCACGCGGCGACATTCCTTGGCGATCCCCACCCAATCGCGACCTGCCCCCCAGCGGGGATGGCGCTGCACCGCGGCGGCCACCTGCTGCAGCACCTCCAGATCAAGGCGGAACAGCCGTTCCAGGCCCGGCCGCTGCACCTTGAACACCACCTGCCGGCCGCTGCGCAGGCTGGCGCGATGCACCTGGGCGAGGCTGGCGGAGCCGAGCGGTTCCACCTCGATGTCGATGATCTCCGCCCGACGTTCGCCCATCTCCTGCTCGAGGATCGACTCCACCACCGCGAACGGAAAGGCCGGCACCCGGTCCTGCAGATGGGCCAGCTCCTCCACCACATCCGCCGGCAGCACGTCGGGTCGGGCGGAGAGAAGCTGACCGAGCTTGATGAAGGCGGAGCCCAGCTGCAGGAACGTGGCGGTGAGCCAGCGGGCGCGGCGGCGCTGGCGCGCGGCGAGGCGCTCCTGTGTGAAGCCCCCGAGATAGGTCCAGCGACGGCGATCCCACCAGAGCCCGGCCATCAGGCAAAGGGCCAGCCACCAGATGCGCAAAGGACGGGTCAGCCGGGCCAGTCGCCCCGAACTGGAGGGAGCGTCCATCAGGAGGGAGGGGCGGAGCCACCGCCAGGGCGCTGATCCAGGCGCCGGGATAGCTCGGCCACCCGAGCCCGCAGGGCGTCGATTTGATCCTGAGGATCGGGGGAGGCCCCGGCAGCGGCGCCTGGAGGGGTGACGCCGGGGACGGGGCCGCCCTCCGCAGGCTCGCCGCGCTCCAGCCGATCGGCTTCGCGCTCCACCTCCTCGCGGAACAGGTCGAGCTCCTGGCGCAGCCGACGGGGGGCGTCCTGGGCGAGGACCGCCAGGGTGGCCGCGGTGTCAGCCAGACCGCTGCCGAAACGGGCTCCCAGGCGGTTGAAGGCGGCCTGGAGCAGGTATTGCGGCGCAGTCATGGCCGAACCGTGGGGATGGGCGAACTGTGGCAGATCCGGGGGACGCTCAGGGGGGCGGGCACGCTCAGGGCTGGGGGGCCTCCGGTGGGGGAGCGGGGGCGGGGGGTTCGCTCCGGGGTTGCGGCGGGGTCAGGAGCGGCGACTCGATCGGCCCCACGGCGGGCGGTTCGGGAATCGGGGGCTCACTCTCCCGTTGCAGACCCTCCAGGCGCACCCGCTCCGCCTCCCGCAGCCGGCGTTCCTGATCCTCAGCGTCGCGGCGCTTGATCTCCGCTTCACGGGCGGCCACCTCCTTCTCCTCTTTCTGCTTCTGGCGCTCCAGCTCCAGCAGGTCGAGATCGCCGCGGATCTCCATCGGATCGCCCCCGTAGCGCTCCCCCAGGGCCTTCAGGGTGGTGCCGGGGAAGGGTTTGACGCCGAAGGACTGGCGGCCCTGCCAGGCCAGGCCCGCGTCGACGCGCATCAGCCGCTGGGTGACTCCGTACCCGAGCGCGAAGCAAGCCCCCACGAACATCCACATCGACCAACCCCACTGGCGGGGGCGGCGCAGCTGGGGCCGCAGACGCGGTCCGGAAGAGGCCGCTGGGGAAGGGGAGGCCGGAACCATGCCGGAGCCGTGGTGTCGGCGAAAGGGGGAACCAGCTTAAATCGACGCTGACAGCAGACTCCGGGCTGGCCGTCCACGCCGATGGTCGCCAAGGCAGGAGCCCGGCAGGAGAGGGGGAGGGGCTTCCCTTCCCGCACAATTACCAGCGCGGCGACGGGAGTTCACGTTCCCCATCACAAGGTTTGTGGAATGGTATTTCTTCAAAGGCATATCCCCCGCAATAGCCATCGAATCCCAGCGGGCACGCTTTGCTTACCTGTGGATTCAAGCAAGCAAGGAAAGAAACGCCGAAAGAATCGTACAAGCGCACCACCTGATCGGCCACGGACGGTGGCCGATCAGGTGGTGTAATCCGCGTTGATGCGCACGTACTGATCCGAGAGGTCGCAGCCCCAGGCACGGCCTTCGCCCGGGCCGTCTCCCACCTCCAGCCGGATCCGCACCGTGTCGTCCTGCAGGTAGGCAGCGGCGGCCCGCTCCCGCAGATAGGCGGAGGCAGCAGGACGGTCGAAGGGCAGCGGCTGGCCGGCGGCCATCAGCTGGTGCTCCCCCAGCCAGAGGGCCACCGCCTCCGGGTCGAAGGGCACGCCGGCGCGGCCCGCGGCGGCCACGATCCGGCCCCAGTTGGGGTCGCGGCCGTGGATGGCGCACTTCACCAGGGAGGACGCGCAGATCGTGCGGGCGATGACGCGGGCGCCCGCGTCATCGCCCGCCCCTCTCACCCACACCTCGATCAGGCAGGTGGCCCCCTCGCCGTCGCGGGCGATCGCCCTTGCCAGATGCTGCGACACCGCCGTCAGGCCGGATTCCAGCGCGGGGTAGTGCTCCGGGGGCAGGGCATCACCGGCAGCGAACGCCAGGTACGCATCGTTGGTGCTGGTGTCGCCGTCCACCGAGATGGCGTTGAAGGAGCGATCCACCGCCCGCCTCACCATCCCCTGCCAGACCTCGGCCGGCACGCCGGCATCGCAACTCAGGTAGCCCAGCATCGTGGCCATGTCCGGATGGATCATCCCGGACCCCTTGGCCATGCCACCGAGGCGCACCCTGCGGCCCCCCAGCTCCGCCTCCAAGGCGATCTGCTTCTCGACCAGATCGGTGGTGAGGATCGCCCGCGCCGCCGCGTCGCCACCGCTCTCGCTCAGGGCCGCCACCAGGGGATCCAGGCCCGCCAGAAGCGTGTCGATCGGGATCGGCACCCCGATCACCCCGGTGGAGCAGATCAGCACCTCCGCCTCCGGCAGCCCCAGGCGCTGCGCCAGGGCCGCGGTGGCCGCCAGGCTGTCGGCCAGGCCCCGCTCCCCGGTGCAGGCATTGGCCTGGCCGGAGTTGGTGAGCACCGCCCTCGCCTGGCCGTCGCTGCGGCGCAGGCGCTCGGCGCAGAGATCGATGCAGGCGGCCCGCACCCGGGAGGTGGTGAAGCAACCGGCGCAGACGGCGCCCTCCGGGGCGAGGAGAAGGGAGAGGTCGGGCCGTCCGGAGGCCTTCAGGCCGGCGGTGATCCCGGCAGCCAGGAAGCCGCGGGGGGCGGTGACGCCGCCGGGGATGGGGTGCCAGGGATGGGTCACGCCGCCAGGGGAGCTGCTCCCATCCTCTCCCGCAGGGTGCGACAGCCCAGACTGGGGGACGCCGCCACGCCCCTGCCCATGGCCGCCACACCGGAGCCCCGGCCGGAGGCCCGCCTGGACACAGAGGCGCTGACCACCTGCCAGCGGCTGGCGGGCACCGCCTTCCCCTGGGATCTCACCCGCGCCCTGGAGCTTGCCCTGCTCAAAACCTTTTGCGTGCCCTCGATCTCCGGCCTGCTGCAGCGCAGCGGCGAATTCGAGCAACGGCCGCGCAAGCGCTACGACGACACCGGCCTGATGGTGGCCGAGCTGCTGCGCCACGGACCCGACAGCGTGGTGGGGGCGGCGGTGATCGGGCGCATGAACCGCATCCACGGCAGCTATGCGATCGGCAACGCCGACTTCCTCTATGTGCTCTCCACATTCGTGGCCGAGCCGATCCGCTGGTTGGAGCGCTACGGCTGGCGGCCCCTGCGCGAGGGGGAGCAGCAGGCCCTGTTTCGCTTCTGGCGGCACGTGGGGCTGCGCATGGGCCTGGCGGAGTTGCCCGAGAGCCTGGAGGCGCTGCTGGCATTGAACCGGCGGGTGGAGAGCGAGGCGTTCCGTCCCGCCGCCAGCAACCGGCGCATCGCCGAGGCCACGCTGGGGATGCTGCTGGCCGACTGGCCGGAGCCGTTGCGGCCTGCCCTGGCGGGGGTGCTGCGGGGTCTGCTGGAGCCCGAGACGGCGCACGCGCTGCAATGGCCGGCGGCCCCCGCCTGGCGCCGGTCGCTGCTGCGCTCCGCACTGCGGGCCCGCAGCCGGGGGGCAAACCTGGCGCAGCGGCTGCACCCCCCGCGCCGCAGCCGCTTCTTCTCCGAGTACCCCACCGCCAGCTACGGGGAGAGTTTCCAGCTGGAGCAGCTGGGGCCACCGGCGATGCTGGAGCGCCTGGCCCGTCCCCGCTGGCGAGGAGCACAGCGGCGCATCGGCCTCACCGGCGGGATCGCCAGCGGCAAAAGCAGCGTGGGCGGGCTGCTGGCCGCGCGGGGCCTGCCGGTGCTCGACGCGGATCGCTACGCCCGCGACGCCCTCGCCCCGGGCCAGCCGGCTACCCGGGCGGTGCTGGCGCGCTATGGAAGCAAGGTGCAAGGGGAGGGGGAGGAGGCCCTGGATCGGGCCGCCCTGGGCCGGATCGTGTTCGCGGACGAGGAGGAGCGGCGCTGGCTGGAGGCGCAGGTGCACCCGCTGGTGCGCCAGCGGTTCGAGCGGGAGCTGGCGGCGCTGGCGGACGCGCCGACGGTGGTGCTGATGGCTCCCCTGCTGTTCGAGGCGGAGCTTGAGGCGCTCTGCAGCGAGGTGTGGCTGGTGGACTGTGGGGAGGACCAGCAGCTGCAGCGGTTGATGGTCCGGGATGGCCTGGGGGAGGAGGAGGCCCGGAGGCGGCTGGCGGCCCAGTGGCCGCTCGCGCGCAAGCGGGGCCTGGCGGATGTGGTGATCGACAACCGGGGCAGCCCCGCACAACTGTCGGAGCGGCTGTGGGAGCGGGTGGCGGGGCGGCTGCGCGCGCAAGGCTCCGGGACGACCTGAACGGAGCCGGAGCCAGACGAAAGTAAGGTTACGGAAAGATTGATCAAGAGTCTTCGCGAGAAACGCGGGAAACTTCCTGATCGGCCTTACATTACAGATCTGGGATATCGGCATGAAGTCCCAGCAGGAAGTCCCAGCCCGATGGCGGCCGCCACCGCCAGGTCTTTCCGGGTTTCCCCTCCCCTTGCCCTTGCCAGCCCGACCATGAGCCCCGTCACCAGCTACTCCCCCTTCCGCGAGCACCCCGTCGGCAGCAGCGGCACTGGCCTGGATCAGACCCAGGACTGGATTGCCCGCGATCCCGGCCTGGCCGGCGCCAACGAGGCCGGCTCCATCAGCAGCGGCATCGCCGCGGCGGACGGGCTGAACCGCCTGATCGCCGAGGGCCTGCGGGACGTCGGCGCCCTCGACAAAGCGGTGCTGACCCCCGCCGACATCGTGGCCCTCAACGGCTGGTTCCGCGATCCCGCCCATCCGGAACGTCTGCAGCGCTTCCTGGAGCTGCATGGCGACGATGAGAACGGCACGGAGACCGGCTTCCACACCATCCAGAACGATGGCGGCAACCGCCAGTTCGATGGCCGCGCCCTGATCGACACGGTGCTCGACGGGATTTATCACATCGGGTTTCCGCTCAGCGCCAACGGCACTCGCCTCACCAACGAGGACGGCGACGACAACGCCACCCTCACCGATGTGGCCCGTTGGCTCACCCTCCTCAAGCAGGATCTGGCCACCAGCGGCAGCGATCTCGATCGCATCGTGGAAACGATCGTGGCGGATCCCGGTCTGCAGGCTTCCATTTCCCCGGTTGAGATCGTCAGCGGCGCCCAGGCCGCCAACGACCTCAACCAGCTGATCCTGGCGGGCATCGCCGCTCTCCACGAACGGGGGCGCGCCGATCGCGATGACACGCGCCTGAGCGCCGCGGAAGTGACCTGGATCAACGGCTGGATCCAGAGCGACCCGGCGCGCTACGCCTTCTTTGTGGAGCGCCATGGCGATGACGAGAACGGTGTCGAAACCGGCTACCACCTGGTGCAGAACGACGGCGCCACCACCCGGCTGTTCGGCCAGAACGCCGTCAACACCATCTATGACGGCATTTATCACATCGGCTTCACGATCAACGCCGACGGGCGCTTCCAGAACGAGGACGGCGACGCCAACGCCCGCGTCAGCGATGTGGCCGAATGGATCACCTACTACTACGGCGATCCCTCCACCACCGGCAGCGGCCTTGATCGCCTGGTGGATTGGATTCGACTGGATCCGGGCCTCGCCAAGCAAACGTCCGCCTTGGACATCAACGACGGCCTGGCGGCCGCCAACGCCCTCAATGGCATTTTTCTCGAGGCGGTTGCCGCCACCGATGTCAATCTCGATGGCTGGATCAGCCGCAACGACCTGCGAACGATCAACCGCTGGGTGCGCAACAACCGTTATTCGGCCTTCGTGCTCCACCACGGCGATGACGAGAACGGCACTGAAACCGGCTTCCACAAGATCCAGAACGACGGCGCCACCACCCAGTTCTTCGGCCAGAACCTGGTGAACACCGTTGCGGACGGCATCTTTCACTACGGCTTCGAAATCCGCGGCGACAACTTCCTCAATGAGGACGGCGACACCAACCAGTCGCTCAGCGACGTCTCCGGCTGGCTGAACTACTTCCTCTCCAATCGCCGCCTGACACTCGGCAGCGACAATGGCGAAACGATCGCCGGCAACGACGAGGCGGAGCAGGTGCTCGCCCGCGGCGGTGATGACGTGGTGGACGGCTTCGGCGGCTCCGATCTGCTGGATGGCGGCTGGGGCAACGACACCCTGCGCGGTGGTGTCGACGCCGACGTGCTGGACGGTGGCTTCGGCGACGACAACCTCGATGGGGGAGAAGACGGCGACACCTACCTGGCCAGCGGCGCCAATCCCGACAATCCCGTCTGGCAGACCTACTCCTTCCAGGGCTACGACAGCTACGCCGACAGCGGCAGCAGCGGCGTGGATGTGATCCTGGCCCAGGGCGCCGGGGCGGTGGACATCGGCCTGCGCCAATTCGGTCCGAGCAACGGCATCGAACAGATCATCAATGCCACCGAGGGTGGCGCGCGGGTGACCCTGCTCGGCAACTGGCAGGCGAACGTGTTTGATTTCTCCACGGTCACCCTGATCGGTGGCAATTTCCTGATCAATGCCGGCGACGGCAACGACACCGTGATCGGCACCGCAGGCGCCGATGTCATCCGCGGCGGTCGCGGCGATGACAGCCTCAATGGCGGCGGCGGTGGTGACACCTACCTCGTGAGCGGCTACGACCCGGCCTGGTACAACAATCGCCCCTACACCTTCGAGGGCTACGACAGCTACGCCGACAGCGGCGCCGCGGGCGATGGCATCGACCAGATTCTCGCCACCGGCTCCGGCCCTGTGGATGTGGGCCTTGGTGGCAATTTCTCCGCCGCCAGCGGTATTGAACAGATCGTCAATGCCACAGATGCCAGCGCGCGGGTGACCCTGCTCGGCAACTGGCAAACCAACAACCTCGATTTCTCCAATGTCGCCCTGATCGGTGGCAATATCGTCATCGATGCCGGCGATGGCAACGACACCGTGATCGGCACCGCAGTCGCCGATGTCATCCGCGGCGGTCGCGGCGATGACAGCCTCAATGGCGGCGGCGGCGGTGACACCTACCTCGTGAGCGGCTACGACCCGGCTTGGTACAACAATCGCCCCTACACCTTCGAGGGCTACGACAGCTACGCCGACAGCGGCGCCACCGATGACGGCATCGACCAGATCCTCGCCACCGGCTCCGGCCCTGTGGATGTGGGCCTTGGTGGCAATTTCTCCGCCGCCAGCGGCATCGAGCAGATCGTCAATGCCACCGATGCCAGTGCGCGGGTGACCCTGCTCGGCAACTGGCAAACCAACAACCTCGATTTCTCCAATGTCGCCCTGATCGGCGGCAATATCGTCATCGATGCCGGCGATGGCAACGACACCGTGATCGGCACCGCAGGCGCCGATGTCATCCGCGGCGGTCGCGGCGATGACAGCCTCAATGGCGGCGGCGGCGGTGACACCTACCTCGTGAGCGGCTACGACCCGGCCTGGTACAACAATCGCCCCTACACCTTCGAGGGCTACGACAGCTACGCCGACAGCGGCGCCGCCGGCGATGGCATCGACCAGATCCTCGCCACCGGCTCCGGCCCTGTGGATGTGGGCCTTGGTGGCAATTTCTCCGCCGCCAGCGGTATTGAACAGATCGTCAATGCCACCGATGCCAGTGCGCGGGTGACCCTGCTCGGCAACTGGCAGACCAACAACCTCGATTTCTCCAATGTCGCCCTGATCGGCGGCAATATCGTCATCGATGCCGGCGACGGCAACGACACCGTGATCGGCACCGCAGGCGCCGATGTCATCCGCGGCGGCCGCGGTGATGACAGCCTCAACGGCGGCGGCGGGGGCGATACCTACCTCGTGAGCGGCTACGACCCGGCCTGGTACGCCGATCGTCCATACACCTTCAACGGGTACGACAATTACGCCGACAGCGGCGCCGCCGGCGATGGCATCGACCAGATCCTCGCCACCGGCTCCGGCCCTGTGGATGTGGGCCTTGGTGGCAATTTCTCCGCCGCCAGCGGCATCGAGCAGATCGTCAATGCCACCGATGCCAGTGCGCGGGTGACCCTGC
>JBILGK010000092.1:0-3731 GCA_044351065.1 Cyanobium sp.
GGATGTGGGGCCATCCGCTGCTGCTCTGGTCCCGCAGGTTCCGGGCGACAGAAGCCAACCTGGAAGCCCTGCGCCATTGCCTGGCGGAGCAGAGCGGGGCGGTGGTGATGCTCGATTCGCTGCGCTCAATCACCCGCTCCTGCTTCTTTGGCGAGAACGATCCGGAGATGGGCAGCTTGATTTACGACCTCAAGCACCAGATCACCGACGCGGGCGGCACCGTGCTGCTGGTGCACCACTGCAACAAGGCGAACGAGACCACCGGCACCGAGGCCCTCTCGGGCCACAACGCGATCGCCGGTGCGGCGAACACGATCCTGACGCTGCACTACCTCAGCCAGGGCAATCGACTGCTCAAGGAATCGCCGCAGCGGCGGCTGGTGCGGGAGGCCAGATCGGGCCCGCCGGTGGATCTGGTGGTGGCGATGGAGGAAGGGGGCGGCCGCTTTGTGCGAATCGGCCCCTACAGCGATGTGCTGGAGGAGCAGGAGATGGAGGAGGGCCGCCAGAAGGCCCTGGAGCGTCTGCAGAAGGCGACCAGTGAGCAGCAGCAGGCGTTGCGGCATCTGCTGGAGCGCCATGAGCGCGGCGAGGAGGGCCTGCCTCTGTTGCAGCTGCTGCAGGCAGTCGGAGCGTTGCCGGCGACGGCGCAGCGCAAACAGGAGCTGGAGCGGGAAGACCTCAACCGCTACAAGAGCCTGGGCCGCCTGCTCAATGACCTCAGGAGCATCGTGGTGGCCACCAAGAAGGCAGGAGAGGGTCGGGGCTTTTCCATCCACTACAGCCTCAGCGATGGCGGCGCCGACTGGCTGGCGCGGGTGCTGGAGCCATGAGCAGGGAGCGAGCGGAGCAGCGCCTGGGTTGTGGCCTGCAGGCGACAGGAGAGCGGCGGCGGAGGGCTTCAAACCCTCCGCTGGCAAAGAATCCAGGCTGCGGGGGCAAAGGATCCACAAGGATCCACCCACGAAAATCAGCCAAACCGACTGCGCTGCAACAGAAGACAAAGAATCCCAAGAATCCAGGCCTTGTTCAGCGGGTGGCGTTTTGCCGGACGTATTACGCAGGTGTTATGTACCGCGCAATGGGCCCTTTCAGGACCGTTGCTGGCTGCTTGGTCCCACGCCATCACAGTTGCGTGATCTATCGCGCGTTGGCGGCTCCTGAAAAAAAGGGCTGGATTCTTGGGATTCCTGGGATCCTTTTGCGCCGCAATGGATCTGGGAAAAAAACCGCCGTGGATCCTTTGGGATTCTTTGGGCTCGGGCGTGGATTCTTTCCCCCTGCATCACGCCAGCGTTATGCGTTGGCTCCTTTTTGTCGCCTGCAGGCCACACCGTGGCGGCCGCGGAGCGCTCCTCACGAAGAAGCGGCTGGACTCCCCGAACCAGCCAAGTAGCCCTCCGCTGATCCCCCGCGGACGATCTCTCCAGCCTTGACGCAGCAACCCACTCCCGAACAAGAGAGCCGAGCGATGCCCCACACCACCACCGAAGCCAGCCACCCCCCAAGCCATCGACCCAGCGCCCTCCAGCACCAGGGCACCAGCTCCAGCACCAGCTCATGGGGTCCTACCCGCTCGCCTGGGCCGACCCGGCGCCGGCCCCATCGCCGCGACCATCCCCATGCCGCCGCCAATGCCCTGGCGCTGCAGCATCGAGACATCGCCCGAGCGGTGGCGGCCAACCTCTCGCGCCGCACCGGCCATGCCCGGGAAGACCTGGAGCAGATCGCCATGGTGGGCATCATCCTGGCTTCCCGCCGCTATGCACCAGAGCGGGGTGACTTCCGGCCTTTCGCCCGCCGCTACGCCAACGGTGAGGTGCACCACTTCCTGCGCGATCGGGGCTTTCTGATCAAGGTGCCGCCCAGCTGGCGGGAGCTCCATGCCAGGGGGAGGAAGCTGCAGGGAGCTGGTGTCCCCCGCGAGGCGGTGGCGCAGCGGTTGGGGGTGGATCAGAGCCGGTGGGAGGAGATTGAGGTGGCTTGCGGTGTGGGGGTGGTGCCGTTGGAGGGGATGGAGGTGGCGTAGGGGGTGGGTGAACAACGGCCATCATCTCCGTTGCACAGGCTGGCCTTGGGGGATTCATTGGTCACGCAATACGCAATGCGTAATTTCCTGACCCCTTCTTTCTTCGACAAGACTGCTATCGATTACAAGGGCAGGGAATAAATGCTATCCGGCATCGAAATGGAGTAGAAATATTCCGGCAAAGGCAGACCAGCAAGCCCTAGCCCTATCGATACTCCCCGCCGCCACCGTTAAGGTAGTGATCCTTCGAATGTCCCTCGTTCAGGGCAAGTCTTTGGAGGATAAGGCTGACAGCCTGGCTCGGATTTATATTGTCAAGCTCGACAAACCCTGCTGTAGAATAGAGGCCCCTTACTTGAGCGTATTTAAATCTGCAGAGCATGACATCCGACTCTTTGCGTTGCTTCAGGAGATCGTGAATTGCGACCCACTCAAGCCCGGTCCATGGCTTTTGATCGTAATCTGGACAGGCAACCACGACAACAAGGTCTGAGTCGTGATTGTAAAGACGAGGAAGATATATGCCTAGGTCGCTTCGCGCAAACTCTGCTTCATGAAATTTGTCATAGAGGACTTTCGCCTCGCCAAAGCGGTGCGCGAGAATTCTTGCCACCTGATCTACAAATTGGCGTTTCTCCCCTGCAAAAGACAGCGCAACACGAAAGCGACGGATGTTCCTGCCCACGGTAGAGACTCTGACAGTGAACCTTTCGGCAATGGCGCGGAATATCCCGATCTCCTTCTCATCGACTTCGTAGCAAACTGGCAAGTTTCGACTCTCAAATCTCGTGGCGATACCGTGGTCAAGAAGGGCAAGCAGAACCTGCCCGACGAGAGGGGGCTCCGAAATACGTAAAAACGTCCGCAAGCGGATGGCCTTGGAGGGTCCGCCCTCAAAGAAGCGGCTCTTGTCGTCTATGTCCACGCCGAAAGTGGCGAAGAAGTGGGCGTAACTTCGGTCGGAGAAGTTAAGAACGTATCCTCCACCCATCTTGAGGACGCGTTCCAGCAGCTTCCATTCCTGGATCGGAAGCTGCTGACCAGCGATGAGGCCTCTGGGGCGTGGAGTCGGAGACATTCATCAGTTTTAGCTCAACTTCGGCACCCCGTCCTCAGCCCAACCACCTCCAGCGGCAACAGCCCAATGAATCGCGGGGCTCGGAGCAGCAATCCCCAACGATCAGAGCCTCAACGACTCAGCAGAACACCGGATCCAGCCACGGGCCTGGCGAGCCCCTCACCCCACCCCATCCACCACCACCGCCCAGCCCTTGCCGGGGGCATAGCGGTAGGTGCCATCGCCGATGGGCTCCACCATCCACCGCTTGCCAAAGTTCTGCCGCGAGAAGCGCAGCCCCATCCCGTTGGCATTGAGGGTGGCGCCGCTGACCAGATCCGGATCCCCCCACGGGTCGTTCACCACCAGGTGGGTGGGGGTGTGGCCGTAGACGAGCAGCCAGTGGCCCGAGCCGGTGGGTCGATCGACGGGGCCGCGGTGGATGTAGCCGCAGGGCACCGGGATGCCGCGGGCGATCTGCTGCTCGATCAGCGCGAAATCAGCGGTCTGCACCAGCCGGGCGCTGATGCCGTAGTGGGCAAGGGCCTGGAGCTGGACGCCCGCGTCGGTGGTGTCGCCATAGCGCTGCACCACCGCCAGGTAGGCGTCGTCGCCATTGGCGCCGGGAAGCGTGCCGGGCTTGAG